>DATFXM010000072.1:0-25229 GCA_035315885.1 Blastocatellia bacterium
TACCCTGGGTAACGGCACCGGACCGGATGCAACCCTGAAGGGGTTGCGTCCGACGCCCTGCGAAACGCGATTTCAACAATGTGATTGCGCAACCCTTTCAGGGTTGCGATGAATTTCCTCGGTCTACCCAGGGTAGCCGCGGACGGCAACCCTGGGCTGCGCGACGTAACCCCTTCAGGGTTGCATCCGGTCCGGTGCCTTTACCCAGGGTAGCTGCGGACGGCAACCCGGGCTGCGCGACGCAACCCCTTCAGGGTTGCATCCGGTCCGGTGCCTTTACCCAGGGTAGCCGCGGACGGCAACCCTGGGCTGGACGACGCAACCCCTTCGGGGTTGAACTCAGCACTCAGCCACTCAGGACTTAGCACTCAGCACTCAGCACTTTCCCCTCAGCCTCTGGCTCGTTTTAGATAGGAATTGAGACCCGCGAATAGAGACGCGGCGATTCGATCCCTGAACTCGGTCTTTTGCAGCAACGCTTCGTCTCTTGCGTTCGATAGGAAGGAAACTTCAGCAAGGACGCTGGGCATCGACGCGCCCAGCAGCACTACAAACGCCGCGTGCTTCACCCCGCGATTTGTGCCGGTCCTCGGAGAAGCAGCGCCGATTCCCCTCACCAGACCTGATTGGATGTAGCGAGCAAGCTCTCGAGATTCGCCCACACGATTCGCTACCGTGACACTCGCGTAGACCGGCTGTGGTTTCTCCTCGGCCGCTTTGGCTGCAGCCTTCTCCGGCTCGACCGCAGACTTTTCGGTCGCCGAAGATTGAGTCGCCGGCGCGGGTTGAGGCGAGTCCGGTTTTGCGCGGTCCGGGCTTACAAAGTATGTCTCGACGCCTGAGGCCGCGCGAGACGGGCTGGCGTTCGCATGAATTGAAATGAACAGATCGGCATGCCGGGAGTTAGCGATTGCAGTGCGCTCCTCCAGAGCCACGAACTTGTCTGAATCGCGAGTCAGAATAACTTCAACATCGGGATAGCTCTTCTTGACATAGGCCCGCAATCGCCTGCCGACATCCAGCACGAGGTCCTTTTCGCGCATACCGCCCGGACTTATTGTGCCGGTATCGTGACCGCCGTGCCCGGGATCTATGACGATCCTCTTGACCGGGCTCTCGACTACTTTTGATTCTGATTTCGGCCCGGGCTCCTTAGCGCTCAACGTTGCGGGCGCCGAAATCGCCTTCTTCGCTTCGTCCAGTCCCTCGGCAACGATCGGCTCGGTAAGCTCGGGAAGCGAATACATAGGATTCTGGTTGCGACTGGAGCGCGGAGCTTCCGGCCGTGCGGTCACTCCCGTGGGCGTTTCAGAGTTTCGCGCGACTGCCGATTCGGGCTCGGGCGTCGGAACAAAATTTCGAACAACCGGACGCCGGGGATCGAAGCTGTGCATATCGATGATTATGCGTTCCGGTTCGGACAGCCTTATGACCGAGTATTCGCCGAGAGACGCGACCTGCATGTCGATTTTAGGCGTGGCTCCTTCTGTTTGAACCACCGTGATGCGCTTCAACAGATTGTTCTCGCCTACGATGAATCGTCTGCCGTAAAGCGAGCGAGCCACCGTTGCCTTGTCGAGCTGTAAGGACAAGTGATTGCCTTCGCGGTGCTGCGTATAAGTCGCGTTTTCAGAGAGGTCGAGCACCACTCGAGCGTAGTCGGCGCCCCCAAAGTTTCTGACATTGGTGAGCTCGGGACCTCCCTCGTGCAATCGGGGTCCGGTCGGACTCGCAGAGGTTGGCGGAATCATGACATCGACTGGACGATTGCCGAGTTGGGCCTCGAAACGCGACAACACGGCGCGGGCCTCGCGAGACATGACGGAATTTGGAAAGTAAGCGGCGAGTTCTCGATACGCGGCCGCGGCGCCTTCAAGGTCTTGAAGATTCTCCTCGTAGATCTGAGCAATTCCTACAAGTGCCGCGCCTACGAATGCACTTCGCGGGTGATTTGAGACAAGCTCGCGATAAGCCTCGATGGCCTGCTGATAAACTGCCGAGTCGTTTGAGTCGTCGGCCATTTCCCTGAGGAGTTCGGCTTGCCGGGAAAGGGCTTCGGCGGTGTAGAAGTTATCGCTGTTAAGTCTGATTACCTGTCCGTAGGCGTCGAGCGCACGTCGATAATCGCTGTTGTTCCGGTCTTCGGATGACCGGTCGTGAAGAGACCGTCCAAGATCGCTTGCGTACCTGAAGAGTTCTTCTGACAGAGAGCGCGCATTGCCTGCTCGGCCGGCGTCTGCGTCGGCCGCATTCAACACGGGTCGGGCGGTGAGGCAGAAGATCAGGGCCAGAACCACCCCGTGAGCTATTATCCTGTCACGCACCGAAGAGTGCATAACCTACAGCTTTCTATGGGGCGTTGCTCTGGGGGTCTCTAGTCTAGTCAAGGGCTCGATCCGGGTCAACGAGTTTGTTGAAGCCCGCCGCCGGATCGATTGCCTGACTAATAGTTATTGGAAAGGCTCTTGCTCGCGCCACCAGCAAACGTGGCGGCGGACGGCGCTACAGGGGTCTTATTGGCAGCCGTCGTCTTGCCGGGACCTGTCGAATTGTATCTTTCCGAAATGGCCCTGACGTAGTTTTGTGTTTCGCGGTAGCGAGGGATCTTGTAGCCGGAATTCACGACCGCGTTCTCGCCCGCGTTATAACCCGCAAGCACCAGATTGACGTCACCGTTGAACGTGTCGAGGAGGAATCGCAAATATCGCGCTCCACCCTCTATGTTCTGTTGCGGATCGAAAATGTTGTTCACACCAAATCGAGCAGCGGTTGCCGGCATCAATTGCATCAGACCGCTTGCGCCCTTGTAGGAACGTGCTCGCGCATTGAACCCGGATTCCTGTCGCATCACCGCAACGATCAGATTGGGATCGACTCCGTTGCGGTTTGCTGATTGAGTTATGAACTCGTCGTATTTTGGATTGCCCGTTGAAGCCATCTCTGCCTGAACGGCCGCCGCCGGAATAACGATTGGCTGCGGAGCGCCAGGCGATGTCTGTTGAGTGGATGCCTGCGTACCGGCCTTGTCTGCGGGTTTTGCCGCAGCGTCTCCCGGCTTTGCCGGCGTAGTCTTTGCCTGAACCGGTTTTTTTGAATGGTCAAGAGGCGGAGTAGCGGGCTTCTGTGCTGCCGGCGGATTCGGCGCCTCGCGCACGATCATCATTGGAGTGCGTTGGGGTGCCGGCCGGACGTCGTCGGCTATCGGATCATCGGTCGGATCCGATGCGCCCTGCGCCTTGGCGTCGGCGGAACACATAATGAGGAATGTCAGTATTAAAAGGCCTGCGAACGCTCTCATCAGGATTCCCACCAGTTCACACTGCAAACATGCTTCTCGCTGTTGGAGGGGCTGGCCTCCGGGGGTCACCGGCACGTATCGTCGAACGATTGGAGTGAGTTGAGAAGCTGGAGGGAGCCGCCTTCAATCTCACTTCGGCAGCCAGTCATTCTTTTTGGAACCGCCCTGAGGAATCTCAGATTTCAGATTTGAGATCTCAAATTGAAAATTTGAGATTTCAATACCGCGACCGAGGAAAGCGCTTTTTGGCTCCTCGGCAATTTGCTAACGCGGCGTACTTCTGCGGTTTTCCAAAGACCTTGGCTTTGCGACCCAGGATCGCTCCTGGTGTGCCTTTTCGGTGACCATCAAAAACCAACTTGATGCGACCCGGCCATCCTAAGCCCCAGGGTACACCGAGTCAATAGTTTAGATTCAGAAAATTAGATCGGCTGTGTCCCCGGCTACGGGGGGTTTATAATCTGACTTTGAAATTTCAAATTAGAGATTTGAGATTTCAGAGACAAAAGCAAAAGCACAAGGCAAAACCAGAGACGACAACATGAACGAGAAATTCACCAACGGCTTACCCGAACCCGGTCAAACGGTGCTCAACTACATAAATGGCGAGTGGCAACCCTCCGATAAGCTCGCCGACCGCTACGATCCCGCAGACCAGTCCGTCCTCGTAGCACGCGCTCCGGACTCGAACCGCACCGACGCCCGACGCGCCATCGATGCCGCAGCCCGCGCCCAGGAAGAATGGGCGTCCGTGCCTCCCCCAAAGCGAGGCCGCCTGTTGTTCGACTGGCTCAACTGGATCGATGCGCGACGAGATGAACTGGCCTACCTGTTGACTCGTGAAGAGGGCAAGATTCTCCCGGAGTCAACCGGTGAAGTAAAACGAGCGATGGATATCCTCGAATTCACCGCAGGACTCGGCCGTAGACTCGATGGAGCCGTTTATCCCTCGGAGGAGAACGGGACCTTCTGCTATTCGACCAGAGCACCCCTCGGAGTAGTCGGCTTGATCAGCCCGTGGAATTTCCCGGTAGCAATTCCGGTCTGGAAGCTGGCCCCAGCGCTCGTGGCAGGAAACACCGCGGTGTTAAAGCCCTCGCCGCTGACTCCGTTGACCGCGGCAGCGCTCGTGCGTGGACTCGAAGAGGTCGGGGTCCCGAAAGGCGTCGTCAATCTGGTTCATGGCGACACCGAACCCGGCGCGGAGCTGATATCGAACGATGCCGTTAAAGGCGTATCGTTCACCGGCTCGACCAAGGTCGGCAAGATCATCGCAAAGACCGCATCCGATCGCCTGTTGAAGCTGCAGCTCGAACTGGGTGGCAAGAACCCGCAAGTAGTACTCGACGATGCGGACCTGGACCTGGCGGTCAACGGTGTGGTGGTGGGCGGACTCGGTTCGACGGGTCAACGTTGCACGGCAACCAGCCGCGCGCTCGTAACCGAAAAAGTCTACGACGATTTTCTGACAAGGCTGGTAACAAGAGCTTCAGCCATCAAAGTCGGGCCGGGAGCGGAGCCTGGAATTGAAATTGGACCGTTGGTGGATTCGCGCGCAATGGCCGGGGTCACTCACTGGGTGAGCGTGGGAAGCAAGGAAGGAGCCAAGTCTTGCATCGGAGGCCGACAGTTGACTGAGGGCAGCCTCGGACGCGGGTTATTCTTCGCGCCAACGGTGCTTGAGGCCCGCCAGGGGATGGAGATCAGCAAAGAAGAGATTTTCGGACCCGTAGTCGCGGTCATAAGAGTCAAGAATCTCGAGGACGCACTCGAAACTGCGAACTCAGTGCGCTACGGGCTGGCGTCGACAGTTTTCACCCGCGACGTCGGCCGCGTGTTCAAATTTGCAGAGCGCGCGCAGGCGGGAATCATTCACGTCAACCGTCCCGGAGTTGGCGGCTATTCACACGTGCCGTTCGGCGGCATAAAAGAAAGCGGCTATGGCGGTCGTGAAGTAGGAAACGAAGTTATGACTTTTTACACAGAGACGAAGGTGGTCTACGTGAATTATAAGTGACTGGTTCGGGTTTACTGATTGTTCAGCATTGACAGCGCTGTTCCCGAAAAGATCTTCTCCTTCTCGTGATCAGGAATCGGTAGCTCCGAAATCGATGAGACTGACCTCTCGATCGAACCAAGCATGTGTGGATAGTCGCTGCCCATCAGCATGTGATCTGACCCTACAAGATCCCGGACCATCCTCAATACATAAGGACTGAAGGTCACTGTGTCGTAGCAGAGCCGCTTCAAATAGATGCTCGGTAGCTTGTCTATCTTGGCTCGGCATTCAGCGAAATCCCGAAACCCGTTGTCCAGGCGCTCCATCAAGTAAGGAATCGCCCCTCCTGCGTGCGCGATGATCCAACGGATATTAGAGAACTCCTCAAACATTCCATCAAAACACATCCTGGCCACCGCAAGCGATGTGTCGAACGGGAATCCCACCAGTGGGCCCAGTACATACTGGCTAAACAGCTCCGCATTGGTCGGGATCATTGGATGTAGAAAGATGCACAGGTTCATCCGATTCGCTTCGGCAAAGAACGGCCGGTAAGCCGGATCGGTCAGTGCCCGTCCGCGAATATTGCTCAGCAACACGACCCCGTTCATCTTCAACTCGTCTATCGCGCGGTGCAGCTCCTTAAGAGCGTGATCCGGCGAATCCATCGGGATCGACGCGAACGACTTGAAACGTGCCGGATGCGTGGCGACCAGCTCCGCATAAGCGTCATTCACCTTGCGAGCAACCTCCGGCTGCTGCTTATCGTCCGCGAAGAAAACGTTGGGGGTCGAGAGTGAAATCACCTCAACGTCGATGCCTACGCGGTCCATGTCTTCCAGGCGCTTTGCCACGTCAGTCATCGGCGCGGTTACCCCGAAGAAGCGCGCCCCTCGGTACTTGATGATCGTTCTACCGGTAGGATCGCGATCAAAGGAGAACTCGGAAGACGGAGCCTCCCGTATCAACTGAAAATAGGCCTCGGGGTAGTAGTGGGTGTGAATATCGATCTTCATCGGGCCTCCGCTTCACTTTTGCGTCCCGTCAGGCAACCAGGAACCAAAAACCAGAAAACCAAACTGTCTACTACCTACTGCCTACTGCTTACTACCCACTTTCTCACTGAAGCTCTTGAAGGCTTACGTAGCCTACGATGAAGCCATTTCGGTCGAGCACCGCAGCGCGCTCGTGTTTGCCCGCCGTTAGAACTTGCCGAGCCTGCGCTATCGTGGCAGTGCTGTTCACAAACATCGAATTGTCTACCGGTCGCATCACCTGGCGGGCCTCCAGCGCCGGCCACCGCTCCGATGGAATGGCCTTTAGCTCCGATAGCAGCAGGAACCCGTGCAGCCGTCCATCGGACACCACAGGAAAACTCGTGTGGTGATTGTTGTTGAGAATCTTGTTTATGAACTCTTCGATCTTCATTGACGGCGGAACCTGCACGACATCCTGGCTCATCAGGTCCTCGACAGTCCCGCGGCGAACGCGCCAGGGCCCGCGATTGCGGCCCTGAGTCGTGCCAAGCATCAATCCCACCATTAGCCCGACGATCACCATCCACAGTCCGGTGATTCCATAATCGGGAATACTCACGAACGAGTATATTCCCGCCACCACCAGGGTGATCGCGATCATCAGTCCCGAACGAACCGCAAGCTGAGTAGCCGCGCGGAAGTTCTTGTTCAGCTTCCACAGTGCCGCCCTCAGCACTCTTCCCCCGTCGAGCGGCAATCCCGGCAGAATGTTGAATCCAGCAAGGAACCAATTCACCAACCCCAGATGTCGAAGCACCTGAGCCATCGCGAGATGCGTTGACCCGCCTAAGATCCGCTCGTCGCCGAGAAAAAAGATTGTGCCGATCAAAAAGCTGGCGGCGGGCCCAACGACCGCAATCTTGAATTCAGAAGAGGGTTGGGCGGGTTGCCCGTTCAGCGTGGCAAGTCCGCCAAACATATAAAGCGTGATCTTCCCAGTACCCAGACCTTCGGCCCTCGCCATCAAAGCGTGCGCCAGCTCGTGAGCCAGAACCGATGCAAACAGCAACGTGGTGGTGAGCACGCCGGCGGTCCAGTATTGCCAGCGGCCCAACCCCGGCGCTTCGCGAGGCAGCAACCCCGACGCTATCGCCCAGGCGTAGATCGGAAAGACCGGCAGCCAGCTGTAGTGAGCGAAGATCGGTATTCCGAGTACGCGACCCAAATAGAATGGCTTGGGATTGACAGTCATCAATCAGACTCGCTGAATCCGGATTGCTGATCCGGTGCCCGGCGCTTGAGATGAGTTTACTATCGCGCGCCGAGGTTGCTCAATCGCGATTTGGGGCGGGCCCGCTGCGTGAAATATAATTGCGGGCACACCATGGACATCTATCTGATACGTCACGGAATCGCGCAGGAGCTCGGTGAGAAGAACGGGTTCATGGACGAAAAGCGTGCGCTTACCAGCGACGGCCGCAGCAAAATGCGTGAGGCCGCACGCGGCATGGCCCGGCTCGGAATCGAGTTGGACCTGTTGCTGACCAGTCCCCTAGTTCGGGCAGCTGACACCGCTGAGATCGTCGCCGATGCCCTCGGGTTGAAGAAAGGCGACGTAAGACAAACATCTGCGCTGTCGCCAGGTGCGCCGCCCGAACAATTGTTTTCTGAAATCAAATCTGCTGAGTCGAGCTCAATAGGTCTGGTTGGACACCAGCCGGATCTGGGCGACTTCATTTCAAGAATGGTGGCCGGTAGCGGTGGCCTGTCGATCGAGCTCCGAAAGGGTGCGGTGTGCCTGGTAAACATAACCGAGACGGTACCGTCACCGCGCGGCAGCCTCAGATGGCTGCTTCAACCGAAACAGCTACGCGCCGTCGGAAAGTGATGCCGCTTGATGATGTTGATCCTCGCTGTCCTGTGTGGATTCGGAATAGGAATTGTAGCGTGGTTCCTGATGTCGCACTGGGTAGCGCTTTGGCTCAACCACGTGGAAGACGACAATCCCGAGATGGTGCAGTCTCGGACGTTGCGAGTGTATGAGTTCCTGGCGTGCGGCGTGGTGTTTGTGGGGTGTCTGGCCCTGGCGTTGTGGCTTTCCCGGCTCTTCTGGCTGCAATGGAAATAGCTCGAGTTCTGAGTGAGCACTCAGCTAACTGAACGGAGCAGTTCTCGCTTCAGTAGCTTTCCGGTAGGCCCTTTCGGGATGTCTTCAACAAAAGATACTGTCTTAGGGCACTTGAAGTCTGCCAGGCGCTCCTTGCAGTAATCCATCAGCTCTTCCTCCGAAGCCTCGCATCCTTCCCGTAAAATCACAAAGGCCTTCACCTCTTCTCCGTAGATCTCGTGCGGCACTCCAATCGTCGCCGCATCCTTCACCTTGGGATGCGAGTACAAAACTTCGTCGATCTCTCGAGGGTAGATGTTCTCTCCAGCTCGAATGATCATGTCGCTCTTGCGATCCACGATGTAGAAGTATCCTTCTTCATCTTTGTAGCCGAGGTCCCCGGTGTGAAACCATCCCGAACGAAAGGCCTGCTCGGTTGCCGCTGCGTTCTTGTAGTAGCCCTTCATAATGTTCGGGCCGCGCAACACGATCTCTCCTATCTTCCCCGGCCCAAGCTCATTGTCGGAGTCATCAAAGACCCTCATCTCGTTGCCGATCGGCAGACCTACCGACCCCGGACGCCTGCCGTCACCGGTCGGATTAAAGGTCGAACGGCACGTCGACTCAGATAAGCCGTAGCCTTCAACAACCACGCACCCAAACTTAGACTCGAATGCCCGTATCACTTCAACCGGGACCGGAGCCGAGCCGCAAAGCGCAAATCGCAGCGAGCTCGTGTCACAACCGGCGGGTAAGCCATCGGCCCAAGTGTGATTCAGCATCGAAAGCATAGTCGCGACCGATCCGAAGTAAGTCACGGCATGCTCGGAAATGATTTGCCAGTGCCTCGACGCGGTGAATCGAGGCTCTAGCACGATGCTTCCGCCCGCCCATAAGGCCGCCAATCCGGTTGTCATCACTGCATTGACGTGGAACAGGGGCATTATCATCAGCGCTCTGTCGTTCTCATTCAGGCCGAGCCACTCCGAAATCTGCTTCGCATTCGCGAGCATATTGCGATGCGTCAACATTACGCCTTTGGGCTTTCCGGTCGTGCCGGAGGTGTAAATGATTACTGCTTCGTCGTCGAGCGAAACTTCCGCGGATCGAGAGACGGCAGGGATGCTGTTCCCCGCAATCACCTTCCATTCGCCATCCTCGATCAGAACCATTGCTCTAACGGAGGGCGCCGCCGATTGAATGTTTCTGAGCCCCGGCAGCAATTCCGGTGTGGTGATGACCGCGGACGCTTCGGAGTTTGAGATGACGTATTCAATTTCCTGGTGTTTGAGCAGCGAGTTCACCGGTCCCGCCCAAGCCCCGAGCTTGAAGCAGGCAAAGTACGACACAAAGTACTCTGCGCTGTTTGCGAGCAGCAAGCTGACACGATCCCCTTTCTTGATTCCTAGAGAAGCGAGCAGTTCGGCTCGCTTCTCGACTTCTGCGACGAATTCGCTGTACGTGAAACGCAATGTGCCCGACTGCGCAATGAGGAACTCCTTCGCCGGGTTGCAGAGGCCTCGCGACTTGAGCAAGCCGTCGATGTTGCTGAACGAGTCTTGCGGCATGACCTGCATCTTAGCCGAACGCATCGTAAGCGCAAAAGAAGGAGTTCTGAGTCTGACTATGGGTTCGGAGTCTGCGTTCTTGAGTCAGAACTAAACCCAGTACTCAGAACTCAGAGCTCGAACCTCAGAACTCTTATTCGCTCCATTTGACTGACACGCTTGTGCGGCTTAAAGTTTCGGCCCGGTATTTCGCCTGAATTTGAGCAAGAGAAAACTTCTTCGGAGGATTGATGTCAATTAAGTCCGACTCGTGGATAAAGCGGATGTCTCTCGAGCAAAAGCTTATCGAGCCATTCGAGCCAAGACTTGTGAGAGCGGTCGAGGACCGCAAGGTCATAAGCTGCGGGCTCTCGAGTTATGGCTACGACTGTCGTTTAGCCCGAGACGAGTTCAAGGTCTTCTCACCGGTCACCGGTACTGAGATCGACCCGAAGAACTTCGATGCCAGCAGTCTGTTGGATGTTCCGATCCGCAGCGCCGACGATGGATCGGAGTACTGGCTGCTTCCGCCTCATTCCTACGCGCTGGGAGTCACGATTGAACGATTCAACATGCCCCGGCGGGTGACTGCTCTCGCCATCGGAAAGAGCACTTATGCGCGGTGCGGTCTGATTGCAAACACCACGCCGCTTGAAGCGAACTGGTGCGGGCGGTTGGTAGTTGAGCTATACAACGCGGCGAATCTGCCGGTGAGGCTGTACGCCGAAGAAGGCTTCATTCAGATATTGTTTTTTGAATCAGACGAAGACTGCGAAACAAGCTATAGCGACCGCGGTGGAAAGTATCAGGACCAGAAAGGGCTCACTCTCGCTAAGGTCTGATACGTCTCGCGGGTCTGGCGGAAATCGCGGTCCAATAAATTATCTCAGGCTGGTTGCCGAGTCGCTTTACAATCACGTCGCTTACTTCCCGGTGCTCCCGAAACCACCGTCACCGCGTGATGTATCATCGAGCTGCTCTACCTGAAACGCCATCACCTGTTCAACCCTCTGAATCACGAGTTGTGCAATTCGTTCGCCTCGCTTGATGCGAAACGGCTCGCGCCGGTCGGTGTTCAACGCGATCACTGTCAACTCGCCGCGATACCCCGAGTCAATCAACCCAGGCGAGTTTACGCAGGCGATGCCGTGTCGAGCCGCCAGCCCGCTCCGAATCAAGACAAATCCGCAGTAGCCTTCGGGAATTGCAACCGCGACCCCGGTCGGCACCATCGCTCGTTCGCCCGGCCCGAGCACCAGATCAATTCGGCTTGGAAGATCAAGCCCCGCATCTCCCGGATGCTGATAACTCGGTGTCGTCAGATCCGGATCCAGCATTTTTATTTTCAGTTCGATCATTGTTTCAAGCGCTCCAGCAGGTGAAACGTTATCGGGTACTGATTCTTCTCGTCGGCCGGGTGAGCGCCGAGCTCGCGGTCTGACCATTGATGCGGGTCCAGGTCCGGGAAAAACACATCGGCATCTACTTCGGCATGGACTCGTGTAAGGTACAGCCGGTCAGCCACCGGCAACGCCAGCCGGTAGATTTCGGCCCCGCCCGCGATGAATGCTTCGCTTTCTTCCGCGAGTCGCGCGGCGGTGAGCGCTTCGTCAAGCGACTGCACGACCAGACACCCTTCGGCTTGGAAGGCGCGGTTACGTGTGACCACAATCATTTGCCTGCCGGGTAGCGGTTTTCCGATCGATTCGAAAGTCTTGCGTCCGACTACGAGGTGATGGCCCATGGTCAGAGCCTTGAAACGCTGCAGGTCGGCCGAAAGCCGCCAGGGGAGCCGGTTCTGCGTCCCGATCCCTCCGCGCTCGTCCAGGGCTACTATTATCGAAACGATCAAACGGCGACCTCGGCTTTTATGTGCGGATGAGGATCATAGCCCTCGAGTGTGAAGTCTTCGTACTCGAACTCAAAAATCGAACGCACACCAGGGTTGACCCGAACGCGCGGAAGCGGCCGCGGCTCTCGCTCAAGTTGAGTCCGCGCTTGCTCGACGTGATTCGAATAAAGATGCACGTCTCCCAACGTGTGCACGAACTCGCCCGGTTCCAAGTCGCAGACCTGCGCGATCATCATCGTCAGCAGCGCATAGGATGCAATGTTGAACGGCACTCCGAGAAAGACATCGGCTGAACGCTGGTATAGCTGGCAGGATAGTTTGCCCTGGGCGACATAGAACTGGAAAAGCAAATGGCATGGCGGGAGAGCCATCTTGTCGATCTCGGCGACGTTCCACGCGCTGACTATTAGCCGTCTTGAGTCCGGATTGGTTCTGATCTGATCGATCACCTTAGTGATCTGGTCGACCGTCTGCCCCTCGGCGCCGCGCCACGATCGCCATTGCGCGCCGTAAACCGGTCCGAGATCTCCGCGTTCGTCGGCCCACTCATCCCAAATCCGCACCCCGTGCTCCTTTAGGTAGCCGATGTTGGTGTCCCCGCGAAGAAACCAAAGAAGCTCATAGATGATCGATTTGAGATGAAGTTTCTTGGTGGTGAGAAGGGGAAAGCCCTCGCTGAGGTCAAACCTCATTTGATACCCGAAGCACGAGAGGGTTCCCGTCCCGGTACGATCGTTTTTGGGCGTGCCCCGGTCGAGGATGTGCCGGACGAGTTCCAGGTATTGCTTCATCGGGTTCGAAGACGATTCTATTTTCTCAGCGCGGGGATCACAAGCAAAGTCGAAGAACACGTCGGGGTTTTGCCGCAGGTCGCTCGTCCGGGAGGTGGCGGCGGGTGGCAAAAACAAGGAGGTAAACTTTCCGTAAACCCTTGCTAAAAAAAGTTCTAGACCTGCCCCGGTAAAATCTGATAAATTCAATTGCTTACGGAGTAATCAGGTTTCGGGCATGAAAGTAGTTTCGCGGCGAGCAGTTTTGAAGCGCGAACTCTGGCAGGCCGTCAGTTGGCGGGGGAGCGGGCAGGACGGCGGGTGGCGGGAAACGGACAAGGCTGGGAATAGCCGGAGTCTGCAAAGCTATGTTTGCCAAAGCGACGTTCGGCGGAGCGATGCCGGGGATGGGTTGATGCCTTCCCCTGCGGCTCGTCGAAGGTGGATCGGCGACCGATGGGCGGGGAAACACTTGGCGGGGATTGGATAGATGAAAAACGTCACACTGGAAGAGGTCATTCAGACCTATGGTGTGGAGAATTGGGGAGCAGGATACTTCGAGGTTAACCGCCAGGGCCATCTCGCCGTCAGACCCGCCGAAGGCGACGCGCGATCGGTTGATGTAAAAGAGCTCGTCGACGACCTCGTCGATCAACGAAAAGTTCAACTTCCCATTCTGCTTCGCTTTCCTCAGATACTTTCAAATCAGCTCAAGAAACTCCAAAGATCATTTCAGGATGCCGCGCGCGAGTTCAACTACAACGGGAATCACTTCGGCGTGTTTCCCATGAAGGTGAACCCTCGACGCGAGGTTGTCGAGGAGTTTCTCCGCGAGGGCAGCAAATACAATTTTGGAGTCGAGTGCGGCTCCAAGGCCGAGCTCTACGCCGCGTTGTCTCTGGAGCAAACACCCGACTCGTTGCTGATTTGCAACGGCTTCAAGGATGAAGCCTTCGTGAATCTGGCGCTGATGGGTGTGCAGATAGGCAAGCGAGTCGTGATCGTTGTTGAGAAGCTGAACGAGCTCAAGATGATTCTTCGCCGCTCTCAAGAAACCGGTGTTAAACCGCTCATAGGCATTCGCGCCAAGCTTTATTCAAAGGGGTCGGGCAAGTGGGCTTCTTCAGGGGGAGAATCGGCGAAATTCGGCCTGACACCATCCGAGATCATGGAGTGCATCCGTCTTCTGCGCGAGTGCGAGATGTTGGACATCCTGAAGCTGCTCCATTTTCACATCGGATCGCAGATCACCGACATCAAGCGGGTGAAGGCGGCCATGAAGGAGGCTGCCAGGGTCTATTCCAAGATCCGGCAGATGCACATCGACGTAGAGTTTCTGGACATCGGCGGCGGCATGGGAGTGGACTACGACGGTTCCAAAACGACGTTTGAGTCGTCGGTGAACTACACGCCTCAGGAGTTCGCCAACGATGTGATCTACACGATCAAGTCGGTTTGCGAAGACGAAAACGTTCCGGAGCCGCATCTGGTAACCGAGAGCGGGCGGGTGATGTCGGCTTATCACGCGGTGTTTGTCACGTCGATCAGGGATGAGATCGAGACGTTTGCCGACGACCAGCCTGAAGTCACGGTCAAGGACGACGATCCGCAGGTTATTATCGAGTTGAAGGCGCTTTGCGACGACGTCAATTCCAAGAATTATCGCGAGTACTATCACGACGCGCTCGATCACAAGGACGAGCTGCACACTCAGTTCAATCTTGGTCTGATCAGTCTCGAAGATCGGGCCAAGGGCGAAGTGCTGTTCTGGGAGATCTGCGCGCGCGCGTCTCGATTTGCGCAATCGGCAAAGATCCAGGAGGAAGAGTTCGACGATCTTAAGAAGATCCTGGCGTCGAAGTATCTGTGCAATTTCTCGGTCTTCCGGTCGGCGCCGGATCATTGGGCAATCGACCATCTGTTTCCGATAATGCCGATCCATCGTTTAAACGAGACGCCTTCGGACTACGCCACGTTCGTGGACATCACCTGTGATTCGGACGGTCACATAGACAAGTTCGTAGACTTGAAGGACGTCAAGGAAGTACTCGAGCTGCATCCGTATACGGGCGAGCCTTACTACATTGCGATTCTGCTGGTCGGCGCTTATCAGGAAGTGATGGGCAGCTATCACAATTTGTTTGGCCAGCCAAACGAGGCTCACGTCGTCATCGATACCGAAGGCCGTTATCACATTAAGAAGATCGTGCAGGGATCACGCATCGGGGACATGCTCGCTTATGCCAGGTATGACAAAGAACAGGCCTGGGAAAGTTTTACTCGGCAGACGCGGGAGCGGGTTGCCGGCGGGCAACTGACGATTGAAGATGCCGACGACCTGGTGCAGCAATACGAAGCCAATATCAACCGCTACACGTACCTCGAATAACGGCGCGGGGCTGATCTGAGTTTTGCTAAAGGAACGAATCGAATGCTGAAGAAGAAAGAGAAAAGCGCAAAGTATCTGACTGTTCCGACTCGGCCGGTGCAAATCGACCGCGACAGATCGGTTGCAGGGATACTTCAAAAGATGGAGGGGGCTGGTTTTCAGGCGCGCGCGCTGGCCGAGTCGCACAATCTGTGGCTCAGCATGCTCGAAGACAACTCGACGGTGTTTATGGGATTGTCCGGTGCGCTGGTAGCTGCCGGGATGAGGCGGCTGATTTCGTATTTGATCAAGAACCATTTTGTGGACGTCGTAGTCTCAACCGGAGCGAATTTGTTTCACGACCTCCACGAGACGCTTGGCCGTTATCACTATCAGGCGGGTTGGGACGTAAGCGATATTGAGCTGCAGGACGCGCAAGTGGGCCGGTACTACGACACGCTTGCAAGCGAGCACGAGTACAGAGAGGCGGACGAGTGGGTTGGCAATTTCGCGAACACCGTCGATCATTCACGGCCTTATTCGACGCGTGAATTCCTGCACCTGCTGGGCCGCGAGCTGTCGGAGATTGCTACTGAAGACGGTATTCTGACTTCGGCGTACAAGGCCAAAGTGCCGATCTTTTGTCCTGGCGTGGCGGACTCGGCAATCGCGGTTGGAATCGCAACGTCGCGCATCAATCGCAAGAATCCGTTTCAGTTCGACATCATTCAGGACGTGGTCGAGGCGGCACAGATAATGGCCCGATCAGTGACAACATCGGTAGTGCTGTTCGGCGGCGGACCGCCAAAACGTTTTGTCCAGCAGACTGAGATAACCGCAGGTATGATCAAACAAGCGATGCGCGGTCATAAGTACGCATTGCAGATCGGGCTCGACCTGCCGGAAAGCAGCGCGACATCGGGACGCAGTTTTGAGGAGGCTCAAACCTGGGGGCGAGTAGCAAAGGACGCGAAGACTCTCTCGGTGCTGTGCGATCCTACGATTGCGATGCCGATTCTGGTAACCGCGCTCTCTCAGACCGGGACTAAGGCGCTCAAGTCCCGACGGCGTCCTCAGTTCAGCTTCGGACGCGAGTTGACCGTTATTTTTGGATAGATCCGCGCGGCGCGTGGCCCCACGCGCCGCCTTATAATTGGCCTGCCGGTTTCTCGTCCTGTAGACTGTATGCACGCTCGATGGGACTTTCAAAGATCAAATAACAAAGAGAGGTGAAGCCATGAAATGCACGGTCCTTTCCTTGGTGCTCTTGCTTGTAGTGTCTCCACTTGTACTGGCGGCGGGTGGAGGAAAACGCGAAGACGAAGTGCAGCGAGTCAAGCGAGCCGCCGAGGTCTTCAATGAAATCATGGGAGCGCCCGACAAAGGCATCCCGGAGGATTTGTTGTCCAAGTCCGAGTGCGTTGCCATTGTGCCCGGATTGAAAAAGGGCGGGCTTGGATTCGGCGGGAAGTATGGCAAGGGCGTCGTGATGTGCCGAAGACCCGAGCGTAAGAACTGGACCGCGCCGTCCTTCATTACGATCGAAGGCGGGAGCTTCGGTCTGCAGATAGGATTTCAGCAATCGGACATAGTTATGCTGATAATGAACCGCAAGGGCATCGACAAGCTGATCGGAGACAAGTTCACGATCGGCGCCGACGCTTCCGCTGCTGCGGGTCCGGTGGGGCGCGAGGCTGCTGCGCAGACTAACGTGCGTCTGGACGCTGAAATACTGACGTATTCGAGGGCGAAAGGATTGTTCGCGGGCATCTCACTAGACGGAGCAACGTGCAGACAGGACAAGGACAATATCAGGGATTTCTACGGCAAGGATATTGCAGCGCGCGACATTTTACTCGAGGGGAAGGTGCCAATGCCGCAAGAGGCAGTGCCTCTGGCCACGGCGCTGTCACGCCAATCTCCACGGAAGAAATGAAGAAGTGCTGAGTGCTGAGTGGAAACCCCGAAGGGGTGGAAGAAGATAGCCCAAGGGTTGCCGTCCGCGGCTACCCTGGGTTCAGTTGTTTAACAAATCCAACCCCGAGGGGGCTAAGACTCAGCACTCAATCATCGTAGGCCACGGCTGGGCTGCCCAGCGGATGAAACACGCCGAGGAGTTTCACATCAGCAAAGCCATTGTTCTCAAGGCAATGGCTTACCCCTCGCGGAAGATAGATGCTCGAACCCGCTCTGAACTCGGCACTCGACTCGCGAGTCCACACGATTCCCTCTCCCTCGATGATGTAGATCGCTTCTTCATACGTGTGGTGGTGCATCGGCGCACGGCTAGGCGGAATCGTGCCCAGAAACTGAGTTACCCTCTGTGCACCGAGGACCTCGTTGACCAGCACCTTAAAGTATCGATCCCCTGTTTGTATCGACTGTCGCTGCCGCTCATTTACTGTTCGAAACGGTTTGGTGCGCGCACTGTCCAGCCGAGGCATCGATACCCCAACCTCAACCGAATCTTCCTGAGGACAACAAACGCTCACGGTCGTGAGACAACCTTCCGCTGTCTCAACCTGGAAGACGCTGCCCGGCGGAATGTACGCTGCCGTGCCCGCCTGGAGATCGTAGCGATAACCGTCGATCGAACAGATCCCCTCGCCGCTCAAGACGTAGAGCACCTCTTCAGCCGCTGGATTGCGGCGCGAAGGAGCAGCGCCGGGACCATACGTGCTCAGCGTCTGCGCGATGTCCAGTGCGCCGGTAGCTCTCGAAATCGCGACGTGAAAACGCCGGGTCCCTTCGTTATTCGCCTCTTCGGCCTTAGCTATTACTGCTGCCCCGCCATCCAGAACTCTGATCAAAGCTCCACCCCTCCATTTTAAGTTTCAAACCGAGACAGCCGAAATCGATCCAAATCGAAATCGATCCGCCGCTTCAACAAGAGGTCAGCGACAATGCGGCCAATAGCCGGACCAAACTTGAATCCGTGTCCCGAGAATCCGGTGACGATCAACACGCCTTCGAGATCCGGGTGCCAGTCGATGATGAAATCATCGTCGGCCGTGTTGTTGTAGAAGCAAACTCGAGTTTCAGCAACTCGCGCATCCGCCAGTCCAGGTATCGATTTGCGAAAGAACGCC
Organism: Blastocatellia bacterium; assembly: GCA_035315885.1. GTDB lineage: Bacteria > Acidobacteriota > Blastocatellia > UBA7656 > UBA7656 > DATFXM01. The sequence goes on from DATFXM010000072.1 coordinate 18,008, forward strand.
CGGCAATCGTCAACAAAACCATCGGCCACTCCTTCTTTGTCCGTGTCCGGATCGGCGACCGCGCCCTTATGATGATTAGCGATCTTCATCGCGCCATCGTGGTGAATTGGAAACCCGTAGAACCCGCTCTCCAGTTCGATAAAGATCGGAAACTCGTTTGGCTCGAAGCTAGCTGCACGGTCAGCCGCTGGCTCAAAGTACGCGACGTCCTGATGGGTTGTAGTCAAACGCTTATTGAGCTCAGGCAGAAGGAGACGCGTCCAGGGTCCCGCGGCGGCGATTGCCTTGGCGCAAACGAGATTGTCTCCTTGTTCTGTTCGAAGCTCTACCGATCCTCGACTCGATCGCAACTCAATAACGCGGCTGTGTTCGAAGATTCGCACGCCTCGATTAATTGCAACGTCAAGCGCGGCGCGCAACGACTTCTCGGCGAGCAACACAGCGCCGCTCGGGTCAAAAACACTAAACGTGGTCCCGCTCGTATCGAATTGGGGAAACCGCGTGGAGGTTTGCTGCGCATCAAGGAGCTGAGTTTCGAGTCCGCAGGATTTCAACGCGTGATAGGTGTCAGACTCAAAGGAGCCTTCTCCCGTCGAGAGTAGAATCACGCCGCTCGTTAGGAGAAGCGTGAGGTCGCACTCGTTTTCCAGATTGCGCCAACCCTTCAACGAATCGACGGCGAGTCGCACATAAAACTGGTCGGGATAAGCAAAGCGGAAAACCTTCGAATGATCGACCGACGCAGCGTTCGGGTTGGGTAGTACGGACTGATCGAGCAAGGCTACGGTAGCGCCCTGGCCGCCGAGTTCCCCCGCGGCGAATGCACCCATTATTCCCCCGCCGACGATCACTACATCAAAGCTAGCCATGGTTGGTAGAAAAATATTATCACGGCGATGGCAGTAGGCAGTACGCAGTAGGCAGTAGGCAGTTTGGTTTCGCGTTTCGGGTTCCTGGTTTCGAGTTGTGGTTTTGCTTTGCTGGACTCCGGACAACTGTCCTCGGACAACCCTCTGCGGAAGAGAGCAATGGGTCCGGAGCCCAGCAACCAAAACCCACAACCAGCAACCAGAAACCGGGAACCCGAAACCCGAAACCCAACTGCGTACTGCCTACTGCGTGCTGCCTACTGCTGTATAATCGTGTTGTGCCCGAAAGAGACCCAAGAAGACTACTGACGCGCAGTTTCATTGCCTTCATGGACAACGATCTGACCTCCGCCTCCGCTGCCGTTTCGTACTTTTCGATCCTTGTGCTGTTTCCGACTCTGCTGGTCCTTCTGGCGATCGGATCGGGTCTGTTTGGAAGAATAACCGTCGAGCGCTACATCATCGGGCAGGTGCATGCGTTCTTGCCCGGAGCCCAGGCCTTTGTCAGCAAAAACATCGAGTCTATATCGAACATCTCGACAGGTGTGATTCTGAGCTGCATCCTGGTGGTGTTATGGGCGGGCTCGTGGATGTTCACGGTCATCGAGAAAGCGCTGAATCGCGTATGGGGAACATATCCTCGATCCTTCTTGCGCGGAAGGGTGGTCAACATCGCGGTTATGAGCGCGGTCTCGGTGTTGTTGGGCGCTTCGGCGGTATTCACCGCATTTGTTAGCGGCGTGCGCGCGGCCACTGACCGAATCCCGTTGAGACTTGGGTCCTGGTTTTCGGCGATGTCCGGCATCGCGTGGGCCACTGTTTTTGTGTTGGCGAGCCTCGTGGTAACGATCACTTTGTTCACCGTGTTGTACCGCACTCTGCCCAACACCAAGGTACCGTTCCTCGAAGCGCTGCCCGGCGCGGTACTGGCTGGAATTCTGTGGGAAGGAGCGAAGTTCGGGTTTGCGCTACTGCTGCCTCTTTTTCACTACGACCTGGTGTACGGGTCGATAGGCGCCGGCGTCGCGCTGCTGACATGGGTTTATATGTCGAGTGTGATCATGCTGTTCGGCGCGCAGTTCACTGCATTGCTGCATCGCGATCATCTGTTCAACGCTCCCAGTCATTCCGGCCACTTTTCGAGCGGGCAAATTTCAAGCATTTCGGCAGACCTGGAACCTCCAGTCTCATAGTCGAATGTTATGCTCGTCTCCGATTTTAAGTACGAGCTACCTGAGCACTTGATCGCGCAAGAGCCCGCAGCCCGCCGCGATCAATCGAGACTCCTGGTAGTGGATCGCAGCGCAGGCTCGATCACTGACTCGACCTTCTCTCAATTGCCTGAATATCTGCGAGCGGGCGACGTCCTGGTCGCCAACAATACCAGAGTATTTCCCGCAAGGCTCATAGGCAGGAGACTGCGCGTTACCCCGCGGGGAGAAACCGTGTTGGGCGGCCGCGTGGAAGTCTTCCTGGTCAGACGTCTCGAGCCCCTTGTCTGGGAAGCGCTCGTAAAGCCGGGGCGTGCGCTGTTGCCCGGCGCTCGCGTTGACTTCGCACGCGGGAAGTTGATCGCTCACGTAGCGGAGTGGCGCGAGGGCGGGAGGCGCGTTGTGCGCTTCGAGACTCACGACGATCTCGATCAGTTAATCGATCGGATTGGTCGAACACCGCTTCCGCCTTACATCAAGAGGGACGAAGAGGACCGGTTGGACGCGGAACGCTATCAAACTGTCTTTGCAAAAGAGCGCGGAGCCGTCGCCGCACCGACTGCCGGATTGCACTTTACTCCCGCGGTGCTGGAGCGGCTTCAAGAGCGAGGAATCGAAACGGTCGAGATAACGCTGCACGTAGGGTACGGCACCTTTCAGCCGGTGCGAGTCGAGCGCGTAGAGGATCACCGGGTAGAACCAGAAGACTATTCGATCGAACGTCGGGCGGCGGATTCGATAAATCGGGCTCTCGCAGAAGGGAGAAGGGTCGTAGCGGTAGGAACAACAACTACGCGCGCGCTCGAGTCTGCGGGAAACGCCAGCCGCGACCGAGAGCAAGCTGGTGCCATGGTCGAAGCCGGCAGATCAACCACCGATCTATTCATTTATCCCGGGTTTGATTTTCGAATCGGCAGCGGGCTTATTACGAACTTTCATCTCCCGGAGTCTTCGTTGTTGATGCTGGTGTGTGCGTTTGGAGGTAGAGACCTTGTTATGAGCGCATACCAGCACGCGGTAGAACGCGAGTACAGGTTCTACAGTTACGGCGACGCGATGCTGATTGTATAGACCGCTATTTGTCGCCGGCTTCCGCCAGGTACCGATCTACCTCGGCCTTCATGAAAGAGCCGTAGTACGGTCTCCCTTCCTTCACCCAGCCGAGGACTTCTTTGCAGATTTCGGACAGCCTCTTGCGGTCGTTCAGCCCGGAATAGACCTTCATCAGATAACGCGTGAAGACCTGGTTCGCCGGATACTTTGAGCGCAGCTCCACTGCTATAGGCAACGCCAGGTCAAATCGGTTTTCGTTCAGCGCGTATATTTCGAGCAGAGCCAGCTTGGCATCAATATTGGCAAGCGGCGCGTTTTGCGCCGCCTTGCTCAAATAACTTCGTCCCTTTTCGATGTCGCCGGCTGGCAGAGCCTTGGGACCCAGCATGTTCACCACGACCTTCGCCAAAGCGGTATCAGTCAACATGCCTACGGCATAATAGATTGCCCCGGGGGCGTAGTATGCGTCGTAGTACTCGGGGTCGCGCTTGATTAACTCTTCGAAAAGATCTTCGGCGAGCCTTGCTTGCTTTGCAGCGGGCAGTCCGTGATTCTGATAAAGCGATATACGCGCCCGGGTCGCGGCCGCCGAGCCCAGAAAGTACAACGCATCGTTTTCATCCTGGATCGAATGATCCGGCGCGGCTCGCAGGGCCTCGGCCTTTGTGTTGACCGAATCGAGAATGGATTCGATTTTCGCGTCGAACTCGCGAGTCCCGGCGTCCAGCTTTGCGTCAATCCGCGATTTCCAGATTAACGTTACGATCTGATAGAAGTCTCCTGCGGGGCTTCGCGGGTAGTCTGTGGAAATCTTTTCGAAGCGACGAAGCGCCTCGTCGAGTTTTCCCTGGTAAATCAGCTCGCGCCCCTGTTGCATCTCTGCGAGTGGCGGCGGTGCCTTTGATTGCGGGGTTTGTGTCTGAGGAGCCTGAGTCGTCTGCTGCACAAGGGCGAGCGACACGCGGTGCGGCGACTGCGCGGCTTGAGCGAACTGAACCAACAAGTATGGCGCCAGCAAAATTGGCGCGAGTTTGCAAAGCAGCGTCGTTCTCATGGCAGGCATTTTACAGAGTTTTGAGCTAACCGCTATTCTAAAGTGCAGCCTTGGGAGACGGCCAGCATCAGATTGGCCCCGGACGTTAACAAAATGAAAAGCACGTCTGCCCTCGTTCGTTCGCGCTTGTCACTGGCGGCAATCTGTTCGCTCACTTTTCTTCTCTCGGTTGCGCCGGCCGGTCAATCGCGGGGCAAAGCCGCAGCCAACTCAGCATCCCCAGCAAAGATCATCGAGCGTTGGAAGAAGGCTACTGGAGCGACGGCTCTGGGCAAGTTGCGGCGCGCCAGTCTCGGCGGAACAGTGAAAGCCTCCGATGGATCTAGCGGGACCTTTTCGATTCAGATGTCGTATCCCGATCAGCTCAGGATCGACATCGACTCTCACGATCTAAAGGTCTCCGAGTGTTACAACGGCAAGTCGGCGTGGCGCCTCGACGAGCGTGGGCTAAGAACGCTGCTTGGTGCCGACGCGAAGATGCTTCGGCTCGAGGCATTGATTCTGGCGGGCCACCTCGCGGACCTGGGGCGCAATCGCATTCTGCCAACCAGCGCCGGAACAGCGGACTTGAATGGGCGAAAGTGCGACATCATCGAGCTGGCACGCGAGGGCGTCACAATAAGGTTATTCTTTGATTCCGCCACCCGCTTGCTGGTCAAACACGAGCGCGCCGGTTCCACCGAGCCGGTGGAATTCTATTATTCCGATCATCGGCCAGTCGACGGCTTGATGGAACCGGCTACGATTCGTTTAAAGAGAGGAAACGTCGATGTGACGCTAGCCGTTGATCGCGTTGTTCACAATGGAGAGATCGTCGCCACCGCATTCCGATACCCGCAAACCGAGGGTTCGCGACCGATGCCGGAACTCGAGCCGCTGATGAAGGCGATCACCGCCAATCAGGAAAAGCTCGATGAGCTTCGAGAGCAATATACTTGCCGGATGACCGAGACAGTGCGGAAGCTCGACGGCGATGGACGTGTTAAGGAAACTGAGATCAAGTTCTACGAAGTGACGCCAGTCGCGGGCAGTTATGTCGAGCGGCTGATAAGCGTCAACGGCAAAGAGCTGTCGGCCTCCGAGCGAGAAAAAGAAGACAAGCGCGTTCAAAAAGAAATCGAAGAAATCTTGAAGGACAAAGAGAAGGAGAAGCACAAACGAGAACGGGCGCGAGAGGAGGGTGAGAAGTCTAAGGACGACGACGAGATTACCATTTCCGACTTCTTGCGGGTCAGCGAGATCACCTCGGTGCGTCGGGAGATTTTTCGAGGGCACGAAGTGATCGCGTTCGACTTCGAGCCGCGCAAAGGCTACAAGCCGCGAAATCGCGCGGAGAATATCATCAGCAAGCTCGCGGGTACTATCTGGGTAGACGAGGACGCGAGACAAATTGCGAGACTGGAAGCTCATCTGACGGATTCTTTCAAACTGGGCGGTGGCGTTCTGGCGTCCGTTGGTTCGTCAACTGCTTTTGCGTTCGAGCAGGAAAAAGTGGACGGCGAGTTGTGGCTGCCGTCATTCGGGGAAGCGAACATTTCTGCGCGGGTGATGTTGTTTGCGAAGTTCAATCGGAGCTTCATGAGGCAGTACAGTGACTACAAGAAGGCGCATATTGATTCGACCTACAATCTCACGAAGCCAAAGGAAGATAAGAAGAACTGAAGAGAGATTCTCCAGCGTTCTCGTGGATTGGCATTGGCGCTGTCCCCGTTATTAAGCACCAACAGAGCTCAGGTCTCACGCAAAGAGCGCCAAGTTTCGCCAAGGCCGCAAAGTGTTCCTGCTTTGCGGTCTTTGCGAATCTTGGCAGCCTTTGCGTGAAGCCCGACTTACTCAATCGCTTATATCGGGGACAAGAGCTTCGCGGAGCTGGTTCTGGACATTCCGCGGAGTGCGTTGATAGAATCTGCCGCTTCGAAAATGACCGGGAGACGAGCCACGTTTGCAAGACTCTGTCGATAGCGCCCAAGACGATTTCGACCACCACGCCGTAGATCAAAGAATCTGGCGCCGCAGCCTCTATATTGTCGCGGCGGCGACGATCATTTCCTTCGTCTTTCTGAATCTTCGGGTGGCGTTAGGGCTCACGTTTGGTGGCGCGCTCTCACTCCTGAACTACCGCTGGCTGAGAGCCTCTCTTCGCGACATCTTCGAAGCAGCAGCCGACAAGACACCTCCAGGCACACAAGTGAAGTTCATCGCCCGGTGGTTGATCATTGCCGTAGCGGGATGGGCCGCGGCAAAGACAGGGTTCGTTGACGCGGCTGCAATAATCGCAGGTTTGTTCGCGCCCGCAATAGCGATACTGATCGAGGCTGGTTACACTACGATCAAATCGCTCGGGCGAACGCAACGGAGATCCTGACAAATGTTGACGGCACTATTAGCTCTTCTCCAGGAGGCGCACCAGCCTGCCGCAGAACACGCCGGCGAGCCGGCCGCACAACATTCGGGCGGTCACGCCGAGCCCTGGCTCGTAGAGCAAGCCAATCACCTCTTCGGCGGAACAGTGCTCGCCATCGAGCGAGCCATTATGCCCAAAATCTATGGTCTGTTCGGCGCACACTGGCACGAACCGGGTCCCGGCGAAGCAATAATTCCCGGACACGTAGTGATGGTGGTGGTCCTGCTCATCATCATCATCGCCATTGTGCTCCTGATGCGGGGCAACCTGTCGGTGGATCGACCCTCGAAGGGTCAACAGCTTTTGGAGATCATCGTAGAGCAAATTCGCGGTCTGCTTGATCAGGTCATCGGGCCTTACGGCCGGCGCTACGTTCCGGTGATCGGGTCGTTCGCGGTATTCATTCTGATCGGAAACCTGATGGGTCAGATACCTGGGCTCGTAGCTCCAACCGAGAGCATAAACGTAACCGGAGCGCTGGGTCTGACTTCATTTCTTTACTACATCGGGAGCGGATTCCGGCAGCAGGGATTCAAATACCTGAAACACTTCACCGGCGGGCTGACGGGCGCGATGTTGTGGGGCATCGGATGGTTGATCTTTATCGTTGAACTGCTTTCAAACAGCGTGC
>DATFXM010000073.1:0-15408 GCA_035315885.1 Blastocatellia bacterium
GGCTTTCGCTGCTCGGGAACCTACCGCTCCATGGAAGAGGCGCTTGAGCGAATCCCCCACGAACTGCCAGATGTGGTGCTGAACGACATCGGTTTGCCTGGAATGAGTGGTATCGATGGGATTCGGATCCTGAAAGAACGTTACCCGCAGCTCGTGATCTTGATGCTCACCGTCTATGACGACGATGACCGCATATTCGATGCCATCTGTGCCGGGGCTTGCGGATATCTATTGAAGAAAACGCCACCCGCGCGGCTGCTCGAGGCTCTCCGCGAAGCTGTGGCTGGGGGCGCTCCCATGTCGCCTGAGGTTGCCCGACGCGTCATCACGCTTTTTCGCGAGGTCCGCCCTCCGGAGCGCGCCGACTACGAATTGACTCCGCACGAGACTCGCCTTCTCAAGCTCTTTGTCGAAGGCCACAACTACAAGACGGCAGCAGCGGAAGTCCGGACGAGCGTCACGACGGTCGCCTTCCATATGCGCAACATCTACGACAAGCTGCAAGTCCACTCCAAGAGTGAGGCGGTCGCCAAGGCCCTGCGTAACAGGCTTGTCTGAGCCCGTAGCTATTCCTCACACAACTTTCATAAACCTGTCTGTACAGACGGAGACAACAGTCCCAGGCCCGCGGTAGAATTAAGTAGCCTGTAGAAGAAATTCTGAAGGCTCCTGCTCATAGACGGCCAAGACCAACTTTGACGCAACGTGCAGCCAGTTTGTATGGCAAGGCGGGTGAAGTCAGTAACTGGAGATAGGAGGACAGATGGATTTCTGCCGCCGCAGCCAATTGGGCGGCGATCGCGCTGGCCTTAAGCAAATGAGCGCGCAGATCAAACACATCTATTACTTTGGCCCATTCTGCCTGGACCTCGAGCGGCGCCTTTTGCTGCGCGACGGCGCGATTGTCTCCCTGACGCCAAAGGTGTTCGAAACGCTGGTCGCGCTGGTTGAGCAGAGCGGTTCGGTCGTCAGCAAGGATGAGCTGTTGGCCCGCCTCTGGCCTGACACGATTGTCGAAGAGCGCAACCTTTCGCAAAACATCTTCCTGCTCAGGAAAGCGCTCGGCGATGACCTACACGGTCATCTTTATATTGAGACGGTGCCAAAAGTCGGCTATCGATTTCTGACGCGCGTGACCGAAACCGGAGAGGCCGATAGCACCCTCATCGTCGAAACGCATGACCGGTTACGGATCGTCGCCTCCGAAGAAGAGACCCTTGACCAAGAAGCAGCGCGCCTGCTGCAAGACTGCCCGCAAAGAAAGCTCATCGGGAGAAGCCTGACGAACACTGCCAATCGTAGGCCCAGGCAAATTGCCCTCGTCACCTCGATAGCGCTCGTCTGTCTCTGCGCAGGAATTGGTGGACTGTGGTTTTCGGGCGTGACGCGCAGTTGGGGGCCAACGCCCACGGTACGCTCGATCGCCGTGCTGCCGTTCAAATCACTCGGCGGCGATCAGGGCGAGGATTATCTCGGGTTAGGGATGGCAGACACCTTGATCACAAGCCTCGGCAATATCAACAAACTCATCGTCCGCCCGACGAGCGCCGTCCGCAAGTATGCCGCCGCAGACAATGACGCGCTCGCCGCAGGGCGCGAACAGAGAGTCGAGACGGTGCTCGAAGGCAGCATCCAGCGCGCTGGCGATACGATACGCTTGACCGTCCGGCTGCTCGACGTGAAAGACGGCGCGGCCCTTTGGTCATACAAATGCGACGAACGCTACACGGACATCTTCAAGGTGCAGGATTCTATATCCGAGAAAGTGGCCGAGGCGCTCATCTTTCGCCTCACTGGTGAAGAGAGAAGGTTGCTGACCAAACACTACACCGAAAATACCGAAGCCTATCAGCTTTATTTGAAGGGGCGTTACTTCTGGAACAAGCGCACGGGCGAAGGCTTTCGCAGGGCGCTCGACTATTTGAACCAGGCGATCAAGGAGGACGCCAATTACGCGCTGGCTTACGTAGGATTGGCCGACAGCTACACGATGCTCGCCGACTACGATTGGCTGTCGCCTGCCGAAGCGGCGGCCGCTGCGAAAGCGGCGGCGCAGAGAGCCTTGGCGCTTGACGACACGCTCGCGGAGGCGCACGCTTCGCTCGCCGACATACGCCGTTTTTATGACTGGGATTGGCGTGGCTCCGAGCAAGAGTACCGGCGGGCCATCGAGTTGAACCCGCATTATTCGACCGCGCACCAGTGGTACGCCGAGTTCCTCTCGGCGATGGGGCGTCACGGCGAGGCCGTGCGCGAGATCGAACGCGCCGAAGAGCTTGACCCGCTTTCTGTAGTCGTCAAGTCGGCAGCGGGGTGGGTTTTCTTCTTCGCGCGCGACTATGACCGGGCGATAGCCCAGTGTCAGAAGGTGATCGAGATGGACGGGAGTTACGGCGAGGTCTATTCCCAGTTGCGGAGGGCCTACGAGCAGAAGGGGCTGTACCGAGAGGCGCTGGCGGCGGACGAAAAGCACCGCGTATTCAAGAGAGGCGGCTCACCGCAGCAAGTCGAGTTGCTCGATGCGGCTATGGTTCCGAATCCGAAAGCCTACTGGCAGAAGGTTCTGGAACGGACCAAGAAAGACGTAGAAAACAAGGTGGAGGTGGCGCGTTTCCGCATGGTGGAGAGCTACACCCAACTCGGGGAAAAGGAGCAGGCGTTAAAATGGCTCGAAACCTCCTATCAAGAACACTCATTCTGGATGCCTTTTCTCAATGTGCACCCGCACCTCGACCCCCTACGCGCGGAGCCTCGCTTCCAAATCCTCGCGACGCAACTTGGCCTGCCGGATTGATGAAATTCCGACTCGATAGCTACTCGTAGGTCTAATGCCTGTTCACAGGCTCGGTTGCTGGTTTATCCGTGTACCGTTATGTGGCTGAATTTCCTATGATCGTCTCTTTCGACCCTGTCTCGTCCTCTCGATTCTCTCCATTCCCGATAATCTTCCTCGTGCATTTGCCGCTCGTATCCACTGCAAACCGCGCTGTGAACTCTTGTGAGAAAAAATGACAAAAATGTGTGCGCGGTTTGAAGACTTTTGACCACACCTTCGGCTAAGGTCGCCTCTCGTTATATGAAACGAACGAGGCGAACCGAGATTGTCGTCGAGAAATATCAGGTGCTTGTCGTCCGCAGACTCGAGCAGCGACCGCCGGAGTGGTGTGAGGCGTGCGGCGAGCCTTCACGGATGGTGACCGTAGACGAAGCCGCAGCCATTCGCCGTGTCAGCGCTCGAGAGATGTATCAACAAGCGGAAACCGCGCAGGTTCATTTCGTCGAGAGGACGGACGGGCGCTTATACATCTGCCTTGGCTCGCTTTTGACACCAACTCAATAATGAGAAAGGAGCGAGCAATGAAGGAAATGAAGCGAGAGATTACATCCGCATTGATGTGGCTACTGATCGTGAGTATCAGCAGCGCTCGCGGGCAGACGCCAATAAGCCGCACCGCAGCAGATGGCAGCATGCATCAACTCACGAATCTGCTGGTACAGAAGCACGCACAAAGGCGGCGTGGGTTCAGTCTAATGCCTACCTCGTTTAGTACCAGTCCGATGGCTGCCGGACCCAACCTGACAGTGCTTGGTGGCGGCACGTTGGGCAGGCTCACGAAGTGGGGGGGGTTCACGTCGAGCAACTCGTTCATCGGGGATTCGACGATCTTTGAAGACAAATACGGTCTTGTCGGAATTGGCACCGACTCGCCCACGTCGAAGCTGACCGTGGCGGGTGTGATTCAGTCGACCGCCGGCGGGTTCAAGTTCCCTGATGGTACTGTGCAGACGACATCGGCAGCCGGTTCGCTGTTTACTGTGGCGCACGACGCAACGCTCACAGGTAACGGCACTTCTGCTTCGCCGCTTGGAGTTGCTGTGCCGCTTTCCCTAACTGGGTCGCTCGGCGCACTGACCTTCTCAACCCTGGAAGGGATTATTACAGCTACAAACACGGCTCCTGCTGGAACGAGTGGAGCAATTGGTGTCTTGGGTAAATCCAACGACGGCATTGGTGTTAACGGAATAGTTGAAGACGAATTCATTCTCGGTAATCCAAAGGTGGGTGTGCTTGGGGCAGCAGTTACGGGCACTGGCGTGCTTGGGAACAGTACCTCAGGAGCTGGCGTCCGTGGCGAAAGCACCAGCAGCTCCGGCGTCATTGGAAACAGCAATAGCGGCACCGGCGTCAATGGCTTCAGCAGCAGCGGCCGTGGTGTGAGGGGCAACAGCGACAGCAGCGTCGGCGTCGAGGGCATCAGCACGAGCGCCGCTGGTGTCCGCGGCGAAAGCACCAGCAGCACCGGCGTACAGGGGGTCAGTTCCAGCGGCCGCTGCGTCGTTGCCACCAGCACCGGAAGCGGTGACCTTTTCGGTGGCGTTGGTGGGGGCTCAGAACGTTTTCGAGTCGATAATGACGGAGATGTGTTTGCTAAGAGCTACAACCCGCTCTCCGACGTCAGAGTCAAAACCAATATCCGACCGCTCATCCACACGCTTGACAAGCTCCAACAGATTCGCGGCATCTCGTTTGAGTGGACGAACGCGAATCCATCACCGGCGCCCCGCGAGATTGGCGTTATCGCGCAAGAGGTCGAACCGGTCTTTCCAGAATTGGTCAAGGCGTGGGGCGACCAAGGCTACAAGGGCGTCTCCTATGATGGGCTGACGGCCCTGCTGCTGGAGGGCGTTAAATCACTGAAAGTGGAGAATGACGGGCTTAAAGCAGAGGACAAAGCGTTGCGGGCGCGGTTGGATGTGTTGGAGAAATTGGTCAAAGAGTTGAAGCAGCCGTCAAGACGCTGAAATCCAGCATCCACAACCAACACGAAAATAGATTCCTTACACACGCAACCGGCAAGGAGGTCTGATTATGTTTTTCAAATCATCCAGAATGTTAAAACACTTCGTCATTCTCGCGTTTGTCGCGGCATTGGCATTAAGCATGACATCATCAAAGCAAGCTTCTGGCAAAGTTGCGACCCAAATCAAGCTACCCCCAGCTGCTTCGAGGAAAGTTGACTATAAGCAGGACATTCAGCCACTGCTCGCACAGAAATGTTACGCCTGCCATGGGCCTGATGTGCAGCAGGCCGGCCTGAGGCTTGACCTCCGTCAGAATGCACTGCGTGGAGGCGATTACGGTCCCGTCATCAAAATCGGAGACAGCGCCTCAAGCAAGCTGATCCGTCGCGTGGTGGACGGCGACGGGGGCCTGCAGATGCCTCCTACAGGGGCGCTCTCCGACGATGAAATTGGGATGCTGCGCGCCTGGATCGATCAGGGCGCAGAGTTCCGCACAGACATCGTTGCGGAGGCGCCGCGCATTCCGGTCGACCCTAAAGTTACAGCCCTGATCGCCGCGGTGCGCGCCAGCAATCGCCCTGAGATCGAGCGACAGATCGCCGCCAGTCCAGAGGTGATTAATGGAAAAGATGAGGGCGGTTCGACAGCTCTGCATCACGCCGCCGGCTACGGGCCACTGGCCAATCTAGAGTTGCTCATCAACAACGGCGCCGACGTGAACGCCAAAAACCGCCGCAGCTCGACGCCATTGCAGTGGGCCATCCATGACGAGGCCAAGGTACGTCTGCTGCTGTCGAAAGGCGCCGACGTCAACACAAAGCAGGCGCAAGGACGCACGCCGCTTTTCCTGGCAGCCATGCTGGGTAACGGCGTTCCTACTATACGATTATTGCTTGCGAGAGGCGCCGATCCCAACCTGGCCAGCGCCAACGGACAAACACCGCTGATGATGGCGGCCGCCCGCGGCAATGTCGAAGCCATACGAATGCTGATCGAGAAAGAGGCGCAAGTAAATGCCCGCGACGGAGCCGGCGAAACCGCGCTGATGTCCGGGTGCACCAGTGGCAATGCGGACGCCGTGCGATTGCTGATCGAGAAGGGTGCGGACGTCAAAGTCAAATCGAAGCGCAACGAAACGGCGTTGGGCTTTGCGGCCACCTCGGGGGTGCAGGCATCTGTCGAGTTGTTGCTCGCCAAAGGCGCGGAGGTGAACGTCCGCAACTTCCGCGGCTACTCGCCCCTGATGTTCGCCGCCAGCTCGGACGCAATACCGGCTGGTATCATCAAGCTGCTTTTGGACAAGGGCGCTGACGCCAGCTTCACCGGCGATTACGACGAGCCGGCCAGCGCTCTCGCCGCAAAACGCGGCCACACTGAAGTGGCCCGATTGCTCGGCGCGAAATCTTCAACGCCGGCGGACAACGCTGCGGTAAAGGTTATGCCAGTCGGTGTCAGCGATCGCTCCATTCTGGCCGCGGTCAGGAACTCTCTGGTGTTGCTCGAAAAGCAAAGCGACAAGTTCATACGGACGGCAGGGTGCAACTCCTGTCACTCGCAAAGCCTGCCTTCAGCAGTCACTGGCCTTGCTCGCGATTACGGGCTCACGTCTATGAAGAAGTTTCCGCAACTGCCGGCAACGATGACGGCTACGGCCGAGCAGTTGATGGACTTTGTAATCGTCAGCCCCAGCATAGCCTGGGAATTATTCGACGCGGGGATGAATCACGAACCGCGGACCCAGGTGACGGACGCCATTGTCCGCTATCTCATGGCATCGCAGACCGCTGAGGGCGGCTGGCGCATCAACGAGAGTCGTCGACCGCCGATGAACTCGGGCAGTATTCAGACAGCGGCGCTGGCGATTTATGCGATGAAGCATTATGCCCCGGAGGCAGAAAAGCTGAGTTGCGAAAAATCCATCGCCCGTTCCGTGGCCTGGCTGGAGAAGGCTACACCGGTGACGAACCAGGATCATGCTTTCAGGCTACTAGGGCTTGCCTGGGGAGGAGCGCCGGCATCGGCGATCCGCGAGGAGGCGAAATCCATTGCAGCGCTGCAGCGCGGCGACGGCGGCTGGAGCCAGTTGCCGGAATTGTCCTCCGACGCCTATGCCACGGGCGAAGCGTTGTTTGCGCTGGGCTCGGCTGGCAGGATGGCCGTCAACGATCCTGTCTTCCGCAGGGCCGTCGATTATCTAATGAGCACGCAGGCCAGTGACGGGTCATGGCATGTCAAATCACGATCCATCTGGTTGCAGCCGTACCTGGAAAGCGGGTTTCCCCACGGGCGGGATCAGTTCATTTCTACCGCAGGGACTGCCTGGGCTACGCTGGCATTGACTCTTACGGCGGACCAGCGAAACAATCGCGACGATAAATAGACTAAGCCTGTCACGCTGTTGAACGCGCACTTAATAAGTCACGGCGACTTGGAACACTGGAACGTGCTCTGCTGAAGATTGCCATTGTCGGTGGAGGAACACTCGCGACAGAGGAGAACGGAATCGTCGCTCCTGGAAGTCAATAGCAGACAATGTGAGAGCGCCAGTCCTCAGCACCCTCTTCGTAAGTACGCGCGCAACGCATTAAGCTCTGTCATGCAGCCCTCGACATCCTCCGCGGCTTCCGCCTTGAGTCTTCTAGATTGGATCGCGCTTCTGATCACCGCAGACCAGGCACATTAAGCAAAGAGCTGCCGGTCCACGCTGCGCAGGTCATTGGTATCGAAATAAGGCACGGTCCATCTGTCATTGGTCGACAAAAACCAACCAGCTGCCTTCGCCTGCTCTTGCTTTGAAGCATCCTTAATCTGATCCGGCTTTGCTTTTGCTTTGGCCGCGCTTCGGTCAAGAAAATCGAAGTGGTCCACGAGTGTCAACGCTTCGATAGCGAAAACTGTAGCGATGTCACGGTCGTGAATCGCAATCAGGTTATCGCCGTTTACTTCTTCGCCCTTCAGGGCAAGGTTGGATGAGCCACAGAACACCACTGGATTTTTTCCATTGAAGCCGCAAACCACAAACTTGTGATGTACCTGGTGTCCGAGGCCAACCCCAGGTACCTGGTCGAAGGGAGGTGGCAACTTCGTCGCTGTTGGCTTGCCGGATACTAGCACGCCCGTTTTCCGGCGTGGCGTATATAACTGAATACCGCCGGGTGTATCCGAAATCCCGTAGCTGAAAATGTCTTGATCCGCATGTAAGTTCCGCAGTGCTGGTAATACCGGTCCTGTCCCTTTATCGAGACCCATGACCGCAAACAGCACACTGCCGTCGTCCTGTTTTTCCTCCTGCGCAATGCGGGCTGCAAGATTGTTGAGGTTCTCCGTGGCATCCGCTTCTTGATGCGGAGAAAAGGTGATTTCCGTTTTTGGCAGGTCGGTGCTGAACGAGAACACCTCTTTGGCCTCCTCGCTCTTGTTAAAACTCAACTTCACATGTCCGTCCCAT
Organism: Blastocatellia bacterium; assembly: GCA_035315885.1. Classification (GTDB taxonomy): domain Bacteria; phylum Acidobacteriota; class Blastocatellia; order UBA7656; family UBA7656; genus DATFXM01. The sequence goes on from DATFXM010000073.1 coordinate 8,252, forward strand.
ACAACCTGAAAAATCTGCGCGTAAGCGGCGGCAACCTTTTGTTCATTGAAAACCAGTATGTGGTTGGAGTTCACGTATAGACCAGTGACTGAAAAGTTCGTCGAACCGGTCAGGACTTTCAACGGCGTATTCTTACTCGGGTCGTCAGTCGATGCATTCCTCCTCGAAACTATGAGCACCTTGTCATGAGCAAAGCGGCCGAACTTCCCTCGCAAAATCTCCGCAGGCTTCTTTGCTGACTTTGTGAAAAGCTTTTCAAACTGGTCCTCTGGTTTAGGTCCGTTGGGTTTTTTTGTCGCGTTTGTTGAACTCTTCGATTTTGTGGAATTGGTGTTGTGGTGCAGTGCAGCGTTGTCCAGGATCATACGAATGCGACCCTGTTTGGCCAGCTCCAAAAGTATCTTCATCAGATCCGGCTCATTGAGGTCGTAGGCGAACACGTCCAGGTGAAGTTTTTTGTTGTGTAGGACTTCGTTTGCAAGGGCGAAGATCTTCTCTCGAGCGGTGAACCCGAGCCACTGGTATTCCTCGTCGAAGGTATACTCCTGCCCGAGGTTGTTCTTGCCGGATACCTTCGACGTGTCGAAAAGGAGTTCCTTCCCCTTAGGACGAAACACCGCGTTTCGCCCGAAGTGATGCACAAATGCCTGTGACTGAGTAAAGCCGCGTGTAAAACCAGTTTCGATCTTTCCCTTTGCAAATGGCCCAACTTCGACCTTCACCGCCACGCTCAAAGTTTGGTCGATGGGCTGTAAGGATCCCTTGTCATCAAAGTACCTCGGTGTGACCGTATACGTATATGGACCGAAGAAGGGCCGCGTACCCTGGTTCAGTGAGCCCGGCACATGCACCCATCTGAATTTGTGAATCGGAGCATTGAAACTGGAAGTCGGTGGGAGCTTTGCGTCCTGCGCATGCTTCGAAAGGTCTTTGAACTGAAGCCGATTCTGTAAGTAAAAGGATTCCTGCCCATCGGGACTGACTTGAATTGTGAATCCAGCCAGGTTCCTGGCCTTTGTCTTTGGAAGATTAAACGCAAGAAGGGTTTTGGCATCGCCCTGATATGCCTTCACTGAAAAGCCGTTCTTCTGTTTGCTAACATTCATGGCTTATTCTCCTTCGTTAGACATCGGTGCCGAGGTTCGTGTGGGGCCCAAATAACTAGACGTAAAGCGAGGCGGTAAACCATTCAAAAAGTCTTACGTTTGAGAGTACAACCCGCACATTCACTTTGAGGACGCCAAAAAGCGGCAGCTATTCAAACCGCTGAGATCTTCTGACGGTTGCCGGCCTGGGCTTTATGTCTCTTGCGATTAGAGAGGTTAAATAGAGAGAACTGGCCTGATTGGGAAACTTTATGAGCAATAAATAAAGGAAGCGACTCGGAAGGTGGCTAAATTGCTGGTCTATGGAGCCAGCGAAGGGACTCGAAGGCCTGATGGCAGGGCTCAACCAGGGACCTATAGTTTTGGCGATTAAGAATTATCGCTCTGGCGATTGAGAATTATCGCTCTGGCTTATTATGGAATCTGATGCGCACATGCTCGTATATCGTTAACGGGACTACGGCGCGCCGGGTTCGTCGGCGGGTGGTTGTAATCTAAATTGCAACGAAGAACCCCCTTCAACATCAGATTCAAAACTCAAAACCAATCGTTAATGACCTTTGCCTGAGTTCGGACAGTTGCAGGCCGGCTTTGATGTTCGGACTCGAGTCGACTGCACTCTTCGGGCGGTTGTGTGAACGTGTGACCCTGACGTATGGGAACTCCCTGACGTATGGGAACTAAGGTGTGTCGACGACGAATCGCATGGAAGATTGCTTCGCCAGGCTACCTGACGAGCTCGATACTGGTTACTCAACGCACCCGCGCCGGCGAATCCGTAGAATCGCTCCCAGGCGTCCAGATCATTCCGCACCACTTGCCAGTCTCCTTTTGCGCGGAGACCAAGGTCGTACTGGCGCATCATGCATTCGATCCTTCGCGCTCTCAAGATCACTTCACGAGCGTTGTCCGGATCTGTTCCGTGGTGTTCGTAGTCGTGTTTGAGCCGGTCGGTCGCCTTCTCGAAACTGTGCACATACGAGTTTATCTCGTCCTCAGTTCTCGAACCGTTCAGTGAGCTGTGATCCAGCGCGTGATCCAGGGAACTTCGGAATCGGTCAGCGTTGTCTTCCAGTCGTTTCAGAAGATGGCGGACGTCCTGATCAGATTGCGCATTTGCCTCAATTGCGGCGAAGAAGAAAACAAAACCAAACAGACCCATCACTACCAGCCTTTTGCTCATAACCACCTCCTCAGTGGAAGCTCCGTCACATTGTAGAAATCCCCGAATTAAGTGGGAACGAACACGCTCTCACGAGAGTGGGTGCCCTGGTCGATGAATAACTCCCGGTGGCAAGAGTGAATTTCCGCCACCCGATCTGATGTCGGTTTGTGGAGGATGAGAAGCAAACCTGAGTCCAACCAAGTTGTGACTCTATTCCTGCTGCTGGTCTGGCTCGCGAGCAGCGCTGGCGACGCCGTCATGTGCTCGACTGACACATCGGTTATTATAACGCAGGTCGGGGTCGATCGCCTCACGTCGTGAATCCCTCTACGCATCTGAACCTTTGACTGATTATTGAAGAGGGGATTGTCTAAAGTTCGCGGTATCGGGAATGCCGATGGGATTCAGAAGCAGGCGGCAGGGACCATTGAAGCCATTTAACAAAGAGCAGTTCGCTGATTACGCAAAGCCGGCAAACGGCAGCGGGAATTGTGTCGATCGACCGGTCTCGCCGCTGCCAGGCCCGGGTTATGGAGATGACGCTGGAAGGCGATCTGCGGGCGCGGTGTTGATAACGTCGAAGCCATATTGGGCGAGCGCGTCGGACGCGGAGGACCAACAGCCAAGCGCCAGCCACAGCAGGAGGTGAGCGGCACGCTTTCGCGCGCGACTGGTGTCTCGAGCAGGGCTTTCAAAATCCTCACGCAGCCGAAAACGCTTTGAGGGACAGAGCGTCATCGCAATTCGGCTTAAGCAACCTCTGAGTGGCGCTGCTGGCAAGGGGGGTCCGCTCTGAAAATGAGATCAGCGACTGACTGAAGATCTACTTCGGGCAATAGAAAGGCTACCTTTGCGAGGCGGCCTAATTCCTTGATTCTATGGGCGGATATTGCCGGATGGATTCAGCGTTGTCGCAACTCTTCATCGAGGACTTCAGAAGGGATCGCGCCTTGCGGGGCGAGAGAAAGTAGAAGTGCTTCAAATCGCCGGTTCTCATCCCTTCGCGACTCGGAACCTTCGGGGGTTTTCAAGGTGACGACACCGCCATAGGCTAACCATTCGCGAACTGGGCCCTTCAAAAAAGAACCCCTGTAACCCAGCACCGGCGCGGGCGGAGTCGTGCCGTCATACGACTCCAGTGATTCCCAGAGACCTTGCAGCCGCCTGGCGTCTTCATCACTAACCGACCAGGTGGGATCGGGGCGCCCCGAAAACATCGAAGCGCCTCCAAGATACTTGACTGAACCTTCATTTGATTTTGATGTGCCCATGCTTGACAACCATGAACGTGCAGAAAGCCGTATACATTCCTCGGTTCGCCGTTCGCGGGTCAGGGATGAAATGCCCGCTGTTATCAACGTTGGTCACAGCAGTGGAACCGGGCTTATGCGACCAGAACCCATTTCTGCCTTTCCGAAACCAATGGAAGTCTATGTTCGGCGCCATAACTAATGCTACCAGATGTCCCTCCGGCGGACACTTATTATTTGCGCCGGGCTGGTCTTCAAGATCGTCCTTCACTGCCGCAGGTCGAACTGAAGCGCAAGTAAGTTGCGTGTACATCGCGCCTGCCGCCTTCCCAGGTTGAGCGAAAGTATCGCTCCGATAATTGGTCGCGTAGTTGTAACAGTTGTTGTTATGTTGCTTTTGCCCTCCGTCGTTCCACCACCCCGGTTCATAGAGTGGGCCGCACGCGCAGGGCAGTGTTATGGGAAACGGGAGTGTCGGTATGGTAATTTGATCGCGAGTCTCTTTTGCGCGCTCGACCTCTTGCCTAACAATCGTCAGCAGCTTCTTCGCTCCCTTCAGTTTCTTGGAGGGCCCCTTGCTGCTGAAGAAGTAGCTCTCGAAATCAACATCCGCTGCTCGGTGGGCCAATCCGCCGCCCACTAGAGCGCCTGAAGCTACTCGGAAACGTGCCGGCAAACTCTCGTCGGCGGGCGATGGTCCCATCTGCTCAATGATTAATCCACGGTAGCCCAGAATTGGAGTCGTAGCCTTTTCAGCTTCATCGGCGACGAGTGCGTTCCCAGGTTTCAAACGTTCTAGTACGGCTTGAGCTTCTTTCGAGCTTAAAACGATAACCGGGTTTGGGACACCGCTAAAGATATCAATTGTGATCTGTATAGACATATTCTTTCTCCTGCAATTTGAGCTTCACTGAGGGTGGTAGGAGGAAGTACTCCAGCCGTTTAAGCGCAAGTTATCTTCCTCCCAGATTTGTTTAAGCAGCTTAACAAGGGGGCGAGTTAGCGGTTCTTATCACCGGTCTTGCGCTTCTTGCCTCGCTCGGCGCGTCCTTTGGCACGCGCCCGTGGAGCTGCCGCGCCTACATCGCGTCTTCTAGATGTGGGCAGCAAGCCTGCATAACCCCTCATTGCAGCCGGCGCGGTTCCGCGGCGATCTGTGGCGCCCGCGGCGATGCCGCCAAAAACCTCGTCGAGACGCGAAACCGCCTCAGTCAAGTGAGTGGCGCCGCCTCCCAGGGCAACGTACTTGCCAACCTCGGGATGAAGCAGCGCCGCAGCGGCAGCGTTATCCGTATCCGACTGTGGGAAGTTCACCCAGACATCGGTGCGTCCCTTGACGCCGAACGGAACTCCTGAAATCGCCCACATCACATCCACCTCAATCACGTATCCCCCTGGTCGGTCGAATGCAAAGCCGCGAGAGCTCCAGTAGAGTCGCGTCTCGGCGGTCAAGCTCTTCCCCGCTTCAAGGTTCGCAATCTTGGAGCTTTCGCATTCAATGATGAATGTGGGCATCGGTCGAATCACCCCGTTCGGCGTGGTGACGGTTATATATGCGGACAGTGCTTCGATGCGGACATCGTTTGGAACCGGTATCGGTCCAGCGGACCTGTTGGTCAGGGTCCAGGCGAGCTGGAGCGGTTCTCCCAGATTGATCTGCTTGTGCTCTGCCGTTACTGTGAGTTCCAGGTCGTCCGATGAAAAGTAGTGACGGTCCGAGTCCGCCGATGGGACTGTCGAGCTATGCCCTGAGCCAAAGGTCATTCCACCGGGTCTTACCGCAGGGTCTGGAAAGTGTATCAGGTGATGGCGCACATGATCGTTGAATCCGAGATTGATATTAGTTGGAAACACGCCAGGCTCACCGGTTGCTGCGGTGCCGAGAACGTCGGCTACGCTCGGCGTTGTCGTCATGATGGAGTTGTCAGCGCCTCCTTCCTGTTCCTGGTGGATCTGATTGAAACCGTGTCCGAGTTCGTGACTCGCACTGCGCAGGTACGCACGGGGCACATTGCGCTGCATCTGGTTTGTCGCCGTTCCGAAAAACGCCGAGTCCGAGGCCGGGTATCCATCATCGCTAAAGCTTGCAGACCCTTCGCGGGGAACACCGATTTGATCGTACATTATGCCTCTCGAACAACCCAGCCTGGCGGGCACCACGATCAAATGGAAGTGCCATTCCTTGTCCAGGTTAGTGGCGGGATTGCGGACGTTTAGCATCAGGGCGTGTAGATCCGCTGACGACCAACAATTGGTGGCGACCACTCCGGCAGGCACCGGAATGTCCTTCTGATCGAAGACCACATTCAAGTTCCATCCCGCTGTTTTGAAAACGGTCTTGAAGTCCTCTGTAGCACCGCCGGAGATTGCCGGAACGGCTTGTGGCGCAACGGCCCCTTTCAGCGTGTCGACTTCCACGGTTGCCTTTCGAAAGAATGTCGAGACCCATCCCATCTTGAAGGTGCCTTTCTCAACGCCCGCCTGAAAGACTTTTCCCTCGAAGTATTCGCTCGAATAGCCGGGAGGAGGGACCGCATTGCTAAGCACGATATCAATCGTCCGGGTCCCGGGTGAAGGCGGAAACGTCCCGTTGAATTGGCCCGGCGGCGGCTGCGTGTAGACGTATTCCTGCGCAGTGATGGTGAAGGCGCACTTAGTTGCCAGAAGAGACGGCATCTTGATATTGGTCACCTTCAGGTACGAGTGATATTTGTCACGCGCGTAAATCGGTATGCCCAGTTTTACCGGAAGAAAGCTCGATGGCGCCGGCCGAATGGCTGCGCTGGCGGCTGGAACCACGGGTGTAGGTAGAGCTATGGCGGGGTTCAAGAAGCGGTAGAGGTCGCCGCTAACGACCGTCTTAACTCCGCTTTTCTCCACTCGCATTGTTCCGTGAAATATGCTGGTGCCCGTTTTGGGCTGCAGCGTTATGCGGTAGCAGCCTGCTCTGAGGTTGATTTTGCAGAGATGTGGAAAGGGAATAGCAGGACCCGGCTGCGGCTGCGGAAGTGCGACCGCAGATGGATCGTCTTCGGCCGCTAGAAGAGCTGACTCCTGACCTGCTTCTGTTGGAAACGGCTCGGCGACAGGAACGAAACCGATAAATCCTTTGGTCGCGCTTGGAGTTGGCTCTGGAACAACAAATGTAGATGTAGTTTCATCTATGGCTTCGTGGTCAACTTTTGCTTTTGGCATTTTTCTACTCCTTGTTTGGCAGTTGATTGGGCGATTGTGTTGTTATAGCGATACCGATTCTTCGCCAGCAGAAGGGTTGTCGCCGCTATGCTGCGGCCAGACCGCGCTGGGAGTCGGACAGCTTAATCACCACAGCGTTAGTAGGAAATAAATAGTTGTTTTGGCGCGGGACAAGACGCTCCGGGTAATATCTCTTATATAAGAATAGGGGCGACTCATAACCTCCAGTCACATCGTATGGCCGGGTCCGATTCATCGACCGAGAGGACCTCACATTACAATAGACGTTGATACGGATGAACCTAATGCAAAAAGAGTTTGGTAAGGCAGCTCACAACCCGGGTAAGTCGTGAACTCTCGAACAAGATGCTCGGCTGAATAGCGGTCTCTGTTGTGTATAAGGAAAAAAAGCGGCGGTGTTGCGATCTAGTGGAGGGGCAA
>DATFXM010000074.1:0-3141 GCA_035315885.1 Blastocatellia bacterium
GATCGCTCACTACAACGAAGTTCACCCCCACAAGGCTCTCGGATATCGTTCACCCGTGAGTTCATCGCAGCTCACGCAAGACCTGACCGTGTCCGGTCGTTCGGAGCTACAACATCAGCTCGCTGGTTTTCGATCAAATGAGACGACTCGGTGTGTAACGATCACTTCGTTTATTTTTTGCGCGCTGGTAGTACGTACTATCTCTTGGAGCGTCAGGTTCCACGGCGGCAGATCAAGTTCTACGCCCCTGCCGCGCCCCGAATTCGAGTCAAACCTGATATCTGCCCCCATCGGCTTATCCGGATTAGGCATTCCTTCTGGGGTAACTGGCAAATGCTCCGAGACATATACGTATTTGTATGCCGTCAACTTGGGTAAGATTGTGGTGATTTCTGCGTTTGAGAGGTGTTGGAGCACCTGGCGCACCAAACATACGTCGCCGTCGGGAAGTCGATCGCGCACTATGTCAATTTTTCGAAATTCAACAGTCGTCAAGCCGTATGGGGCAGTACCGTACCAAAATTGGTTATAGTCAATTAGTTCGGGAACGATATCACACCCAATATATCGTACTCCCTTTAAAGGTTTAAGTGACGTTAAAGATTTGAGTAACGCGGAGGCGACGGCGAAATCGCCGCATCCGAGGTCTACTATCACAAGTTCTTCCCTCGACGTACCGCTGTGTTGGGCCAATAACGGAACCATCGCTTCAACATATAATTCGGCATGCCGATCTCTTGAACCAAATCCCGAGAAGAAAGGAGACTTGCCGTCTTCTCCCCAAAGAAATTGGCGGTAAATCGACTGGAAGGTCCTGCGGCGATGCAAATAGCTGATCAAGTTCGAGTCTGAGCCAAGCTGCTTTGATGCCAGCGACGCCATTATGCGAAGGACTGGATCGATAAGATTAAGATGATGCCGGTTTCGAAGGGTGCGATCGATCAATGTATACCGCTTCCGCAAAGCGGTTGCGACGCGACGAATTCGTGAGCCGGGCCAGTCTCCTGGCCGCTCTTTGAGCAGTTGGATGGCGCGGCTAGAGAAAGAGGGCGCCCCAGGTTATCGGGAAGGTCGGCAATGAGAGGACGAATCCATTGGTGGAAATTGGAATCGATCAGTCTGACACGGGCGGGCGTCAGATCGCGCAGATAATAATTCGACCATGGCCTGCTTTCCCAGAGGTGGTTGGCATAGACGCCATCGCTCGGAATAGGGTCAGTAGATGCAAAGAGCCTTCTTAGCCCCTCGTCGTGGGCAGGCGGCCAGAAAAATGCTCGGGGACCGAGGATCGTCAACTCTCCGGGGTGGGCTGCAGCGAGCTGAAGCGGCAGCTTCACAGAGTGTTCGTGCCAGAATGAATCGCGCCCCATCGATCGGAAGTTTTTGTATTGTGAATACCAGCGTCTTAGAAACGGTGCGCCGGGTTCCGCCAGGATCACCGCGTTGCAGAGTCCAACCGTCTTAATATCGCCTTGCTGAATATCGCCTTGCTGACCCAATACCACAGAGTTGTCGAGAAGATCATCAAAGCCACGGTGGACGAAAACATCACAGTCTAGGTAAATTCCTCCGCTTTCTATCAATTTCTGAAGGCGAAGAACATCCGCGCGATGTGCATAATGGTTTAATGGGTTGCCAAAGATTGCACGTGGCGCGATAATCTTATTGCATTCAATTATTTTCGTTGTCAGTTCCCAGAACGGGCCACGCGGTCGATACTCGTAGTACAAAAAAGCGCGTTCCGGCTTGAGACGCTCGACTGCGCTCTTGACGCAAGCGTAATGCAGCAAACCCCAATCTCCTCCGTTCGACGAGAGGCCGAAACAGAAGTGGAGGATCTTCGGAATCACGATAAGCCTCAGACGGCAGTCGCAATCGTGCGGCAGATTAAGGATGAGTCTGTGGAGCCCTCAAGGTTCCATACCCATCTGCTGTTTAATCGTACCAAGTTAATCGTACGGCAGCGCACCCATAGACAGTAAAATTCGGAGTCCCTGGGCCCGCCGACCTCCAACTGTAATGCGGAAGGGATATAGTCCAAGGATACTGAATCTCCAGAGCGGCAACCGATGTCTAGCGTATTAAGTGTCAGGCTGCAACGGCAGTGCATCGATCTCCACGTCAACCGCGTACACTCCCGGCTTCGTAAAATACCTCAGCGGTGTTTTGAAAGTTAGCTGTTTCATTAGTCAAAGGGCAACAGCAATTGTTACCAGTCTGAAGGAAAAACTGATCAAGATCGGCGCGAAGGTGAGCCACGGCCGTTATGTCCGCCTTCCAGATGGCTGAGATCGCCATCGCAGGGCAAATGTTTCAGGATATTCTGCGGCTCTCGGCATCGAGGACCCTGCCATCGTCAGCATGGGCATCTGCTGTTGCTGCGGGTTTGCGCCCGCGGGTTCTGGATCATCGACGCAAGCTCTTCGTCACTCAGCTCTGTGATGACGGTTTCGATTTGAATGGCCCCCGGCTCCAGATAAGCGTAGAGCTTGCAGAACCCGCTCGGGTCTGTTTGGCCATGACCGCGCTGCTGCCGTCCGGGTCCTAGGCTTCCTTCAGCGCCTCGCGAAACGGTTTTGTGTGCAGGTACAAATTTTCGTCGCCCGGGGAAGTCTGCCGCCAAGCTTATTTCCGGGTTCGCATCGTTTAAGCACTAGCTCTCCTTCGCCTCCGCATAGACCTTCGCTTCAACTTCGTTCCGCACCCTGCTGCACGTGCAATATCCGTGACAGAACCGCGCCATTCTCGGACCGCGAAGTACCGCCTCCGGAGCGCCGGGACAATTCTTGAGGTCGCCCGTAACGACGCGACTAAGCGCCTCGTCAATTCCGGCCCGCAGTTGCTCGGCACGCCGCGCCAGCGCAGCAAGCGTCGGGATTGGGTTGTTTTGGTTTAGACAGCATATGTCTTCTACCAAGCCGCTGAGTGGCTGACTCTCTAGGGATTCCCGAATCGATCGGGGCATGATTCAAGATGGCAAACTGAGGAGGTTTGCCATGGGCCAGGCCATTCCGGTGCGGACGAACTACACCGCCGGCGAGGTTCGCCGTTTTGCCCAGCGAGCGAAAGATGCTGCGCAGGCGCGACGGCTGTTAGCGATTGCGGCCGTGCTCGACGGTGCCTCGCGGGAAGAGGCGGCCA
>DATFXM010000075.1:0-14988 GCA_035315885.1 Blastocatellia bacterium
CCAGGTCTGGACGGCAATCTCGGTTTACGTCCTTGTGGCGATCATCAAAAAGCGTATTGGAATAAAACAAGACCTCTACACAATTCTACAGGTCTTGAGTCTGACGCTTTTCGAAAAAACGCCCATTTTAAGCCTGTTTGAGAACTATGATGACTACTTTCAAAGAACCAATTCTGCTAACCAGTTAAATCTATGGCAGATCTAACCGGACAGTAGTGATTTCAAATCTCAAATTTGAAATTTCAAATCTGAAATTCTTAGGCCGAGACCGGGGTGACGCCCAGGCTCGCCTGCAGAGCCTCGATCACCTGCCGCTTCACATCGCAAAAGTCTCCCTGTATCCGGCAGCCGGCGGCATTCTTGTGCCCCCCGCCTCCAAAAGTCTCGGCAATTCGCGCAACGTTAGTCTTTCCTTTCGACCTGAGACTGACTCGATATATTCCGGGTGACAGCTCCTTGAAAAACGCAACCGCTTCGACGTCCCCGACCGACAGCGCATGGTTCACGATACCATCCGCGTCTTCCTCCGACGCGTCGGCCTCACTCATCATGTCGCGGTCCATCGTGACCCACGCGACGCGGCCTGACTCATCCCGCTCGATCCCGGAAAGGACCATCCCCAGCAGTTTGATCCGCGAATATGGATACGAATAGTAGAGCGCCTGAGAAATTCGAGCCGGCTCAACGCCGCGTCTGACAAGCTCCGACGCTATCTTCAAAGTCCGTTCGGTGGTATTTGAAAAATGAAAGCTGCCGGTGTCGGTCAGCAAGGCCGTGTAAATGCATTCGGCGATTTCCTTGGTGACCTCGACTCCAAGCGCCTTCGAGAGATTGTAGATCATCTCCCCAACTGCCGCCGACGTGGAGTCGATCCAGTTGATATCGCCAAACGGTTCGGTAGTCGAGTGGTGATCGATGTTTATTACGAACTGGTTTCTGAGGCTCGGAAGTCCGGGACGATCGACATCGCTGCACTCGATGATAAACGCCGCATCGTAAGCTCCGGTCAGGTCATCCTGAACGGTGACGAGCTCCGACCCCGGAAGCACCATATAGGCGGGCGGAACCCGGTCGTGAAGCACTACCTCTGCATCTTTACCCAGTGACTTCAAAATCCAGTAGAGTGCCAGTCCCGAACCCAGCCCGTCGCCATCGGGTCTGATGTGCGACGTAATCATGAAGCAATGTTTCTGTTCAATGAGCTGTACTACTTGGCTTAACATACCGCGGTCGTAAAGGCGACCAGTCACCGATCGGCTTTCGGCACGTCGGAACCGGGCTCGCCGGGTAGTTCCCGATCGTTCGCCTTCTTCACCTCCTGGATAAGTAACTCTTCGATTCTTGCAGCCTTCTCATCGGTCTCGTCACGCACAAAATGAAGCTCCGGCGTTCGACGCATCCTCAGCACCGAACCCAGCTCGTGCCTGATAAAGCCAGCCGCGTGCCGAAGCGCGGCCATCGACTCCTTGACCTCGTCCTCGGTCCCGGAGATTTCGACGTAGATCTTGGCGTAGCGCAAGTCCGGACTCAACCGGACCTCGCTAACCGTGGCCAGTCCGACTCGGGGGTCTTCGAGTTCGCCCGAGATTATCAGGCTCACTTCTTCCTTGATTTGCTCAGCTAATCGCTGGGGCCTTCTCGCACCGGACATTCTCGCACCGGACATTCTCGCACCGGACATACTCGCACCGGACATACAACAGCCAGCCTTCGGGCAACAGCCAGCCTTAGCGGTCGTCAAATTAAACTGGAAATCCTAACCTGTAAGCACCGAAGTTGCAACCAACCGTGCCTTAGGCAGGCAGTCGCCTTCTCTACAGCGTGGTAGGGGCCACCTCTTCAGTCATGTAAGCTTCGATTACATCGCCGGCTTTTATGTCCTGAAACCGTTCGATCGAGATACCGCACTCGAACCCCTGTTTCACTTCGCTTACATCCTCCTTGAACCGCCTCAGGGAATCGATCTTGCCCTCAAACACAACTACGTTGTCCCGAAGAACCCGCGCGGTCGTGCGCCGAATCGATCCATCGACGATATAGCAGCCGGCAACTTGTCCCACCCTCGGCACTCTGAAAATCTGCCGAACCTCCGCGTGACCTGTAATAACCTCGCGCTTCTGGGCGTCAAGAAGGCCCAGCATCGCGTTCCGAATCTCCTCTTCGATCTTGTAAATCACCGTGTGCAGCCGCACGTCTACGTGCTCGGCTTCGGCGATCTCCCGGGCCCGCGTTTCAGGTCGCACGTTGAAACCGATGATCACCGCCGCGCGATTCATGTCGTTTGACGACGCCGCCGCCAACATCACGTCCGACTCGGTGATCGCGCCTACTCCCGAACGGATGATCCTTATCTTCACTCGTTCGGTGGAAAGCTTGTTAAGCGCATCGCGCACTGCCTCGACCGAACCCTGCACGTCGCCCTTGAGAATCACCAGCAGTTCCTTGACCTGATTCTTATCCGAGAACAGTTGCTCCAGACCGCGTGCCGATGTCCTTGCGATGGCCGCTTGTCTGGCCTGCATCTGCCGCTGCGTCGCGATATGCTGAGCCTGAGTCGGATCCTGAACAACCTGAAACTGGTCGCCCGCGCTTGGAACGCCCTGCAGCCCAAGCACCTCGACCGGAGTCGATGGTCCCACTTCGGAAATCGGACGTCCGCGGTCGTCAAACATCGCCCGGACGCGGCCAAAGATCTGACCGGCGATAAACGGTTCGCCTATTCTCATCGTGCCCTGCTGGATCAACACCGTTGCTACCGCGCCGCGGCCTCTGTCCAGCTTGGCTTCGAGCACAACACCAGATGGCAACCGCTCGTTGTTGGCTTTCAACTCGAGCAAGTCGCTGCTGAGGATGATCATCTCTAGCAGCGAATCCAGGTTCTGCTGCTTCTTTGCCGAAACCTCCACCATCACCGTGTCGCCACCCCAACCGTCCCAGAGCAGTCCTCGATCAGAAAGCTCCTGCTTGACTCGATCCGGGTTCGCCTCGGGCTTATCAATCTTATTGATAGCGACAATGATCGGCACTTCCGCCGCGCGAGCGTGATCTATGGCCTCTATCGTTTGAGGCATGACGCCGTCGTCGGCAGCCACCACCAGTACCACGATATCGGTCACTCTCGCTCCGCGTGCTCTCATCATCGTAAACGCTTCGTGACCGGGTGTATCCAGGAATACGATCCGGCGGAGCCGCTCCGGATCATCCGGGTCTGCTACATCGACCGAGTAAGCCCCGATATGCTGGGTGATTCCGCCAGCCTCGCCTTCGGCGACACTCGTTTTGCGAATCCCGTCGAGCAAAGAGGTCTTGCCATGGTCGACGTGACCCATGACCGTGACCACCGGAGCACGTGGCACGAGCTCTTCTTCTCCGGATTCGATGATCTTTTCTTCCTCGGCTTCCGCAATCATGTCTTCGAACGGGGCGAAGCTGATGTCGTAACCGAATTCCTTGCCGATCTCGGTGGCGATGTCCTGGTTCAGGGTCTGGTTTATCGTTGCCATCACCCCGCGTTGGAGCAGGAGTTGAACGACATCCTTGGCTTTCACTTCAAGGCGTTCTGCGAAGTCTTTGAGGGTAGTCCCCTCCACGAGTTTGATCGGCTTGAACTCGGTGAAGACCGGCTTTGCCTTAGGCGGTATGAACCCGGAGCCTCTTGTGTGACGCGGCGAATCGACGTGCTTCCCTTCTTCGTGTCCACCTTCACCCGGGCCGCGTTTGCCACGCCTGGTGCGTTTTCGCGGGCGGCCGGTGTCCTGTGGGATGTAGGTGGTGCGCGAAGGCGGCTTTGGAGCAGTCGTATCGGTTGTCGCCGCGGCAGTAGTAGCTACTGCCTCGGGTCTGCGGCCTGGTACGTTGACTCGCGCAGGCGGCGGCGCGGGCTCCGGCATCGACACGCCGGGTCTGGGCCTCAGGACTCGCACCTGCGGCCCGCTTGGTGCTGACGCCGGTGGAGGCGCAGGTTCTGCTATTGGGCCAGGCTCGGGTGCCGGGGCAGCGACTGAGACCTTGGGCTGCTGCGGCGTTGGTGAAGGAGGTGGCGGCGGCGCCGCCTTGAGTACTCGAATTCGCGGTCGAGCGGATTCGGGCTCGGCAGAGAGCGGTTCGCGTGGCGCTTCGACCGGCGCGGAGTGGGGCGGAGCTGCGGCCACTTCGACGTGCTCGGCCGGCTCAAGCAGTTCGCCGGTTGACGGGTGCTCAATCGGTCTGGCGTGCTTGACCAGTCGCGGGCCGTGTTGAGGCGCGGCTTTCTTGGGGAAGTACTTCGTGCGAATGCGATCGGCGACATCCGCCGGCAACGTATTCGAGGGTACGTTCACGTCTACGCCTTCCCGCCGTGCGTCCTCGATAACTCGCTTGTTATCGAGTTTGAGTTCCTTCGCCAGGTCGTAGATCCTGATTTTGTTTCCTGTGTTCGACATACCGAATTGCGATTCCACGAAACAACCGCCTTTGCTGCTTTGGGGGCGCGACTACTCGACATCTCTGTGTTCAGTCGTTGTATCCGCGCCAGTATTGTTGTGGGCATGTTCGCTGCGCTCGACGTCCTGCTTGCTTCCCCCTGCTTCGCCGTGTGCCTCAGCCTGTGCAGAAGCCATCGATTGCTCGATGTCGGCACCAGCCCCCTGCGTGAGCGCCGCGTCCGGCGAGACAGCGCCTCCGAGAGACGCTTCTTCGATTTCCGCCTCTTCGGCTTCGCCGTGTTCGGGCTCAGCCGCCGCTTCGGAAACAGTCTCGGTCGGTTGAATGACTTCGTCCGGTTCCGCGGTTGCTTCTACGGTTGCGTCTTCTTCGACTACTGCTTCCTCTACTATTTGCGCCTCGGAACTGAGAACAGCTTCTTCGGTGTCTTCTGAAGCCCCGTCGTGCACCGCGGCGGCAGCCATTTCGGCTGCGCGCGCCTCACGCATTTGCTTCTGGGCTCTCAGCCGATGAGCACGATCGATGATCTCATTGGCCTGATCGAGGCTGATATCGATGGCGTCTACGAGTTCGTCGACTGTGACTGCAGCCAATTGTTCTATAGTTTCAATTCCCCGATCTTTCAGCCGTTCGGCGGTGATCTGGTCCAGGGCGAGGCTTTCGCGAATATCGGTGAGGGTCGCTTCGCCGCCAGCCATGACCGCTTCGAGTTGAGCGGCGGCTGCGCGCGCGGCTTCTTCAGCGCTTCGGATATCGATATGCCAGCCTACGAGCTTGGCGGCCAGGCGGACGTTCTGGCCCTTCTTTCCGATGGCCAGTGAGAGCTGGTCTTCGGGCACGGTGATTGTGAGCTTCTTGTCCTCGAAGCTGTTGATTTCGACCTTCGATACCTTGGCCGGCGAGAGTGCGTTAGCGGCGAACACCGCCGGGTCCTCGCTCCACTCGATGATGTCGATTCGCTCCCCGCGAAGCTCGCGAATGATCGCCTGCACGCGGGATCCTTTCATTCCGACGCACGCGCCCACCGGGTCGACGTCGCGTTCCGTGGAGATGACTGCGATCTTGGCGCGGTCGCCGGGTTCACGAACAGCCGCCCGGATCTGGACGGTGCCGTCGTAGATTTCCGGCACTTCCATTTCGAACAAGCGCTTGAGCAATTCCGGCGACGTTCTGGAGACTTCGACCTGCGGGCCCTTGGCCTCCTTCGACACGGAGTTGATCACCACGCGGATGCGCTCGCCCTGGCTGAAAGTTTCGGCGCGGGACTGTTGGGTCCTGGGCAGGACTGCTTCGATTTTTCCGAGATCGACGATGATCCTGCCTCCCTCAAAGCGCTTAACGAAGCCGTGCACGAGCTCCCCGACTCTGTCGATGTACTCGAAATAGACGTTATTGCGCTCGGCTTCGCGGACCTTTTGAAAAATGATTTGCTTGGCGGTTTGAGCGGCTATTCGGCCGAGTTCCTCTTTGGGCATGGGGAACTCGAGCTGGTCGCCTACTTCGGCGCCTTCGACCCCCATTTCTTCGACTTCGGCGAGTGTAATTTCGGTGGCGGGGTCCTGCACCAGCTCGACGACGGTCATCAACGCGAACAGGTCGATATCTCCGGTTTGTTGATCGTAGCGGGCGCGGAGTTCCTGGCCCGACTTGAACTGCTTTCGCGCGGCGGTCACCACGGCGTCTTCGATAGCCGAGATGATCACCTGTGGGTCAATTCCTTTTTCTCGACTCAGTATATCAATCGTTTGAGCGATTGGACTGGTTGACATAGCTCCGTCCCTTTTTCAGTGCTGCTAGAACTCGTATTCGATATTTGCCTTAACGATTTTCTCGTAAGGTATTTCAATCATGCCCACGCCGTCCGCTTCGAGGGCGACGTTTCCATCTGCAAACCCGGCCAGTCTCCCACGGAAATTGCGCTGGCCATTGATCGGTTCGGCGATTCTGAGCCGGAGCCGCTGACCTGCAAACCGCTCGTAATCCGCCGGCTTATAAAGCCCGCGTTCGATTCCCGGCGAGGAAACCTCAAGAGTGTAGCTTCCCGGGATCAGATCCTCGAGATCGAGCGAAGCCCCTATCCGGTTGCTGACGGTCTCGCAATCGCCGTGGTTCACGCCTCCGGGTTTATCGATGAACACCCTCAAAACCAACTTGTTTCGGGGCCCCACCGCTTCCCAGTGAACTAGCTCGAGACCCTCACCCTCAATCGCTCGTGCGAGGATTCGTTCGATAGCCTCGCGGTTCAGGCCGTGCATTTATTACCAAGAAAAAAAGTGGGCCAAGCCCACTCTTCAGCAAGCCAGTAATAATACCCGCCCGGTCTGGAAATGACAAGTATGCTTAAGGGTTGGCGATAACTTAAGTTCTGAGTTCTGAGTCCTGAGTCTCGAACCACTTAAGTTCTGAGTTCTGAGTCCTGAGTCTCGGACTCTGAGCCGAGAGTGGGTTTTCGGTACTCCGAACTCAGAACTCAGAACTCCGAACTTAAGTCGGGGGTAACGGTTACGAACCCAAGAGCGGAAACCACTCCAAAAACGTATTTATTGACAAGCCATAACCCGTGCGGGATAATCGGTCTCGCAAATTCTCAAGCCCTTAAAAGTCCCCGCGCGTTACCATTCATTGACAGTGGGAGGAGCAAGTGGAAAACGAGCGTGAGATTCGGCTGCGCCAGCAAATTGAGGAACTGGTGCGCTCTCGAGTTGGAATGCTCGAGCAAGACATCAGCAGACTGCAGCGAGAGGTCAATGAGTCCTTCACCAGATTGCTCGAGCGCACCGATGCCGCATCCTCAATACCCGATAACGACGATGGCCTCAGCCACATCACTGCCGAAGTCGCCGGCCAAATAGGCCAGGCCAGCAAAGACAGCGTACGAGCTACAGCCGATATCGCTCTCCTCAGAGATTCGGTAGCGGAGCTGGATCAACAACAAACACAGGCCGAAGTTCTGAACGCCCTGGTTTCGCGCGCAGCTAACTTTGCTCCAAGAATCGTCCTCTTCGTTGTCAAAGGCAGCAACGCCCTGGCGTGGGCCGCTCGAGGCCTGGAAGACGGCGTTGGGAATACCTCAATCCGAGGCCTTTCAGTTCCGCTTCAGTCGGATACCGCACTTCGAGCCGCGTTGAGCTCACAAGAAACCTTCTACGGCTCGGTAGACCAGCAGTCCGATAACGCTCCAATCGTAAAACGACTTGGCAATGTCAGCCCGGAGCGAATCCTGACTGTTCCTCTGCGAGTTCGCGGAAAAGCCGCTGCCGTACTCTATGCAGACTCGGCGGATCGTGGCGACGAGGCTACCAACGTCGAAGCCATCGAATTGCTCGTGAATACCGCGGGACTCGTTGTCGAGCTTGTTTCGCTTCGCGCTCGCAAGCCCGAGGGACAGCCCGCGGGCCGGACTACATCCGGCTCACTCGCTGAGAATCGTGCGACTACCAGTGGCCCTTTGACTCCGCCATCGGCGGCGCTTCAGCCACCTCACAGTTCGGCGGAACTCCGGCCGAGGCCCGCACCCGCGCCCGTGCCGGCGGCTCCAACTCCAGTTGCCGAGCAGGCACAGTCTGGTAACCTGTGGAGTTCCTCAGTCCGACCCTCGCAGCCTGCACCGGCTCACGTTGAAGCGCAGACAGCTCGAGCGCCCAGATCCGACGAAGAAGAGAAGATGCACAACGATGCGCGGCGCTTCGCCAGGCTGCTGGTAAGCGAGATCAAGCTATACAACGAACAGAAGGTGGTCGAAGGAAGAGCCAACAGAGATCTGTATGACCGGTTGCGGGAAGACATCGACCGCAGCCGTCAGATGTATGACAAGCGCGTCACTCCAGAGGTATCAACAAAAGTGGACTACTTCTACGATGAGCTGGTGAACACTCTCGCAGAAGGTGACGCCGCGAAGCTTGGCGCGTATCCCACATGAGAAGTGCTGTGTGCTGAGTCCTGAGTCGGGACTCCGAGTTTACTCGTCCACTTTACTTTAATAGAACTCAGAACTCGGTACTCAGAACGCAGAAGTCCGTACTCAGTTTCGCCAGGTCGTAGAGAGCACACTTTTCGACCTGGCGACTTTGCGTTAACCATCCACTTTGCCTTAAAAGTACTCAGGACTCAGAACTCAGAACTTAAAATTTGTCCCCTGATGGAAACGAAAACTGTTGGTGAACAGATCGGGTCTTCCGCTCTAGACGGCGCTGCCGAGGATCACAGACCAGCGCTGCTGGCGGGCTTCCTGGGCTGGACTCTCGACGCCTTTGACTTTTTTCTGGTCAGCGTCTCATTGACCGCGATCGCAAGAGAGTTTAACAAGACCGACAAGGAAATCGCGCTGTCGCTCACGTTGACCCTGGCGTTCCGTCCGGTTGGCGCATTTCTGTTCGGTCTGATGGCTGACCGATACGGTCGCCGGCTTCCTCTCATCGTAGACCTCATTTTCTACTCATTCATCGAAGTGCTTTCCGGTCTCGCGCCGAACTACACAACGTTCCTGGTGCTAAGAGCGCTGTTCGGGATCGGCATGGGAGGCGAATGGGGTGTCGGCGCATCCCTGGCCATGGAAAAGGTGTCGCCGCGTCTGAGGGGCGTTCTGTCAGGCTTGCTCCAGGAGGGATACGCTTGCGGCTTTCTGCTTGCCGCCCTCTGTTATTTCGCGTTCTTCGAGATGTGGGGATGGAGACCACTCTTTTTCCTCGGCGGACTTCCTGCGCTGCTGGCAATCTTCGTGAGGTTGCGAGTCAAGGAATCCGAAGTATGGAAAAAGAACCGGCATGAAAGCTGGGGGCAGCTTGGGAGCGCCATTACCTCCCACTGGAAGCTGTTCCTCTACCTCACCATCTTGATGATGATGATGAACTTTGTTTCGCACGGCACGCAGGACCTCTACCCGACGCTGCTCGAAAAGCAATGGGGATTTGGGCCGCGCCCGCGCATGGTGATGACCGCAATATCGATGGTGGGAGCTATCGCGGGCGGAGTCTTGTTCGGTTACTTTTCGGATCGGATTGGACGACGGCGAGCAATGATCATCGCCTTATTGAGCGCAATTCTGGTGATTCCGCTTTGGGCATTTTCTTCAACCCTCGCGTTGCTGGTTATTGGAGCCTTTCTGATTCAGTTCATGGTTCAGGGCGCATGGGGAGTGATACCGGCTCATCTGTCAGAACTGTCGCCGAACTCGGTCAGGGGATTTCTACCGGGCTTTGCTTATCAGTGCGGGGTGCTGCTTTCCGCGTCGGTGGTGTACTTCGAGTCGGCTCTTGCCGAGCGGATGGGCTATGCGAAAACAATGGCGCTTATCGCGGTGGTGGTGTTTTCGCTCGCAGCGGTGGTTGTAGCCGCCGGACGTGAACGACCCGGCGTTCACTTTGCCTGAGAGAATCTTTACTGCTCCACTTTTGCAGACCTGAAGCGCCGGGTGCGTGTCACGGTGACAGATAACGCGCATCATCCGTGTGAAATCTCTTGTACCCCTCAGATATCTTCTATGATAATTCTTCTGCCCCCGGATCGGACGAGCCCGACTACTCATCTAAGGAAGCACTGATGCGGATCAAACGCAGCGCGCAGATCGGCCGTGGTATGAGGCCGAGAGTCTCGGCATTGAATATAGCCATTCTACTTGCCGCGTCGGTCGCGGCGCTGACAATGCCGGTCACCGTAGCCTGCCAGCGACAGCGACCAGGTCCGGAAGCCGGCATCGAGGAGTTGAGGACGCTGGTCGCCGGTACTTCCGGATCGGTGATCCAGCCGCAAGAGCTCATTCGGTTCGAGGCTCGCTACCCGCGTAGCCGCGCTGCCGCCCTCGCGCGGTTTCTTCGTGGCTACACTGCGTACAACCAAAAGGACTACAAGTCAGCGGTAGCCGCCTTGGACAACTCAGAGATCGAGAACGCGACGTCGATCGGCGACTACGCGCGGTTCTTCCAGGCGGAGAGCGAGGCGGCACAGGGCGAGAACAAGCAGGCGCTGCGAGACTACCAGGAACTTCTAGCAAAGCACACCGAGTCGCTGAAGGTGCGAGAGGCACGGCTGGCGGCCGCACGCTCTGAAATCGCCTTTGGCAATACCAGCGGGGCGATCGCGGGGATCAAGGAACTGGCCGACAACAACGACGCTGATGCGTTGTACATTACCGGCCAGGCGTTCGAGGCATCCGGAAATTCAGGCGAAGCGCTCCGGCTGTATACTCAGGTCTACTACGAACTGCCGGCTACGACAGCAGCGGCGTCAGCCGAGTCACGCCTGGAAGCGCTGGGCAAATCGCCAAAAACAAACCTCGCCGGCTATGCGGAAGAATTGGCGCGCTGCGATCGAATCTTTGAAGCCAAACAATACTTTGATGCCGCGGCTGCGTACGAAAAACTGTTTGTTGGATTTCCTGACCGTCGGGCGAGCGACGCCGTCTCGCTCAGATACGGCGCGAGCCTTTTGAACAACAAACAACCGGCTCAGGCAGCCACCGAGCTTGCGAAAGTAACCGATCAGAATCCGGAAACTCATGCTGAGGCCCTTTCGCTTATTGCCGAAGCGCTTCGGAAATCGAATCGAATCGCCCAGAGCGGGGCAGCAGTTGATCGACTGATCGCCAAATATCCTCGCACGCGTTGGGCTCAGGATTCTCTGTTCGCGCTTGCAAGCGCACTCAAGAAAGATGATCGTCAGATCGAAGCAGCCGAGAGATACCACCAGGTACTTTCCTTGTACCCGAGGACGTCTGATGCTGCAGAAGCCTCTTACATGCTGGGTTGGCAAGCCTATCAATCGAAGCGTTACGCCGATGCGGCCCGCATTCTGGAACAGCACCTGGCCACTTATCGCTATCCTGAATCCAAATTCATCGGCGAGTCGGGGCTTTGGGCCGGAAAGTCCGAGGAGCGTCTTGGAAAGAAAGCGCGGGCGCTCGCCCTCTATGAACTTGTAAGTCAGCGGTACACGTTTGGCTATCACGGGTACATCGCCGCTGGTCGGGCCGCTCGTCTGCGGGCTGCCGACTCGCTGCTGAGAGCGGAAGAAGCAAAGCCCGGGTCGGACCTGGAAAAAATAAAGCAAAACGTGCTGCTGGTGGGCGCGGTTCGCGAAACTGCGGACGGCTCGGAAGCGCCAAGAATTGGGAAGGCCGATGACCTCGAAGTCATCGGCCTCTACGACCTTGCTGTTCGAGAGCTGAATGCAGCGCTCGAGAAAGCACCCGGCTCGCCGAGCCTCAACATGAGGCTTGCGCTTCTGTACTCGAGACAAGGCGAGACTTTTCAGGCGACGCTGGTGCTGCGGCGCGGCTATCCGGATATCTACTCATATCGCGAAAATGATATTCCTCGCGAGGCTTGGGAGATCTTCTTCCCACTGAACAACTGGGACACGATCAAGAAGGAAGCGCGCAGGTACGGGATTGATCCGTACTCGGCAGCAGGATTGATCAGACAAGAGAGCGTGTTCAACCCGTCAGCGGTATCGCGAGCGGGTGCTCGAGGACTGATGCAGGTCATGCCGGCAACCGGGCAACTGATTTCAAAGCGTCAGGGCAGCGGCACAATCAGCGCGGCGGACCTGTTCAACCCGACGCTGAACATCAAGCTGGGCATGAGCTACCTGGCTCAATTGCTCGAGCAGTTCGGGCGCATCGAATACGCGGCCGCGGCTTATAATGCCGGACCGGGCCGCGCTCAACGATGGATCGCCGAACGAGGATCGATGGACATTGAGGACTGGATCGAATCGATACCGTTCTCCGAAACGAGAGGTTATGTTCAGGGGGTTCTTCGATACACCGCTAACTACCGGCGGTTATACAAAGAATAGCCAGATGCCCAGGCCTGCCTGCGGTGCTCGTATTCTAATCGTCATTGTATTGTTGTCGGGGTTTGGCTATGCGCAGGCACGCAGCGCGGCCACCGCCGGTGACACCGCAACCGGTGCGCTGAAGGTTAAGACCGGGCAGCCGGCTTCCGTAGTTTTCATAAACGACGTACGTCACGGTACAGCAGGTGAAAATGGTGACGCGGACCTGCCGCGTGTAAAGACGGGGACGTTTCGGATCCGCGTGCAGTCGGTCGGCTTTGTGGATTGGATGGGGACGGTGGCGATCGCTGCAGGCTCCTCAAAGACGATAACTGTTCCGCCGCGCGCACCCGCAGATGAGGCTACGGTTCACTTTCAAAAGGCCGAGCAGCTTCGATCAAGGGGAAAAAACCGCGACGCAGTCGAAGAGTACAAACAGGCACTTGAGAAGCGGTCCAGTTTCCCCGAAGCGAGGATAGGCATCACCCGGTGCATGATCCCGCTTCAGAATTTTCAGGAGGCCGAGAAACACATTTCGCTTGCGATCAGAACGCCCGGCAAGACTCAAGCGGAAGCGCAAACCGTGCTGGCGAACATGCGGCGCTTTCAAGGACTTCATGACGAAGCAATCGCCGAGTATCGAAAGGCGATAAGAATCTCCGGAGGCACGTCAGCCGAGGCCCACATCGGGCTCGGGATCGCGTTGAAGGAGACCGGAAATCTCGAGGGCTCGATTCGGGAGTACCGGCTGGGCATTGCCCGGGACATGGACACCGAACCCATACTTTATTATCAACTCGGAGAGATTCTCGAGCAGGCAAAACACCCAAAAGAGGCAATCGATGCGTATCGCGCTTACTTGCGACTCGACCCCGAGGGAGAATATGCTTCGGCGGTTGAGTCGATCATCGAGCGATTGAAGGAAGAGGCGCGATAAACGCAATAATGACCAAGCAGATCATCTCTCACAAAGCTGAGCAGTTCACCGAATCCGTCATCCGCGAGATGACGCGTCAGGCAAATCTCTACGGCGCAATCAATCTGTCTCAGGGTTTTCCGGATTTTTCCGCGCCGGAAGAAATAAAGCTTGCGGCGTGCGACGCGATAATGGCGGACATCAATCAATACGCGATCACCTGGGGCGCGCAGAACTTTCGCCGGGCGATTGCCGAAAAGGCCTCGTGGTATCTGGGCCTTGAAGTAGATCCCGAGCGGGAGATCACCGTAACTTGCGGTTCGACTGAGGCGATGATTGCAGCGATGATGGCAATCGTGAACCCTGGCGACGAAGTGATCGTGTTTGAACCGTTTTATGAGAACTACGGGCCGGATGCGATCCTGTCGGGCGCAACTCCACGGTACGTTACTCTGCATACACCGGGCTGGCGGATCGATGCCGAAGAACTCGCTGCCACGTTCAACGACAACACCAAGGCGATCATAATCAATACTCCAAATAATCCGACGGGAAAGGTCTTCACTCGCGAGGAGCTCGAGCTGATTGCCGGGCTTTGTCAGAAGTGGAACGTGATCGCCATCACCGACGAGATCTACGAACATATTCTGTTCAACAACAAGCAACACATCGCGATTGCAACGCTGGACGGGATGCGCGATCGAACGATCACGATCAACGGACTATCGAAGACGTACAGCGTGACCGGGTGGCGCGTGGGATACACGATTGCTCCGCCTTCAATAACCGAGGCGATACGAAAAGTACATGATTTCCTGACGGTGGGAGCGGCGGCGCCCTTGCAGGAGGCGGGCTCGCGAGCGTTGCGGCTTCCCCGGTCATACTACGAACAACTGCAGGCTAACTACTTCGCCAAGCGCCAGCGATTGCTGGCGGCTCTGAAGTCGGCGGGATTCAAATGCTTTGATCCGGATGGCGCGTACTACGTGATGACTGACATCGGCACGTTCGGATTTGACGATGACGTGCAGTTCTCGAAGTTCATGGTAAAGGAGATCGGAATCGCGGTCGTACCGGGCTCTAGTTTTTACCATGATCCGGCGCTTGGCCGGTCGCAGGTGCGCTTCACTTTTTGTAAGCGCGACGAGACGCTGAGCGCCGCCGAGGAACGGCTGCAGAAACTTCGTTCGACGCTTCGCTGAGTTCTGAGTGCTGAGTGCTGGGTGCTGAGTTCTGAGTGCTGAGTGCTGGGTGCTGAGTGCTGAGTGCTGGGTTCTGAGTGCTGAGTGCTGAGTGCTGAGTTCTGAGTGCTGAGTGCTGAGTGCTGAGTTCTGAGTGCTGAGTTCTGAGGACCAACCCTGAAGGGGTTGCGTCGTGCAGCCCAGGGTTGCCGTCCGCGGCTACCCTGGGTTTGGTCACGCCAATTGATCGCAACCCTGAAGGGGTTGCGTCGCCAATACAAACGACCAAATCCGCCAGCGAAACGCGGACGCAACCCCTCCGGGGTTGGTACTCAAGACCGCGATTACCCAGGGTAGCCGTGGACGGCAACCCTGGGCTGCGCGACGCAACCCCTTCGGGGTTGAACCCAGAGCCCAGCACTCAGAACTCAGGACTCAGAACTCAGGACTCAGGACTCAGCACTCAGCACTCAGCACTCAAGACTCACCTTAACCCGCATCCTCAGTTCAATTAGAATTCCAGACTGTTTTTCTCAGGATATACTTGACTTTTTCGCTCAAGAATTCTAAATTTCCCAATCGGCTCTTCAGCGGACTGATCGGAAGCAGGAGTTCAAGCGATGCAGATTTCAACAAAGGGTAAGTATTCGGTTCGCGCAGTGCTCGACATTGCTCAGCACTCGGCTGGTTCTCCTG
>DATFXM010000076.1:0-22971 GCA_035315885.1 Blastocatellia bacterium
GAAGGTCACGCGCGAGGAGTTTGCAAAAATCGTAGCGCTGTTCGATTTGCTCGATCAGGACAAAAACGGAGAGCTGACACAGGAGGAGCTGAATGGCTTTGGACGTGCTGTCAACGAGCTTCAGCTAAAGTCGACAGGTGGAGTCAACACTGCTAGTGCGTTTGACAAGCTCGACAAGGACCACGATGGCAAGATCACGCCCGAAGAGGCGAACAATCCTGCACTGTTCAGGAGTCTTGATCTGAATAAGGATGGAGTGGTGACTCGCGAGGAGTTCGAGAAGGCTGTGAAGCAGTTGGCAGACCGCTCGAAGGGTCAGGCGAACCCTTCGCCCCAGCCCCCAAAGAATCCGTAGTCGAATTTTTTCTCACAGCCTGATGAGCGCGGGATCGAGACGCGACCCGCGCTCTCATCAACTCAAGCCCAACTTCATAAAAACGCCAACTGTTCACTACTCACCTCCAAACCCGTATGACCCGACAACAGATGAGAACTTCCAAGTTCATCTGTCGGCATTGGAGGGGCAAACAGAAAACCCTGTACAAGATCTATCCCGAGCTCGGTAACCGTGGCGAGGTCCTCAACCGTCTCAACGCCTTCGACTACGACGTTCGCAGTGAACTTCTGCGCAAGGTGCAGCACCGATTCGAGGATCCCTCTTCGATAAACGTCATTGTGCGATCCTTTTACGAAGTAGCTGTCCACCTTGAAGTAGTCTGGCTTGCAGTACAGGGCCATCCTGTAATTCGACTGTCCGAGACCAATGTCGTCCAACGCGATCTTGATACCGGCCCGCCTCATTTCTTCAATCGCATTGAGAAAAACAAAGCCGTCAGAAAAGGTCACGTGCTCAACGATCTCGACAGTGAGCCTCGAAATCGATATGCCGAAACTTGCGGCGCTCTCGACTATGAAATCCGTGAACCGGTGATCCCGCCCGAGAGTGGACGCGTGCACGTTTATGCTGAGCGGCGGCTCGCCCGGCAGCTTGCTGGCCTCGCGCATAACCGCTCCGACGCAAACTCGGTCTACAAGAACCTCTTCTCGTTTGCGACGAACGTACTCAAACAGCACCGAAGCCGGCTCAATGTTAGTGTCCTTCGGACCGCGCGCTAAACACTCCAGCGAGTGCAACGTCAACGTCGTTCCGTACACCTTGAAAATTGGCTGGAACAGAATTCTCAGGCCACTCGGCGCGAGTATCCTATCCAGTAGTGTCCTACGCATAAGCAGGAGCTCCAAGCAGCTCAAACGCAGCGCGTGCCACGTCAGCCAGGGGCGCGGGCTTTTGGATGTAACGATCCACGCCGCGGCGATGAACCTCCCGTTTGACGGCGCTCGACTCGCTTGCGGTCCAGACGATAACGCGAGTTTGAGGGCAGCGGTCCTTCACAAATCCCACCACCTCCAACCCCTCGACTCCACCAAAACCGGTCAACCGCATATCCACAATCACCAGCGAGTAGCTAACGTTGGCTAACAGCGCTTGCGCCTCTTCCATCTCCTCCGCGCAGTCTACGATCAGGCCCTTCAGTGAAAAATAGTCCCTGAGCGCAAAAAGAATCGGTCTTTCATCGTCGACCACCAGAATCCGACGGCTTGTCAGCAAAGGGTCCTTCATCCAGTCCAGCCTCCTAGCTGGAATCACCGCGGCCCATGTTTCAGCCGTTAAACCTCAATTCGAGTGGAAGCTTGAGGCGCTTGTCCGGAGCGAGGGGTGGGCGTGACTGTCTCAGCCAAACGGTTTGTCGGGCTCGCCAGGCTGGGCGACGCCTTCTACCCCCATCGCATCCCGGTATTGCTGCTTTTAGTCAGAAGGCAGGAAAAAAAGAGCGTAATCCCCTCCCCAAGTCTCGATACGCAACCTACCAAGCAGCAGGTGAGCCTTGTGCAAGACTGATACCAACCCTACTGGTCCCTCTCGACCCCTCACCTATGCTCTGATATAACAGAACTTGTCCAAAATGTCTGCGCGGGACCACAGTCGCTCATAGTCTGAATCTCAGACAACCAGTCTAGTTTCTGGACAGAACAATTCCGAATCGCTTGATCTTCTGGTAAAGAGAACTGCGCGGAATCCCAAGCGATTGGGCAGCTTTCTCCACCTGCCCGTTCTGCTCTCTCAAGACTCGCTCGATGTGCCGGCGCTCCACTTCGTCGAGTGTCAGGTCGCCATCGAGATCTCTGCCGGGTTCCAGAGCCTCATCAAATCGGAAACTCTTGCTGTCCAGAACCCTCTTGTCGCTCAACAGGACCGCCCGCTCCAACACATTTCTCAGTTCACGAATATTGCCGGGCCACGAATAGATTTGCAGAGCCTTAACCGCATCCGGCGCAAGCTCGACATCGCCTCGGCCCAGATCGGCGAATTGTCCCATCAGCGCACGCGCAATCACTGGAATGTCCTCGGATCTCGACCGCAAAGGAGGCACGTCCAGCGGGATGGCGCTCACGCGATAGTACAGGTCGTTTCTGAATTGCTTTTCGGCCACGAGCTTTTTCAAGTCCTGATGTGTTGCCGCAATCAGACGTACATCCACCCGGCGGTCTCGCACATCACCCAGTCTTCTGAAGCGCTTCTCCTCAAGCACCTTCAGGAGCTTTGGTTGAATCTGAAGGTCCAGGTCACCGATCTCATCCAGGAACACCGTTCCGCGGTGCGCGACTTCGAGCAAACCCATTTTGCTCGCGGCGGCGCTGGTGAATGCGCCCTTTTCATGTCCGAACAGCTCGGTCTCGAGAAGCTCGCGAGACAAGCCGGCGCAGTTCAAATCCACGAACGCCTCATCCGATCGCGGTCCGTTATCGTGCAGCCAGTTCGCGAGCACGCCCTTGCCCGTTCCGGTCTCGCCGTTGATCAACAGAGGGCTTTCGCTCGCGAGGACCCGGTTTGCCTGCTCCGACAGCTCCCGGATCGCCGGGCTCACGCCGAGAAACGGATCAAGCGCGTGACGCGCTCTCCGGCTGTTTCGCGCCTGTTGGTTGTTTCGGTTTCTGGCGTTCTCAAGAATCCGCTGTAACACAACCAGCAGCGCCGGCAACTCTAACGGCTTTGTGAGAAACTGTTCAGCACCTTCCTTGATCGCCCTGACTGCAAGATCGATTGAGCCATAAGCAGTGAGGATCACCACCGGCACGGTCGGGTCGGCGCTCTTCAGTCGAGGGAGCACATCGAGCGCGTTGCCATCCTCGAGAACATAGTCGACGAGAGCAATGTCCGGTCGCCACGTGCGGAACGCTTCCTCGGCGCCCTGACAACTCGAAGCCTCCTCGACCGCATACCCCTGCGTCTCGAGAAAACTTCGAACGCCGAATCGAATCGCCGCCTCGTCCTCTACAATCAGGATTCTATTGCGCATCAAAAAGAACTCTCATCGCTCGCGGTTACGTGCACACCGGGAAGCGAACGCGAACGGAGGCACCTCCGCCCTCGCGGTTGCTTATTGAGATCACGCCCGCGTGCTCCTCGACGATCCTCTGAACTATCGAGAGGCCCAACCCTATTCCACCACGGCGGCGTGTAAAAAACGGATCGAACACCTTTGGGATGTCACCCGTACGAAAGCCCGGACCTGAATCTTCAATCCCACAGTCGATCCAGTATCCTTCCGCGTCTTCAACGTGACGTCCCGCCACCGTAACCACAGAGCCCGAGGGCGAATGTTGCACCGCATTCTCAATCAGATTGCGAAAGACCTGTAGCATACGACCCGCATCCATGCGAATCGAAGCAAGCTCGTCCTTAATCAGGTTCTCGATTTGCACACCTGACGTCTCCGCCTGCCGCCGGCATTCCGTTATGGCCTGCGCCACAACCGACTGAACAGTTCCCGGAGACAACTCCTGATTGAGCGGCTTACCGTATTCGAGCAAGTCGCGCATCAGCGCCGAGAGCCTGTCGACCTCACCGTGCAGAATATCGATGTACTTTCTGTACTCGGGCTCTCCAAAGCGCGCGCTGAACGCGTCGAGGGTTGCTGACATTCCAAACAGCGGATTTCGAACTTCGTGCGCGACGCCCGCCACAAGCTGTCCCATGGCTGACATCGTTTCGCTTCGTCTGAGGGACTCCTGCAGCCGCACCGTTGCAGTTGTGTCGCGAGCCAGCACGATCACTTTTTCCTCGTCGGACTCGGACCCCGGGAAGAGCCCGGCGCTGATGTCCCACGTTGTGTCGGTCGTCTTGTCGATGGTCTGACACGTCATCGAGGCTCGCGATATTCGTACACTGTCGACCATTTCGCTGATCTTCTGCCAAGGCTCACCGGTTGAGATAGCTCCGACCTGCGAGCCCTTGATCTGAACGTAGTCTTTGTTCGCCAGCAGCATCGCGGCGCGATTCAATCGCGCCACCGCGCCACTGAAGTCCACCAGAAGAATCGGAAACTCAACGGCGTCGAATGTCACTCTCCATTCGCGCGCGACCTTCTGCGCAATCGCCTGCAGTTGCGCCTGCTCCTCTTCCGCCTGCTTTCGTTCGGTCACATCGCGATAGTTCACTACGATTGCGCGGACGCTGGGCTCATCCAGTAAATTCGTGCTGATGCCGTCAATCCAGCGCCAGGAGCCATCTCTATGGCGCGTTCTGTGCATATAGTTGAGCACTCGCCCGTGCTTCGCCGCCAGCCTCTTGATTCCCGCCTTCAACGATTCCAGGTCGTCGGGATGAACCATGTGAAACGGTATTTTGCCGATGAGCTCCTCGGGGTTATAACCAATCACCCGGCTCGTCGAAGGACTCGCATAAAAGACTCTGCCTTCCGCGGTCATGAGCGCGATCGCATCGGAGCTGTGCTCAATCAGCGCTCGGAACCGACGCTCGCTCTCTCTCATTGCTTGTTCGGCGCGCACCCGTTCGGTCACATCGCGGTAGTTGGCGACTATGGCCCTCACGCTTGGCTCTGAAAGCTGATTCACGATATTCGCTTCGACCCATTTCCAGGTTCCGTCCTTGTGACGCATTCGAATGGAGAGCCTCAATAACTTACCGGGGTTCTCGAGGGACTCGTTGTGTTTGGTTGCAGTCGTCTCGATGTCGTCGGGATGTATAAACTCGTAGCCGTTGTGGCCCACGAACTCTTCCGGGGCATAGCCGAGTACGTGACCAGTCGATACGCTCGCGTAAACGATCGTGCCGTCCTTGTCGAACAGACCGATGGCGTCCGAGCTGTTCTCGATAAGCGTGCGGAACCGGCGCTCGCTTTCTCTAACCGCTTCCTCCGCGCGCACGCGTTCGGTAACGTCGCGGAAGTTGCTCACGACCGAGTTAATGCCGGGCTCGTTGAGCAGGTTCGTCCACACCGATTCGATCCAGCGCCAGGAACCGTCCTTGTGTCGAAATCGGTAAGTCCCTTGAAACGCCGCGCTGGTGTTGGCCAGGAGTTGCATCCAGGCTTGTTGAACCGCGAGGAGGTCGTCGGGATGAATTGCCTCGGCGCCAACTTTTTCTCCGTCCTTGTAGCCCAGCATCCGCGTCCCCGCAGGACTCGCGTACTTGATCGTGCCCTGGTTGTCCAGCAACACCACCCCATCGGCGCTGTTCTCGATCAACGCTCGAAATCGTTTTTCGCTCTCTCGCAACGCATTTTGAGCAGATCGCTGTTCGGTCAGATCCAGCACAAACGCAATACTCTTATCCGCGGACCCTTCCAATAGGGCGACGCCGAGCAATATCGGCACTCGGCTGCCGTCCTTGCGGCAATACTCTTTCTCGTACGGCGAACAGACTCCCGAAGCCTTCAGCTCTACAATCGCCTGTCTATCCAGTTCCGCAAATTCAGGAGGAGTGATGTCGGTCCACTTCAGTCGCCCGGCCTCAAGGTCTTCTCTGCTGAACCCGACAATCTTCAAGAATGCATCGTTCGCATCGGTGATTGTGCCGCTGAAGTCGGCGATGACAATACCGATGATGTTGGACTCAACCAGTCGTCGAACACGTGACTCGCTCTCGCGCAGCGCATCCTCAGCGCGCTTGCGTTCGAGCTCTGCCGCGGCGCGCGCGGCAAAGATAGTCATTATCGATCTCGCGCGTTCGTGAACCACCAGAGGTTTCACGTCCATCACGCAAAGATGGCCGATGATCTTGCCCAATGAATCGAACAGCGGAGTTCCAAGATAGCTTTCGGCGCCAAGCGAAACCAGTCCCCGATCAGTGAAGAACTGCTCTTGCAGTCTGCTTTCGTAGTGACACATTCCGCCGCTTGAAAACACGTTTTCACAAGGGGTTCCTTCGGCTGAATAATCGAAGTTGTCTCGCCACCGGTCTCCCAACCAGAACGCTTTTGTTCGGAGAACCAGGGGTTCCTCGGAGACCACCTCGGACATCATTGCATAGCGCACGCCTAGCGCAGCGGCGACGTGTCTTACCACTTCCGGAAAGAAAGCTTCGCCAATGACTCCCGCAGTACCCTCTACCAGATTCCGAAGCGCTTCCTCGGCCTTCTTGCGTTCGGTGATGTCGTTGGCCGTCGACAAGATGCATCGCTCGCCATCCAGTTGAATGCTGTGCCCGGAAAACAGAATCGTCCTGCGCTCGCCTTCCTTCGACCGGATGGTTGTCTCGAAGTCCCTTACCTCGCCCTTGTCCCGTAATGTGCGCGCAACTGTTTTAAGGTTCTCGGGCGCCACGAAGAGAAACAGTTCGTTGGCGGTCTTCCCCAAGGTCTCTTCGCGGCTGTAGCCGGTAAGCCTGAGTGCACTGTCGTTGACCGCCAGATATTGCCCGTCGCCGAACCGGTTGATGCTCATCGCCGCAGGACTTGAATAGAACGCGGCGGAGAATCTCTCTTCGGACGCGCGCAGTGCTTCTTCCGCCAGCTTGCGGTCGGTGATGTCGTTGGCAACAACCAGCATGCATCGAACGCCCCCGACTTCGATCACATCGGTCGAAGTCAGGAACGTTCGTACCTGACCGCACTTCATCCGGAATCGGACTTCAAGGTTTCGCGAATGGCCTACCTCGTCGTAGATCCTTGCAACGCGCTCCCGCTCGGCATCGTCCGGCCACATAGTCAGCTCTTCCGCCGAGCGTCCGATGACCTCCTCACGGGTGAATCCGGTAGTCGCGGCGAAGCTCGCGTTCAGATCGAGGAATCGACCCTGCCGGGTGATGCTCATCGGGACCGGGCTGCTGTGAAATGCCTTTGAGAATCGCTCCTCGGCGCGCTTGCGTTCGGTGATGTCGTTTCTGGTGGCGATGACAAATCTCTCGCCCTGGATTTCGATCAGGTCCGCTGAAACCAACCAGACTCCGCGCTCGCCGAACTTGTTTCTATAAGACAGTTCGAAATTGCGAATCGGTTTGCCCTGCTTGAGCGACTCGATGATTTCCTCGCGATGCTCGGGCTCCTCCCATATACCGAGGTCTACTGAAGTCCTACCGATGACTTCTTCGCGCGCGTAGCCGGTCGCCTTTAGGAAACTGTCGTTGACGTCGATGTACTGGCCGGTTTTCAGTGTAGTGATACTCGCTGGGTTTGCGCTGGCGGTGAACGCTTTCTTGAAGCGGTCCTCGCTCTTACGAAGAGCCTCTTCGACCTTCTTTCTCTCGGTGATGTCGTTCATCGCAATCAGCGCGCATTCCTCGCCGTCGATGATCGTAATCTCGGCGGCAAACAAACCGATTCGAATACTGCCGTCCTTCCTCCTCACCGAACCTTCAATGTTTGAAACGCGGCCGCGATCTCCCAGAATCGCGTTGCTGCTGTCGCTCTCGAGCTTTTCTCCCCACAGATTCAAGCCGGCGTCCGACAGACCTACGATTTCGCGCCTGGTGTAGCCGCATTCGCGCACGAACGCATCGTTGACGTCTATGTAAACGCCATCGCGCAGACGCCTGACCAGCATGGGCACCGGACTGGTGTTGAAAGTCCGCGAAAACCATTCGGCGCTTTTTCGCAGCGAGTCCTGTGCCTGCCTCCTCTCAGTGATGTCTTCGCAAACCATCAACACAACCGTCTGACCGTCGGCTTCACGGACCGCGCGTGCCGTTTGGCTGACCCAGATGACTTCCCCGTCTTTTCGTCTGCAGCGAATTTCCCAGCGGTTTATCTGGGTCTCATCGCGAGCGCAGAGTTTGATCTGGTGCAGCACGGTGCCCTTTTCTTCGGGGAAAACTTCCATCACTGATTTGCCGATCATTTCGTCAACGGCATAGCCCAGCCGTTCGGCACCCGACGCGTTCATCCCGAGGATCTTTCCGTCAATCGCAACGGTGATGACCATGTGAGGATTTGCTTCGTAGAGGGCGCGGTACCTGGCTTCGCTGGCCTTGAGTCTCTCTTCGGCACGCCGTCGCTCGGTTATGTCCCGGCCAACAACCTGAAACCCCACGACTCGATTGTTTTGCAGGAGAAGCTCGACACTCTGGCCTAGCCATAGCTCGCGGCCATCGGCCGTGATGACTGGAAGTTCGGAATAGGTGGCGGGAGTTCGGTTGAGGAGCTGATGCCGATACAGTTGGGCCGCCGCTTCGCGATAGTCGGGCCTGATCAGTTCGAGGCAGTTTCGCCCTCGCATTTCGGCTTCCGAATAGCCAAGGCTGCGCGCAGCCACCGCATCCGCGACAACCAGATTGCCTTCAGTGTCGGTTCGGCAAATAAAATCGCCGGAATATTCGGGCAAGTGGTTGTTGTTGTCAGTCACACGGCCCAACTGGTCTCCTTTGTAAGAGAAGAGTGCCTGCTGCGCGAAAGATCGAGACCCACCCGAAGCACACAGCCCGTAGTCCTCGGGTTTCAGGAGGCCTCGGACGAGAGGCAAAGACTGAGAGTGGCGACATTATCACGGCTTTCCGCGAAAAAAATCAAGCTAACGTTTGCGTTTGCAGCTACACAAATCGCAACTGACGCAAGATAATAACCCGATGCTTAAAGCCATTATCTTCGATTGCGACGGGGTGATTGCCAATACCGAGCCGCTTCACATGGCTGCATTTCAACGGGTGCTTCGGGAGAGGGGCATCGATCTGTCGGCTGACGAGTACTACCGCGATTACCTGGCACACGACGATCGCGGATGCTTCGAGAAAGCTTTGTCTCGCGGCGCGTTCGACGCTACGCCGGATTTGATCTCCGGGATGATCGCTCTGAAGGCCTCGTACCTTCTGCCGGTCATGCAGGAGCAACTGGAAGTCTTCGCCGGGGTGCGCGAATTCGTGGCCGACGTATCGAGTCGACTGCCGATAGCGATCGCGTCGGGAGCATTGCGGCACGAGGTCAAGCTGATCCTGGAGTGCGCGGGCATTGCGGAAAGGTTTATCGCGGTGGTGGCCGCCGAAGATGTCAAACGGGGCAAACCGGACCCGGAGGCATTTCTCGAAGCCCTTGGCAGGATAAACGCTGCGGTTTCAGGCGAGATTAAGGCTAAGGAGGCGCTGGTGATTGAGGACTCGATCCCAGGGGTTAAGGCGGCAAAAGCGGCCGGCATGCGATGTCTGGCGGTGACCAACACTTATCCGGGTGATCGGCTGACACAGGCTGACATCGTGGTAAATACGCTTGAGGGATTGAACGTAACGCGGATTGAAGGGATGCTGGGTTGTGCTGAGTGCTGAGTGCTGAGTGCCAACCCTGAAGGGGTTGCGTCGCCCAGCCCAGGGTTGCCGTCTGCGGCTACCCTGGGTAAGCGCGGTCTTGAGATTCCAACCCCGAAGGGGTTGCGTCGCCCAGCCCAGGGTTGCCGTCTGCGGCTACCCTGGGTAAGCGCGGTTTTGAGATTCCAACCCTGAAGGGGTTGCGTCGCCCAGCCCAGGGTTGCCGTCTGCGGCTACCCCTGGGTGGCCATCATCGATTCACGCGATCAAATCCGACCATCGGAACTGGAAATCCCCCTCAATTGGTAATCTCCTCAGCTTAGGTCGTGCAATTTCAGTCGAGCGGTTTTACGGACGCCCGGAGGCGCCCAAGAGTCACTTAACTGTGAGGTAATAGCCCATGACGATCACCAGCAATCAGGCAACTCGTCTCAAGTTCATCACCGAAACCCTGGCAGAAATGCTCGAAGCAAGCCATTTCAACGCCGGCCAGCACGACGGTCCCCGCTGCGAAGTGTGCAACTCAATCCGACGATCTCGCGAAACCGTAGCCGATCTTCTCGACCGACGAAGCGGCAGCCGATTCAAATTCCATACCCGAGTGCTCGGTGACACCGGCAGGGGACGTTTCGAAACCGATCTGCTCGATCTCAGCACAAGCGGCGCATTCCTTGAATCCATCTTCCCCTTCCCACAGGGCACGCCCCTGACACTCAAGTTCAAGATTGACTCCGGCGAGATCACCGTGCCCGCGGAGGTAGCCTACTCGATCCAGCACGTAGGCTTCGGCGTTCGCTTCGTCGATCTGCTCGAAAAGGACCGCCAACGAATCTCGAGCTTCATAACCGCCAGGGAACACGGCAGGAAATAGGCTCAGACCGCTTCACGAACATTTCCACTTCCAACCCCGAGAGCCAGACATCAGGTAATGTCTTAAGTTTGATTTTGACTGATTGAGTTGGCGCTGTCTTGGCGTGAAACCCGCTATATCTAATGGAGCCTAGCGAGGACAGCGCCAACTCATTCAGTCGCTCGCGATCAGATTAACGCACCGCCGGACATCACGTTTTGTGGACAACCGCAGACTCGCGCCGCTAATATAGCTGCGGCCCGCCTGGCCGGTTCGCGGAGCTCAATCCAATGACTCAACCTAAGATTGAAAGCGTAATGCCGCGCGCCGGAATTGAGGGCGGAGATGTGATCATCACCTGTCGCGACTTCGTCTTCTCAACTTACGATGAAGTGCGAGTGCGTTTTGGCGGTGCACAAACGCGTCCGATTAGCGCATCTTCAGAGAGGGTCATTGCACCTGTGCCTTCCAGTACTCTTGTGGAAGGAACCGTCGACATAACTTTGGAATCGAGCGGCGCGACGAGCAATCCGGAATCATTTGTAGTCGGCCACAAGATTTGTGAGAACCTGCATCCAGTCGCCAACCCGGCCTACGATCGCGATAACGGCACGCTCTACACAACTCTTTCGGGAACGCGAGGGCAGAAGGTGCCGGTGTCGGTGTACAAGATCACCGGCGACGGTGAGAGCGAGCCGTTTCTGACCGACGTTGTAAACCCGACCGGCATCGCATTCAGCCCAAAGGGCGAGATGTTCGTCTCGAGCCGCTACGACGGCACGATCTATCGCGTGACGCCGTTCAAGGAGACCGAAGATTTCGCGCGGAACCTCGGGATCGCCACGGGAATCGCATTTGATTCGAACGGGATGTTGTTTGTAGGCGACCGTGGAGGGACGATCTACCGGGTAAACGATATCGGGGAGGCGGTGTCGTTTGCGACGCTGGAGCCGAGCATGGCTGCGTATCATCTGGCCTTTGGGCCGGATGGTTATCTTTATGTGACCGGCCCGACGCTTTCGAGCTTTGACGCGGTGATGAGGATCAGTCCGGAAGGCGAAGTCTCGCGGTTTTTCTCTGGACTCGGTCGCCCGCAAGGTTTGGCATTCGATAGAACTGGGAATCTGTACGTTGCGGCCAGCCGGCGAGGGCATCGCGGGATCGTAAAGATAACACGAGACGCGGAAGCGGAGCTGGTGGTAGCGGGCAGCGGGCTGGTAGGCGTCTGCTTCGACGATCACGGAAATCTCATTGTTGCCTCCACGCGCGAATTGTTTCGTGTACCTCTCGCGATTGAGGGCTACTGGCCTTTCTGAGTGCTGAGTGCTGAGGACCAACCCCAGAGGGATTGAACCCAGAGCCCAGCGCTCGGCACTCAGCACTAAGCCAGCACTAGCGTTCTTTGACGTTACTTCCGTGCGCGTGTTAGCTTTCCTAGTCAACGGTTGACATTAGCTGTTGACCATGGAGGCCGCGGCATTTGAGAAATATCGATCCTGGCTTTGTCATAATCTGGTTTGTAGTCTTCCTCTTCTCGCTATCTTTTCACGAATCCGCTCACGCCTGGACCTCAGAGCGGTTCGGTGACGATACCGGAAGACTTCAGGGCCGCATTACGCTCAATCCAATCGCCCACATCGACCCCATCGGCACCATTGTCTTCCCTCTCTTCGCCATACTGACGTCTGTTCCCTTGTTTGGATGGGCTAAGCCCGTCCAGACAAATCCACTGCTCTGGAGAGAGAAAACAAAGGCGAACATCTCAGTCTCGGCTGCCGGCCCGATCAGCAATTTCATCCTGATGACCATCGCCTTCATCATTTTGAAGATTCTGATCCTCACCGGCATCTTTACTCTGAATGGCAACGCCGCAACATTCTACGAGCTCGTTGGACCGGCGCCGGGCCAGGCAGCCTTCCTGCAACCCCTGTCGATGTTCCTCGGCATAATGCTGCTGCTGAATCTCGGCCTCGGCGTGTTCAATCTGATCCCGGTCCCTCCGCTCGATGGCAGTCACGTGCTCGAGAGTCTACTGCCGCCGCAGATGGCCGATGCCTACGCGCAGATCAGACCGTTCGGTTTCATTCTGCTGATCGCACTCATGTACTTCGGCGTCTTTAATCAGATCTATCAGCCGATCGTGTTGCTTGTCTTGCAGGCGCTGTTTGCGGGAAGGTTCTGACTCGAACAACCATGGCTGACAAGTCTCCAGGTCCACGCCATCACACTCAGATCAAAAAACGGATCGTCAGCGGCATGCGTCCCACCGGTAACCTTCACCTCGGGAACTACGAAGGTGCGCTGAAGAACTGGATCCGGCTTCAGGACTCCGGCGAATACGAGTGCTTCTTCTTCATAGCCGACCTGCACGCGCTGACCAGCGACTACGCCGACACGAGCGCGATCAAGCAGAACACCATCGACATGGTCAGCGACTGGCTGGCGGCGGGCCTCGATCCGGAGCGATCGACAATCTTCATCCAGTCCACGATACCTGAGCATTCGGAGTTGCACCTGATACTCTCCGCGGTGACTCCGCTCGGATGGCTCGAACGAGTCCCCACGTACAAAGAGCAACGCGAGAACATCACCGAAAAGGACATCGGCAACTACGCGTTTCTGGGATATCCCGTGCTGCAGGCGGCCGACATCATCATGTACAAGGCCAACTTCGTACCTGTCGGCAAAGACCAGGCCTCGCACGTCGAATTGACGCGGGAGATCGTGAGGCGGTTCAACAACTTTTTTGGTGATGTGTTCCCCGAGCCAAAAGCACTTCACACCGAAGTTCCAGTCTTGCCGGGCCTGGATGGGCGCAAGATGTCGAAGAGCTACGGCAACGCCATCTACCTGATCGATTCGCCCGAGGTTGTCCGGGAAAAAGCGCGAATGATGATCACCGATCGCACCCGTATCAAACGGACCGATCCAGGTCATCCCGAGAACTGCGACGTCTGCCAGATGCACAGATTCTTTGTAGCTCCGCAGGTCGCAGATCAGTTTGACGAAGACTGCAGAAACGCGCGAATCGGCTGCGTCGATAGAAAACGCGCGCTAGCCGATAGTATCATTGAGCGATACGGCGAGATCGCTCAAAAAAGCCGCGAGCTTCGCGACGACCCTTCGCGGGTTATTTCAGTACTACAGCAGGGATCCAAGCGCGCCCGCGCCGAGGCGCAAAAGACGATGAACGAAGTGAAACGTGCTATAAAGATGGACTGGTAACCGCAAACGATGGATACAACAGAAGCGTCGCAGTTGCAGGCTGAACTGGGCGAGTCGCCCGACCAATACAAAGTCAAGCTCGAGATTTTCGAAGGTCCACTGGACCTCCTTCTCCATTTGATAAAGAAGGAGGAGGTGTCGATCTACGACATTCCAATCGCCCGAATCACCGCGCAGTACCTCGATTACCTTGAGGCGATGCAGCAGCTCGATATTGGTGTCGCCGGCGAGTTCCTGGTCATGGCGGCTACGCTGATTCACATTAAGTCGCAGATGCTGCTTCCTCGCGACCCGGACCTCCCGGAAGATCAGTTCGAGGATCCGCGCTCAGAACTGGTCTATCAACTTCTCGAACACCAGAAGTTCAAGGCTGCTGCAAACGTCCTGCATCAGCGGGGTCTGATCGAGTCGGCTGCTTTCGCCCGCGGCGCGCTGGAAAGCGACAGCAACAACCCGGAGATCTCCGCAACCGTGTTCCAGCTCTTCGAGGTGTTTCGCGAGGTGCTGGAGCGTCAGAAAGCCATCACCGAAATCGAAATCGCTCGCGACGAGATGACGATGGCCGAGAAGATCGCGGAAATCAAAATTGGCCTCTCTCAAAAATCCGAGCTGCGTGCGCGAGAACTGTTCGAACACGCAAAGTCCAGGCGTGAGATGGTCCTGATTTTCCTTGCAGTGCTTGAGCTGGTAAAGGAGCTGCAGATCAGGCTGCAACAGGATCAAACGTTCGGGGACATCCTGATCCTGAAGCGAGAAGATTGGCCGTCGTCACAAATCAATAGTCCGGAGCCCGACTCTGCTACAGGATCGGGAACAATCATTGTCGATCAACCCAAAGCAGGAACTGAACAACAATGACAATCGAAGAGCTAAAGCCCATCATTGAATCGCTGATTTTTGTGTCGGAGGATCCGATCACGGTGAAGCAACTCGCCTCAATGCTCGAAGGCGAATCGGTCAACGACATCGAAGCCGCGTGCGAGCAGTTGAAGGATGAGTTCAACTCCAGACAAAGCGGTTTGGAGCTCCGCGCGCTTGCGGGCGGCTATCGGATAACCACAAAGCCCGAGTTCAGCGAGTACGTGCGGCGTTATCTCAAGTCACAGCCTTCAGCGAGGTTGTCGCTAGCGGCTCTCGAAACGCTTGCAGTGATCGCCTACAAACAGCCGATCACCATACCGGAGATCCTCGAGATTCGCGGCGTCACATCCACCTCGGCGATAAAAACGCTGCTCGACAAGCGATTGATCGTGGCAAAGGGTCACAAGGATGTTGTCGGACGACCGATGATGTACGGCACGTCGAAGGACTTCCTCATTCATTTCGGTCTGAACGATTTGAACGAACTGCCAAACCTCGAAGACTTCGAAGACGTGATGACCAGTTGAGTTGTCGCCTGTCGCGGATTTCGAAGTGAGCACTCGCATTCAAAAGTTGATCGCCGCTGCAGGTATCGCATCGCGCCGAGCGGCCGAGAGAATGATTCTGGACGGCGAGGTTTCGGTGAACGGAACGCCGATCACTCATCTCGGTGCCCATGCCGACCCGACAGTCGATCATATAAAAGTACGCGGCAAGCTCATCAACCCGCTGCTCGGCGACACCACCAAGCGGTACTACCTCCTGAACAAACCTCGCGGATTTCTGTCAGCCGTCTCGGACCCAAAACATCGGCCGCTGGTGACCGATCTCGTACCGGGATCGTTGAGACGCGGACTTCACCCGGTGGGCCGACTCGACTTCAACACCGAGGGATTGATCATTCTGACCAATGACGGCGACCTGACGCGGATCGTCACCCATGGCGGAAAAGTCGAAAAGATCTATCACGTGAAAGTCAAAGGCGCACCCTCCGAAGAACAGATCGGGAGGCTTCGCCGCGGCGTTACGATAGAGGGTCAACGTACCGCGCCCGCCCAGATCAGGCTTCTGGAGCGGACTGCGAGGGGCGGAAACTGCTGGTATGAAGTTACACTGCGCGAGGGCAAGAACCAGCAGATTCGGCGCATGTTCGATCTGATAGGACACTCAGTCGTAAAACTACAGCGCGTTCGCATTGGTCATCTGGATGGGAAAGGAATTGCGTCGGGTGAGTACAGGAGTTTGAGCGCGAAGGAAGTCGCGAAGTTCTTTCAGGAGAAAAGCCTCAAACCTCAGGCTCAACCCGGTCTCGACAGGAGCTCAAAGAAGTCGCAAGCCAGAACAAGAAGCCGAAAGACGAGCTAACCTCCGTGGCCGTTCTTTGAACGATGTCCGTTCAGCAGAGGACGCAAGGCCTGACCGGTATAGGAGCGCCGCGCGCGCGCAACGTCTTCAGGAGTCCCT
This sequence comes from Blastocatellia bacterium, assembly GCA_035315885.1. Lineage (GTDB taxonomy): Bacteria > Acidobacteriota > Blastocatellia > UBA7656 > UBA7656 > DATFXM01. The sequence continues at coordinate 15,933 of DATFXM010000076.1, forward strand.
TCCGCGACAACACGTCCCCCGCCTTCACCGCCCTCCGGTCCCAGATCGATGATCCAGTCCGCGCTCTTGATAACGTCCAGATTGTGCTCGACCACCACTACGGTGTTTCCGAGCGACACGAGTTGGTGAAGAACATCGAGCAGCTTTCGCACGTCCTCGAAGTGAAGTCCCGTCGTCGGCTCGTCCAGAATGTAGATCGTCCTTCCGGTCGCGCGCTTTGAAAGTTCCTTGGCGAGCTTTATCCGCTGCGCCTCTCCTCCCGAAAGCGTCGTAGCCGACTGTCCGAGTTTGATGTAGCCAAGCCCGACGTCCATCAAAGTCTGCAGCTTACTCTTGATCTGGGGGATATTCTCCAACAACGGAAGCGCTTCCTCGACGGTGGTGTCGAGCAGGTCCGCAATCGAACATCCTTTGTACTTGACCGAAAGCGTTTCGCGGTTGTACCGCGCACCTCGACACACATCGCACAGGACATACACGTCCGGGAGAAAATTCATCTCGATGCACTTCAAGCCGTCACCCTGACAGGCTTCGCAACGCCCGCCCTTTACGTTGAACGAAAACCGCCCCGGCTTGTATCCCCGCTCGCGAGATTCCGGTGTCATCGCGTAGAGCTCGCGGATCGGAGTAAACACCCCGGTGTAGGTTGCGGGGTTTGACCTCGGGGTTCGACCGATCGGCGACTGATCAATCTCTATGATCTTGTCGACGTGTTCGAGACCCAGCACCTCGCGATGCGCTCCCGGTTCTACAAGGCTCCGGTAGATCTTCTTCGCGAGCGCGCGGTACAGGATGTCTTCCACCAGAGTGGATTTACCCGAGCCGGAAACTCCAGTCACGACTATGAACATTCCGAGCGGGAAACTGACATCGATATTCTTCAGGTTGTTGGCGAAGGCCCCAATCACCGTCAGATATTTGCCGTTCGCCTGTCTCCGCTGCGCAGGTACTGGAATCTTCAACTCGCCCGCGATGTAGCGTCCGGTCAACGAGTCCGTAGCATCGGCGATCTGATCCGGCGTCCCTTCGGCGACAATCAGCCCGCCGTGAGCGCCGGCGCCCGGACCGAGGTCAACTACATGATCCGCTCGACGAATCGTCTCCTCGTCGTGCTCGACCACCAGAACGGTGTTGCCCAAATCGCGCAGCCGCTCCAGCGTATCGAGCAGCTTGAGATTGTCCCTGGGGTGAAGGCCGATCGACGGTTCATCCAGAACGTAGAGCACGCCTCGAAGCTGCGATCCGATTTGCGTCGCAAGCCGTATTCGCTGACCTTCGCCGCCTGACAGCGTCGCCGACGCTCGATCCAGCGTCAGATACCCGAGACCCACAGTGTCCAGAAAGTGGACGCGTTGGCGAATCTCTCTCAGGATCAGCCCGGCGATCTTGTCCTCGCGACCGGACAGCTTGATTTGGTTGAACACCTTCACCGCATCCGAGATGGGGAGCGCGGTGTAGTCCGAGATCGTGCGCTCGGCGACCTTCACCGCCAGTGAAGCCGGCTGGAGTCTCCGCCCGAGACACTCGGGGCACACTACGGAAGAAGTCATCACCTCAAACGCCGCGATCGCGTTCTCACTCCGAGCGTCATCGGCGCGCGCCTTGAGATAAGCGCTTGCACCCTTCCATTCGGCTTTGTATTCATACGCGCCGTAGCGCATCGCCAGCTTTTCGCGAGAACCCCAGAAAAAAGCGTCCTGCGCCTTCTGGGGTAAGTCGGCAAACGGGCGTTCGGGGCCTATTCCGTTGGCGCCGGCCAGCGATTTCATCACGTCTCGCAAATAGTTACTGATTGCGCCGTCGGCCGGGAACGGATCCTGCTCGTTGATTGGAAGCTCGGGGGACGGTACAAGCTTGGCCGGATCCATCTCGGACCGGCTTCCAAGGCCGTGACACTGCTTGCACGCTCCAAAAGCGCTGTTGAACGAGAACGACCTCGGCTCGAGGGTTGGAACCGAGATTCCGCACTCGGGGCACGCCATCTTCTCCGAATAGAGCCGCTCTTCTCCGTCCACAATCGAGACCAGAACCAGACCGCCGGTCAATTTCGCCGCAACCTGCACGGAATCCTCAAGGCGCTTTTGAACTCCCGGCTTGATCAACATTCTGTCGATTACGACCTCGATCGAATGATTTCGGCGCCGGTCGAGGCGAATATCTTCATCAAGCTGGCGAATCTCGCCGTCAATGCGCGCGCGGCTGAATCCGGAACGGCCCAGCTTGTCGAGCTCTTTCTTGAACTCGCCTTTTCTGCCGCGAACTATCGGCGCCATGATCATCACTCGTTCGCCGTCCGGCAGATGAGCCATCTGTTGAACGATCTGATCAATTGACTGTCGAGAGATTGCGCGTCCGCATTTGGGACAGTGAGGCTGGCCAATCGAAGAAAAGAGAAGTCGGAGATAGTCGTAGATCTCAGTAACGGTGCCGACGGTGGATCGAGGGCTGCGCGTTGTGGTTTTCTGTTCTATCGAGATAGCCGGCGACAAACCGTCGATGGAGTCGACGTCAGGTTTTTCGAGCTGATCCAGAAACTGGCGGGCGTAGGCCGACAAGGATTCGACGTAGCGTCGCTGGCCTTCGGCATAGATCGTATCAAATGCGAGCGACGACTTACCCGAGCCGGACAGACCGGTTACTACGGTCAACTTATTGCGAGGAATCTCCAGGCTAATATTCTTAAGGTTGTGCTGGCGCGCCCCGCGGATTGTAATTCTGTCGATGGCCATTCACACCCGAGCCACAGATAGAGCCGAATCAGGCAATTTCTTAAACCCGATATTTTAGCGGACGCGTGACGGGACCTTCAAGAAAGAAGTTCTGAGTTCTGAGGGAGGAGTGGAGACGCGGGGAGGAAAGAAGGGGCGAATGGGCGACTTGAGTCAGCGCGTCGGCTGCGGCATCCCGCAGTCATCGTGTCTCCGTGTCATACATCCCCGCGTCACTGCATCCCCGCGTCATTGCATCCTTGCATCTCCGGGTCGCCCCTTCCCCCCTTCCCCGCGTCCTCCGCGTCCACGCGTCTCCTCTCCTTGCCCGTCATCAATCGCAGTGTATAATTCACAGCACATTTCTTCAGGATTCGCGACATGGTTGGGAAGATAATCCTCCATTACCGCATTCAAAAAGAGATCGGCAAAGGCGGTATGGGAGTTGTCTACAGGGCCGAAGACACAAAACTACACCGCACCGTCGCCATAAAAGTACTCGCAACGGAGCTTCTCGAAGACGAAAAGGCCCGCACCCGATTCCTCAGAGAGGCCCGCGCGTCGTCCGCCATCGACCACCCAAACATCTGCACCGTGTACGAAGTCAACGAAGTAGACGGCGTTCTGTTCTTCGTCATGCAGTATGTCGAGGGCAAGACGCTCAAAAAAACTGTCGCAGGCAAAGCTCTGCCTCTGGATCAAGCACTCGAGCTCTCTTTGCAGATCACCGACGCTTTAGCCGAAGCCCACAAGAGAAACGTGCTGCATCGCGATATCAAATCGGCCAACATAATGTTGAACGAGCGGGGCCAGGCAAAGATCCTCGACTTCGGACTGGCGAAACTCGTTCACCCGCCGTCGGGGGATTCTCTCGAAAGCGTGGAGCTGACTCAGATTGGCTCGCCGTTTGGCACCGCGAGCTATATGTCGCCTGAACAAGCCAAGGGCGAGCGCGCCGACAAGCGATCGGACATTTTTTCTCTCGGCGTAGTCATCTACGAGATGGTAAGCGGGCGGCTGCCCTTCAAGGGCAAGACGTCAATCGATGTGATGCACTCGGTGATGCACGATCAGCCCGCAGCAATCGATGGAGTTCCCAGTCGACTGCAACAAATCATCTTAAGAGCGCTCGCAAAAGAACCGGCGGCGCGTTATCAGACGGCCGACGTGCTGCTCGAAGACCTCAGAACATTTGTCAGGACAATTTACACTGCGCGGGGTGCATTACCTGCGGACAAGGCTGCGTCGTTCACCGCTTCGCGCCGCACGCCGACAAAGCCCTCGCTTTTCGGCAGGGTCTCGAACCTGGTTCAACGAGCGTTTGGGAGCCAGGCTCAGAAGGACGAGTCCTCTACCAGCGGCAGCGGTTCGGTCTCGCCTGATCTATCTCCGTCCATGTGGCAGTCGAGCGATAAAAAAGCGATCGCGATAATGCCGTTCAAGAACATGTCCGGAGATCCCGAAAACGATTTTTATGGATTCAGTCTCGCCGACAGCGTCATCACCGAGCTCGCGCAACTGCGCGACCTCGTAGTCCGCCCTTCTTCCTACGTCGCACAGTTTCAAAATAAGGATATTGACCCTCGCGCGGTGGGGACTCAGCTCGCCGTGGATGCGGTGCTGATAGGCGGCTACATCAAGGCCGGAGACCGCTTCAGGCTGACGCCGCAACTTATCGATACCGGCTCGGGTGAAATCGTCTGGAGTGAAAAGATTGATGTCGAGTCCCGGGATATCATCACGGTTCAGGACACAATTTCGCAGCACATTGTGCAGGGGCTCCGCGTTAAGACCGATTCAAAGGAGCAGGAGAGGCTGGTCAAGTCTCCCACCGAGAATCCAGAAGCGTACGAATGCTATCTCAAGGGCCGCACGCTGCTCTACAAATTCATCACCCAGACATTGAACAGACCCGACCTTGAAGCGGCGGTTTTCCTGTTCCGTCGAGCCATTGAGCTCGACCCTGAATTCGCGCTCGCTCATAGCGGTTTGGGAGTCTGCGAGGTCAACTACGTGTTGAAGGGCATGGGCGGACTCGAGCACTACGCCAAGGCTAAAGAGTCGTTTGATCGAGCGTTGGAAATCGATCCCAAGCTGCTCGAACCAAGAGTCCGGATGATCTTCATAGATCTGATCGAAGGCCGAAGCGACGAGGCACGTCACGAGATCCGCCGGTTATTGCGTCGCGCACCAAACGAGCCGTCGGTGCATTCGACCGCGGCGTACATCTACCGGCTCGCCGGTCAGTACGACCTTGCGCTCGAACAATGGGACAGATTGTTAAAAATCAGCCCGACTGATATCGCATACGCCTCCTACAACAAGGCTCGCCTCTACATCTATCAACAGGATTACGCCAAGGCGAGCGCTGAAATCGCGAAAGGCATGGCATTCGAACCCAATCACCCGATGCTGAAGGCTTATCGCGCGCTGATAACTTTCTACAAGGGGGACGCAGACGGCGCGATGCGCGAAGTTCAGGAAGTGCTGGAGGGGCATCCCGATCTCCACTCACAGAAGATCACGCTGTCGTATTGCTACGCTGCGAAGGGTGACGTCGAACAAGCGCTGGCGGTGTTGGACGATCAGGTAATCGCCGCGGCGCGTGCGGATCAGGATACGGCGTACCGGCTGGCAACCGCTTATGTGATGGGCGGCCGCAACGATCAGGCAATCGACTGGCTGGAAAAGTCGGTAGCGATGGGTAACGAGAACTATCCGTGGGTCTCCACGAACCCGCACTGGCGGCCTCTGGATCAGGACCCAAGATTCTCGAAGATCGTTGAAAAGCTAAAAGAGCGGTTCAACCGGCTCATTGAGTCCGCCTGAAAAACGCGAGGCTTAATTGGAAAAGACACTGGATGCGATTGAAGTGAGGGTGCTGGGCTCGCTGATAGAAAAACAGATCACCACTCCGGAGTACTATCCGCTGACCCTGAACTCGCTGGTTAATGCTTGCAACCAACTAACCAACCGAGATCCGGTCGTGCAGTATGACGACCGCATCGTAGCGCGGACGCTCGAAGCGCTGCGAGAGAAGCAACTGACGTGGCTTGTGACACAGGCGGGTAGCCGAGTCCCAAAGTACGAGCAACGGCTTACAGAGTCGTTGAAGCTTACCGAGCAGGAAACCGCGGTGCTTTGCGTGCTGATGCTACGAGGTCCGCAGACAATCGGCGAGCTGCGGAGCCGCTCGGCGCGGATGTACGAGTTCAAGGATCTGGAAGAAGTCGAGCTCACGCTGCAGGCGATGTCTTCAGCAGAGCCGGCGCCGCTTGTAACCAGGCTGCCGCGACTTCCTGGCACAAAGGAATCGCGCTTCGCACATCTTCTCTCTGGTGAAGTGTCGGTAGAAGACTTCAGTGAAGGGGTGGAGCGACCGGAGCCTGCGACGTTACAGGTACGCGCGGAGAACGAGCGGCTCGCACGACTCGAAGAGAGTCTGAACGGGCTGCGAAACGAGCTGGATGAGTTGAAGCAGGCGTTTGCCGATTTCAAGCGGCAGTTCGAATGAACCTACTTGCCACCGAGACCGGTGAGCAGTTGTCCGGTCTTGACCTCGCCGACTATCGCCTTTATTTGGATTTTCACTCGGCTCAGGTTGGTTTCGACTTCCTGGGTCCTGGCGTTTGGGTCTTCCATCGATTGCAGGCGACGCATGAGTTCGCGTGCTTCTTTTCGAAGCTTCTCGAGGCGAACGTAGAGTGTATAGAGATAGCGCCGGGCGGACTCGATTCGTTCGACGCATTCGGTTTCGGCGCTGATTAGCTCGGCGATTGTCTTGTCGACGGCTGACTTGCGGTTTTCGAGGCTAACGAGGCGGTTTATGTCGCCCCCTGAAGCTGCAATCTGCTGCTCGGGATTGAGGGACTGCTTTTCGGCCTGGCGTTCCCTTAGAATCGATCGAACGTGCTCGAGTTGAGATTCGAGTTCTTGAACAGTGAGCTCGGCCTTAGCAAGTTCGCCTTTGTGAAAACTCGCCACGCGCCCGACTCGATTCTCCATGGAACACTCCTCCCGCGGGTTACTCTAATCAAGGACAGTTACACGAGTTCGCTGCTCACCGAACTCCGGGGGTATTCTTTGCAACTGGGTCGGGAAAGCGCAGGGACTAGAGTAAGTCGAATCGTGCCGGGACTCAATAGTAATTAGAAACTTGAGAAATCTCAGATTTCAAATTTCAAATTTCAAATCACTACTGTCCGGTTCGTGGTTTTTCAAAGCGCTGTAAGTACATGTGAGTCAGAGAGATAAACGCGATGATGAGCCTAAACGATTTGAATTTCGATCCGGCGGTTTTGTGCCGTAGTCTTTCGAGATCAACCTCGAAG
>DATFXM010000077.1:0-19754 GCA_035315885.1 Blastocatellia bacterium
TCCCGCCAGTCACGATAGCGCCAGTCCCGATCTCGCCAATCTCGATCGTGGGCGCCTGGGTTCGCCAATACGACTGCAGTGCCGGTGCCGCCCGCGATTGCTCCGCCAATGAGGGCACCCTTCTTACCGCCAAGCAGCCCACCGATCACCGCCCCGGCTGCTGTGCCGCCTGCGATGATCGCCGCCTTCTGACCTCCCGACAACCCACCGTCGTGTCGCCGCCAATTTTGCGCATTACTGGTCGCGGTGATCCCAAGAATGAATGCAATACTCAATATTCCCGCGCCTAACTTTTTGGTAAAGGATTTCATATCCGCTCTTCCTTTCCTCTTCTTTTGTTATCGCGATCCCTTCTTATCGCTCGCTTTCATCTTTCAGCAAAGGATGTGCCCGATAGGACCTAACTGCCTAACTAGAGAAATAGTGGAAGATAGGAGCGTTCAGGACTTTTGCTGGGGTCGTGAGTGTCGGGTGAGAACAGACGAATTGGTGCGTTCGACAAACCATTGAGTCGAAAATAGGAAAACTATTCGGCTGAGAGGCAAGGCGTGCTACCATTCGCCATCAGTGGCAGCGCTGCTCCCGCACTCCGATCCTTATTTTTCAGGAGTAATACGATGAAATGCCGCAAGCTATTGCTCGCATTGAGCTCGATTTCGTTCCTTCTTCAGTGCGCAAGCGCTCAAACACTACAGAGTCGTCCGCGTCGCGTAAGCGAAGTGGCTTACAACGCCGTGGTGTCGGAACCAGCTACGCCGGCAGCGTCGTCCGCCACACGAGAAGGTGAACTGGAATCGTTTGTGCCGCGAGTCGGCCTCGTTTACTACGTCGAGATTCGGAGCGCGGGACTGGCGGCAATGGCGCGGTCAGGGGCTCTTGCAACGCTCGCAAAATCCTTCCTTGGAACTTCACAAAAAGGCGCCCTGAACATACGGCCCGAGACGCTCGCATCGCTTCCGGCCCTGGCAAACACGACCATCGGTTTGGCGGGATATCGAAGCGGTCGCCTGATGGCCTTCTTCGAAACTGCCAGTGAGTCGGACGCCGCGCAACTCAAAGGGGTGCTCGAGCCGGTGAAGTCTGCGGTGTGGTTACGAGGACGGACCGTCTGCGCCAGTCTTGGAACGGCCGGGTCCGCGGCTGAGAATTCCGAAGGCGGCGCGGTCATCGGAGAAGATCCGGAATTCTCGGGCGCTTATCAGCGGTTCGCTGGAGAGCAGTTCTTTGCCTTCTTCTCTACTGGACCCTTACTAGGTCTTCCGGCTAACAACGACCCTGCGTACACCCCCGCAATGATGGCCGGACTGGCGTCAATGCCATCGGCGGTGGCGGCTGCTGGATCCATTGAGGGCGACCGCTTCGTAGTGCGGGCGTTAACACTTGGCGGGTCGACGGGAAAACCGGCGGGAATCGCCGGCCTCTTCTCATCAATTTTTTCCTCGCAATCTCCGGGTCAGCCAATCGCAGCTAGCTTTGTACCCGGTGACACCGATGTATTCATCGACGTGATGCTCGACTGGGACAGGCTCTACGACTCGATAAGCGGAGTCTTTGGGATGGTCGCGGGCTCGATGAATGGTGGCGGGTCGCCGGCTGGCGCCCAATCGATGGATTTTCTTGGAGCGATCGAGTCCAAGCTGGGCTTCAGCATCAAGAACGACCTGATCCCAACATTGGGCAATGAGCTTGCAATATCGATCTCCGGGTTCGACAAAATGTTCATGGGCCCTGCAGCAAGGCCGGCGGGCGCGAGGGGCGCAGCAGCTCCAACGACGCCTCAATCTCCGCATTTCTTATTCATGGCTTCGGTAAAGGAACCGGCGAGATTTGAAAAGCTGATCGCCAGAGTTTTCGAAGCAGATGGCATGAGCGCCACGCCTCCGGTAAGAACGCCGTACCGAAACGCGGTCATTGTTCACACCAAGAGCGTTGCATATACCGTAGCCAACGGCTTCTTCGCGATCAGCGGATCGACTGCAGACATTCGTCGAGTGCTCGATGCGCCGCAGTCGGGTTCGTCGCTGGCGTCCAACGAAGAATTCCGGGGCGCCATTCCGGATGCGAGCAAAGCGGTAATGCATCTTTATGTTTCGCCTGGCACAACCGCGAGAGTGATCGACATGTTGGTAAAGGATTCAAATCTCAAGGCAGAGCTGAGAGCCACGGCTTCGTCTCCAGGTTCGAACGGAATCGGTCTCCTCATGACACCCGAGGGCGACCATTCAATGTTCGAACTTCGCGCCCCATCGAGTCTCGTGTTCAAGATGATTTCAGCTCTGGCGAGTGCCAAGCCGGGAGGCGTGAGCATAATGCGAGGCGTCCCGGGGATTGGAATTCCTGACTCGAGTGGACCGGGCAGCGCTCCGGTACGCAAGTCGCCTACTCTTACCAACGACGACGTAGTGCGACGACCGTGACAGTTTGAAGGTTAGTACCGTCCCTGTGTGGGACTAGGTAATTCAGGTTTCACGCGGAGGCCGCAAAGTCTTGCATAAGACCGCAAAGGTTGCCGGAGTTTCCGGGCTTTGCGGTCTTTGCGATTCTTTGCGGTCTCGTGCCTGAATGGAGGCTCAGTGTGTCCGCGGATCGAGCTTCACTCTCAGAGGTTGGGTGTAGCTCTTGCCGTCGACGGTTAGTCTCACCGTGTACATTCCGGGACTCGCGAGGTTGAGCTGGCTGCGTTCCTCAAACCCGCCAGCTCCGCCGCCCGGACGCCGTCGTTCGCCCGTAGGCGTGGGCCTCAAGTCCCACACCCACCGGTGCATGCCAGCCGACTTCGGCAGCACTGGCGGCGCAGGTCTCCAGACCGGCTGCACATTTAGTGTCTGCAAGTCCGGCTGCTGGACCGGGTCTTCACTCGAGTAACGCCGAAAAACTTCACCCGCAGCATCCAGAATTTCAATAGTCACCCGGCCCGACGGCGTCGATTTCAAATAGTAGTCAATCACAGCTCCGTAGGGCGGGTTATCCGCATGCGGCTCGTCGAGAGGCAGCGGCGTTCCGTTCTCTGTTGGAACCGGAAATTTGAAGGCTTCCACCAGTTGAAACAAGAACGCATCAGACCTCGCTACATCGTCATCGATCTGACGCAAGGCGCTGATATTGTCGAGGATCCAGAAACCGCGACCGTGAGTCGCTACGATCAAGTCGTTATCGTGAATTGCCAAGTCGCGCATCGAGCAGGGCGGGAGGTTCAACTGCAACGACTGCCATTGCTCGCCATCGTTGAACGATACAAACACTCCAAGCTCCGTTCCGGCGAACAGCAACCCTCGCCGTCGAGGGTCTTCCTTGATCGTCTGGAGATAGACACCCACCGGCAGCCCGTTCGTTATTCGCTTCCAGCTCTTGCCGCCATCCCGCGTGCGATAAATGTACGGCTCATTGTCTTCAAGTCGATGCCGGTCTATCGCGGCGTACGCTTCATTCACGTCAAAGTGGGACGCCTCCATCATCGCCACCTTGCTCCAACCGGTGAGCTCTGGAGGGGTAACGTTCTGCCACGTCTTGCCGTCGTCATTCGTCAGTTGAATGTAACCGTCGTCGGTTCCAATCCACACCGTCTGTGCTCTCAGCGGCGAAGGCGCAATCGTGTAGATGACTCCACGACGCTTGCCTTCGGGACCATCCGCGGCGGTAGCCTCATCCAGATTCGGCGGCACGCCCGGGTCTTCTCGCGTAAGGTCCGGACTGATCTGCGACCACGACTCGCCGCCATTCGTCGTTTTGAATAGGAACTGGTTGGAGTAGTAGAGGGCGCGTGGGTCGGCCTGGGAAAAGACCAGCGGTAGCGTCCACGTGTGCCGTGCGGGCACGCTCATCCCGCGTTCCGGCGTCACCAGTCTGGTCTCGCCGGTTATCACGTTGCAACGAGTCACTCGATCGCCGAACAGAATCTCAGGATGTAACGGGTCGGGAGCGGTGTAGTCCGACTCGCCGCCCGCGCAAAGCGGAACCCAGTCCGACTGAAAAAGCCTTCCGCGATTACTCCGCGACGGAACGCCGATCGCTCCACTGTCCTGCTGCGAGCCAGTCGCCCAGTAAGGCACCCGATAGTCTGGCGCCACGTGATAAAGCTCCGCGGTAGATTGGTTGTACCAGGAACTCCAGGTGTTGCCGCCATCCACGCTTACAACCGTGCCTTGATCTGAGCCGACGATCATCCGGTTCGGATCATCTGGATAAATCCAGAGCTGGTGATAATCATCCCCGCCGGGCGCCCCCTTCATAGGAGTCCATATCTTTCCAGCATCAGTCGAGCGATAAAGCGCGGTGTTCGAGACGTAGACAATGTCCGCGTTCTTGGGGTCCACCACGACTTTGCCGAAATACCAGCCACGGCCCCACAGCCGATTCTCTTTGGAAATTTGTTCCCAGGTGGCACCGGAGTCATCAGACCGGTATAGTCCGCCCTCTTTCGCGTCGACAATTGCGTAGACGCGACTCCGATTGGTCGGTGAGGTCGCAAGACCGATTCGCCCCAGCTTTTCAGTCGGTAGACCATTCGTTAGCTGCTGCCAGGTCGTGCCGCCATCCGTCGATTTATATAGTCCACCGCCAGGGCCGTAGGCCGGCGGGTAGACGCTCCAGGGCGGCCGCCGAGTATTCCAGAGACTGGCATAAACGACTTGTGAATTCTGCGGATCGAACGCCAAATCGGCGGCGCCTACGTTCTCGTTCTTGAACAGAACCTTCTGCCACGTTGCGCCTCCGTCGCGCGTACGAAAGACCCCGCGGTCGGGATTTGGTCCGTAAACATGCCCCAGCGCTGCTACGAACACGATGTTTGGGTTCCTCGGATCTACCAGAACCCGCCCGATCTGCCGCGTATTTTCCAGACCAAGGTGAGTCCAGGTCGCTCCGGCGTCAGTCGATTTGTAGACACCGTTTCCATATGAGATCTGTGAACGAACGTCGGCCTCACCCGTTCCGACATAAACCGTATTGGGACTTGAAGGTGCGACTGCTATGGCGCCGATAGACGCGATGGGTTGAGAGTCAAACATCGGAACCCACGTCCTGCCGGAGTTCGTCGACTTCCAAACGCCTCCACCCACCGAACCGAAGTAGAAGGTGTTGGGCTGACCCGGTACACCCGTCACTCCGTTTACTCGTCCGCCTCTGAAGGGCCCGATGTTCCGCCAACGCAAGCCCGAGTAGAGCCCGGACTCGTACGGTTGTTGGGCCACGACCACCTGTTCAAGGCCTGCCATCAATGTCACGACGGCGGCGATCAGCGCCAGGGCGCGCAGACCAGTCCTCGTTCCACGGGGCATCGCAATCTTCCTTTCCTAAGCGCTATTGAAAAGCCGTGGAGAATAAGACCTCATCTTCGGCGCGGCAGTCAATTGCCTAAGCCCCGACAGGGCTTGAGGAACTCTCCCGGGTTTGCGAAACTTTGCATCTCTCTGTGCGAGAAACCGGCGTGATCCAGTTTTTTGTCCCCCGGATCAGCCGCAGCTATTCGCCGGGCTCCGTCAACAGATGAAACGAGAGGAAAGACTTTGACTGAAGTCATCGTCGTTGCTTACACGACACGTTATCGAAAAGGCGGTCCGCAGTTTCAGATCGTGGCCGAGACTCTGGCCGAGGAAAGGAAGGAAGCCGCCCTCGGCGATGAGGTCGTCGCGCGCGCGGTTGAAAGCAAGCGCGAGTTTCTGCGGATCTTCGCCGAGACCAAAGCTTCAGGGAAACGGATTAAAGAGCTTCACTTTGTTGGACACTCGGGCATGTACGGACCGATGTTTGGAACGGTTGCCTTTCCTGAACAGTTCAGCCCTTATGAATGGGAGACGATGGAGATTCCTTTCGCAGATGGGGCTACGGCATACTTCCACTGCTGCCGGTCCGCTCGCTGGTTCGCGCCGTTCTTCGCCCGCACATTCAATATCCCGTCCTATGGTTACTTTTGGTATACCACGTTCTCCCGAAGCAGAAGCCGTTATCACAGGGCATCGTCCAACGGCTCCGGCGGCCCGCGACAGAAGCTGTACACGATTGGATGCAAGGGCAGGAAGTCTCATGGTCTGACTGCATCGCTCGTTAAGTTCGTAGGGTTGATGCCCGCCGAAGAGATGAAGCTCTTTCAACCACAGCTCCCTTCCGGAGACGTCTCATACAACAAAGTAGCTGAGTTGTACGATCAGACTTTTGCCGACATCAAGGTGCGAAGTGATGAATGGGGCTGGATCAGGAACCACCTGCCTCGCAGACGCGATCTGAAAGTGCTGGATATCGGATGTGGGAACGGCGCGCTGCTGCGCGAGCTCAGCGATTCGATCGAGTACGGGGCGGGAGTCGATGAGTCCGAAGCGATACTCGAGAGGGCGAAAGCCAGAGCGTCATCCAGGCCCCACTCAACCACTAAACTCGATTTCTGGAAAATAGACTCGCCTTCACTTCCCTTTCAGACCGCGACATTCGATGTAGTTATTTCGATGATGTCTTTTCGATATCTGGACTGGGATCCTTTGCTGCAGGAGGTCAAGCGGGTCACAAAGCCTGGCGGACTTCTTCTGGTAGTCGATATGGTCACCGTTCCAGTGAAGCTTCGTGAATACCCGCGCCTTCTGATGGACAAAGCGCGGACATGGCTGGCCACGAAACGCAAGCCCGAGTTCAGCCAGAATCTTCGCAGATTAGTGAACCATCCCGATTGGAAGACAATGCTCAAGTACAACCCGATCAGGTCCGAGCACGAAATGAGATGGTATCTCGAGAGCCGCTTTCCTGGCCGGCAAATGCAGACTCTTAATATCGCCTGGAATTCGCGAATAGTCGCGTTCGATTCCGGTCCGGTAGAGATCGGAGTTGAAGCTAACTTGACCTATCCATGATTTGTGGAACCAGAAACAATTCGATGAACCACAAACCAACATTTGCGATCGTAGACTGGGGAATTGGCGGAATCAGCATCTATCGAGAGGCGACACGTCAACTCAGGGGCTTGTCAGTACTGTATTTCTCCGACACCGGGGCAACGCCATACGGAAAGATGTCCCGCGACGAACTCATCACGCGACTGAATTCAGTCGTAAGCTTCCTGGGTTCACAGGGAGTCGGCGACGTACTCTTTGGCTGCAATGCCGCCAGCACTGCCATCCCCTTCTTGAGAAAAAACGGACTGCGCGTAGAAGGCATCATTCATTGCGCTACCGATGTCGCGTCAAGAGCGCGACCGCGGAGACTCGCGCTGATTGGAGGAAGACGCACCGTCTTGTCAGGCGTGTATCGACGAGCATTGTCTGAACGCGGCATCGACCTGGTACAACGGATCGCACAGCCTCTTTCAGCGTTGATCGAGAGCGGTGACACGTCGTCGGCGGTTGTGAGGGAACAATGCGAACGGATTCTTGCGCCTGTTAAAAACTGCTCCCATCTTTTGCTGGCGTGTACTCACTATCCAGCAATCATTCCCACGTTGCAAGAGTTCCTTTCAAGAGACACAATCATCCTCGATCCCACGACCGAAATCGTAAGCAGAATCCGGCGAATGAGCCTTGAGCAGCGCTCGCACAACGCAGCAGGTAACGGCGGTGCTGATGTGTTTCTAACTACCGGCAGCGCGAAGAATATGATCAGGTCCGCTAAGAAAGCCTTCGATGTCGAAATCAGTGCGGGAGAAGTAGAGATCTAACAGCGGTGGCGTGCAGGACGATCGAGGAGTGATGCGTTCAACTGTGATCAATCGAATCGACCATCTGGTCTACGCATCTCCGGATCTTGTTCAAGGCGTCGATGAGCTTGAGCAACGGTTAGGAGTTCTAGCGAAGCCTGGAGGTCGACATCCGGCGTGGGGCACTCGAAACTCCCTCATTGCGTTGGGTGAGCGCATTTATCTTGAAGTCATCGCTCCCGATCCCGATCAAATTGCCCCCGAACGGGCGCGACCGTTCGGCATCGACGATCTGGATTCACCGAGGCTCGCGTCCTGGGCTGCGCGAGAAGCCGATCTCGAGCACATAGTCACGACCGCGAGGAACCTCGGGATCGATCTTGGAGCCATATATCCCGGCAACAGACAGACGGCTGATGGAACAGTGTTGTCCTGGAAGCTGACTGATCCGCTCACAACGCGTTACGACGGCCTTCTGCCCTTCTTTATCGATTGGGGTACCACGCCGCATCCAGCGCCCACTGCGGCACCCGGCTGCGCTCTGATCGAGCTTCGCGCCGAGCATCCCGATGCGGATCGGCTGCGGGCTGTCCTGACTGCACTGGATCTGGATTTGACTGTTACTGCTGGCGAGTCGCCGTCGCTCATTGCGACCATCTCATCGCCGCGCGGAGTCGTAGAGCTTCGCTGACGCTCCTCGATGGAAGCATAAGTTCGATAGCTCTCGATCAGGACTGTTTATCGAACACTGACTCAAAGCACGAGACTGCCGACAACTCTCCCTCCAGCGCAACCGCCGCGACATAACGGTCGGCCGGTGTGAACGCAAAGAGCGTCCAGCGCGACGCCTGTTCGGCGCTTCCGTCGATCTCTGCCACGCGCGCGTGCTCAGGAGGCAAGAACACGACGTCGAACGATTCAGTAGTGCGAGCAAGACCGTCACCCGTCGCTTTAACGTAAGCCTCCTTGCAGGTCCAACACCGATAAAACCCGTCAAGTCTGTCTTCTTTCAGCAGTCCTCGAAGGACTGCCGTCTCAGCTCGAGAAAAGAACCGCTCCGCGATTCTGTCGTGATCGGCGATCGACCTGATTTGCTCGATGTCCGCTCCGAGCTCGCGACTGCGAGTCACCGCGAGTAAGGCCAGTTCGCCTGAGTGAGAAAGATTGAACTTCAAAGTGTCCGAGCCACACAGGGCCGCGAGCGATGGTTTGCCGCGATGGCCATACGAGAATGCGATCGAGCTCGGCTCTGCGTTTAGATATCGTGCCAAAGTTGATCGAAGGTGCGCTCGGGCGACGGTGAAGCGGCGGCGATCACGCTCGAAATGAAATCGTCGCGCGCGCTCTTTTTCGTCTGATGAAAGTATGTCAAACAGGACTTCTGTGTTCGATGATTGATCAAGCCTGACGAGCCACAGGTGCAATTCGCCGGCGGTTACATCCACGGCCAGCGGTGGGCTTCCCCAGTGCACTTCTTCGTGATGAGTTCTCTCGGATTTCTGAGTCATCAGTCTGCACTCTGTGTTGACCAGCCGATTGTATCAGCCGAATTGCAGGTAGCAGAGAGAGGTTTGCAATCCAAGTTGATCGCTTGCAATGCGAGTGAGGCCGCGCTATGTGCGCGACAAAAAAAGAACAGGACCTCGAAAGAGGCCCTGTTCAATATCGCTTCGTTCTCACGCGTTAGGCGTGGAAGCGATTTATTCGAACGTTAGCTGCGAAAACTAGCCACGACTTGCGTAACCGTCAGCGTAACCCTGAGCAAACGCCTCACGGTAGTTTATGCCCTCGGACTCGCTGTAGTGCTTGTGGCTAGCCGGGTCATTTGGCTTCCCATGTCTTGCGTCGGACTTACCTCGGCTTAGACCATCACTGTAACCCTGTTCTCGCTGGTACGCCACAGGGTCATATGTGTAGTAAGGCCACGGGCGGTAAAAGCCTGCACCGAAAAACGGCCTGTGCACAATAATCACTCGACCGTTATGGAACCTCCTACCCTGTGCATATGAGTTCGTTTGTGACGCACCCAACAGAAGAACAGATGTGATCAAAACGCCCATGAGAATCTTCTTGGTTCTATCGAATTTCATACGTCACCTCCATTCGTCTGTGGGAGATAAAGTTCCTGCCTCGCAGGAATCTCAGACTGTCTTCTTTCATTCTCCCTGTCGATTGGATGTATGAGTGGTGGGCGAGGTGGCTTGAAGCCGGTCGCCGTCATGCGAGCGATTGCTCAACTGCCGACAAGCCGCCAGTGAGTGAGTTCGATTCGATCGCAGAATTGAGTTGCGTTCCTATTCAGAGATGTATTTAGAGCGCGTCGCGTTTACCGCGCTACTTGTACCGCTTGCTCCGAAGCACCATCGGCATACGCGAAGCTCTTTCGTGATAAAGAGACATCGGTATTCGATACCGTGATCTTTCCAGTCTTCTCGCCCGACAGCAGCATCATCAGGTCAGCGTCCTTCCTGAACCTCATCTTATCGACGGAAACCCCCTCGCTGTTTTTGACCGTAATTACTGGGCCGCTCTCCGCACTGTAAACTGAGATGTTCCTGAAGAGGATTTGTTGAGCCTCCTCGCAGTACACTCCCTCCTGAGACTGAATAGTTGAATCTTCAATCTGAATGTCTTTGACTCCCATCTCTGGCAGTCCGCTGATAAACACGGCCTGTCTTGCGCCGCGGCAAACGATGTTGCTGATGCGAAATGTCCTGAACTGCGGCGTACCTTCCGTAACCGGGAGGCTTTCTGTTCTTGGGGCGACCGCCTTTTCACCGGGCCGCGGAATTGGATCTCGCGCGGCGTAGTACATATCGAAGAACACCGCCGCGCCTGCAATGTCCATCATATCGATATTGCTTGCATAGACTCGCTCGACCACGCCGCCTCGTCCTCGAGTTGTCTTGAAGCGCAACCCGAGGTCCGTTCCGATAAACCGCGAATTCGAAATAAACACATCTTTGACGCCACCTGACATTTCGCTTCCGATCACGAAGCCGCCGTGCGCGCGATAGACCGTGCAGTTGCGTACAAGGACCTTCTCGGTCGGCACGCCTCGCTTGCGACCTTCTTCATCGCGCCCAGACTTGAGGCAGATGCCATCGTCCCCAGTGTCAAACACGCAACCTTCAACAAGTACATTTCGACTCGAATCCAGATCCACGCCGTCAGTGTTCTGGCCGTACCAGGGATTCTTTACCTTTACGTCTCGCAGGGTGATGTGCTCGCTCAAGAGAAAGTGAAGCGTCCAGGCAGGCGAATTCTCAAACGTTACGCCTTCGATGAGCAGGTGTTTGCTTCCAATGAACTGCAGCATGTTCGGCCGCAGGAAATCCTTGATCGATTCGTAGTACTGCCTTCCTTTTTGCGGGACTCGTCTACCGTTGTCGTTATTGATGCTTCCTTGCAGCGCTCTGACAGATGGATACCATGTGGCGTTGTCTCGATCGACCACGCCGCCTCGCTGGGTCAACTGTTTCCATTCGGCTTCGGTCACCTTCGCTCGCTTTACCGGACGCCAGCGGTCACCCGAGCCATCGAATATTCCTTCTCCGGTGATCGCTACGTTCTCTGCTCGGTTGGCCGAGATCAAAGGTTGCGAGCGATAGGCCTCAACTCCCTCATAATAAGTTTCAACAAGCGGGTAGTCATCCAGATTCCCGCTGAAGGTCGCCACCGCGCCCTTGTCCAGTCTAAGGTTGACGTTGCTCCGCATTACTATCGGCCCTGTCAGCCAAAGCCCGCGCGGAACAATCACCGTGCCCCCGCCTGCCTTATTGCATGCCTCGATGGCGGCGTTGATTGGGCCGGTGTTCGAAGTGACACCGTCGTTGACCGCGCCGAAGCGAGTTATCGAGAACGTGTCCTTCCTAAAATGTGGCGGGCACGCAGCAGGCAGTTCATATAGATACTTGTCCTTGAAATCAGAACGCCGCAGGTTCCGCGCGAGTTGCAGATTCAACTCGCGAACGCCGACCGCAACAAGCGATGCGATTCGCGCCGCGCCGTACGCGCTGAAGTGCGTGTCATCCTGTTTACCATCAGGTATCGAATTGTAATGCCCCGGCTGTATCCACAAGAAAAGCATCTTGGACCCTTCGGGTCCATAGCGTTCGATCAACTCGCGACTCTTTTGGTGCAAATCTATCAGCGGGACATTCATCGATCGAGCGACGTCGCGTACGACTGCCGGATACTCACTGTGAGTGTCGAAGAAGCGGCCTTCCTTGTCGAACCTCCTTCGCATCACCGGCGTGAGCAGGACCGGGTTTGCGCCTTTCTGACGCGTGTCGGTTACGAACCTCGTGAGATTCAGACGGTACGTAGTCTGTGGCGCCGCGAACCTTATCGGGTCTTCGCTCTTGCTGTCGTTGTGCCCGAACTGAATGAAGACCCAATTGCCGCTTCTGAGTTCGCGGAGTACGTTGTCCCAGCGTCCTTCGTCGATGAAGCTCTTTGAGCTTCGGCCGTTCACCGCAAAGTTTCGAATCACCACTCCAGAGTCGAAAAGCTGAGTGAGCGCCTGGCCCCATCCGCGTTCGGGGTTGTCTTCGACGGGCTTGTCAGCCATTGTCGAGTCGCCTACCAGAAACACCTGAGTGGGTTCGTTGCCGAGCGCGCGATCAGAAAGTTGCGCGAACGCTGCAAAGCTGAGAGTCAACGACACGGTCAGGAAAGCGGCTAGGAGATGACGCCACGGTTCCCGCAGCCTCAAGCCAGCTGGACTGACCAATATTTCGCAATGTCGCGGATTTTGATGCATGTGCCGGGGAAGTCTAGTCCGAATCAGAGCAGGTGGTCAAACCAATCCACCGAAGCGGAGTGCGAACCCCGACGTTTGTTTTGATCGAGCATGGTGGAGGACGAAGCAAACTTACTCGTCAGAGACGCGCGAGGACAATGCCGCCTGCACGACTCATTGCGATACCCGGTTCGCTTAGAATTGAGTGTTGACATCAGTAATTTCTGGAAATTAAACTGCAAGAACAATGCGTCAGCCGCTACTCACAGTCGTTGTCTTGTTGTCACTCAGCGCGACTTCGCTGGCAGGCGCTGTGCCTCAGCTGCAGAACGATGACGGCTGTTCGTCGCGGTGCTGTCGCGCCGCGAAAAAGAAGACAAGGCTCTCGGCCAGAACTGGCCTTTGCTGTCTGGTGGATTGCGGACGTTCAGCCGAACCCGAATCGTATTTCACGCCAAATCTTCAAACTGCGCAGGGCAATCGAGACTCAGATCGCTCGGTGCGTCTCCTGAACGCCAGGTCTCGCAGCTCGCTCCTGGTGACAACGTGCGGCGCACGTTCTTACAGCGAGCGGTCATCGTCCGACCGTTACCTCGAAACTGGCTCACTCCTGATTTAACGGGCGTAGTGTGCCCGCTCATCGGTTAGCACAGACAAAATACAAAGTAAGCAGTATGCGGTAGGCAGAACGCAGTTCTGAGTCTGCATCAATCACGCTTTCTTGTTGGGCGAGCGGCAATCACCTGCTGGCTACTGCTCAAAAAATGGAGAAGATAACATGAAGACCAAATCATTCGCAGCGATCGGATTGCTGTCGATCATCCTCGTTCTGAGTTCATGCAACGGGAGCGGAGGACAATCCAGCGCGGACAAAACGATCAAGTCCACTCAGGCCGGCAATCTTACGGTGACGCTGGCAAGCTCAACTGGCGACCTCAAGAGCGGCGACAATGATCTCTATCTGACTTTTGCCGATTCATCGGGCAAGCCGGTTGATGTCGGCGCCGCTTCGTTGAAGTTCCGAATGCCGGCAATGGGCTCGATGGCCGAGATGAATGATGATGCGACGCTTACGACTACGACCACCCCGGGGCGTTATCACGCGAAGGTGAACATCGAAGTTTCCGGCAGCTGGGAAGCGATGGTGAGCTACGAAGGTCCGCATGGCAAGGGGCAGGCCAGCATGAGCGTCCAGGCCAAGTGAGGCCGCGCGCAGGAACGATCTATGATCGGCCGTGTCATTGAGTTTTCGCTAAAGAACCGCTTCGCGATCATTGCCGTTTACTTGCTGTTGGCAGGTTGGGGCTACTGGGCGCTTCTGCGCACGCCCATTGACGCGATTCCCGATCTGTCCGAGAACCAGGTGATCGTGTTCACCGACTGGACCGGCCGCAGTCCAAAGGAGGTTGAAGATCAAGTCACCTATCCGTTGACAACTTCGCTCCAGGGCTTGCCTGGCGTGAAGGTAGTGCGTGGCCAGTCGGCATTCGGCTTTTCGATGATCAACATCATCTTTGACGATGCAATCGACTTGTACTGGGCGCGCAGCCGGGTGCTTGAACGGCTGAACCTTCTCGCAAAGCAGTTGCCTGAGGGCGCGGTGCCGACGCTTGGCCCGGACGCGACAGGCGTTGGGCAGATCTTCTGGTACACCGTCGAAGGCGACGGCTACAGCCTTCGCGATCTGCGGTCGATTCAAGATTGGTTTATTCGATACCAGTTGAATTCGGTGCCGGGTGTTGCCGAAGTGGCGTCGGTCGGTGGCTACGTCCAACAGTATCAGATCGATGTCGATCCAAATCGACTGCGAGCATACAACGTACCGTTTTCGACGATCGTCGATGCGGTTCGTAGAAGCAATGCAAACGTGGGCGGAAATGTCCTGGAGCAAAACGGACAATGGTCGGTTATTCGAGGGGTTGGACTCATCGCTTCAGTAGCGGATATCGAGAACATCATGATCGCCGGATCGGGAGCAACTCCTATCTACGTCCGCAACGTAGCGAGTGTGAAGATCGGCGATGCATTTCGAGTCGGAGTGCTTGACCGGGACGGCAAGGAAGCGGTCGGCGGCGTAGTAATCGCGCGATACGGCGTGAACACCCCGAATGTGATCGATGCAGTTAAGCACAAAATCCAGTCATTGTCCGCAGGGCTGCCGCCCGGCGTGCGGCTGTCACCCTTCTACGACAGGACGGAGCTGATCGACAGAGCCACCCACACGCTGAAGCGCGCGCTGATAGAAGAGATCATCCTCGTCACAATCGCACACATTGTTTTCCTCTTCCACTTCCGGTCGATATTGATAGTCACTATTCCTCTTCCCCTGTCGGTGCTCGCTTCGTTTCTTTTCATGTACTACATCGGCATCGGTTCAAACCTCATGTCACTTTCGGGCATCGCCATAGCGATTGGGGTTCTTGTAGACGCAGGCATCGTAGTCACAGAGAACGCATTTCGATATATGGAGAAGCGGAGGATCGACCCGCGCGACAGGGCGGCCGTCTGGCGAGGAGTGCTCGAGTCCACTCGACTCGTAGGCCGTCCGATTTTCTTCTCGATGGCAATTATCATTGTCGCTTTTATTCCGGTGTTCGCGCTGACCGGAAGAGAGGGAAAGCTGTTTCATCCACTCGCCTTCACAAAAACCTTCGCGATGGTCGGCGCTTCGATAATCGCGATCACACTGGTCCCGGTGCTGTGTTCGTTACTGCTCGGAGGCCGGTTCCATTCCGAGAGTGACAACCCGGTAATGCGGCTGTTGAATCGCGCCTACACCCCGGCATTGCGGTGGGCGCTCGGTCATCGGGCGGCGACCATTCTGTGCGCCGCAGCGTTGTTCGCCGGTGCTCTGTTCCTTGCGACGCGGATAGGCAGCGAGTTCATGCCCGACCTGGATGAAGGCGACATACTGTACATGCCGGTTACCGATCCCGCCATCTCCGCAGACGAGGCGCTCGCGGTTATGAAGCGCCAGGATGAGATCCTTAAATCATTCCCGCAAGTAGCATGGGTAGTTGGTAAGGCTGGCAGGGCTGAGACTTCGACCGATCCGGCTCCGATTAACATGAACGAAACCATCATTCACCTGAAACCTCGCGAGCAGTGGCCAGCCGGCACGACGCGTGAGGGTCTTGTGAATGCGATGGACGAGAAGCTGCAGATGCCGGGCGTAAACAACATCTGGATACAGCCTATCAAGAACCGAATCGAGATGTTGTCGACCGGAATAAGGACCGAGATCGGAATCAAGATCTTTGGCAGCGATATCGCGGAACTAGAGCAAATCTCGCGAGAAGCGGCGTCGATACTGCGAACGGTTCCGGGCGCCGCAAACGTGTATGCCGAGCAGATAACCGGCGCGCCTTATATCGACATCCAGATCGACCGTCAAAGCGCGGCCCGCTATGGAATAGATGCCGATGCGATCCAGAACGTGATCAATTCGGGAATCGGCGAAAACAACCTGACGACGACAATCGAAGGCCGTCGACGCTTTCCGGTTAGAGTGCGATACGCGCCCGAGTTCCGTACAAGCATCGAAGCGCTTGCGCAGCTCCTCGTGCCCGCGAGCAACGGGGCCCAAATTCCCCTGGGCCAGTTGACTACGATCCGTACCGTTCAGGGTCCAAGTATGATTTCCAGTGAGAACGGGTTGCTGAGAGGCAGCGTCACTCTCAATGTGCGCGGGCGTGACGTGGGCGGATTCGTGGAACAAGCGAGAAAGACTTTGAGCGAGCAGTTGCACTTGCCCCCGGGATACTACGTCGACTGGACGGGCGAATACGAGAATCAGCAACGAGCGCGAGCAAGACTGCTGCTGGTTGTGCCGATCGTGCTCGCGGTGATCTTGGTGATGCTGTACTTCACGTACAACTCCATAGTCGAGGCAGCGCACGTGTTGCTCGCGGTGCCATTCGCACTGACTGGCGGAGTCTACTTGCTCTACGCGCTTGGCTACAACTTCTCGGTCGCAGTGTGGGTAGGATTCATCGCTTTATTCGGAACCGCGGTGCAGACGGGCGTCGTGATGGTGATCTATCTAAACGAAGCGGTCGAGCGCAAGCGGCGTGAGACTGCCGGCCGCCTTACTCTACTCGAGCTCAAACAGGCGGTGATTGAAGGCGCAGTGCTGAGGCTTAGGCCAAAAGTGATGACCGTCTCTACGGTGGTTGCGGGTCTCCTGCCGATCATGTGGAGCACCAGCGCGGGAACAGAAGTGATGAAGCCGCTTGCCACGCCGGTACTGGGCGGCATGGTTTCGTCGCTCGTACACGTGCTGATCGTTACACCGGTGATCTTCTTTTGGTTGCGATCGAGAGAACTTAAACGCGGCGCGGATGTTGATCAGCCGCTAGAACAGAGCTCAACCATCACTGTTTCGCCGGAAGAATAAAGCGAGGAACGTCGAACGAGGTCAGTATGAAGCTACAGAATATCCTGGACGGGTTCGCGGTCGCGGTGATTGTCGCGTTAGTCGCACCCGGAGCGGCGTCTTGTTCTTTCACTGCATTTGGTCAGCAGCAGGAACAGGCTTCGCAACGCGACAATGAGCAACAAGGTAATGAGCAGGGGTGGCTCGGCATCGTAGTTCGAAACCGGCAGGCGCAGTCCGCTGGAACACCCGTCACTCCGCAGTTTTCGGCGGATCTCCTGGATTCCGCAAACGGCCTCACGGCGGACGATCTTGTTCGCTACGCACTGTCGCACAATGGTGAGTTGATCGCTGCCCGGCAGATGATCGCAGAAGCTCGAGGACGGCTCCGGCAGGCGGGACTGAAGGCGAATCCGTTAATCGAGAGCAACTATCAGCACGGGATTACCACCACCGACAACAACACCGTAGTTGGCGCTGAACTTCCGCTGGAGCTTGGCGGACGACGCAATGCGAGAGTCAATGTTGCGCAGCGCGAGATCGACGTTAGGACTGCGGAAGCTGCGGACTTTGAACGACGGCTCGCAGCCGAGGTTCGGACAAAGTACGCGGAAGCCATTGCGGCTATTAGGAACCTCAAGTTTACAGAGGACCTGCTGGTTCTTACTCGTGACTCGTACAGTTTGGTAGAAGCTCGCGTTGCGCGGGGCAAAAGCGCACCGCTCGAGCAGAATGTCGTGCTCGTCGAGGTGAATCGGACTGACGCGCTTCGGATCGGGTTCGAGAGCAAATCGACTGCCGCGATGTTCGAGCTCAAAAAGGCGACAGGTATGCCGGCTGAAGAGAGCCTGAAGCTGAAGGGGGATTTCGAAGTCGACCGCCAGCCGCCGCCGCTCAACGATTTGATTCGCGATGCGTTAACAAGACGTGCCGATCTGACCGCCGCGCGTGCAGCAGAAGAGCTGGCAAAGGCACAAATCGAACAGGCGCAGATTGAGGGTAAGATTGACGCGAGCATTTTTGCGAACTACATGCGTCAGAACATGGGGTTCCCGGTAAGAGGGTTCGACGATTCCGGCGCGCTGGTTCCGGTGCAGGACGTGTTTCACTATGCAACGTTCGGCGTACGTTTGACACTGCCGGTTCGCAACAAGAATCAAGGCAATATAGAGGCAGCGCAGGCTCTGCTTGAAGCGGCACGCAGTCGAAGAGGATTTGGAGAGCTTCTGGTTCGCAACGAGGTCACTGCTGCCTACGCCCGTTTCCAACGGGCGCGCGCTGCTTTGACGGTGTATCGAGAGGGTGTGCGCAATCAGGCTCAAAGCAACCTTGAAGTGATAAAGCAGACCTACAATCTTGGTCAGAAGTCGCTGCTTGACTACATCAGCGAGCAACGCCGTTTTATCGACATCGAGACCGGATATACAGAAGCGCTCAAGGAGTACTTTGAGTCTTTGGTGGAAGTCGGACGAGCCTCCGGAACCGCTGCAAATTCTGGCGAGGAGCGTTGACATGCAAGGTGACGAAAGAACGCAATCGGTTAACGAGGCCGGACCCGAAGCGAACAACCGGAGTGCGCGGGCACACGGCTGGAGGCGCAACAAGAGATGGCTAGTCCTTGTCGCGGTAGTGGTCGCTGCGGTCGCTGTGAGTCTCTGGCTATCACGCGGGTCCAGCACTCAGGAGGGGCGACCAGTGCCCGCACCCGCGGGACAAGCTGTACCTTCTCCCTCGACAGGTAGTGGGGGGACGCAGCCCCGTGAGGGCGAGATCACGATAACAATTTCGCCCGACAAGCTCGAGAGTGCCCAGATCAAGACTGAAACCGTGCCAACGTCATCGACGACCTCCGGCCCGGCAGCAGGATATCGGACGACTGGTACCGTTCAGTCAAATTCGTACAAGGATGTACCGGTTCTGCCAGTGACCGGAGGCATCGTGAGAGAAGTTAACGCGCAGCTCGGGGACCGGGTGAAACGAGGGCAGCCACTAGCGGTCATCTTCAGCAGCGAGCTTGCAAATGCGGAGGGCGAGTACTTGAAGATGCTTGCAGAGCTCGACGAACATCACAAGCATCACCTGCGAGCGCTCGAGCTTCTGGAGATAGGCGCGATCAGTCGCGAGGATCTCGAGCAGGCGGTATCAAAGTACACCTCAGCTCAGGCGAATGTTGTTGCAGCGCGTCAGCGTCTGGTGTCGCTCGGAATGACCGTTCGCGAGGTCGAGGCGCTGAAGAGTCCAGAGCAGGTCAGGTCACTTATTTCGATTACGGCTCCATCGTCTGGGACTGTAGTGAGTAGAACGGTCAACTCGGGCGAGGTGATCGCGGGAGGCAAGGAATTGTTTCGCATCGCGGACCTGGGGAGTCTATGGGTGATCGGGCAGGTTTATGAAAGCGGCCTGGCAAACATTCGGGTTGGGACGGCGTCGTCGATAACTACGGTTGCATATCCTGATCGAACGTTTGAGGGTCGAGTCTCTTACATTGATCCTCGACTTGATCCGCAGACGCGAACGGTGCAGGTACGGGTTGAGCTTAAGAATCCGGGGGAGCTGTTGAAGATCGGGATGTCTGTGGACGTTAGCTTTGGCAAGGCGGGGATGGCGGGATCGGCGATTATGATTCCGAAGTCGGCGCTTCAGATGATTGGGGACAAGCAGGTTGTGTTTGTGGCTACTGACCGAGCCGGAGTGTTTGTGCAGAGGGAAGTTAGGGCGGGAGCTGAAACGAATGGGTTTGTACCGGTGTACAGTGGGATTAGTGGCGGCGAACGCGTAGTGACCGATGGCAGTTTTCTATTGCGCGCCGAGACCTTGAGAATCAAGTAAGAATCTCAAATTTGAAATTTGAAATTTGAAATCTCAAATTTGAAATCTGCAATCACTACTGTCCGGTTCGTGGTTTTTCAAAGCGCTGTAAGTACATGTGAGTCAGAGAGATAAACGCGATGATGAGCCTAAACGATTTGAATTTCGATCCGGCGGTTTTGTGCCGTAGTCTTTCGAGATCAACCTCGAAG
>DATFXM010000078.1:0-2753 GCA_035315885.1 Blastocatellia bacterium
ATCGCAGCGCGCCAGCTTGTCAGAAGTGAATTCATCATCAGCGTCCAACAAAGCGATGTATTCACCTCGGCAATGACGAATGGCGGCGTTCTTCGCGGCGCTGACGCCATGGCTGGTCGCCAGAGATACGCTGGTGATGATCTCGGGATATCTTTCCCGGTAGCGGGCCAGAATCTTTCGCGTGTTGTCGGTGGAGCAATCGTCGACCACGATGATTTCGATCGAAGAGCCGCTTTGTCGGTGACTCCGCAAAATGCTCTCGAGACATCGGCCCAGCCACTGACCATAGTTACGTGTGGCAATCGCGACCGAAAAGCGTGGCTGGCAATTCCTTACGCCCGCAATCCTCCGGCTCCTGCCAGATTTAAACCGGTGATGGTGCGTTCGTTTGGACGCCAAGGTTCCGATCCCATCTCGCGGAAAGACCCTTTTGAAGGAATTCGATCGTAACACACGAGATCGTTCAAGGCGTCGAGCAGAGCGCGCGTCAAGTGTCCTTGATTAGGAGTACTGAACCCAGTTTGAGTAGATGGAGCGACTTAAGGCTGGGAGGGCGGACGTGGTGTCCACATCGCTGCAGCGAAGCGACCCTTAAAAACTGAGCAGTTAGGTTGACCGAAGCTCGCGCTTTGCGTTTAGGGGCGGACGAGAAGTCCGCGCTCGCAGCAAAAGGGAGCCTCCCAATCTGAAAATGAACCAGTGCCTGATTAGGACTTCAAGAGACAAGCTGCCTGTTGTATTGTACCCGCGCAAAAATGGAACTGACTGAACTAAAGGAACTACTGAGAGAAACGTCCGTGTTCTCGCTCCTTTCTGACGATGAGCTGGAGCGGTTCAGCAAGCACTTCGGACTGGTGCATTACACCCTCGGCCACACGGTCGTGCGCGCTGGCGACGAATCAGATTCGTTCTACGTGGTCTACTCCGGCCGAGCTCGGGTCATCGGCGCGAATGCTGCCGGCGAAGAGGTAACGGTCGGGATGCTCAGTCGGGGCAATTCTTTTGGCGAGCAGGGTCTGTTGACTCGCTCGCCGCGCCGCTTCACGGTAAGAGCCGCGAGCGACCTGGTCTTGCTTCGGCTCGCGACCAGAGACTTTGACCAGCTGGTCAGCGAACATCCGGACCTGCGCGAGTACTTCGACAAATACATTTCCGATATCTCGATCCGCAACTTCCTCAAACTCTGCACAGTGTTTGCGCCTCTTTCGCCGCAGGAGATCCGCGATTTGCTCAGAGCGATGGACGTCAGGAATTACGCCATAAACGAGACAATCATTCGCGAAGGCGAGGCGGGAGACGCTTTCTATCTCTTGCGGAGCGGCAGTGCGCGAGTCATCAAGGAAAGCAACGGACACAAAGTCATGAATGTCCTGAAGGCCGGTGACTCGTTTGGTGAGTTGGCGCTCCTCACCAACCAACCGAGAGCCGCGACCATCGTGACCGATGAACCATCGTCGGCTTTTTGTCTGAAGAAGACTGAATTCGATCGGATTGTAGCCGCCTCGCCAAGATTCAAGGATGCCATCATCTCGGTGGCTTCGGGTTATAGCAGCATGGCGGTTCGAGAGGCTGAAGTCGCCGCGGGAGTAGCCATTGACACTGAAGAACTTCCTGAGGCGCCACCGCCCGTAGAACCTGTTTATCATCCAAGGCGCGCGCGCCGTTATCCGGCGCTGCTGCAATTGAGCGAGACCGATTGCGCCGCTGCTTGCCTGTCAATGATTCTGCGTTACTACGGCAAACACGTCAGCATCAACCGGCTACGCGACCTGGCGAACGTCAGCCGCGAGGGTGCTTCGATGTACACGATCGCCGAAGCCGCCGAGACGCTGGGCTTTCAAACGCGCGGGATTCGCGCTTCCTACGAACATCTCGAGAAGGTTGAACTTCCGGCCATCGCGCACTGGGAGGGCTTTCACTACACAGTTTTGTACGAGATCACCCCAAACCGTGTCGTGATAGCTGATCCAGCGATCGGCCTCTGCAAACTATCGCGTGAAGAGTTCGAAAAGGCCTGGAGTGGTTACCTGCTGCTGTTTACTCCCACCGCAAAGATTGAAGAAGTCGAGGAATCAAGGACTTCGTTCGGTCGCTTTCTGCCGCTGCTCAAGCCCTACTACAGACTGCTCTTCGAAATCTTTCTCGCGTCGGTGCTGCTGCAACTGTTTGGCCTGGCGACCCCGATATTCACGCAGGTCATCGTCGACAGAGTACTGGTGCACAAGAGCACCTCGATGCTCAACGTTCTGCTGGTAGGGATGGTGTTGATTGCCGTATTTCAGTCGGTGACGGCCGCCCTCAGATATTACCTGCTGGTGCATACCACCCGACGCCTGGACCTGCAGATGGTGGTCGATTTCTATCGGCACGTCTTGAGCCTGCCGATGCGTTATTTCGAAGAGCGCAAGGTCGGCGACATTCTCAAGCGATTCAATGAGAATGCGCGCATCCGCGATTTTCTGACCGGTCGCACGCTGGGGGTGATGCTGGATTGTCTGATGGTCTTTGTCTATATCGGCTTGATGCTTTATTACAACATCAAGTTGACGATACTGGCGCTGGTTTTCATTCCTGGTTACGTCATTCTCACACTCGTCGTCACGCCGATTTTCAAACGTCAGTTTCGCGAGGCGTTCGTGAAGGGCGCCGAGGCAGATTCGCAGATGGTCGAATCGGTGACCGGTGTCGGCACTGTCAAGGCGACTGCGGCTGAGAGACGAATCCGCTGGAAGCTCGAAGGACTGTTTGTTAAG
>DATFXM010000079.1:0-50235 GCA_035315885.1 Blastocatellia bacterium
TCGAATCAACGGACCGGTGCGCGCTCGGCATCACGCGAGTCTTCACCAGTCGAACCCAAAACTCGTAACTCGAAACCCGAAACTGCCTACTGCATACTGCCTACTGCATGCTGCATACTGCCCTCGAAACCGCCCCTTACCCGAAACTGTCTATTCACGCTTACATTTGCTAACATTCAAAACTCAAATGGCTGATGATATCGCACAGCGGCTCGCGCGCGTTCAGGAGCGAATCTCAAAAGCCGCCGTCCGGGCCGGAAGATCCTCATCCCAGATTACCCTGGTCGCCGTGACCAAGACCTTCGACGCCGCAACTGTGCAACGGGCCGTCGACGCAGGGGCGCGCGACCTGGGCGAGAATCGCGTACAAGAGGCGCTCACTAAAATCGACAGCGTCAGAGCCGATGGTTTGCGCTGGCATTTGATTGGTCATCTGCAATCCAACAAGGCGAAACACGCCGTCAGTTCGTTCGATGTTATTCATTCAGTTGATAGTCTCCCACTGGTCGAGAGACTCGAAAGGCTGTCAGGCGAGACCGGCCGACGGCCACAGGTGCTCGTTCAGGTGGACCTGGGCAACGAACCCTCAAAGACCGGCGCCTCCGAGGACTCAGTCTCAGACATCGTCGAAGCCTTAAACAAAGCCGTACACCTCGACTTCAAGGGACTGATGACCATGCCACCCTATTTCGATCAACCTGAACAGACCCGTCCGTACTTCGTAAGACTCAGGGAGCTGTTGGTTCGATTAAACCAACAGCTACCGCCCGAGCGAAAACTGACAGAGTTATCGATGGGAATGAGTCACGATTTTGAAATCGCCATTGAAGAGGGCGCCACCATCGTTAGAGTAGGGACGGCCATCTTCGGCGCCAGAACAGCTCCGGGCGCGGCCACGGGCGCAGACACTTAAACAGCTTTATAAAAGGAAGGACTCTCCTTGCAATTGGTCTTACAGATACTCAATTTGATTGGCACTGTCGTCTGGTGGTTAGCCGCCGCCGCGGCAGCTCTCCTCATTTTGAGGGTCATCGTCGCCTGGGCTGGGTCAAATCCGTTTTTGTGGTTACCCTACCAGCTACGCCGGGTGACCGAGCCGATGGTGCGCCCGTTGCGGCCGCCTTTCTCCGGCTACCCGACTCGCTTCGAGCTGATACCTTTGGTAGCGGCGGTTATGGTGCTGATGGCGGGTTGGTTTACCGCGGACATCATCTGGCGGCTGAGCGCAATCCTGGACTCGCTGGCCGGTGCGGCGCGCGTCGGATTGCTGACGACGGGTTATCTGGCCGCGCGGCTGATACTGCTGGCAGGCGCCCTAATGGAGGCTTTTATCTTTCTACGATTCTTGCTTCCGTGGTTCGGGCTCGGATACTCAAACAAGTTCATGAGGTTTCTTTTCCTGGTCACCGAGCCGTTGTTGAAGCCGCTGAGACGACTGCTGGGGAATCTGGTTACAATGCGCATGTTCGATTTCACGCCTCTTATAGCGCTGATCCTCGTGCGCGTTATAACTTTCTTTCTGGCAAGTCTGATGGGCTAGCGCAGTGGAAATCAAAGAGGACGCGTTTGGCGTCACGTTCTGGGTGCGAGTCCAACCACGCGCATCCCGAACCGAGGTAGTGGGCCAGTACGGACGTGCCATCAAAATCAGACTGGCGGCCCCGCCGGTCGATGGACGCGCCAACGAAGAGTGCAAGCGTTTCATCGCCGAGCTGCTCAGCGTGGCGCCGGCTAAGATAGAAATCATCTCGGGAGAATCGTCGAGGGATAAGTTGATACGCGTTCACGGGGTCAGCCAGGTTCGTGTTAGCGAGGTGCTGGGAGGAGATTAAGTTATGTCCGGACATTCAAAGTGGCATTCAATTAAACACAAGAAGGGGGCCATCGATGCCAAGCGCGGTAAGATGTTCTCCAAACTGATCAAGGAACTCACGGTCGCCGCAAGAGTCGGTGGAGGAGATCCAGGCGGAAACCCGCGCTTGCGTAAAGCGATGGACGACGCAAAAGCGATGAACATGCCCAAGGACACCATGAGCAACGCAATAAAGCGCGGCACGGGTGAAATCGCCGGGGCACAAATCGAAGACATCACCTACGAAGGCTACGGTCCGGGCGGAGTGGCCGTGTTCATCGAATGCCAAACCGATAACCGGACTCGCACGGTGGCCGAGATCAGGCACCTGTTCTCCAAGAACGGCGGGAATCTCGGCGAGAACGGATCAGTCGCGTGGATGTTCCAGAAGAAAGGATCAATCGTTCTGGACCACGCAGCGGTGAGCGAAGACCGGATCATGGAATTGGCTCTTGAAGCCGGAGCTGAAGACGTCTCCGATGACGGAGAGTCATGGGAAGTTGTGACCTCTCCCGAAGACTTACACACAGTCCTTGATGCGATAAAAGGAGCTGGCATTGAGCCGATCTCAGCAGAAGTGGTCATGCGGCCGACCAACTCCGTTCAGGTAAGTGGTCCAACCGCCCAGCACGTGCTCAGATTGATGGAGGCTCTGGAGGACCACGACGACGTGTCCAAGGTTTCGGCAAATTTTGACATTCCCGCCGAAGAGATGGAGGCAGCCAGTTGAGCCTTGCCTCGCTTAAAGAAACCCGGCACGCCGCCGGTCGAACTTCCGGCCTCTGGGCAACTGTGCGAGTGCTGGGCATAGACCCGGGCAGCGATGTGACCGGGTATGGAGTCATCGATAGCGACGGCAACAGGCACGCGCTCGTAGAGTACGCGGGTATCAAGACTCCATCGCGGGTTCCCTTCTCCGAACGACTGCTGATCATCGGTCAAAAAATTGAAGAAGTCATAGCGAGATTGCAGCCTCACGCGTGTGCCGTAGAAGAGACGTTTTACGCCGTCAACGTGAAGAGTGCACTAAAACTTGGCCACGTGAGAGGCGCGGTCCTTCTTGTAGCCGCCAAAGCCGGGGTTCAAGTATTCGAATACTCTCCGCTCGAGGTGAAAT
The DNA here is from genome assembly GCA_035315885.1 of Blastocatellia bacterium. GTDB lineage: Bacteria > Acidobacteriota > Blastocatellia > UBA7656 > UBA7656 > DATFXM01. Next base: position 2,970 of record DATFXM010000079.1, read on the forward strand.
CAGCGTTGGTGGGTTACGGACGCGCTGAGAAGCGACAAGTGCAATCAATGGTACGGCGACTCTTGGAGCTCAGCACCGAACCAGAGCCGCTGGATGCATCCGATGCTTTGGCAGTCGCTATTTGTCATGCAAACACCGCGTCCACTCTCGCACGTCAGGGGTTGAGGCAATCCCCGCAAGAGCTCAGTCCTGAGGTTGAACATAAGCGGCCATCACGCAGCAGGCCGCTTAGCCGTTCGTGACGGCCCGTCAGCAAATTCTACGGTCCCTCTGACACGCCAATACTTGAGTCGGGCTAATTCCAAGAGTAATATTGAATCGTTGGATCAAAAGAGCGCCCTCATTTCACTGATGCAGGCAACATCATCAGACTTTCGAATCAACTCTCATCGCATACTTGAGTCATGAAGGACCTTTACGAAGTATTAGGGCTCAAGCGGGGCGCTAGCACCGCGGAAGTGAAATCCGCTTACCGAAGGCTCGCACGGAAGTATCACCCTGACGTCTCGGCTTCTCCAGACGCCGGGGCCAGCTTTGTTCAGATCAACCAGGCGTATCAGGTGCTGAGCGATCCGCAGCGACGCGCGGCGTTCGACCGCGGCGAGATGCACAATGACGCCAGGACGTTCTACGCATCGCGCGAAGCCGAGGTAGTGGCGATTCAACGCGAGTTTGATCGAATAGTCGACGAGTGGATGGCTCACGAACGGCAGGAAGCAGCAGCTCGAGCGCACGCAGTGCTGATCGTAGTGCCGTTCTTCCTGTCAGCCTTTTACGTGATGGTGTCAAAGCCTACAATCATCGAGCACTCGCGATGGTTTGGAAAAATCTTCGTGCTTGGCCTCGCGATGTACGGGGCGGTTTACCTCGTCAAGAATCTCAGCATAGTTTTCGCGCGGTACACCTATCACATCCCGGCCAATTTAACTTCGGTTTTCGGCCAGTCGGAAAAGCCTCAGGAAAAGTCGATCAGCCGGAAGGCAGGTGTGATCTTTCTGATTTGCGGTTACCTTGTGTCGGTGGGACTCGGTTACGTTGTAAGCAAGTTTGTGCCGGGCTACGGCGCCGCGTTCTCCGTCAGCACATTGATCGGCGCACTCATCTATCCACCCATCGCGGTGTTGATAATCGGCAGCATTCGAAGACTGGGGTTGTTGCTCGACAAGTCCTGAGAAGATACCCAAGAGATTCTTTATTTCTTGAAGATCTTCTTGGCTATCGAGCCGATGTCTGACTTCCAGATGCTCCCGCCATCTTTGCTGGATCCGGATGCTGCCCCCAACTCCCTTAAAGCCACCTTGCTCTCGGGATCGAGTTTCAGAGCTTCCTTGAAATATGTTTCCGCTTTCTTACTGAGTCCCATCTCCTTGTAGAGCACCCCAAGTTTGACGCGGATCTGCGAATTGTAGGGATCGAGCTGAGCGGCCTTTGACAGGTGTTCTTCGGCTTCTCGACGCGTGCGCGGGTTCCTTATGAGCGCTATGCCAAGGTGGAAGTGATACGGCGCGCGATTGCCGTCGAGCTTGATGGCCTCTCGAAACAGATGTACCGCGGCGTGGTATTCCTTGCGTTCGAACCGAGCTCGGCCCTGCTGGTACAACTGATCGGCGTTGAGCGAGGGACCTCCCGAGCCCTTTTGGCCCTGGTCGATGACCGGATCGGCTGCCGGGCTGAAAGCCACTTCGCCATAAGACCCGTGCGCGCCCGCGGCCGCGGCTTCCGTGTGAACTGGTTCCTGCGACAACGAGCCCGAGTCTCTTCCGTTGGGCGTAGGCTCTGAGAGCTTCGAAGCCGCACGATCGGCAACAACCGGTCGCACCGGCTCTGCGTGCGCAAGCGGAGTCGTCTTCAGAGGTGCCGCCGCAGCGGAAGCCGGAGACTTTCTGATTCGATCGTCATACGAGGCGCGGCGTCCGGGTTCGATCAGAGTCTCGTAGGCGGCGGCCATCATTCCGAAGAGCGTATCGAGTTTGCTTCGCAGTTCTCCCTCTTCCAGCTGTCTGTGACGGTCCGGATGAAATCGCTTTGCAAGCTGGTAATAAGCGGCCTTTACCTCCGCCGTAGTTGCCTGTCTACCGACTCCCAGTATCTCGTAATAGTCCGCGGAAGCGAAGAAATGAAGCTTTCTGGCGACCTCTTCGCGCAGGTGTTTTAGGTGTTCTTCACTCTCCTTTGCGTGCGGGTCGGCGTCATCGTCTTCGCGCCCTTCAATCTTGAGAAACCCTGCTGCCAGCAGGGCGCAGATGGCGCGATATGCCTCTTCGTCGGGTAGTCCGCTCAGAGCTCCAACTTCGCTAACATGAGTGGGATTGTCGATGCGTGAAAAAATAAAACTTTCAATAGGCAGCATCCTGCCTGAATCCATGCGGACATTGTTTATTTTGGCGCGCTCGACTACGGCTTCCGGCGGCGCGAGCAGGGATGCAACGGCTTCGCTAGTTGCGATGCGCCTTGCGCCTTCGAGAAGTATGTCGGTTGCGCTGATGTCCAGGGTGATCTCGTGTGAGGCTCGGATCTTTTCTTCCAGGATGTAGTCGCCCTGCGTCCAGTCGAAGAGTGAGAAGATGATGTCCATCACCTGGTCGCACATCATCTTGTGCATGACGTCTTCCGAGAGGAGTCCCATTTGGACAAGAACCGACCCGATCTGGTGGGGCTTCTCGGCACGCGTTTTGGCTTGTTGCATGTGTTCGGGTTTGACCAACCCCTGTTCGACGAGTCGACGGTCTAGCTGGTCGCTTCCGAGATTGCTGATGGCAAAGACAGGTATGCCGTTATCGAAGAAGATGGCCTTGATAGCTTTGCCGCGAGACACTCGCAACAGGCCGCTCAAGCCTTTTTCAGAGACCGCGCGTATGAGGTCGGGAATGAGCTTATCGCCAAATCGTCCTTGCACCGGGACTCCGCAGTGGCAGGTAACTGAACGTCGCGCGTACAGTCGAGAGAGAGGTTTCTAACCGTGAGGGCAGGCCATAGAAACGCAAAATCATTGTAGACTGGAAGATTTCCAGAAGCAAGAGTTTCAACTCCTGAATCCCGATTTAGCCGCAAGTTTGGGGGAGGGGCGGAGGGTTTCGGGTTTCGGGACCAAGGTTTCGGGTTTAGCGTTTCGGGTTCGGCTTGATGACGAAGGGGCGACGAAGTGACGCGGGGAGGAGGGACGCGGGGAGGCGGAGGGGCGGAACGTTTCGAGTTTCGTCTGATCGCAGCAGTAACGCCCGCGCAGACCAGACATCAGCTAGCCAGACCCTAAACCCGAAACCCGAAACCTTGGTCCCTAAACATCCGCCTTTGACTCAGTAGGCTCAAGACGTTACGATATAACGCCCCACCGATAATCCCTTATCGTCATGGATGATCCACGGTCAACCATAAGAGCGCGACCTGAACAGGCCGAAATGCCCCAGAAAAAAACCAGGGCTGGAGGCCGCGTTACCGAGGCCCTTTCGCGCATGGCTCAGGGTGACTTGAGCTTGACGGTCAATGGCGGACAGATCGGAACCGCCGGCATCGACCGGGACTTGCTCGTACATCTGGACGGGCTTGCCCGCCGCCTTCGTTACATTGTTGGCCGACTGCAACGCGCTGCGGATTCGATCGAAGCAGTGGTCGGCGAAGTCCTCAAAGGTACCCAGACCCTATCGGGCAGCGTTCTCGCCGAAGCCCAATCCGTAGAAGAAACCTTCAAATCCATCTCAGAAATGAATGCTTCGATGCATTCAATCGGCGACAGTCTGCAGACTCTCTCAAAGCTCTCGCAATCTACCTCCGTTTCCGTCATGCAAATGGCCATGTCCGTGAATCAGGTTTCGGGGAATACCGAAGAGCTCGCGCAGTTTGTCGACGACACCGCATCAGCCATCGAAGCGATGGCCGAGAATGTCCGTCAAGTCGCCGAATCAACCGAGAGTCTCGCAGAGTCGGCCGAAAAGACCGCGCGCGCCATGGCGGCAATAGATGCGTCCACCCAACGCATCGGCGAGTCTGTTGACGAAACAACTCTGCTGTCCTACGAGGTTGCGCGCTCGGCCGATGCTGGCAGCGAGCTGGTTGCCGAAACTGCCGCTTCGGTCTCCAAGATCAAGGAGGCGATAGATGCGGCCACCGAGACCATCAACAGGCTGGGCCGTCGCTCTGAGCAAATCGGAGACGCCACTCACGTCATAGACGAGATCGCCGACCGAACCCACTTGCTGGCGCTCAACGCGGGAATTCTTGCGGCGCAGGCCGGCTCCCAGGGACGCGGTTTCCGGATCGTCGCCGACGAGATCAAAGAGCTGAGCGAGCGTACCGCCGCTTCTACAAAACAGATCGACGAGCTGATCAGAACCGTTCGCAGCGAGGTGGCGGAGACCATCGAGCGAGTGGCGGTCGGTGGGGACCGAGCAATCGAAGGCGTGGATCTCGCTTCAAGAGCCGCCGTGTTGCTCTCCGAGATCCGCGACAAGACAAACGCCGCTTCAGATCGAATCAGGTTGATCGCCGATTCGACTCGGGTACAGGCCTCTGAGAGTCACACGGTGCTTGAAGCCGCGGACCTGGTCAGACAGCAGGCCCGGGAAATCGAGCGCGCGACAAACGAGCAGGCGAAAACCTCTCGCCAGATAGGTGAGCGCGCCCTTCATATGAGCGATCTGACCCGCCAGGTCCAGATGGCTACTGGAAAGCAGGCGCAAAGCGCGCGAGCTATCACTGAGGCGATGGAAGACCTGACTCGCGCGGTGGAGCAAATCCGCACGGCCAGCGACGAGCAATCGTCGGGCGCCGATCAGGTAGTGCGCGCAATCGAGACGATGAAGGAAGTCGTTGCCAGGAATCAGGCTTCGATTTCCGGGATAAACAGCGCGGTGGACCTGCTTGTACGAGAGGCCGAGCTTCTTAACCGAGAGGTCGAAACGTTTCGTCTTCCGGAACCCGAGCGTGGCGGACACTTGAGATTCGCTCTGCGCGCCTCGCAGGTTGCTCTCGATCCCGCAAGCGTCTCTTCGATTTCGAGAGTCGAAGTGCTTTCAAATATCTTTGAAGGGCTCGTTCAGTTCGGAGAGCGAGCCGAGATACGCCCTGCGGTTGCAGAACGGTGGGAGACTTCTCCAGACGGGCGCATCTATACGTTTTACCTTCGCGAGTCTGCGCGATTTCATAATGGGCGGCGAGTGCGTGCGGATGATGTCAAGTATTCGTTCGAGAGGCAGATGCAGCGTAACGAAGACGCGGCTGCGTGGACGTTTCGCCCGATCGTTAACGCTGAGCAATTCATGTCGGGCGAGATCGAGACGTGTACGGGTATTCAGGTCATCAACGAGCAGGTGGTTCGAATCGAGCTGAAAGAACCTATGGCGTTCTTTTTGGCTACGCTGTGCACCGACTATTGCTACATCGTTCCTCGCGAAGAGATCGAACGGAGCACCGTTGATTTTGCTCTCAAGCCTGTCGGATCAGGACCGTTCAGAGTAGCTCAGCAGGTGATGGGAAGAGAAGTTCATCTCGAGCGCTTTGTTCACTACTGGAATCCCGAGCTGCCTTTTGTGGACCTTCTCACGGTGAAGTTTGGAATAAGCGCGGAGGAGATCTACGACGCGTTTCTGGGCGGAGAGCTCGACTACGCGACTGATCTGCCGGCAAACATGCTTGCGGAATTGAAGGAACGCGCCGACGAGATTGACGTCCTCGAGGCATTGCAGCTCCAAACGAGGATGCTGGTGTTTGACTGCGAGAGGCCGCCGCTTGACCATCGAAGCGTGCGTCAGGCGATTTGTTTCGCAATCGATCGGGAAAGGTTTCTGCGCGAAGTTTACGGCGGCATGGCGGAGCTTGCCCGTGGGCCGATTCCGCCGGGACTGCTCGGCCACGATATCGCGCAGCCGGTCTACTCTCACGATCCGGACCGCGCGCGGGCGCTTCTGGAGGAGGCGGGCTGCGCCGGAGGCTTTGAAACAGAAGTCTGGTGGCCTCAGTCAGTGACTACCGCAGTCGAGTGTCTGAAAGACGACCTGGAAGAAGTAGGAATCCGTGCTCAGTTCCGGTACGCCGCGGCGGCCGATATGCAGCGTGCGCTCAGGATGAGACAAATTCCGATCGCGGGCCGCGATTGGTACGCGGACTATCCCGACCCCGACAATTTCGCCTACGTCCTGTTTAATTCTCGTAATCGTGATTTGTTTATCAGCACCTATTCGAATCCGGAGGTTGATCGACTGACCGACGAAGCGCGGTCGGTGATGAACCGGAAGCAGCGAGGGGAAATATACCGAAAAGTCATGAGGCTGTTGCTTGACGATGCGCCCTGCGCGTTTCTAGCGCATCGTCGGAGCTTTGTAGCTCACCGTCACGATCTCGAAGGAGTTACGCTGCATCTCCTCTCACCCTTTGTCACACCAAAAAGCCTCTGGTTCGCAAACAGGAAATCTGACTAGCTCCGGCAGACCCTCTTTCAAACAATACAACAAGAGCCGGACAACGTTCGTCCGGCTCCTGGTGTCGCTATGAGTATCTCGTTTCTTGGAAGTAGCGCGTTGTGTCTGGGCGTCAACTCACTTCAGATTCCTCAACTGGTTGATCCGATCGCGAAGCGCTTTGGTGTAGGTTTGAATCTCCTGGTCAGTGAACCCCCCAGCGCGAAAGGCATCGGATAACTGTTTATCCGAAAGCCTCCCGAGCAGGTCTCCAAGCCAGCGAGCGTGTTCGACCGTGACCCCTTCCATTGCCTTCTTGTCCTTGCCTTTGTAGTTGAAAACAACCTTGCCGTCTTTGACGCCGGTGATGAAGGTCTGAGTCGCATAGGCGACGGCATCCCCCTTAGAGCCAGCCGGTGCACTACTGAGGAATGGGATCTCGTGAAACACCGAGCCAGTCTTTCCCAGCGTCGCCCCCCAATCCGACACGTAGTAGATGAGTTCGTCTCGGTCGTTCCCGCTCTTTTTCTTCGCTCGAACGACCTTGTTGTTTTCGGTCTTCATATCCCAGTTGTTGAGCAGCGCGGATAGAGTTTTAAGTCCGTCAAACTCGCGCGTCCCCATGAACGGATTCGAGTGCCAGGACCAGACGTCCTCCTCTTTGTATCCGTCATCCTTCCTCTTGAATCGCACGTCCCAAACGTCGAAGCCGCCCCTGCCCTCAATATGAGCGTCGCGTACGAAGTAATCCTGATCCACGAAGTAGCCCGCCGCCCAAGCAATCCTCGCCGCAGCAGGCGCCGGTCGTGCCTCGGCGCCAAACTTCACCTGCCACTCTTGGTTCTTGTCGTCGCGGACATTTATCTTTTCCGAGGTCCCGGATTTAGAGCGCGACTCAAAGGTATATTTCCCTCTCGGGTCGGGAGCTGCGCCGGGTCCTCCCGGTCCGGCAAACAAATCAAGGCCCTCGATGTTACCCGGATCTCTCCAGAGCACAGGTTTTTGGTCTCGTGCCTGTTTGTCTTTCTTATCCTTCTTGTCCTTTTTGTCTTTCTTGGTATTGTCAGGCGGATCCTGGACTGCATAAGTTGACGGCGGAGTCGACAGGGCAAGGACAAATAAGCCCGTCAGCAGCAAACACAACAACCCGGATTTCGTCATTCCAGCCTCCAATAAGTTTAGGAAAACTATTTTATAGACGCCCCATCTCATCGAGAGCAACTCGACTCGGCCACGCGCCGGCGCTCTAAACGCCGCGGTGCTGAGACGCGGCTCGGCGTGAGGAGGTCGACAGCGGCTCCTGTCAGGTGGTTGATCGCGGCTCGGCTTTCGCTCACTCAATACTTCTATGCCTGAACTTCTATGCCTGAAGGGCAACGTCCCAGACTGGTCGCTGGCGTCACCAGGCAGCGGCGAAAGTATATCACAACGGTTATAAAGTCACCCCGCTCCTGCGCTTGCATCGTAAAATTTTTGAAGCTCGTCGCTCGGGAGATACATCGCGTTGCAGCGGTTTTCGAATCGGGATGGGGAGGGTGCGAGGCATGCGTAAAAAGGGCGCCGTTTCGCTCACGGCGCCCTTTGAGTTAACCACATCCTGAAGGATTGAGCCGAGGTCTTAGTTCGAGCGTTCGACTCGGTCTCCGATGTTAACTTCTGCCGTAGTGCGAGTGATCATGCCGACCGACGTATTGTTTTCACATTTGATGATCACGAGCTCGCCCACGACCTTTCGCGGCATCTTCGGACGTTCTTTGAGCACCTCTTCGCGTGACTCGTCCGGCGCCTGGATGGAGTACTCGCCACCTTTCCAGCGCTTGCTGCCGTAGCCCTTGCTGTGCTTTTCAACAACCGGATATTGCGGCGTCTTGGTTATGCCTTCCTGATTGCTGTAGTCGCGATAAATCGTGAAGTAGTCGCCCGGATGAACGTCCTGCTTGTTTCCCAGGTCTACGAACACCACGCGGTTCGCCGACAAGTTCTCGTGGTAGCCCGGCGCCATGACGATCTGACCATTGGTGCCGCCCGATCCTTCGCCGTACCGGGCCAGCGGGTGCTCGTCTTTCGGGCCTGGCGACTTCATTTCTTCGTACGGCCTGACAACGTCGCCCAGCTCCATCAGGTCGCACGAGACGCTGACTTCGGCAGTGGCGGTGTGTTCCTGAACTTCAAGGACACGCAACAGTCCGAGCTCGCGCACATAGAATCCGAGTTTCTTCTTTGCAAAGGGATGATTCACGACGCCGACCGGTCGGATGACGTAGAACATTGCGCCCGGTTTCACTCCCGCTCCGCGGCCGCGGTTCAGAAATACGACGTCGCCTTCTGAGTAGGTGTATTTGATGGTTTCTTTTTCCGCCCCGACGATTCTCATATCGACCTGCGGCGCGGAATCAGAGATGTAGCCGGTGCAATAGACGTCCGAGCGCTGGGCGACGGGACTGGTTTGCGATTCTTTTTCCTGCTGTTGAGCGGCGGCTGCGCCGGAGATGCACGCAAGGCAAAACAGAGCCAGAATAATGGCGACTCGTGACATTTTCATACGACTCCTTCCGGATCTGGGGGGAGCGGGGTAAGAGGCTGACATCGAAGGGGCAGGAAGGACAACTGAGATGCCCGCAAAGTAACAGAGTCATCCTATCAAGTCAATAATTAAGTGTTGAGTGCTGAGTGCATGAGTTTGCGTGGCGTTGTTGAGAATGGCTGGTCAGGTGGAGACAGGGTCAAGAGGACCTAGAGGTTCTCCAAGAAGGAACGCCGGACGATGGCATTTCAAGACCAACAAACTCAGAACTCAGGACTCAGAACTTCCCTTTTCAGGACTCAGAACTTCCCTTTGCTGACTTTCGCTACAATCTGCTTGACACGACGCCAAATAAAGGGATAATGGGCAAGCTGGCCTCTTAAATTACCGCTGTCGTTGGACTATTACTTTAATATCGAGCGAGCAGCGATAGAGTTGCTGTTCCTTACAGCTACGACGAGAAAGCCAGCAGGCTCCTCAGGCAGTTGCTAAGGCAGCTCACCCTCACCAACTAAATAGTCAGGAAATTACCATCTGTCTGCCATTGGCACTTCCGGGCAGGGGTTCGAGCACGTACAGGAGGCCAACGTGTACGAGTACAAGGACAAGGTATTGAGGTGTATTGACTGCGGGGTGGAATTCATCTTCAGCGCCGGCGAACAGCTCTTTTTTGCCGACAAAGGGCTAAAAAATGACCCAAAACGATGCAAGCCTTGCAAAATAAAAAAGAATGATCGTATTGCAGCCAATCTGACCGGATATCCCCAACAATATCCGCGCCAGCGAGTTGAAGTGGCAGTGCAATGCGCGCTCTGCGGTGTCGAAACCACTGTTCCCTTCAGGCCGACTCAGGGAAGACCTGTATACTGCCGTGACTGTTTCCTGAGAATGCGGCCGTCGTCGTCATCGATGCACGCATCACTATCTTAGAATCGATCACGGTTGCCGGTTGACTAGATAGTCTCGCACTTTCTTCATGTCGTCCCAGGTTTCCCGCTTTTTGTCTGGAGACCTCAGCAAGTATGCAGGGTGGAAAGTCGGCATCACCTTGATCCCTTTCCACTCGCGCCATTGACCACGAGCACGTGTTATCGGTTCTCGTGTGTTCAATAAGCACTGGAACGCCGGAGAACCCAGCGCAACGATTACCTCCGGCTCAATCAGCGCGATCTGTCGAAACAGGAAAGGTTCGCACGTTGCTACCTCGTCGTGCTCAGGAGTCCTGTTCCCAGGCGGCCGACACTTCACAATGTTCGCAATGTAAACATCCTCCCGCCTCATCCCGATCGCTTCGATTATCTTGTCGAGCAACTGCCCTGCCCTTCCCACAAACGGCCGCCCGCTCAGATCTTCTTCCGCACCAGGACCCTCACCCACAAACATCAATCGCGCACGAGGATCTCCCTCTCCAAAGACAATCTTCGTCCTGCGCTCATGGAGCCTGCAGCGAGTACACTCACCTATTTCGTCTCGAAGAGCTTCAAGAGAGGAGTCCAGAACCGGAAGCCTGTCCGCGAGCACGACGAGCGGCGCACTGATAGGCTTCTTTGGAACTAGTTCTTCAAATAGCACCGACTGCGCGGGCTCGTTCGAACTCGCAGCACCCTGTTCTCCATAGAGGTCTCCGTAGAGCGACCTTTGACCCGCCTCCGACTCGTCAGCCGAATTCCCCGTGTCCAGCCGCGCTTCGGTCAGCACAGCTTCCGTTGGCGCTGCTTCTATTTCCATGCGTTCCCGCTGCGCCGGCTCTGTGTCTGTGGCTTCTGTGCGACTCGCCTCCTTCATCGTAGGAGCGGCGCCCTGCTGAAACGGGGCCTCTGCCAAAGTCGTCTTATCGTTCGACGCTTCGGAAGCGAGCTTGCGAGGTCGAGGCGAGAGAGCAGGAGGTTGAGTCACTCCGGCGAGCGCTCCTCCGATGTCTTCGATTCCGGTGTCGCGATAGAACCTGCACTGCTCGGCTAATTCCGACACAACCTCTTTCAGCCTCGAGCGGTCTTCTGAATCCATAGCGAGTGATTCTGCGTTAATGCGATTAAGCGGTCAAGCTGGCAGGAGTCGTATGTGGGGATGAGGGGAATGGGGGAATGGGCGAAGGCGCGACGCGGAGAGGAGAGAGGCGGAGAGCCGGTGAGGGTCAAGGAAGGAATAGCCTGTCCACCTCACCGAGTCATCACGTCCTCGCGTCTCTTCTCTCCGCGTCGCCCCTTCTCCTCGCCGCGTCCCCGCGTCTCAGTGTCGCCCCTTTCGCCCATTCGCCCCTTCGCCTCATCCCCTCCTTCCCCCACATGGCTTCATTGTGATAGCTTGTGTTCGACCTTACAGGCGCTCTTCTGAAATCTGCTCGGAGGAGGTCGTCGATGAAGCGGCATACTCTTTCAAGTCTTCTCCCGCATCGAAAACCGAGACGAGGATCCCTTTCGCCGAGTGGCCGGGCCATCCACTTCCTGCAAGCGATCGCTCTGCTTTGTTCCGCCCTCGCTCTGACCGCAGCTGCGCAAGCGCCTCCGTCAATCCAGTTCTTCATGCCGGACGGCTCGCTCCCTACGCGAGAGCTCCGCTTCACGATGTCAGCGGACAATGGTCGTGTCGAGACTTTCTTTACAGACTCGAAGGGGAGGTTCTTGATAACCCGTACGCTCGGTTTAAAACCCGACGCTGAATATCGAATAACGGTTCCGAGCGACGGAGCCACTTTCGGGAACACGAGCTATACGTTCAAAGAATACGGCGTCTACTACGTCCCGATTTATCTCAGGCCTTTCAAGGCCGCGCCTCCACAGCCGGCAAAAGTCGTAGACCTGGCAGAGTTCGATGCGCTTGCTCCCGCCGATGCTCGCGAAGCGTACGCTTCGGCGACTCGCTCGCTCAAGGAAGGCAACTCGGATACCGCCATTCGCGAGTTCGAACGCGCGATTTCAATTTACCCGCAGTATTTTCGTGCGTTGAACGACCTCGGAGTGCTGTACATGAAACTTCAGCGGCTTGACGAGGCCGCAAAGGTTTTCGAGCGCGCGATTAAAATAGCGCCGCGCGTGTTCTACCCTAAACTGAATCTGGCGATGGTTGACCTTCGTCGCGGTAGGTACAAAGAGGCGCTTGCCCTCCTCGAACAGCTTCATAAAGACGACCCGTCGCGTTCCGAAGTGAGAATCGAGCTTGCCGATGCTCTGATGGCGCTCAATAAACTGGATGAAGCTGAGCCGCACCTGCGCTTTGCGCTGAGTGACGCAAAGCTCGAACGAGAGCTTGGCGCAGACGCTCATTACAAACTAGGCACCCTGTTGAACCGAAAACAAAAATTTGAAGAGGCAGTCGGTGAGCTGACGCGCGCTGCCGAAATTCTTCCAAACGCACCTCGCATTCATCTGCAGCTTGGAGGAGCGCTGTTGCAACTTGGTCGACTGCAAGAGGCCGAAACCGAGTTGCTCGCCGCTTATCGCATCGGCGGCACACAAATGGGTGGCGCTCAGTTGATGCTCGGCCAGGCTTACTATCTGGAAAAAAAATATCGTGAAGCGTTACGAGCGTTTGAGCAGTACCTCGCCGACGTTCCCCACGCGCCGAACGAAAATGAGATTCGCGGCGTGATCGAAAAAATAAAGTCAGCGCTAAATCAGAAGTGATCGTGGACTCGCATTGAACGCAAAGCCACGAAGCCGTCATACCCTTATCATCTCAACTCCTCGTCTTTCCTTCGCGGCGAGCGGTCTCCTGCGCTGGACTCAAAGAAAACTGCCCCGGTCAGCGAAGCCAGCCGGGGCAGCGGTTATTGTTTCAGTCGATTCTCGTTTCCTAGAACCTCAGCCTGAACTGAAACTCGATTAACCTTCCACCCGGATCGTTCGTACCCGAGACAGTGAAGTCTCGATAGGCAGATCTGGTCTGTCCGAATCCGGACGAATTCAGTGTAACGGTCCGCGCGTCCGCCGTAGCGCTCGGTATGTAGAAGTTCGCCCGGTTGAACGCGTTCAACATCTGCACTCGGGCTTCGAGCTGTACGCGTTCGGTTATTCGGGTTCGCTTCACCACGTTGAGATCGAACCGCGCGGTCATCGGACCGTACAGGTAGATCCTTGCGCCGAGCTGCCCGGGTGTTGTCGGAGGACCGATATACGGCGCGTTCGGGTCGAGATCGGCAAGCGTCTTGCCGCCCTGCTCGAAGGCCGCCAACGAGTTGTTGATGATCGAATCCGGCAGGTAGAACACGACGCCGCGACACGTACCGCCGCTGCATATCGTCTCCTTCCGAATCTTAAGCAGGTCTTGCAACTGGGAGGTCGAAATATTGTGAAGCACGACTCCCGCTTCGTTTTGGTTAACGGTGTTCCTTCCGCTCGTCAACAAGAAGACCGGCCCGGATTGGATTCGCGCAACTCCGCCGGTTTGCCAGCCTTCCAATGCGCGGCTGATCACTTTGTTTGTGCTGTTCAGGAACGGCTTGCCCGGTCCGATCGGCAGCTCGTACAGCCAGTCAAGCTTGAGTTGATGCCGAATGTCCCAGGGCGACGGACCCCTGTCTTGATTTAGATCTCTAAGCGTTCGAGGCTGAATCGCGACAACCGAGGAGCTGCCAAACGCATTCGACAGCGCTTTGCCAAATTGGTAGCTGCCCTGCACCAGCAGCCCGTTAGACAACCGCCGGCGAAGTTCGATCTGCAGCGCGTGAAACTGAGTGTCGATTCCGTTGGTCATCACGAATGCGCCGGAGGTGGTCTGCGGGTTCACGATGAAGAAGTTCGAAACCTTTTGACCATTCGGCAGCGTGACAAACGGCACCAGGTTTGCCCCGATCAGCCGGTTCATCCTTGTCGAGTTTCCCGCGATGGTATTCGCCAGATTGCCCGCCTGACCCTGCACAAGCAGAGTCGAGGTGGTCAGATCTGTAGAAGAGCCGACCGCGGTTGTGATCAACGGCACTGCTACCTGCCCCGGCAATCCGGTGTTGCCATAGTTGCAGTTGCCTGCTGCCACGCAGCCGGGGTTTGCCCGCGTGAAGATAGCCAGATTGTTTTGAGCTGCCTTGAACGCGTCGAGGAAGCCGTTTTCAAATATGTTGACCTCGTTGTAGTTGTACTGCCGCCACAAACGAGTGCCGTGCGTGCCGACGTAACGCACTTCCACCGCGGTGTTCTTGTTCAACTCCCGTTGGAATCCAAAAGTGTATGACTGGGTGTAGCCAGGCTTCAGATTTGGATCGAAGTCATTCGAGGAAGTTCCGGTAGCCGCAAGCAGCGGGAACCGGCTCGTGTCCGCCGGTGGAGTGAGCTTCGGAAAACTCGAAGGATTTCTGAACAGCACACTGCCGGCCGGGAAGATATTGGGGGTGATCGAGGGACTGACGTTCAGCGTGATCGTCGGTCCATCATTCGCACCGAAGATGCTGGTAAAGCCGTTGAACCCTTCCCGCGTGTAGGCGATCGAATACCCGCCGCGGAACACTGTCTGATCTCCGTTGCCGAAGATCTTATGAAGGATTCCTTCTCTGAAACTCGGGCTCCACGCGAACCCAAACGACGGCGCAAAGTCCTGATGGCGGGTGCGGTACCCTTTTTCAGAGGGATCCAGCAGCCTGAAGAAAGTCGGACTGTTGCTAATGACGCTTGGCTTGAACAGATTTCCGTTACCGGACACGCCGAACACGCCTGCGATACCCGGTCTCGTGTAAATCAGATTGTCATTCAGCGGCGACGGGTCTATCTCCCATCGCAAGCCATAGCTCAACGTGAGAGTCGGCAACACCTTCCACGTGTCCTGAGCGTAATACGCGTATTCGTTTTGGTGATTCCGCTCAGTGAATGGAATGAAGCCGTAGGTTTGTGTTGTTTCGTCCAGCGAAGCCGAGGAGTTGATGCCGTTCATCCGCCCTGTAAGCGCGGCGTACAGCGACTGCGCCTGACTACGCTGAGTCGAGGTTGAACCGGGGAAGTTTCCGGTGGTGAAAATATTCGTGGCGCCGGTAGCAATCGGGTCGCCGGTGGCGATGCCGAACGTCACCTGCGGCACTACCTGAGTTCCTACGGCCTGAGTAAAGGAAGCCACTCGAGTAAACGCAAAGCCGAAGTTGATCGTGTGCGCTCCCTGAAGCATGTTCAGGTTGTCACTCAGTCCCTTCACCGGCGTGTTGCGTCTGGACTGGGTTCGCCGCGTGTAGAACGCTCCGGTGGCCAGCCCCTGCGGCCCTAGATACGTTCCGCTTTGGACGGCGTAACCACCCCAAAAGTCGTACAGACCGGGCGCGAACTCCTGGGTGAACAGAGATGTTCCGTTGCCCGACGACGTTGCGCGAACCTCGTTTATCAGCCGATCGTTGATCGTCCAACGATGCGCGCCGACAAACGAGAAGGAGTTGCGGTGTATCGATCCGGTCACCCCCGGATGACCAACGACGATGCCGGTCCCTGGGTACACATTGAGCTGACCGTTTACGCCGTCAGGATCCGAAAAGTAATGCTGGTAGTTGTGAATGAACTCGATGTGGTGCTTGTCCGACAGGTTGTAGTCGAGTCTTACCGTCGGGAACCACCTGATGTTCTTTCCGGGATCCTGAAAGTTGTAATCCATCCGGTTGTAGTCTCCCTGAGTCGCAATGCGGCTGGTCAGAGCGCCATCCTTGTGTATGGCCTGATCGATGAGGTCCAGACCTTTTGCGACCGTCGGGTCTACGGTTCCGGGGAAGCCTTTGTTCGCGGCAAGCTGAAGCACGTTCACCGTCCGCACAACTCCATTCGCATCTGCGTAGGTGAACAGCCCGTTGCGCGCCGGATTGGTTAGCACGAGGATGTTGCCGGTGGTGTCAAGAGATCCGTAGGCCTGCGGCAACGTGAAGTACTCATAGTTCACGAAGAAGAAGGCCTTGTCGCGGCTCTTGATCAAACCCGGTATCAGGATCGGTCCGCCGATACTTCCACCATACTGTCGCAGGATGAACGCGTCGCGCGGCAAGCCGTCGATGTTGTTGAAATAGTAATTGGAGTTGAAGGTTTTGGAGCGGTATTGCCAGAAGCCGCCACCATGGAACTCCGCAGAACCGCTTTTGGTTATGAACCTAACCTGCACCGCACCTTCGCCGCCGCTTTCAGCTCCTGGGACGGCGGTCGAAACTGTCACCTCCTGCACGGCATCTGACTTGGCTTGAATTGTGGTGAAGAATCCGTCCGAGCTTCGCAGGAAGTTGTCCTGAATGTTGGCCCCATCGAGCGTCAGGTTGATTGAGCCTTTTGGCAAGCCGTTGACGGTAGACGCGCGGGGAACGCCCGGGCTGCTTACTCCGGGCAAGGTTGTAACAAGGGTGAGCGCGTCACGAGTACTGAAGGGCAGTTCGCCGATTTGGCGGCCGACGATTGTGGTTGAGACGGTTGCGCTTTCTGATTGAAGCACCTGCGCGCCGCCGGTGACTACGACTTGTTCGTTGGCGCCGCCGGTTTCGAGGGTCGCGTTGAGCGTTGCGACCTGACCGGCGTCAACTTTTACATCTTTTGCGACGGTGATTTTGAAACCTGGGGCGCTGATGGTCACCGTGTAGGTTCCGTTTGGGATGGAAGGAATATTCCATCCGCCATCTTCGTTAGCGACTGCCCTGTATTCTCCCTGGGTCTGATCGTGTTTGGCGGCGATGGTAGCGCCGGGGATCACTGCACCGTGTTGATCCGATACCACGCCAGTTAAACGGCCGGTTGTAGTAACTTGCGCCGAAACTACAGTGGCCTCGAACACGAACAGAGCCATAAGCAAAAGCAGGCGGCTCTTAGACCGCTTGATCATACGTCCTCCTCCGTCCCTGCGTATAAGCAGGCATCGTTTTTTTTACTTAAAACTTGATTGACTGAAAAACCGTGAGCTGTCGAAAACGAGAGTCAGGCCGAAGCCGTGACGTGGTTATTCCCGCCGCGCGCAGGGCTGCCTCCGATTTTCGATGAGGGCACTGTACAACTACAGGAGATGTATTACAACCCGTTTCGGAGCGCCGAGTGCTGAGTGTTGAGTGCTGAGTGTTGAGTCCAACCCCGAAGGGGTTGCGTCGTGTAGCCCAGGGTTGCCGTCCGCGGCTACCCTGGGTCACGCGATCTGAGTTTCCAACCCCGAAGGGGTTGCGTCGTGTAGCCCAGGGTTGCCGTCCGCGGCTACCCTGGCTAACCGCGATCTGAGTTTCCAACCCCGAAGGGGTTGCGTCGTGTAGCCCAGGGTTGCCGTCCGCGGCTACCCTGGGTAACCGCGATCTGAGTTTCCAACCCCCGAAGGGGTTGCGTCGTGTAGCCCAGGGTTGCCGTCCGCGGCTACCCTGGGTAACCGCGATCTGAGTTTCCAACCCCGAAGGGGTTGCGTCGTGTAGCCCAGGGTTGCCGTCCGCGGCCACCCTGGGTAACCGCGATCTGAGTTTCCAACCCCGAAGGGGTTGCGTCGTGTAGCCCAGGGTTGCCGTCCGCGGCTACCCTGGGTAACCGCGATCTGAGTTTCCAACCCCGAAGAGGTTGCGCCGTCCAGCCCAGGGTTGCCGTCCGCGGCTACCCTGGGTAACCGCGATCTGAGTTTCCAACCCCGAAGGGGTTGCGTCGTCCAGCCCAGGGTTGCCGTCCGCGGCTACCTGGGTAGACGACAACCATGTGACACAACCCCGAAGGGGTTGCAGAACACAGCCCAGGGTTGCCGTCCGCGGCTACCCTGGGTAGACCGCAGAGAACGGTCGCAACCCTGAAGGGGTTGCGTAATCGGATAGGCAAAGCACCGTTTCGCGCGTCGCGACGCAACCCCTACAGGGTTGCGGAGGCTGCCTGCGATCTACCCAGGGTAGCCGCGGACGGCAACCCTGGGCTGGACGACGCAACCCCTTCGGGGTTGCCACGCAGCATTCAGTACGCGAGACTCCGCACCCAGCACTTCGCACCCAGCACTCGGCACTCGGCACTCAGCACTCGGCACTCAGCACTCAGCACTCGGCACTAGTTTCCGAGTCAGAACTCTTTGAGCCTCCACCCGACGATGTGTTAGCTTTCACCTTCAACACGTCTACATCATTCGAGGGGGACCACCTGGATGGCGCAGTCCATTGACTCCATCTTGAAAGAGAATCGCGTCTTTCCACCCGGGCACGACTTCAGCAGCCAGGCGCACGTCAAAAGTCTCCAAGACTACGAACGTCTCTGCCGCGAAGCCGAACAAAACCCGGACCAGTTCTGGAGCCGCATAGCTGAGGACCTCCACTGGTTCAAGAAATGGGACACAGTCCTCGAGTGGGACATACCGTGGGCCAAGTGGTTCGTAGGAGGTCAAATCAACCTTTCATACAACTGCCTGGACCGGCACCTGACCTCCTGGCGCAGAAATAAGGCCGCGTTCATCTGGGAAGGCGAGCCCGGCGAAGTCAGAACAATCACCTATCAACAACTCCACACCGAGGTATCCCGGTTCTCCAACGCACTGAAGGACCTTGGCGTCAAAAAGGGAGACACCGTAGCCATCTACATGGGAATGGTTCCCGAACTGCCGATCGCGATGCTTGCCTGTGCCCGAATCGGCGCGACACACTCAGTGGTCTTCGGAGGATTCTCCGCCAATTCACTGGTCGATCGCATCAACGACGCCCAATCAGTCGCAGTCATAACGCAGGACGGAGGCTACCGCCGCGGCGTCGAGCTGCCGTTAAAAGCAACCGTGGACGAAGCCCTCGCCTCGTGCCCATCGGTCAAGTCGGTGATCGTCTATAAGAGAACAGGAACACCTGTACCGATGCAATGGGGCAGAGATCACTGGTGGCATGAGCTTACCGCGGTCGCGAGCGACAAGTGTCCCATCGAACCTCACGATTCCGAGCACCCTCTGTTCATCCTGTACACATCTGGCAGCACCGGCAAACCCAAAGGCGTCGTACACACGACGGGCGGCTATTCGGTCGGTACTTACATCACCACCCGATGGGTATTTGATCTGAAAGACGACGACATCTACTGGTGCACCGCGGATATCGGTTGGGTGACAGGCCATAGCTACATCGTGTACGGCCCGCTTCAGAACGGCGCGACCGTAGTAATGTATGAAGGCGCGCCAAACCAGCCTACGCCCGATCGGTTCTGGCAGATGATCGAGCGGCATCGCGTCAACATTTTTTACACCGCGCCTACGGCAATACGCGCCTTCATGAAATGGGGTGAGCAGTATCCACGGAAGTACCAGATGGATAGCCTGAGGCTACTGGGAACGGTTGGTGAGCCGATCAACCCCGAGGCTTGGATGTGGTACCGCGAGGTGATCGGCCGCGGCCGTTGTCCAATAGTGGACACGTGGTGGCAGACAGAGACCGGAGCCATAATGATCACTCCGTTGCCCGGCGCGATCGCTACAAAGCCCGGGTCGGCCACCCGCCCCTTCCCGGGGGTGATCGCTGACGTAGTCACCCGCGAGGGCGAGCCGGTTCCAGCCGGCTCTGGAGGTTTTCTGGTCATCAAGCGGCCGTGGCCGTCAATGTTGAGAACCATCTACGGCGACCCCGAGCGCTACGTAAAGCAGTACTGGTCGGACATTCCGGGCGTTTACTTTGCCGGTGACGGCGCTCGCAAGGATGCGGATGGCTACTTCTGGATCATGGGTCGAGTGGACGATGTGCTGAACGTATCCGGTCACCGGCTGTCGACGATGGAGATAGAATCTGCTCTGGTAGCCCATCCCAAGGTAGCCGAAGCCGCGGTTGTAGGCCGGCCCGACGACATAAAAGGCGAAGCCATCTCCGCGTTTGTCACTCTCGAATCAGGCAACGAGCCGTCGGAAGAGCTGAAGAAAGATCTTCGACAGTGGGTCACTCACGAAATAGGAGCGCTCGCTCGGCCCGACGACATTCGTTTCTCCGACGCGTTGCCGAAGACTCGCAGCGGCAAGATCATGCGTCGCCTGCTGCGCGAGATCGCCACAAGCGGCGAAGTCCACGGAGACATTACAACTCTCGAAGACTTCTCAGTCATCTCGAAGCTCAAGGAAGAAGACGAGTAGACCATCTACTAGCTTTCGCCCGTTCCTTCGGCGGTCACTATGAACAAAATAGACAACTTGCTCTTTGACCTCGACGGCACGTTGATCGATTCAAGGGCCGACCTCGCACGATCCATCAATCTGATGCTCGCCGATCTCGACCGTCCGCCACTAAGTGAAGAGCGGGTCGCAGCCTTTGTCGGCGACGGCGTCCGCGTTCTGGTGAAGAGGTCCTTGACTGCCACGGACAAGGGGAACCACGAACCCGACCCGCCGCTCCACGCCCGCGGTGTTGAGTTGATGCACAAGCACTACGCCGACCAGATGCTGGTGACAACACAGCTTTTTGAGGGAGTTGCCGAGACTCTGCGATTCTTTGAAAGCAAGAAAAAAGCGGTGGTCACAAGCAAGGAAGTAAAGTTCGCCAGGATAATTCTGGATCACTTCGACATTTCCCATTGTTTTGAGGTCATAGTTGGGGGCGACACGCTTCCCGCGCGAAAGCCAGATCCCGGGCCGGTGATCGAGGCCTTGAAGCAGCTAAACGGCGCCGCGACTTCTGCGGTGATGATTGGAGACAGTGAAAACGACATTCTCGCGGGGAAAGGCGCAGGCACGTTGACGTGCGGGCTCACGTACGGTTTCAGAACGCGAGCGAGGTTGGCGGAAGAGCATCCGGATGTATTAATCGACGGCTTTGGAGAATTGCGTCAATTTTTCATCTAAATCTCATGGAGCAAACCGACGAACAAGTCCTGGAGCGCGCTCGCAAGGTGAGCTTGCTGGTACTCGACTGCGACGGAGTGCTTACCGATGGCCGGCTGATAATGCTGCCGGGTGGTGAAGAGACGAAATCGTTCGACGTACGCGATGGCCACGGTATGGTAATGGCTAAGCGCGCTGGATTGAGGATCGCAATCATCTCAGGGCGGGCATCTTTTGCAGTGCGAGCGCGAGCGGAGGAGTTGGGGATCTCAAAACTGGTTGAGAACGCGTGGGGGAAGCTCAAGCCTTACGAGGCACTGCTCGAGGAGGAACAGGTCAGCCAGGATCAGGTCTGCTACATCGGAGACGATGTTGGCGACATACCGCTTCTGCGGCGGGCAGGTTTGGCGGTCGGTGTGGCCGACGCGGTTGAAGAGGTGCGACAAGTCGCTCACATCGTGACAAGCAGGCCCGGTGGCCGAGGCGCGGTGCGGGAGATCATTGAGTTGATCCTGAAGGCTCAAGGGAAGTGGGAAGGAGCGCTCGAGCGCTACTGGATGTAGGGTTCGGTTTAGGGTTTCGAGTTTTGGGTTTGGAGTTCGTCCTCGCGCCAACGAACCCGAAACTCTAAGCCCGAAACCCTAAAACTCTAGACCCTAAACTGTCCTTTCCTTGACCCGATTTCTTTCGGTTTCGTATGATGTACGTTGTTATTCAGACCTCGAACAAAAGCGTTCGAAACCGGTCGCTGCGCCGGGCGGTTCAGTGGCGCCGGGCCAACACTTCTAATCCCAAGTGCAGGAGAACAAAATGCCTGAACAAGAACACGGCGCGATCGTGTGGCACAACGGCCAGTTTATCCCGTGGGAAAAAGCTACCATCCATGTAATGAGTCACGTCATCAACTACGGCTCCAGCGTGTTTGAAGGCATTCGGTGCTACAACACCAAACGTGGGTCGGCGGTCTTCAGACTCGACTCACACCTCGAACGCCTCTTTAACTCGGCACATATCTACCGGATGAATGTCCCCTATACCTTCGATGAGATCTTTAATGTGTGCCGGCAGTTGGTCACCGAAAACAACTACAAGGAATGCTACCTGCGACCGCTGATCTTCCGGGGCTATGGCACGTTCGGCGTTGATCCCTTTCCCTGCCCAATCGAGACATACGTCTGCGCCTGGCAATGGGGACGCTATCTCGGCCCCGAAGCGCTCGAAAACGGAGTCGATGTCTGCGTGTCGAGCTGGACTCGCATCGCACCGAATACACTTCCGTCCATGGCTAAGGCGGGTGCCAACTACATGAACTCGCAGCTCATCAAGATGGAAGCCCGTCTGAACGACTACGTTGAGGGGATAGCGCTCGACCCGCAAGGCTACATCAGCGAGGGCTCCGGGGAGAACATCTTCCTGATCAAGAACGGTACGGTCATGACGCCCCCGCTCTACTCCACGATCCTTCCGGGCATCACTCGGGACAGCGTGATCAAGATCTGCGAGAGCATGGGCATCCCCGTCCTGGAACGTGCGATTCCTCGAGAGATGTTGTACATCGCCGACGAAGCCTTCTTTACCGGTACGGCGGCCGAAATCACGCCGATCCGATCGGTCGACAAAGTTCAAGTCGGAGCCGGACGCCGCGGTCCACTGACTACCGAGATCCAGCGCCGGTTTTTTGAAATCATCACCGGCGAAGCCCCGGACCAGTTCGGATGGCTTACGCCGATTGATCAGCCGAAGGCTGCCGCTCAAAAGGAACCACAGTTGGCTTGAAGCGATGACCCGACTCGTCACGCTGTTTTTTCTTAATGAGTTGGGTGTCCCCGCTATCCGCGATTAGATAAGTCGAGTTTCACGCAAAGACCGCAAAGGTTCGCCAGGGCCGCAAGGCTTCGGAACCTTTGCGGTCTTGGCGTGAAACCCCAGCTCGGTTGGCAGCCAATGGCGGGAACAGCGACAACTCAATCAGTCAAAATCAAACAAGACAAAGCCCTACTTCTTCTTCCATTTCGTTCCCTGCGGTGTATCCTCGAGGAGAATTCCTCTCTCGGCTAGCTCGTTTCTGATGCGATCCGCTTCCTTGAAGTCCCGGTTCCGGCGGGCGTTGTTTCTTTGGTCGATCTTCGCTTTGACCTCCTCTACCAACCCGGGATCAATCGCTTCGTCCTCACTGGACAGAATGCCAAGAACAGAATCGACGTTTCGTAAAAGGTCAAGTACCGCAGCGCTGTCGTCCATACCGAACTCGCCGTTATCAATGGCTACGTTTACATCCCTGCGAAGCTCGTGCAGCGCGGCAAGTGCGTTAGAGGTGTTCAGGTCGTCGTTCATTCCAGCTTCGAAGCCGGTGCGTGTTCGCTCGATCGCGTCCTGCACGCGCTTGTGCGATCCTGGCTTATTTGCTGATTCCTTCACGCGACGGCGAAAGTTTCGAATGCTCTCCAGGGCGGTCTCAATTCCCTTCAACCCTTCGGTAGTAAAATTCAACTGCGTGCGATAAGGAACGGACAGCAAAAGGTAGCGAATCGCCGCGGGCGAATGTCCCTTCTTTATCAAATCGCGCACGGTGTAAAAGTTGCCCTTCGATTTGGACATCTTCTCACCATCTACCAAAAGAAACTCGGAATGGATCCAGAACCGGACAAACGGCTTCCCGGTGGCGCCCTCAGACTGGGCGATCTCGTTCTCATGGTGCGGAAAAATCAAATCCACGCCGCCGCAATGTATATCGAAAGACTCCCCGAGATACTTCATCGACATCGCCGAGCACTCCAGGTGCCAGCCGGGTCTGCCCTCACCGAAAGGCGAGGCCCAGCTCGGCTCACCGGACTCTTTCTTCGCCTTCCACAGGACGAAGTCGCGGGCATCTGCCTTGTCGTACTCATCCACGTCCACTCGAGCGCCGGCGATGTTGCCTTCGATCTTGAGACCGGAGAGCCGGCCGTAAGTGGGCATGGAAGCGATGCTGAAGTAGAGCGATTCGCCGACCTGATAGGTATGCCCGCTTTTGGAGAGGCGATCCATGAGTTCGATCATCTCCGGAATGTGATCGGTTGCACGCGGCATCAACTCGGGCAGCTCAATGTTCAGGGCACGGCAGTCTTCTAGAAAGGCTTCAGTGAAGAACGAGGTATATTCTTTCAGCTCCTTACCTTGTTCTAGCATTCCATGGATTATCTTGTCTTCGACGTCCGTGATGTTCATGACGTACTGCACCTGGTATCCGAGGTATTTCAGGTAGCGGCGCAACACGTCTACGGCTACGAACGTTCTGAAATTGCCGATGTGCCCGAAGTCATAAACCGTCGGTCCGCATGCGTACATGCGAACTACGTTGCCATCGAGCGGTTTGAATTCCTCCAGCTTGCGAGTAAGCGTGTTCTTCAGTTTCAGCATTCAGTTAGTAAAAAGCAGTAGGCAGGCGGTAGGCAGTAGGCAGTTTCGGGTTTAGGGTTCGATTCTATTTTCAGTTTGCCCTTCTCCAGCGCCAGGGTCTTTCTAGTCTCCATCTGACGAACCCGAAACCCTAAACCTTTCCCCAACTGCCTACTGCCTACTGCTTATTCACACCGCGGTGCCGCAGGTGGCGCAGAATTTTGCTCCGGGTTGAAGGGGCGACTGGCAGTTCTTGCAGGGCTGCGGCACCAGTGACTGCCCGCAGCTCGAACAGAATTTTGAGCCCGCCTGGAGCTGCGCCTTACAAGTAGGACACTCGATGGTCGCGGCTTGCGGAGCCTGTTGTGGGGCGCCGCAGTTTGAACAAAACTTCGCGCCTTCAGGATTCGGTGTGCTGCACTTCGGGCACGGCACCATACGAGGTTGTGCCGGCGATTGCTGCGCTCCCTGTCCGGTGACCGCTCCCGCCATCATCTGCCCGTACCCCATTCCAAGGCCGAGCCCCATGCCGGTGCCCGCGGCTCCTCCGGGTTGTTTGGCTGCATCGGGCAACGCCTGCGCCGCCTTGAACTGCATGTAAGCGTTCATGTCCCCTATAGCGCCCATGCCTGCACGCTCGTCGATCATCTTCTGGACTTCCTCAGGTGGCGTGATAGCCGAGATGATCAAGTCCACGAGCTCTAGTCCCTGTCTGCTGAAGTCGTCCGCAACTCGCGCCTTCACACCCGCGGCAAGCTCGTCGTAGTAGGCTGGAAGGTCAAAAATCGTCTTCAGATTCTCGCCCAGAAGATCGTTCAACCTTGCAACGACGATGTCTCGCAGGTAGGAACCAATCGCTTCTGTGCTGACGAATCCTCGAGTGCCTACTATCGAGCCTACGAACAACTGAGGGTCGCCAACCCGCATCGAGTACTTGCCAAAGGCTCGCAGACGCACCATTCGCAGTTCGCTGTCGCGAAACGGTATCGGCTCCTTGGTTCCCCACTTCAAGTCCTGAAAAGTATTTCGCGCTACGAACACGACACTCGCCTGGAAGGGAGAAGTCCCACCGAACGGGATCGAGAGCAGCCTGGTCAGCAGCGGCACATTCATGGTGGTGAGCGTGTGCCTGCCCGGACCAAACGTGTCCAGGGCCTTACCGTCGCGGAAGAACACCGCAGACTGGTTTTCCTGAACGATGAGCTGCGCCCCCAGCTTGATATCCGCGGACCCGCCTGCCGGGAATCTGCTAACGATCTGCGATCCCGAGGAATCAAAAAACTCTATGACTTCTATTGCCATCCCTTTAGTTCCCTCCGTCAAATGTCGACTTCTTGTTCAGCCTCTTCACTTGGTGATCTTGATGTTTCCGTTCAGCGTCTTGACTACGAGATTCGCACCGCCGCCGCCGATTGCACCCCTTGCCTTCTGTCCAAGGAACTGCTTCTCGACCGCCACACCAAACGATTCATCTATCGAAAGATTGCCGTGAACCGATTCGGCTTCAAGCTGAGCGTTGATGTCGTCTTTCATCTGCAGGTTGATACTGCCATTAGTCGTTTTCAACGAGCTGCCCTTGTCACCCAATCCAGACAAAGACGCGTTGATCAAGCCATTCACCGTCTCACCCTGCAGCGCTCCTTCTAAATTCGACAGGTTCAAATTCCCGTTTACCGTTTTCACGCTCATCTCACCCGTCACGTCAGCTAATTTTATCGAGCCATTCGTCGTATTCAGATCGAGGCGCCCAACTTCGCGAGGCAGTATTATCTCGAATTTCACGTCTCCGCCTCTGCGCGACGGCCCCGTTCGTATCGATAGATTTCCGTTGTCGTTCTTGAAAAACACCGGCACGATGCGGTCGGGATCGGAGGCCTTTCTGATGGCTCTGAGCTCTGCCTGCGGCTTGTCCCAGGTTGTGACGGTCACATCTCCGTTTATGTTTGAAATAGAAACTCTAGCGTCGTCGTTGAGGTTGAACTGCTTCGTCAGAATGCTCTCGCTGGCGCTTGTGTTGACAGTGTCCGCTGTCCCTTCGGTGAACGCCTGTTCGCCCTGGCCCATCGTCGCTGCAATAGATCCACCACGACCACCACCATCCGGCCGGTTGCGACTCACTTTGGCGACGAAGATAACTGCGACGATGATCATCACAAACACCGCGGTGCCGACGCTGGCGAGAAAGAATATCAGCGGAGACTTGGACCGCGGCGCAACAAACGGCGGCCGCTGCATCGGCGCATGAGTCATCCCGGGATTAGGAGGCTGGTAATACAACGGCTCGCTGGTAACCGGGTTGGTGTTGGGAAAAGCCGAGGGCGCGGTGTCAGCAGAGCTTCTGGCGCCCCAACCCTCAGAAATCGGCGGCATCATTCTTGTGGGCTCGTTTTCTCCCGGAAGCTCGTCAGTCGGACGCCCGCACGCGCGGCAAAACTTCTGCGCCTCAAACAACTCCGCTCCGCATCCTTTACAATGTCTGGCCATCGCCTGCATCCCCAAAACAATTATGCCTGGAAGAGCGGTTTACCCGGCGGTCGGTTCGGATCAAAGCTGTTGATCGCGTTATGGCGTTCGTCGAATGCCTTGTCTGCTGCGTCAATCTCGGTGACTGCTTCGGCTACAGCGTCCTTCAGTCCTTGTGCGCTGCCGGCCTTGGCTTTCAGTTCACCGAGCTTTGATTCTACCTTTTCGGCGTGCTCAACAAACGCGAGGTCGAATTGATAAATCGCATCGAGTTGAGGTTGCTCGATCTTGACCGCGTCAAAGAAACCGGCATAACCATAGCTGGCATAGCGCACGCGATTCTCGAGCTTATCGAGCTTCTTCAGCGCCTGATCGACCGGCCCAATCTCCATCAACCTGCCACTGCCAGTCAGTTCTCTCATCAGATCAGTCAACGGAGCTTTGGCCGCCCGCAGCCGATCGGCGAGCTGCTCGCGATGACGCTTGTCGATATCGCGCCTGCGTTCCCGATCAACGTAGCCACTGTAGCCCGGAATCTTTTCAGTCAACCGCTCAATCCAGTTCTTTTGATCCGCACTACTCATCAAGTACTACCTCCTAACCCGGCAGGTTCCCAACAAAACCACGTAAGAGACGAAAGAAAGGCATGAAGACTGACACGGCAGTAGGCGGTAGGCAGTAGGCAGTAGGCAGTAGGCAGTAGGCAGTAGGCAGTAGGCAGTGGATGGTACCTCTCCTTCATTCGCCCTTCAAGCATACTGTCTAATGCATACTGCATTTGGAATATCGTCTACGGCATGGTCTTGCCTACCGCATACTGCCTACTGCATACTGCCTACTGCCTACTGCTACTGCCTACTGCCCCGGCCGCGAGCTGTTCCAGGTACTCATCATAAATCCGGCGGTCGGTGGCCGACATGTCCCGTATGTACACCCCCACAACCCAGGAGAGCCCTTCGCCTTCTGGCCTGTACCATGACGCAAAACCCGTACAGTTCACCCTCTGCGTCGGAAGATCTATTTCAAGCTCGAGCTTGTTCTTGAAAGCGACAGTGTGATCCCGGATGATGTTCAGCCGGCCGGTCTCGATCGTCCCGGTCTGAATGCGCATTCCCTGCCGTCCAAGGTCCAGGACTACTCCATCGATAAGTCTCGACTTGTGACCTTCGTCCCCCTGGTCGATGATCCGTAGTTTCATGGGGATAGGCTTGGCCGGAGGCGGAATCTTTCTTTCGTTCCGAACCGGCTCAACATCCATCGTCATCTGCACTGACCGAACTAGTTTTACGCCGTCGTGAGGACAGTAAATGCTATCATCGCTGTACAACCGGCTACAGTTGGGGCACTCTCTCATAGGTTCCTCCGAGCGCTCAGATTACAACACGAATTCGCTACAATCTCAACAAACTGACCTTTATTCAATACGAAGAACGGCACCATCCTTGCTCAGCCAAAAGGTTCGGATACGTTGAAACGGAGGCCTTGGAGCAGGTGAGCACAGCGACAAACGCAGCACTAAACAATCGACTGCTGAGGTCGCTTCCACGTTCAGATTTCGAAAAGCTGCAGCCTCACATGGAAGTTGTCGAACTGCAGTTCGGCGAAGTCTTGCACGATCCCGGATCGACGCTTCGACACGTGTATTTTCCGGAAACCGCAGTGATATCGATGATCATCGGAACGCTCGATGGCGCAAGCGTCGAAGTCGGCATGATCGGGCGTCAAGGGATGTCCGGAGTGCGGGCTTTTTTAGGTGCCGATACGGCGCCGCATGCAGCCATAGTTCAGATCGCGGGTAGCACGATCAGGCTATCTTCCAAGTCCTTCAAGGAAGTCTGCCAGAGCTGCGAAGTATTGCCGGCACTCGTGATGCGCCAAGCGCATATTCTGATCACTCAAATCAGCCAAGCCGCCGCGTGTCACAGTCTTCACACGGTTAAAGGGCGGCTGAGTCGGTGGCTGTTGGAGCTGAGAGACAGGACCGATCTACAGCAATTCAGTTTCACCCACCAATCGATTTCGTCCAGGCTCGGAGTCAGACGCGAGGCGGTGACGATGGCGGCGCGATCATTGCAGCGTACGGGTTTGATTCGCTACAGCCGCGGGCGTATTGAGTTGACAGACGCAAAAGGGCTGCGAGAGCTCGCGTGCGAGTGCTACTCAGTGCTCGCTGGACTATTGGAAAGTGCTGAGTCCTGAGTCACGTTGCGCGTGTGTTCGCTATCGCACAGACACAAAATCCTTAGCGAGACTATACTTATTACGATCTATGCTCGATCGAGCCACATGTTCCACCGGCGCCGCGAGCAATTAATGCCTTGAAATTTTGTCGCCGGACCGGTGCGCAAGAAAAGGGGGTTGTAGTGGAAAAGGGTACTTATACCGTAAAGCGATTTGACCTCAAAGGACTCAATGGAATCTCCGACAAGACGCTGGAAATGCACTTCAAGCTGTATGAAGGCTACGTCCATGAAACAAACGTTCTGAACGCTGCCCTTCAAGACCTGATCAGTCAGGCGACCCTGAACCAGGAACAGAAGGCGGTGTTTGCCGAGCTGAATCGCCGCCTCGGATTCGAATACAACGGAATGGTGCTTCACGAGCTGTACTTTGAGAATCTCAAGAGCGGTGGCACGCCAGAGCCGGATGCCAAATCCGCGTTCAAGAAGTCCGCGATCGAGTGCTTCGCGAGTTTTGAAAAGTGGAAAAACGACTTCGTGAACGTCGGAGAAATTCGAGGGGTAGGCTGGGCGATCTGTTACGCTGACCAGCTCAGCGGCCGAATTTCGAATCACTGGATTAACGAGCATGAAGTCGGGCACGTGGCTGGCTTCAAACCGCTTGTCGTAATGGACGTCTGGGAGCACGCGTTCCTCCTTGACTACAAACCCGCGGACCGGCCCAAGTACATAGACGCTTTCTTTTCCAACCTCGACTGGAAGGTGGTTGAGGGCCGGCTCGCAGAGAGCCTCAGCGCCAAGGCCGCGAGCGTCAAGAGAACCTGAGCGCCGATCTAAGATTTGGCTCCTGGTTGGCAGTTCGACGTAGCTGCCTAATTCGAAGCGCGGGGCGGCGAATCCATCGCGCCCCGCGCTTCGTCTAAGCCGTCATCGTCTGGCCTGTGGCCTCGACTCCTTCACAAGACCGCTATCAACTCAGACAATCGAGCAACCCTTATCGACTCATTCACCCGAATCTCGGGTAGTCGAATCGGCTGAAGAAGACACTGTTGCATTCGTCCGCTGGTCGCATTCCGTGCTAAAAATAGAGGGACAGCCCCAAACAAAGATTTGGCGGAGGGTTCATGGACGACGGATCTAGTCGCTCGCTAGATACGATGGAAATTAGAAAGTCTAACCTGACCCAGGGAGCTATTGGGAACGGCCGCGTGCTTGGGTTGGTGTCACCCACAAGCGCAATCGACTGGCTCTGTTTCCCAAGGTTCGACTCGCCTTCGTTTTTCTGCAGACTGCTCGACCACAACAATGGTGGGACGTTCAGGTTTCTCTATGGCGGACAGGAAATCGAAGGGCGTCTTTCATACATAGCGAACACCAATGTTCTGATATCGCGGTTCGAGCGCGACGGGTGCATTTGGGAAGTGATCGACTTTGCGCCATGGATTCCCGATGGCTTGAGCGTTCGCGTGCCGATACAACACTGCCGGCTCGTTCGGCCCATCACCGGCCAGCCGCGGATAGCAGTCGACTTTGATCCGCGTCCCGACTATGCACGGGTAAAGCCCGAGCTTGTTCAAACGACCGCGGGCCTCACGGTTCTTGGAGGCGAGCAGCCTGTTCACCTCAGCACCAATGTACCTATTCCTTACATCCTGGACCGTAGAGAATTTGTGTTGAACCGCCCGATGTTCTTTGTGCTTTCTTACGGGGTGCTGGACGACATGCCTTCTCTTGCAACGGTCAATCATGCGCTGGAGCTTACGGTTGCCGGATGGCGTGCCTGGTCAAAGACATGTGCGTTGCCTACGTTTGCTCCCCATGAAGTGCTTCGCTCGGCGTTGTGTTTGAAACTGCACATCTATCACGACACCGGCGCCATCATAGCCGCCGCGACAACGAGCATTCCTGAAGCCCTCGGAACGCAGCGAACCTGGGACTATCGCTACTGCTGGTTGCGCGATGCCGCATTCGTGGTCGAGGCGCTGAGAAGGCTGGGCCACCTCAGCGAAGGCGAAAAGTTCATTAGATATCTACGAGACGTGGCCGAGGCAGGCCCGCTTCAACCGTTGTATGGCATCGGCGGCGAGCGCGAGATGCCCGAACAGATGCTCACGCATCTTGCGGGCTTCGAAGGCAACGGATACGTCAGAGTCGGAAACGCGGCTGCGCTCCAGCATCAGAATGATCTGATGGGTGAGATTCTTCTTTGTCTGGAGACGATCTTGAATGATCCGCGAATTGTGTACGACGACGCGCACGGTTTTTTCCCACTGATCGAGAGGCTTGTTGAAGATGCAGTAGCCGCGGCGCCGAAGCCCGATACCGGCATCTGGGAGTTTCGTTCGTTACTCAGGCCGTATACGTTTTCACGCGCGATGTGTTGGGTCGCGGTCAACCGCGGAGCGAGCGTTGCCCGCAAGTTCGGGCGTGAAGACCTTGCTCGCCGCTGGGAAGACATCGCAGAGAAAGAACAACAGATCGTGTTGAACCGCGGGTTTAATCCAAGGCGTGGGATATTCACTCAATCGCTCGATGGTGAAAACCCGGACGCGTCTAATCTGTTGTTGCCTACACTTGGAATCATCGATGCGCGAGACCCTCGATTTGTGTCTACGGTTGATCGCTATCAGCAGCTACTGGTGGACAAGGGCCTGATGTTGCGCTACATCACCGACGATGACTTCGGGGAGACGACGAGCGCGTTCACCATCTGTTGCTTCTGGTGGGCGGAGGCGCTTGCGCTGGTCGGACGGCTTGACGAAGCGGTCGAGTTGTTTCAGCGGTTGATGCTTTACGCAAACAACGTCGGACTCTTTTCTGAGGACATCGATCCGGCTACTGGAGGTCTGCTCGGCAACTTTCCGCAAGCCTACACGCACGTCGGGCTGATTCACGCGGCTACCACAATAGGCGAGCTTTTGGAAGCTCGCGATCGAAAGGTGAGAGCGTGGGTTTGAATAAGTTTTAACATTGTGAGCCGAGCACAGGTACAATATCGCTAAACGCCTATGCCAAACGGTGACGCCAGCCGGGTCGTGGTCGTATCCAATCGTTTGCCGATCACAATCAAGCGAGCCGGGCAGGTCTGGAGAACTGAACAGAGCCCCGGTGGGCTTGCGACGGCAATGAACCCGATCTTGAAGCGCACTGGTGGAATCTGGATCGGGTGGTCTGGCGACACTTCAGGAGTTCAAGACGGCCGGCGGCGCGCGCTGCTCGACCGGATTCGCGAGAAAGATAGCTACATCACAGTCGACCTTCCGCCGGAAATTGTCACCGGTTTCTACGACGGCCTGTCCAATCAGGTGCTCTGGCCGGTGCTTCATCACTTCAGCTACCTGATGAAGTTCAGGCCCAGCGAATGGGCGGCATACGTCGAAGCAAACAAGCGGTTCAGGGACGTAGTGGTCGAGAACCTCAAGCCAGGTGATTTGGTTTGGGTCCACGACTATCAACTAATGCTTCTGCCGCGGATGTTGCGCGAAGCGGTGCCCGACGCAAACATCGGTTTCTTTCTTCACGTGCCGTTTCCGTCCTCGGCGGTCTTTCGGATAGTCCCGCGTCGCGTGGAGCTGCTTGAAGGGCTGTTGGGAGCCGACTACATCGCCTTTCACACTCACAGCTACCTGCAGCATTTTCGAAATTCACTGCTTAGGATCCTTGGTCTCGGCAGCAGCATGGATCGTGTGGATCTCGGGCAGCGCACGGTCGCTCTCGAAGCGCTGCCGATAGGCATCGCCCCCGACGAGTTTACCGGTCTGGTTCGCAATGACCCCGAGGTATCGGCGCGCATTCAGGAGCTGCGCACGCGCTTCGCCGACTTGCGCGTTCTGGTTGCAGTCGACCGAATCGATTACACCAAGGGGATACCAGAAAGATTGAGAACATACCGGCGGCTTCTCGAGGAGACTCCCGAGCTTCGCGGCAAGATCGTGCTGGTGCAGGTTGCAGTGCCTTCCCGAGAACGAATACCGATGTACGGCCAGCTTCGCAAAGAAGTCGACGAGCTTGTTGGAAAGATAAACGGGGAATTCAGCTCCGCTGAATGGACCCCGATAGTCTATCTGCGACGAGGCATCCCGCGGAACGAGCTGGTAGCGCTTTATGCGGTGGCTGACCTGGCCTGGGTGGCCCCACTTCGAGATGGACTGAATCTGGTGTGCAAAGAGTACGTCGCTTGTAAGCAGGGAGGCGACGGGGCGCTCATTCTTAGTGAGCTAGCCGGCGCAGCGTCCGAGATGGGCGAAGCGTTCCTGGTCAACCCGTTTGACGAAGAGCAGACCGCGGCTACGGTGAGGCTGGCCCTGCAGCTTTCGCCGGATGAGCGCCGGCAGCGAATGATGGCGCTTCACAGACGTGTCTTGCGAAACAACGTGTTTGCATGGGGAGACCGGTTCGTAGAAAGTCTGCGCAAGGCCTCTGCCTTGCGTGAAGAGCGCACGGGGAATCAACCGCAATGGCTTCCGGTGCAGGCTGTCTGCCAGTCATTCCAGAGTGCACATCAGCGCCTGCTGCTTCTCGACTACGACGGCACGCTGGTGCCGTACGCTACGCGGCCTGAGGACGCAAATCCGCCGCGAAGCCTCCTTGAGCTTCTCGAGAGTCTGGCGTCTCAGGAAAACACAACTGTGGTGTTGATCTCCGGAAGGTCGAGAGCAGATCTGGGTATGTGGTTTGGATCAGATTCAAAGTTGTGGCTTGCCGCAGAACATGGGGCGATGCTGCGATCACCTCAAAGTAACGATTGGCAGACGCACACGATACTTCAGCCGAACAATCCACAATCCAACGAACGCCGCCACAGAATACTTTCAGTGCTTGAACACTTCACCGACCGAACGCCCGGCAGCTTCATAGAGGAGAAAGAGTGCTCATTGGTATGGCACTACAGGATGTCGGACCCTGAGTTTGGCGAGTGGCTGGCGCACGAGTTGGTGGCAAATCTCGATCAGATGCTCGCCGATACCGAGCTGCGCGCGGTGCACGGTCACAAATCAGTCGAGATCAGGCCGCTGTGGGCTCACAAGGGGCAGATCCTCAGCCGCCTTGAAGGTCGAATCCCGGTCCCCGATTTTATACTGGCGGCGGGAGACGACCGCACCGATGAGGACCTCTTTGCGGAACTGCCTACAAGCGCGTGGACCATTCACATTGGGAGCAGCCAGTCCCGCGCGCGTTATCGGCTTCACAGTTCGTATCAGATGGTGCAACTACTACAGAGTCTATCGTTGAAGAAAACAGTAGGCAGTAGGCAGTTTCGGGTTTAGGGTTCGGTAGATCGAGACTAGAAAGACCGCCTAGCCGCTCGAGAAGACAAACTGAAAGGGAGACGAACCCTAAACTCGAAACCCTAAACTCGAGACTCGAAACCCCCTACTGCATACTGCCTAGTACTTTCACCAACGCGGTCGCGACCGGCTCCAGTAACTCCGGTCCCGTCATTTCCGGGCTGTCCGCAGGCGTGTGATGAAAGCGATGAGCGGCAGCTATCCCAAACGCTCGATAACCTGCTTTAAAGATAAACTCCAGCTCACCGACTGATCGTCCCGCTGTGGGTGTAAGCCCGGGCTGTCCAGCAAAACTCTCCGATAACTGAGGCAAAAGCTCCGGCGACGCCATCAAGGATCGACGCGAGTCCGCTTCTCGCAGCCTCCGCGGACCGCTTGCCGTCTCTTCCCACGCAAACGCCGCAATGCCTGCACCGAGATGAAGCCAACACAAGACCTGCTCTCGCCGAAGCGCAAACTCATTCAGAAAAGCCTGGATACCCAGGCCACCAAGCTCGTGCCCCGAAGTCGAGACAAACAGGTACCCCGGCCCCGACTGCAACTTCGCCGCCCATCGCGCCAGGCCGAGAAACAATGCGACGCCAGGTCCACGCTCCGCCGCACAACGAAACCAACCGCTCTGCGGGGTCGAAACCACAATCAACTTCTCACCTCTCGAGATGCGTCCGATCACATTCCGTGCTTCGGCGCGCGGCTCATCCTTGCCGTTCAAAAGCAAACTCACTGGCATCTTCTTTTTCACTGCCGCGTCGAGCAAGTGATCATCGCGAGCGCCCACCAACACGACGGGCACCGGCCAACGCTCTACCGCCGGAGTCACGTTCAGCGCTACGATCTCGCCGGTCTGACTCTCGGTCATCGCGACGATCGCCGCGGCGCGAGCCTTGGCGGCCGCGGTGACCAATTCAATCTGCTCGCGGCTCAACGCCGAGAGTACATCCGATCGAAATCGGACCAGCGCGATGCGGCCCTCGACTGCCCGCGCATTGTTTTGCGGATCAAACGCTACGAGCTGCGAATTGATTGGAATAGGGCCGGTGGCCTTTGGCCGCCAAAGAGGGAATGCGCGAACCGGGTTCCCGCCGGCGACAATCCCGACTTCACTCGGAAAGAACTGCGGAAACGTGAAGCGCTGAAATGTCGAAGGTACGCCCGCCGTCCTCAACTCTCTCGCTATCCAGTCCGAGGTTTGTAAGTCGGCTTCGGTGCCTGCCCTGTGCTCTCCGATGTTGTAATAGCTGATAACGTCGCGAAAAAGGCTCTCTCCGGAGATTGGTCCGCTGCTGACTCGGACTCTCGCCGAGTCACGTTTTGCCGCACGCTTGCCTTTTCTTGCAGACTTCCTCTTACCTTCAGCCAGCGTATCCGCGAGCATCAACAGAAGGCCGGCACCGGTTGCTTTCAATAGAGCGCGTCGTGAGGCATCGGGGCAATCTTGTTTTGTAGGCGTCCTGCTTTTTCTGGCTTGCATCGTCGATATAGTTGAAGAACGCAACGACGAGCGTTACGAGTTCTCGGTCTTCCCTGGAAGACGTGCACCAGGAGTCGTGAAAGTGGCTTTGGGGGCCGCTTTGGGGGAGCTGTTGCATAACCTGATAATGTCCCTGGCGATAAGCGCTAAGGCTGCTGATTATCCTTTCGCTTGGCTCGACGTTCGTTGGCCATTCGCTCAAACAGGTCACACGCATTGGACCGAAGATGGCTGCTGACCTTTATTTCGTCTCCGAATACGATGTAACGATCCTGAGATGCCTCATAAGCGGGCCACTCGACGCTACCTTTCGCGTTAGGATCTCCCGTCGCCGCAAACCTGACCCAGTAAGCCATCATTGCTGCCGACGGTGTCTTGTCCAAACCCGCCCCAGACGCTTCCGGCGAAAGCGTTCCAAAGACATGCGGGATCTCGGATCCGTGAAACGCTCCCAGCGCCTTGCCTCGCGGTGTCGGAGCGACCCACGTGAAGTGGTACATATAAGTCGGGGCCACTTTGGACTGCGCCCGTGCCATCAATCGAGCGCCGGAAACAAACCACAAGTCACTGATGTTGCGGCTGAGCGCCGGCCTTACCTCGCTCAGTTGTGTGGCGGGATATAGCTTCAACACCTCGTCGGCGTAGCTCCCGTAAGTCGCCTTCGCCGCGGCGCGATAAGCTTCAACGCTGCTTATCGGGCTGGTGAGAACAAAAATTGTCCCTTCGTCGGCGTTCGTCCCTATGATTAGCGGAACTCGAGATTGTCGTCCCGCTTCGATGACTGTTGCAGGTTCTTCAGGAACAACCCATCCATCGACTATTGGGCCAAACACGAAAGTATTCGCCGCGGACGGAGTACCGGCACCGGCGCTCGAGATCGCCAGAAGAGCTTCGGCACTCTGAGACCGAAGCTCGGCAAGGTCTCGAATCTTGAGCACACCGGCCGCGCGCTCTCCGATTTTCTCTGCCGCTTCCTGGCCGTACCAGGTTTCGCGAAGATGACGCTGAGGACCCAGTGCCGTTCCGCTTTCGGCTATCGCGCGGTGAAAGAGTCCGGCGGCTAGCGGCGACACCATCAGATAACAAACGCTCCCGGCGCCGGCCGACTCACCGAAAACAGTCACACGACTCGGGTCGCCGCCGAAGGCGGCTATGTTTCGCTTGACCCAACGAAGGGCGGCGATCTGGTCGAGCAGTCCGTAATTCCCCGAGGAGTTGTGACCCGATTCCTTCGAAAGCTCGGGATGGGCGAAGAACCCATACACACCCAGCCGATAGTTGATCGTGACCACCACAACACCCATCCTCGCCAGCGCCTCACCGTCGTAAGTTCGTGTTGAGCCAGAACCCATCGTGTACGCACCGCCATGCAGCCATACCATTACCGGACGCTTTTCCGTAGGGTTCCGAGCTGCCGTCCACACATTCAAGTAAAGGCAGTCTTCGCTCATCTTGCCGATCTTCGTGCCGTACACGCGCTCGAGCAGCTCCGGCTGCGGACACGAAGGGCCGAACTCGGTGCAGGCTCGGACACCGCTCCACGGTTTCACCGGCTGCGGCGCTTTCCAGCGGAGCGCGCCGACCGGAGGCTCCGCGAACGGTACGCCTTTGTAGACCCGCGCGTCGCCGACCGAAACGCCTGAGATCAAGCCAGAGTCCAGCTTGATCGCGGCATCGGCTGCCCGCAACCCTGCAGGCGGCATGGCACTGGTCGTCGACGCCGGCGCGGCGATGGCCAGCAGGGCCACGATCACATTGATCAAGCGTTTCTTCATTTTTAGCCTCCTCCAGACGGTGAGATCGTTTCGGACAAGTGTCGAACTAGCCGAACTACCGGCCGACGCCGTACAGCGTGGTCGTTGTTTCTAGACCAGCCGCTCCTTCCATTTTCCGCGGCGAAACGCGAGCATACCTACAATGGCGATCATCGATTCGGCAATGGTGATCGCCACGAATACTCCACGTGCGCCGAACCCAAGCGGCTTTGCGAGACTATAAGCCAAAGGTATCTGAAACAGCCAGTAGCAGCAGAGGTTTATTAGGGTGGGCGTAGTTGTGTCGCCTGCGCCGTTGAACGCCTGGACCATCACCATCCCATATGCATAAAACACGTAGCCGTAGCTGATGAATCTCAGGCAGGCTACTGCGTACGGCATGACTTCCGGGTCTTGGGTAAACAAGCCAACCAGTCGTTCGGCAAATAGAATGAAGGTCACTGCCACTACGAGCAGGAAACACATGTTGCTGAACCCGGTCAGCCAGACCGACCTCTCGGCGCGTTGAGGCTTGCGAGCCCCGAGATTTTGTCCGACCAGCGTAGCGGCTGCATTGCTCATACCCCACGACGGCAACAACGCAAAGATCAGAATCCGAACAGCCACCGTGTATCCCGCAAGCGCCGCATCTCCAAACTCCGCGACAATGCGCGTGAGCCCGAGCCAGCTCGCAGTAGCTACCAGATACTGAAACATACCACCAATGGAGATACGCAGTATCTTGCGCATGACTGCCACATCGATCCGCGCTGCGTGCCACTCGATTCTTACTCGGGCGCGTCCACTGAACAATACCGCCAGTTGAAACAAAACGCCGGTTCCGCGTCCGATTGTGGTCGCTATCGCCGAGCCTGTAACGCCGAGCTTCGGAAACGGCCCCAGGCCAAAAATCAGACAGGGATCAAGCACTATGTTCATCAGGTTCGCGAGCCACAGCGCTCTCATAGCGATAGACGCATCGCCCGCGCCTCGAAACACCGCGTTGATCAAAAACAACATCATTATCACAACGTTCCCGCCGAGGATGATTCGCGAATAGGAGCTGCCGGCGATAACGCTGTCCGATCCTCCCATCAACGCCAGCAGCCTTGGAGCAAATGCAATCCCAATCACGCCCACCGGAATCGAGATCGCAACGCCGAGGACGATCGATTGAAACGCGGCTTTAGAAGCACCGAGCGGGTCCTTCTCGCCGATGCGACGGGCTACGGTTGCGGTGGTTGCCATGCTCAAGCCGAGCGCAACCGCGAAAATCAGAGTCAAAAGCGACTCAGTGACTCCCACGGTAGCGGTGGCTGCTCTTGCATCGGCGCCGAGGTGAGATACCCAGAAGACATTGATGATGCCAAACAGAGACTCCATCGCCATTTCGAGTATCATCGGAACCGCGAGCATGAAGATTGCGCGGCCTATTGAGCCTTCGGTGAAGTCCTGTCTTGAGCCAAGCACAGCTTCCCGAAAGAAGGATGCCATGCGAGCTGGCGCAGAACGCAACGCCGGCTGGAATTGCTCCGTAATTCTTGATTCCATATTTTGACCTGTTGAACTAATGGAAAGGCTGCAAGTCAGGAAGCTGCGTCGCCCGTTTTGATTCACCGGTGAAGGTCCGGTGTTTGAGCGTCGGAGAGCTTCGTTGGTCCGTCGCGGCGTTGGTGTTGCCGCGCGTACCGGGATAAGAGGTTGGACCTAGCGAATCTTCATCGTGAGACTTAATAGCATTTCTTATGAGCGGCGGTCAACGAAATTCTTTGTGTTGTTTCTTTGTGTTGTTTCTGTCCTCCTTGTTAGCGCAGTGAGGTGTCGGGTTTCACGCAAGGCCGCAAAGGTCTCCCGAAGAAGATGTGTTCCCGAAGAAAAGATATCTCCGGCAAGAGACTTTGCGGCCTTTGCGAATGTTTGCGGCCTTTGCGTGAGACCCCGACCCCGGCAGTCGTTTAGAGCGGGAACATACGCGAAACCCAATTCAACTCTTACTCTTCGAGGGCGTTCGCGGTTGTCTGGCCGTAGCCCAAGGGGGTCTAATGTTGCTAAGGTTGCTCAACAAGTAGCGCATCAGGGCTGTCCGGCGCTGACCGGCGACGAACCCGGACCTGAGGCGCTTCGTACAGACAGGGAGGTTATGCAATGTTCTGTTCATCGTGTGGCGCCGAATCAGGACCACAGTACTGCAAGCGATGCGGCGCTAACCTGATTCCGAGCGCCCCGGCGGCCAAACCTCAGGGGCTCGTCTGGGTCGTCGCTTTCGGCATCGCGATGATGATGGGGCTGCCACTCGGCGGCATCACCGTCGTGTACGAGCGACTCCCCGTTTTGCTCGAAAGCCATCTTCCCCTCTGGCTGATATCCGTCCTGGGGATCCTCGCGGTGCTTGTTATGGCGGTCGCCACGGTTCTGCTTAGTCGCCTGCTCGCACCAGTCTTCAAGACCTACGCTCAGGCCGGGCAGGCTGCACCGCCGGAAAAAGCACAACGCTCCGGTTATGTTCCCCCGCCCCAGATCGCCGCGCCACCTCCCTCCGTCCATAGCGTCGTTGAGGATACTACCCGTAGCTTCGACGCTCTACCGCACCGCGACACTCAGTGAAGCTTGCGCAGCGGATGGATCGCTTCCACTTGATTCCCTCTCGTGTCTCGACCCTATAGAGCAAAAGGTCCGCTCTCGAAAGAGCGGACTTTCCGGACCTGGGACATTTATTTGCTCGTCGCGTTAGCCGAAGCTGAACCCAATACTATTTCTTCGTGAACACCAACGTGTTCTCCTGTGAGCCGCGTGGGCTTTCAGTAACCCGGTGGACCTTCAATGCCTTGCCGCCATCTCCCAGCTCGAGGTGGTCTGTAGTAGTAGCAGTAACCTGATTGCCCTGAACCTCAAAATTGCGGATCGTCTTCAACTCGAGACTCTTTCCCCCATCCAGCCACTTCGAACTGAGCGTCGCTTTCCCCGGCATCCTCCCACCTATGTCAGCCGTAGTCGAGCTGCCATCGAGATTATATGCAGTCTTCTGCGAAGGACGATCCTGTCCCTGCACACTCGATGCCGCGTCAATCGTTAACGTCTTGTCGTCCTGAGTTATGGTCCAAGTAAGGCTGTCAATCTGCGCCATCGGTCCTGCAAGCTGGCTCTTGCCCTTGTCCAGCACCCACGTGCCCGCAAAACTCGTGGGCGCCGCCGCAAACACAATAGTGCTTGCCATTACGGCCGACACCAGGACCAAAAGCATAATACTCCTCTTCATGCAGTTCTCCTTTTATACGGTGTGTTCTACGAAGTCGATGACGCCGCCCGGCGCCAATTGGTTACGGCGGATTCGCCGACCTGAGGCGACCTCTTCCTGACGCAACCACCCTTACTGTTGCGTCCCCTTCGAACCCGCTCCGACCGCGTTCGCCGGTTCACTGCCAGATGGAACGATCGGCAACAGCACGCGCGATGGATGAGCGCGATCGTGATGGATTACGTTTGTCGCCACGCGGACTTCCTGGTCGGCGCGGATCGGCTTGCCGGTGTTTGGGTTTGGATCAAAGCGGGGATCATTAGAGCTGCTTATGTGTATTGCGAGCCTATGCCCTTTGTTGATTATTATGCTCGTTGACCAGAGGTCTATTGTGAGCTTCTGCACCTCGCCCTTCTTCATGAAGACTTCGTGATCGAAGCCTTCACGGAAACGGGCCCTGATCGCCGAGTCCAGAACCAGCCGCTCGGTACCATCGGGGTAAACGTCGATCAGCTTCGCCATGAAGTCGGTGTCGGGTGCATCGCTCTCAGCCCACAGTTCAACTTCAATGCGACCGGTCACTTCGACAGGCGACTGCAATACCGGCGTAGCGAACTTCAACAGGTCCTTTCGATCACCGACCGCACGTTGGTCCATCGGGCCTTTCTTGATGTTTAGATTCGCTCCGCCGATGGTCGGGACGGGATTCTTCGGATCGTACTTGTAGGAGTCTGAACTCTCTTCGTCGCCGGGCATCCTGGTACTCAGCGTGCCGCCCGAATTCAGAAAGTAAGATGTCGGCCTCGAGGGCGGCGGCCAAGCAATCGCTGTGCGCCATTCATTGCCCGGAGCCTTGGGGTCGGCAACATCGCCCATCACGTAGTAACGGATCGGTGGTTCGCTCATGATCCCATTGTCTTTCCCGTTGAGCCAGTAGTCGAACCAACGTAACGCCTCATCGACCGGATTCAAGGTTGCGTTTGGGGGATAAGTTACCTCTTCGATCTTTCCGTGACCCCACGGGCCTACGATGAGCTTCTGGTTTCCAAGCGCAAGACCTCCGCCCGTCTGCTGCAGCCCGACAAAATTGTCGATGTTGCCCTGTTCAAAGATGTCATACCAGCCGGCGTAGTTGTAAGTCGGCACTCGCATTGTAGGCCAGTACTTCCACAGTTCGTTTGAGTCGTAGTAGCCGTCGTACACGTTGTGCTTGAATGTCTCGTTCAAGGTGTCCAGCGCACCCTGTCGCTTGAGCCAGATTTCGTTCAGCTCTTTTCTGAAGACTCCACCCTGAAACACCGCCTGGTGGTAGGCGCTCGATCTGGCCAGCATCACAAAGTTGGCAACGAGGTGCGGAGGCGCAGCCACAGCCGCGAGATTCGCGGTAAT
This sequence comes from Blastocatellia bacterium, assembly GCA_035315885.1. GTDB lineage: Bacteria > Acidobacteriota > Blastocatellia > UBA7656 > UBA7656 > DATFXM01. The sequence continues at coordinate 44,705 of DATFXM010000079.1, forward strand.
TCCCATGGCGGATACGCCGTACATTCCGACTCTTCCATTCGACCATGACTGCTTTGCCACCCATTCGACCGTGTCATAACCGTCTCGAGTGTCGTCAAAAAACGGTTTGTATGTACCTTCGCTCTTGAAACGACCGCGGACGTCCTGAACTGCAAGCACAAACCCTCGAGCGTTCCACTTTGAGACGCCCATTGCCTGAGTGTCTTTTCCATAAGGCGTTCGGATAAGCACGACCGCCCACGGTCCGTGACCTTCGGGCAAGTAGACGGCGGTCGCGAGCTTCACACCGTCGCGCATAGGGACCATCTGTTCAACTGGCGGTTTCGAGGCTGGAGAGGCGGCAGACTGCTGCGCTCGCACAATTCCGCAGACAGCGGCGATGAGAATAAGGACTACAATCGCCCGAATGGACTCGCGAGTCTTCCGTCGAGTGAAGGCAGGTTTGCCGGGTTGGCCGTACGCGACCATTCTGCCGTCGCCAGGAGCAGTGCCGGCTGTAGCCCGTCCGATCGAGACATTGTTCCGATCGAACATCGACTCAAACTCAATGTAAGCTGTTGCCGCCTCGTAAAGCCTCATCGTACACCTTCCGATTCCGGTTTCGGATTTCAGTTTTCAGGTTTTTGCTTCCGTCGCGCTCTAGCGTAGCCAGTAAACATTCGGCCGCACAGATCACAACCTCTCCGAAAACACTTCCGTTGCACTCATACTGCATACTGCATACTGCCTACTGCCTTCACGACCACACCCAGCCAAATTCGGTGTTTGACGGTTGCGGCTTCTCTCGATACTCGAGCCGCTGCTCGGCTATCTTGTCGTTCTTGATGGCCGTACGTTTCTTGTGCACGTCCAGCTTGTAGATGCGAGCGGCGTTCAACCCGAACACCTTCGCCTTTATTTCAGGCGTGAGCTTCTTGTAGCCGTACTTCTCGGCTACATCGTCCCTTATCTGAAACGCTCGAAAACGAGCGATCTGGTTTTGCGGGCTGCCTCCCCAGATCGAATCGGTGCCCCAGATTATTCGATCTTCGCCGCCAGGCAGGTTCAGTATCTGTCCAAGAAGGTGCATTGCAACTTCTGGTCTTCCGGCCGACGTGCCGTTCCAGGTTGAGCCCAACTCAAAGTACACGTTCTTGAGATTGTTTCGCTTCACGATCTCGATCAGGTCCGAGCACCATGGAATGTACTGCGGATTCCCCTGCTGCCCTTCCTTCAGCTTTGCTGTTGGATGCCAACCGGAGTGGTAGATGATGAAGTTGAAGTCGGGATAGTCCTTTGCGGCCTTCTCGACGTCCCGTGGATGGCAGTGCTCTTCGTTGAACAGTCCAAGCGGCAGCCCCTTGTGAATGCAGACGTTCCTCACTCCCAGCTTCCGCGACTTCTCCCAGAAGGGGTAGACCATCTTTTCGTCATCAAGCCACCAGGCGCCCTTTCCGATGTCAGCTCCCGGATACATCTTCCAGGAATTGATCTTCAGGATTCTCACCTGACGTTCCATCTCATCGAACTCAGCCGGGCCCATATTCGGGCGAAGCAGTCCGTGTGAGAGCATTCGTTCAGAGCCCGCCCACGAATTGATGTCGTTGCGTGTACGAACCATTTTATCGGGAGGCAGGATGTTCTCCTTCCACTCCGAAGTGGGGACGCCGCTGATGATTGCCATCACCGTGTCCGAGTCAAAGAACAATTCCTTAACGTAGTGACTCTGGTTCAGCGCTTCGAGTGCGCCGACAGTCGTCTTTTCGTTTGGCCGAAACCTGCGCAGGAAATCCGCCGCTTGTTTGCCAGCCTCGGTGTTTTCGAACCAGCCGCTCTCGACGTCGATATGGTGCGTTTGATTGTCGAAGATGAATTCGTTCTTCGGCCACTTCTCGTCAAAAGCCGCCGGGTCCAGCGCCTCTATCGAGTCGACCTCATAAGTCTTGCCGAACACCTCGTTGAAACAGATCATCGTCGCGGCCATGCCCGCCGACGTCTGGAGGAACGCTCGCCGCGACAGCCCCAGCTTCTTCGCGTTACGGTCGGCCATCTCGCGAAGCCGGTTTTCCCATTCCTTTTGCTTGGCCGATTGAGGAGGCGGAATGAACTCTTCGTTCGAAGACATCCGAGTCGGAATCGGAGACTGAATGTCAGATGCGTCGTCGAGGTAACACTTTCGAATCCACATAGGACTTTCCTTTCTGGAACCGTCGAATCTTGGGTCTCGAGCATTGGCTTGGAGCCGGGTCCACTGAACTCGCGTCTGTGCTCCCGCGGAGCATCGGCGCGACAATAGCTGGTCTGGAATCGGTTTAAGTCAGACTGAAAACAAGGCAGGTTGAGTGTACCCACACTATCGGGTAAATTCAACCGTGACACGGTCGCCGCAGACCAACAAATGAGTTTCGATCCAACCGATTATCCGGACAGCCGCTCCCGTCGTCAGTTCCTTTTTGGAATGGTCGCCGCACCGCTGCTCGTCTCGATCAGAGGCAGTCGTTCGGAAGCGCTGCCGGATTCATCTCTTACTCAGGACGCACCAATAAGCCTGCCCTCGGCACCGTTCAGCCGCGCATTCGACTTCGCAAAGCTTGACAGTTGGATAACCCCTAATTCGGAGTTCTTTCTTAGAAGTCACTTCGGTACGCCGCGATTAGATGTAGCCGACTGGACAGTAACTGTCACCGGAGCGGTCAATCGCGATCGAACGTTTGCCATGGATGAACTGTTCCGGTTTCCGCGTGTGGAAGAGGTGGTCACGCTGGAATGCGCGGGCAACCCGGTGGGATGGGGAGGCGTTTCTAACGCGAGGTGGACCGGAGTTAGCGTCGCAACCCTGCTGGAGCTTGCGGGCGTGAATCCGGAGGCGAGCGAGATCGTGTTTGTCGGATCCGATGGTGGCGAGGAGCGGGAAGCCGGCGGGATTCAAGTCGACGCGTATGCGCGCAGCATACCGCTTTCGAAGGCGCTACAGCAGAGCACAATGCTGGCCTACCGAATGAACAACGAGCCCCTGCCCGATCAACACGGAGGGCCGCTGAGGGCTCTGGTTCCCGGCTGGTACGGATCGGAATCGGTCAAGTGGCTCAGAAGAATCGTCGTCAGCAAGGTCGAGTTCAAGGGTTGGTACCAGTTGAACAGATATTATGAGGCCCGCCGAAACGGCACGCGTATCGAAAGAACCCCGCTCGGCCCGGTCCGAATCAAGTCTCAAATCGCGAGGCCTTCGAACGGCTCAGTTCTTTCTCTGGGGGTGACTACGATCGCCGGCGCGGCCTGGTGCGGTGATGCGGAAGTTACTCGAGTCGAGCTCAGCTTTGATGGAGGACGCACCTGGGTTGAATCGAAACTCGGCAGCGAGCATGAGCCGAGGGCCTGGAGGTTGTGGTCCTACGACTGGCGCCCGCGACAACCGGGCAGATATGAAATCGTGGCCCGTGCCACTGACTCGCGAGGAAGACTACAGCCGCTCGAGCGCGATTCGACAATCGTCACACCGTACGCTAACAACTGGTGTGACCGGCGGCGGGTGGAGGTTCGTTGAACGGAAGTTCTTTCAAGCGGCTCTCAGCCTTTTCCGGAATCCGCCGCGGCGCGTGGAGCGTTCCACGGCGAGCCGGTGTCCCCAGTACCTCATCAAGCTCGAACAAGCTCCAATCAGCGGCGCGAAGTCTATGCATCGCCACGAGCGGGATAATACTTCTCAGCAGCCTCGCGTCGTCGCCCGTCCGGGCGCGCCAACACGAAAATCACGACTCGGCGGCAGGTTCAATTCCGCTTGAAGTGCTTCAGCGGCCAGTGCCGCTCCGAACCGGTATAGGCTCGATTCACGATCCGGTTACTACGTCTTCAAAAGAGGCGCAGGCTTTCTACGATCAGGGGCTCGCGTACCTTCATTCATACGTCTGGATCGAAGCCGCGCGGTCATTCAATCAAGCGTTGCGCCTGGATCCGGGTCTGGCCATGGCGTGTGCCGGGCTGAGTCGAGCTTACTCAGGTTTGAACTCGATGGCCGGAGCGCGGGCCGCGCTTGCGGACGCGCGATCTCGCGAGTTGAAAGCCACCACGCGCGAGCAAAGAAGAATCGCGCTGCGCGACCGGCAACTCTATGCGATGGAGTCGCCCGGCAACCTGGGCCTTTTTCAACAGTACAAAGATGCGATCGACTCGGCGCTCAAGGCGGACCCGAGCGACGTTGAATTATGGCTGCTTCGAGGGAACGCCGAAGAAGGAAACGCGGGCGGGCGGGGTCAGCACGGCAGTCAGGCGTCGATTCAGTTTTACGAACGAGCGCTGCAGGTTTCTCCCGGTCACTTTGCCGCGCATCATTATCTTATACACTCGCTGGAGAACTGCGGCCGTATAAGCGAGGCGTTGGTACACGCCGAGATCTACGCGAAGATGGCCCCAGCAGTGCCGCACGCGCTCCACATGTATGGTCACGATCTGAGGCGCGTTGGAAAAATCAACGAAGCCATCGCGCAGTTTAAGCGCGCAGACGAGCTGGAATGCGCTTACTACAAGGCTGAGAACATAGCCCCTGAGTTAGATTGGCATCACGAGCATAATTTGGACCTGCTCGCAACCTCGTATCAGTACCAGGGCAAAGTCAAAGCTGCAGAGTCGCTGATGCGAGAGGCGTTTGGTATCCCTTCGCTTCAGGACACGCTGGAGTTCAACAAAAAGCAATGGCCTGCGTTCCTGATGCTGCGAGGCAGAAATCAAGAGGCACTGGAGGCGGCGCTGGTGCTGTCAAAGAGTAGATGGGATATCGTTCGTTCGATCGGTCACGTGATGGCCTCGCACGCGTTGCTCACGATGAACAGGACAAGTGAAGCGGGAGAGCAAGCAAAGGCGGCCCTGGCCGAGTTGAAAGCATCAGGAGGCCGCGCTCAATTCGTCGCGCCTTATCTTGAATCATTGCAGGGAGAGTTTTATCTGCGAACCGGTCAGGCTGAAAGAGGCCGCGAGATTTTGAAAGAGGTCGAACGGAAGCTGCGACAGGACCAGTCTCCCGACGCGTGGATCCAGACGTTGTTTCGGCTCGAGGCGATTGCGCGCGCTGCACGCGACGCGGGCGACGTGGAGTTATCCGAGTACACTGCGAGACAAATGCTTGAACACGATCCGGCCTACGGCGGGACTCATTACGCGATGGCGCTGGCGTTGGCGAGCAGGAACGACAACAAAGCGGCTGAGCGTGAATTCAGTCTCGCACTGAAGTACTGGAGCGAAGCGGACCCCGATTTTCCCGAGCTGGCCGAGATTCGAAGCAGAAAGAGCAGGCAGTAGGCAGAGCTTAGAAACAACAAACGGTGAGTAGCAACCAGGCGGCTGGGATACATTACGATCCCTTCGGACCAGTTACTACTCACCGTTTAATTTTTCTAACTGCCTACTGCCTACTATTCCTAGGTCGTCGGGCAGCTCTCCGTGCAGGAGAACGGTGCCGACGGTCCGCCATTCGGCGTCGTGTTCGTCACCACGATCGGGCCTGGAAGTTTACCGCACAGCTTCTTCTTGGCCGTGATCCTCGTGAACGAGTTCGTCGA
>DATFXM010000080.1:0-65424 GCA_035315885.1 Blastocatellia bacterium
AATGCTTTCAGCGCGGTCTTCAGCCGCGTAAGTAGCTTCGTGGTCATTTCGCCTCGTCGATTGACGGATGTGCCATCCGACATATCAACGATGTTGATGCACGTTTTGTTAACGAGAGAACGCCGAGCGCAGGTAGGCTACGTCGTGACCGGCGTCGTGGTCGGGATTCAGCGGCGCCTGTTTGGGTTTGAGGTAAAGATTGTAGAAGAAATACGCTGTCGCGCCTATCAGCAATAGCGAGATCAGCGCTACGATCCAGACCAGAGCGAAACTCTTTCTGGGAAGCCGCGCCTCACCGGACGTCGGCTCCGGCGCGTCATCGACCAACACAGTCGCGAATAACTCCTTTGAAGACCCATCGGATTGCTGACCGTCATCAGCATGCTTGTCGTCCACGTCTCGCTTATCCAACCTCTGGGTGATCTCTTCTTCAGGATCGTCGTCGGTTTGGGCTTGCGCGGCCTCGTCAATATGTTCGTTCGACTGGGCGGCCATCTCCATGAGCTTCTCGGCGAAGAAGTCCGGTCCGATCTGCCTCAGACTTGAGGTTATCGAGCCGGCGGTCGCGGGCGGCTCGAGGGCGTCGCCTGCGAAACGCGCGACAACTACCGTTATATTGTCTTCACCTCCACGCTGATTCGCTGTGTCAATCAGCGACTGGCACGCGTCATTGAGATTCGGCGAGTCCGCAATTGCGCGTTTCATCTCCTCGGGCTGTACTTTATTTGAGAGCCCGTCGCTGCAGATCAGCAGGCAGTCATCCTTGGTCAGGCTCACCGCGCTCATGGCTACTTTGACATCGGGTTGCGTGCCGAGCGCCTGCATAATCACATTCTGTGGGACCGCGTGGAGCTGCTCAGGCTGTATCGCCCCAAAGTCGAGAAGCATCTGCGCCAGAGACTGATCCTTCGTAAGCTGCTTAATCTGTTCGCCTCGGACCAGGTAGGCGCGCGAATCGCCAACCTGCGCGATGCACGCGGCTCCTTCCTGAACGAGAACCGCCGTTACGGTTGCTCCCATGCCCGACAACTCGGGGTTGTCCTGAGCGTGATGCCAGATCCGATCGTTAGCCGCTTCAGTTGCGCGTTGCAGCCGCTGGGAAATATCGTCGTTGACAGAGTCTTCCTGAAGCAGTTCACGAAGCGTTGTGACCGCCATCTCGCTGGCGATCTCACCGGCAGCCGCACCTCCCATGCCGTCGGAGACGACAAGCAGACTACCTCGCTCACCTACTTTGTGAGTCGCAGTACTCTCGCTCAGCCCGGAGCTGCCGGCGGTCAGGTCCGCTACGAGAAACGAGTCCTCGTTGCCCGGCCGCTGCATCCCGACATCCGTCTGAGCCCAGATAGAGACAATTACTTCCGACATGTAAGATTCGCGGTAAGTCGACTAGACATCAAACCTGAATAATTGTTTGCCAACGAGAATCATGTCGCCGGGTTTCAGCTCGACTTCGCTTTTTATCTTTACGAACGTACCGTTTCGGCTGCCTTCGTCCATCAGCACGTAACTTCCGCCTCGACGCACGATCCTCGCGTGACGGCCGGACATAAATCCATCGTGCGGAAAGCTGATGTCCCCTCCTGTTCTGCCGATGGTTGTCTCGTCCGAAAGATCGTAGACCTCTCCCAATTGCCCGCCTTCCATCACCAGGTGCAAACGACCTTTCGCTGGCGCATAGGGCGACGACATAACGACGGTTCTTGCAACCGAGATCGGAGCCCCGCAGGTCGCGCAAAAAACGCTTCCTTCGGCGCTCGCCTGTCCGCACTGGTTGCAGATGACGGTTTCGGTTGTCGATGGCACTGCTTCAGTCATCTGGACCGCAGCCGCGGGTTGTTGAGGCTCGGGTGGAGGAGTCGGAGGGATTGCCGGTTTAACCGGTTCAACGACGACCGTAGGTGTGGCGCCGTTTACTTCGGGAGTCAGCGCGGGCTCCGCTTGCGAAGGGACCGGCCCGGACGCCGCGGGTTCGGGTTCGGGAAGTTCAGTCGGAGTAGTCTTGAAGTCAACCTGCGTCTTCCAGTCCGAATCGGGCGTCGCGCTCTTGGGTAGCCTGCCGCCGCATTGCTGACAGAACGACCAGCCGACCTCGTTCATCGTGCTGCACGATGGACATACTATGCCTGATGTCTCCACTGCTTCCTCCTGATTAACGCTATCGTTCGATACAGAGCTGGGAGCATCCTTGCCGTTCTCGCGGCGAACAAGCTCGGTCGCGCACATGCGACAGGAGTGAGAGCCTGGCTTGTTTGCCGCCCCACAGTTTTGACAGATGATCATATTAGAGCAGGGGCGATCAGCCCGCGGCTATTATACGGAAAGACCTTTATTATGGAAATTGCATTCCGCCAAAAGTGAGTACTGACTCCTGAGTTCTGAGTTCTGAGCGCTCGGCTGAGTCTCAGATCGTGGGTGTTTTGGCTGCGACTCAGAACTCACAACTCAGAACTCAGAACTCTCCCTTCCACCTGGTAACAATCGCATTGAAGGTCTGCGGATCGTATGGTATATTGGGCGCTCTTCAAGGCGGGGTAATCCAGACAAGTTCCATCAGCAGTACGGTAAAAGGGCGAGCGAGCACGTTCTTTTTGCAATCACCAGGAACGCGAAGCTGGCATCTCGAGATTTCACTGGACGGCACTTCAGTCCGGACTTTTTGCACCGGCGGCGTCTCAGAGCTTCCTTGGCCCGTCAACGCAAGTCAGCATACGCGATTCCACAAATCCGTTCACTAAGTCCTGAGCTGGTCTTTTGCCGCTCTGGATTCCGAGGAGGCTGACAAGATGAAGAGGTCAATTGCAACCCTGATCCTGATGGCGCTCACAGTGACGGCGGTGGCCTCGCTGATGACGCGCCGAGCGAAAGCTGACATCGTTGTTTTCAGCGCACAACTGCTATCCAGCAATGAAGTCCCACCTGTTACTGGAGCTGATGCCGCGGCTTCAGGCTCAGCAATCGTAACCTTGGACACTACCGCGAGCACCGCCAGGTTCGACGTAAGCGTTAACGCTCTCGGAGCCACTACAATCATTCTGGCGCATATTCACGAAGCCGCTGCGGGAGTCAACGGCCCGGTCAGAGTTGATTCAGGGCTCAGCCCCGCCAGTCCGTTGACGGTGGTGGGCGGCAGCGTCCAGTTCACCAGGACAAACCTGGCCGTGCCAACCGATGTTCGCGATCGCATCCTCGCCAATCCTGCGGGGTTCTATTTCAACGTACACTCGAATCTCAATCCGGGCGGTGTGGTTCGAGGACAGCTAGTCCGGCAGGTAACGTCACCAGGCACCGGCGTTTCTCCAACGCTGTCTCAGTGGGGCGCGATAATAATGACGCTCCTGTTCCTGGCTGCTGGAACCTTCTTCCTGATGGGCCGATTCAGGACTGCGCAGAATGCGGGCACCGCTGACGCGCCGATGACTGCCGTACCATTCAGCTTCGCGCAGCTTGCCCGAACAGCTCTTTACGTGGAGGTCGCAGTTGCGCTTGCGCTCGTCGCGCTCAAGGCCGGGCCGGTCGATGCAATCGGAGCGTTGATTTCCGGTGCTATCGCAGCCTTTGTTCTGGCTATGCTGTTCTCCGCGCGCAAGCGTTGAGTGAACAGACTGCGTCTGAGGTATTACACGGAGTGACCCGTTCGCTGATTAGCATTCCGCGAGGGTCACTCCTTCGCTTCTAGGTCCCTGACTTCAAGATGGAATTGCGCGAGCAGTTATTCGAGCTTGCTCGGGTCAACCGGGTGGCGCTCAGGTTTTTTGGCCTGTTTGCTTTGTTCTTTGCCGGGCTGTACTTGATATTCGGGATTGTGCCCGGAATCCGGTTGGGCCTGATTCAGCCATACACCGAAGTGCTGGCTCGAGCCGTAGCGAGCTTCGTAAACCTGTTTGGCGGCGGCGCGTTTGTGGATGGCAGCATGGTCAAGTCTCCGCGCTTTTCCATGACGGTCGCGATGGGATGCGACGGCGTGGAGGCGTCTTGTCTGTTTGCCGCCGGAGTGCTGGCGTTCCCAACTTCGTGGCGCGCACGGATGCTGGGGCTGGCCATCGGCCTTCCCTCGATTCACCTGATAAACCTGCTCCGCCTTATCGGGCTGTATTACGTTGGCGTTTACATACCTTCCGGATTCGAGGAGCTGCATGTCTACGTCGCTCAGACCATCGTCATCCTCCTCTCCACAGGAATTCTCATCTTCTGGCTCGATCGCTTCGCAGTTCAGCGCCGGGCCTCATAAGTGGCTCCGTCTGCTTCTGGCTGGTGCGATCTGTTACCTGGTGTTGCTTCCACTGTGGCTGGTATCTCTTCGTTTCCTGGCCGCGTTCAGCGGAATGATCGCCGGGTTCTTCTATCACTTGTTCGATGCGGGAGTCGCGACGGTGATCGATGGAAAACTAATCAAGGTAGTGGTCACCGCGGCGCGGGGGAGCGGGTTTGAAGGCCAGTCCGCATCGACCGCTCTTCAAATCGATCGCGTCACCTACGGCTTGCCGATGCTGGTGGCCCTTGTCCTGATTACCCGGAGCTCAATTGCTTCAAAGTTGAAATCGTTAGGTCTCGGCGTCGGCCTGATGCTGCTCATGACCGTGCTCGCGGTGATGCTGTTCATCAAGATGTCCGCGATGCACGTCGAAGATCAGATATCGGGCTCGATAGACCGTACCGCGTTCTTTTTTTACTTGTTTCACGGCTACGCGTTTTCTCAACCGGTCGTGGCGGTGTTGATCTGGGCGGGATTGCTGCTGACCGGTGCTCTCAGGCCGAAGCCGGAGTCGACTTCTGTGGCCGATGCAGGGGCGGCGCGGGTCAGGAATCGCAACGCTCTCTGCGCATGTGGAAGCGGCCGAAAGTACAAGAAGTGTTGCGGCCGCAGCCCGGCATCGAAAGCCCGGGCTGCAGCCAGATAACGGGTCAATCAAGGCTCGCGGGTGAAACTGAACGGGTCGGATTCAGAGTCATCCGGGTTGCGGACCACCAACATCACCGTTTGACCAATCGAAATTGTTTTGCCTGCCTTCTTGGCCTGGAGAGTGCCGGTAGGATCGTCTCCGTCGTTTGATACCTTCTTCACCTTGTTTCCATCCATTAGGAGAATTGCACCCAGATTGAAGTTCCGACCGGTGACGATGAGTTTCTTGCCGTTCACTCGGACGGCGGTTATCTCCGGCGGCCCGGAAAGAATGAAGGTATGAGCGGTGTAGATCTGATCGCCGCTGGTGGTACCGTTGGCGTTTGCCTGGTTGCCGGCGGCGTACAGCGCCACTGGCCCAACATCTTCATCCGGCGCTACCCAACGCACATTCCACGTAGCGCCTAGCCGCTGACCCTGAAATGAGCCGGCAAACGTATGCTCGATGTACTGCCGGTTTATGGCAGTGTTGTCTATCTGAGTCAGGTTGTTGAGATTCTGGAACTCGCCGGCCTTCACATTGTTGCTGCCTTTCAGGGCGGTCAACTGGAAGCCCCACTCTTGGCGAGTCGTATCGGTAGTCGTGTGTCTGATTGTGATTTGATAAGTCTGTCCCGGTTCATAAACCGAAGGCGAAATCAACTCGAACGTGCCCGGACCGGTGTCCGCGGTGCCGGTGTGACATTCGGTGCAAGTCGGTTCGTTTGGTGCGCCGGTGTGACCGGCTGGCGGTCCACTGGAAAACGCTTTGGCGGTTCGGGACATCGGCGAACTGGTGAACAAAAAGCTGAGCAACCCAAAAAGGGACAGGCCAAGCACAGCCACCTGAGCAGCTCGAACGTTCTTCATGCAGAGACCTCCTCGCTGTCGCACAAATTCATAGCCCCACTGGTAGGTGAGGAGACAAATTACTGCTAAGCCCACTGAAGTCTTGCTTAATCCCCCTTCGCCTGACGAGGAGAAGTTCAGGCGGCACGTTCCCTAGCTACCATCAAGGTTGGCCGATTAGATACAGAGGAAAATAAACCGCCCGCCGCCAAAAATCAACACCGCTTTGGAAGTTCTGAGTTCAGCACTCAGAACTTCTTACACTCTTTGCCTGAAACCCACCTTCCCCAGTTGTGATAGATTAAATTCACAATGAACAGGAAGGAACTCGATCAGGAGTTCGTCACTGCGTTTGTCGAATCACTTCCCGATCCCGAGGGTGCGCGGGCTTTTCTTCGCAGAATCCAACAGAACGAAATCTTCGACCACCTCAGAAGTCAGCCCCTCCTGTTATCCAGAGTTCTTACGATCGCGTCTTACAGCCCCATGCTCGGCGAGACGATCCTGAGACACCCGGAATACGTCCTGTGGCTCCAACGGGAAGCGGGCCGCGACCTGCCTCTTCTGAAATCCACCGAGAGGCTCTCACAAGACCTCGCACGCTTTGTCATAGGCACCATCAGCACCGATCGACGCACGAGTCTGGTGCGGTTCAAGCGGCGCGAGCTCCTCCGTATCTATCTCAGAGATTGTCTGGGCCTCGCCACTCTTTCAGAGACCACCGATGAGCTTTCAAACCTCGCCGACTCGATTCTCGCAGACGCTCTCGCGCAGGCCTATCAGGAGATGGTCAACCAGCATGGAGCGCCGCTTGAACGAGATGAGCGCGGCCGCATCGTCACCGCCGAAATGGTCATTGTTTCGCTGGGCAAACTTGGTTGCCGCGAACTCAACTACGCCTCGGATATCGACCTGTTCTTCCTCTATTCAACGCCGGGTCAAACAGCCGGCGACGGCCGTGCTGCGTCATCGGTGATAACAAACAAGGAGTTCTTCACCAAAGTTGCCGAGCGCATCGTTCAGATGATTGGCAACAACTCGGGAGAAGGAGCTGTCTACAGAATCGACCTTCGGCTCCGCCCGTATGGACGCGACGGCGATCTTGTTTGGGACACCGCCCGCGCATCCGAGTACTACCGCGAAACCGCAGAGAACTGGGAACGGCAGAGCCTGATACGCGCGCGCGACTCCGCCGGCAGCCACCGAGTTGCTTCGGCTTTTCTCGAATCTGTCCGCGACGTGATCTTTTCAACCGACGTCCGCGAAGACGCCATCAATGCCGTCAGACGCGTGCGAGAAAAGATTGAACGCAAGACTTCGACTCGGGGTGGGGGCTTTAATGTGAAGCTTGGACGCGGAGGAATTCGTGAGATCGAGTTTATCGCACAAGCGCTTCAGCTCCAGCACGGGGGGCGCGAACCGTGGGTCAGGTCTACGCAGACGTTGATAGTTCTTGCGCGACTCGCGGAAAAGGGCTTCCTCTCGGACGCCGAACGCGCGACGCTGTCGTCCGCTTATAACTTCCTTCGTATGGTCGAGCACCGCCTGCAGATGGAACACGGCGCCCAGACCCACACACTTCCAACCGGTTCGGAGCGATTGAATCTCCTGGCTCGTCGGTGCGGTTACCTCTCGGGCGACGCAGCGCGCGAGTTTCTTGCCGATCTCGACACTCATACCGCCGCAGTGCGGGCTGTCTACCAGAGAGTGTTCGAGAGACGCGATGAGGTCACGACACCGGAACCGCCACCGCAGGTCATCGGCGCCGACGAAGAGTCGGAGCGTCTATTGCAAGCCGCTGTAAACGCGATATCGCGGCTGGCAGGTCACATTTCGCATGCGTCGATCGAGAGTGTTGCGCGGCAGGCGCTGGATCGTGCCCTCAACCGCCTGCGATCGCTCAAGAACCTGATCGGGTGGGTGGAGTCTGCAGAGACGCATCGCGAAACCGTCTGGGGCGAGCTGGGCCCTGAACGATTGGCGGGTTTGATCGAGAGGCTGACAATAGTCCTGAGCAGCCAATATCTCGCACAGATACTGATCCCTCGCCCGAGACTCGGCGAAGCGTTGCTCGGCGCGCCCGCGTTTCATTCCTGCGAGGAATACTTGCAAGTGTTGCGGCAAGCGAGTCACGGCGGTGAAACAACTTCGGCCAGGGCAGACGCGCTTCGCCGCGCGTGGTACGAACAGATCATCGGCATCGGGTACCGAGACATGATGAGCGTGGTCGAGATCGACTCGCCTGACTTGAGCGAAGCCGAGCGGATGGCCGCCAGGGCCGAGGCGATAATGAACAGCAATCGAGCGCAGACATCGCTGGCTGAGGCGGCGCTTCGGCGCGCGGTGGAAATCGCGCTTGGAGCGTGCGGCGTGGACGATGGGTCGGCGAGTCTGCTTCGCTTCTCGGTCCTTGGGCTCGGGCGACTGGGTCATGCGGGGATGGACTATGGGTCTGACCTTGACCTGATGGTGGTCTACGACGACGAGTCGTCGTGGCCGCCGGTCGAGCTGGACAGATCGCTGCTTGGTGACGGTGTCCTATCGGCGAGCGAGTTCTATTCCAAGTTTACGTCTCAACTGGTGAATGTTCTGGGCCTGATCACTCGGGAGGGAATGATTTATCGAGTGGACTTGCGACTCCGGCCGGAAGGTAAGAGCGGTCCACTTGCTCGAGGCCTCGGGAGCCTGTTGGGTTATATCGAGAGCCGGGCTTCCGCGTGGGAGCACTCGGCGTATTTGAAAGCGCGCAAGATCGCAGGCGATCGTGGCTTTGGAGATGAGGTACAAAGGCGAATCTGCGAAGCGAGCTTCGATGCGGCATCGAGAAATCCAACTTTGAAGGAGCATCTGCGTGAGATGAGACTGCGAATTGAGCGTGAGAAAGTTCGCGGCACGCGTCCCGATCTGAAGTGGGGCGCGGGAGGAGTGACTGATGCGTACTTCATCACCCGGTATCTTCAGCTTGCGCATCATATCTATTTTCCACCTGAGCGCGGGACGGCAGCACTTATCTCGCATTTGAGTGAGCGAGGGGTTATAGACTCAGGGCAGGCGGTTCAGTTGCTGGAGGGGTACCGGTTCTTGAGGAGCGTCGATCACTGGTTGAGGTTGCTGCTGGAGAGGCCGACTTCGGTTTTACCTTCGTCTCCGGCGACGCTGGAGAGCCTGGCACGTGCGATTGGTCTTTCGTCAGGCAATCACGTGGAAGAAATGCTTGCGGGGCACTGCGCCGCGATGAGGCGGGTGTTTGATGAAGTTCTGAGTTCTGAGTCCTGAGCGGTGTAGCCCCGGTGAGTCCTCGAACGGGCGTAATAACACCAAAAAAGTGCCGAGCCCGATGTCCCGGCGATCAGCTATCGAAAACTATCGCTCGATCGCCATTGCCACTGCGTTCCCGCCACCAAGGCACAGTGCGGCCACACCTCGCTTCACATTTCGCCGTGCCATTTCGTATAGCAACGTAATCAGAATCCGAGCCCCGCTCGCCCCGATTGGATGCCCAAGCGCCACCGCACCGCCGTTCACATTCACCTTCTCGGGATCGATGCCAAGCTCCTTTATTATGGCCACTAGCTGAACAGAAAACGCCTCATTTATCTCGAACAGGTCTACGTCTGACAGGCTCCAGCCAGCGCGCTCAAGCGTTGACTGTATTGCCAGCAGGGGCGCCATCATAACCAGCTTTGGTTCGATACCGCTTGTGGATTGAGCGACGATTCGCGCCAACGGAGTTGTTCCGAGCCGTTTGGCCGCCGCTGCCGACGCAACCACCAGCGCCGCGCCTCCATCGTTTACGCCCGGGGCGTTCCCGGCGGTCACCGTGCCATCAGATTTGAAAGCGGGCTTGAGCCGCGACAGTGCATCCAGCGACGTGTCAGCGCGCGGGCCCTCATCGGAACCAATTGTCAGCGGAGGCCCTTTCCGCTGGGGGATCTCGATAGGGACTATCTCCTGATCGAATTTACCTTCGGCTGCAGCGGCGACTGCCTTGCGATGAGAATTCAATGCGTACTCATCCTGTTCGCGCCGGCCGATGTCATACTTTTCCGCTACTACTTCTCCGGTGCAGCCCATATGCCAGTCGTCGAACGCGCACCAGAGTCCATCGGCTATCATTGAATCAATAAGTTCACCGTTGCCCAACCGGTAGCCTTCGCGGGCACCCTTCAAGAGGTAAGGAGCATTAGTCATCGACTCCATGCCGCCGGCTACTGCGATCTCGATTTCGCCTACGCGTATTCCGTTGGCCGCCAGCATCACCGACTTCAGACCGGACCCGCAGACCTTATTGATGGTCAAAGCCGCGACCTTGTCCGGAATTCCGGCGCGCAAGGCGACCTGGCGCGCGGGATTCTGCCCATTCCCTGCCTGCACCACGTTCCCCATTATGACTTCATCGACTGTTGCGGCATCGATGCGAGCGCGTTCAATGGCTGCTCGCGCAGCGATGACTCCGAGGTCGACCGCTGAGAAAGTCTTCAGTTGACCGAGCAATTTCCCGACTGGTGTTCTTGCGCCCGACAAAATCACCGGCTCTGTCATGTTCGAAACACCTCCGTAGTTCAAGAGTCTATTGTAACAGCGGCAGCCAGGAGGCAATAGGCAGTGGGAGGTTTCGGGTCTAGGGTTTCGGGTTCCTTTGATTCAGTTTTCTATCCCTTAAATCAAAATATCACTAACAATCGTACTACCCTCAATCTAACGAAACCGAAATACTAAACCCTAAACCTCCTACTCCCTACTGCCTCTGAGTTTGAAAATGCGATCCGCGCAATGGTAGACTCTGACGTTAATTAATCCAACATTAGCCTAGGAGCGGCAATCACACATGCAGGCACTCATATTAGCGGGAGGTAAAGGTACTCGACTGCGCCCGCTCACGATGCACACTCCAAAGCCGGTTGTGCCACTCGCGAACAAGCCTTTTCTCCTTTATCAGCTTGAACTCCTTAAGCGCGCCGACGTGCGTGACGTGATCCTGTCTCTCTCGTATCAGCCTCATAAGATCGAAGACAGGTTGGGCGACGGAACCGACTACGACGTGCGCATCAGCTACACCGTTGAAACCTCGCCGCTCGGTACCGCAGGCGCTTACCGTCACGCGGCCGGCCTGATTCGCGAGACCACCGTAGTGTTCAATGGCGACGTCCTCACCGATCTGGATCTAAACGAGGTAATCAAACTTCACAAGGAGCGTAACGCAACGGCGACAATCGTGCTCGTACCGGTCGCCAATCCAACCGCTTACGGTCTGGTGGAAAGTGATGAGGCTGGAAGAGTCAAAAGATTTCTCGAGAAGCCAAAGCCGGAAGAAGTCACCTGCAACACCATCAACGCGGGAGTCTACATACTCGAGCCGCGTGTGCTCGACTACGTCCCTGAAGGCGAACCGTTCATGTTTGAGTACGGTGTATTCCCTCAGCTTCTCGAGAACGGAGAGCACTTCTTTGCGTACGTCTTCAACGGCTACTGGAAAGACATCGGAACCTCCGCAAGTTATCTCGAGGCCAACATGGACGTGATCAACGGCCGAGTGCACGTGCTGCCACGATCGGCTCACGAGCAAGGCGAGAAGTTTGACGCGGCCGCCGCCATCGGCGATACCGCGATTGTTGATCCTACGTGTACTCTGAGGGCAGGCGTTGAGATCATCAACTCTGTTGTGAGTCGCAACTGCTTCATCGAAGAGAACGCACGGATCGAAGACTCCGTTATCCGTGGCGGCTCGCGCGTCGGAGCAGGAGCCCTGGTTCAGGGCGCGGTCGTTGGCAAGAGTTGTCACATCGGAAAAAACGTCGTCGTAGCTCCGGGCGCCGTTCTCGGCGATAAGAGCGTCCTTACAGACTACTCGCAGGTGTAAAGTGAGCGCATGACCCTTGATGCGGCCACCGAGCGCAACCTAATGCCCGGCTCGGTTCTTATTCGCGTTCCGAATTGGGTCGGTGACGCGGTGATGTCCGTGCCCGCCCTGCGAGCGTTTCGGCGGATCTTCCTGCGCTCCAAAGTCACGTTGCTCGCTCGACCGTCTGTCGCAGGTCTCTTCGAAGACGAGGGCCTCGCCGATGACACGATTCTCCTATCAGAAGCCGGGGGACCGATCCGCAGGTTTCTTTCCGACGCCGGTTCGATTTATCGTCGACGATTCGAGCTGGCACTTCTCCTTCCAAATTCAATCGGCGCGGCACTGCTGGCTCGAGCGGGTGGGGTAAAGCGGCTTGCCGGATATCCGACTGATGGGCGCGGCGTGCTTCTGGATTGCGCAGTTCCGTTTGAAACGGATTATCGAGCTCGTCATCAGGTCAGATACTATTCAAACATCGCTGCGCACATTGAAGAGAGCATGACCGGCTCAACGCAGATTGATCTGGATGCGCAGCCCGAACTTCACATAAAGGACGAGCAGGTACGAGGTGCGATAGAGCTGCTCGAGAACTGCGGTGTGAACCCGTCCAGACCGTTGTTGGCGGTCAATCCGGGCGCGACTAACAGTGATGCTAAGCGGTGGCTGGTCGAACGTTTTGCAGAAGCCGCCGATCGGCTGCACGCAAGCGAGGGGCTGCAACCGGTAATCGTGGGGACGAGCTCAGACCGGAGCATCGCCGAAGAAGTCGCCGCCACCATGCGTACTCGACCGGCCATTCTTGCGGGTCGGACTACGATCACTCAGGTAAAGGCGTTGCTGTCATGCTGTTCGTTGTTGATCTCAAACGACACCGGTGCGGCACACATTGCGGCGGCGTTGCAGGTCCCGACTGTAGTTATCTTCGGTCCTACGGAACATCACTCGACGCGACCGATGTCCGACAAAGCCGCGATTGTGAGGCGTGATGTTGAGTGTTCGCCTTGCATGCTGCGGACATGTCCTATCGATCACCGGTGCATGACCCGGGTTACGGTTGATGATGTGCTCCAGACGACGAAGGCACTATTGGGTTCTGATTGCTGAGCAGGTTCTCAGCGGAATGTCAGATTTCAGATTTCAAATTTCAAATCTATTTCGATGCGCGGGCGTCCAACGTAGACGCAACCAGCGCGCGCATCTTTTCCTGTACCGGCTGGGCTCCGCGGCTGTAGTTCGACATCACGATCGCGGTCCAACCCGAACCAAGGAACATATCCAGATTTGAATTAATTCCCGGAAAGCCGCCTCCGTGACCGGCGATCTGCGCATCGGTTTCGATCTGAAACCCATAGCCGTAGCCCGGTGAATTCAACTCGGGCTTCGGCGACAGCAGCAGCTTTACGTACTCCGCACCTACAAGCTTGTTTGATCGAAGCGCGACAGCGAACTTCAACAAGTCTTCAACAGTGGAATACCCGCCCCCCTGCGGCCCTCCCCTCAGCACGTGCATGAAGATGTTGTTCTTGAATGAGACTCCAGCGTCTGAGAACTCTTTGTCGTAGCCTACAGCCAGATTGGGATTAACCTTGTCCAACTCATAACAATCGCTGTTTATCATCGCGGCAGGCTTGGTGATGTTCTCACGCACATAGTCGTAGTAGCTCTGCCCGGTTACTTTTTCGATCACCGCACCCAGCACCAGCATCCCGGTGTTGCTGTACTGCCATTTGGTACCTGGCTCGAACTGAAGCTTTTCGTCGGCGGCCGCCCGTTTCATCATGTCGTCCACCGTACGATAAAGTGCTCGCGACGATTCAGACCATTGCTTGCTGAAGTATCCTCCAAGCCCGGCAGTGTGAGTGAGCAGATTCTTGATCTTGATCTTTTCAGCCGAGGCCTTGTCCGGAAAGTCCGGAATGTACTTCGCGAGAGGGTCGTCAAAGGAGAGCTTTCCGCGTTCGACGAGCTGTGCGATAGCGACCGCGGTAAACATCTTGTTCATCGAGCCGAGATTGAACTTGGTGTCGATTCGGTTTGGGACATTAAAATCTTTGTTTGCGATTCCATATGCTCCTTTGAAGATCGGCACGCCGTCTTTAGCAAGCAACACCGTCCCTGAAAACAGATCGGCATCGACCAGCTTTCGCACGAATGCGTCGAGTTCCTGTGCTACTTGCTCGTTTGTGAGTTTCCTGGCCGACTGCTCGGACGCGGGAGGTTTCGGTTGACGCAGGCCAAGTCCCGCAATTCTATAAGGCGCCTGCGGCTCGACGCGAACGACCACCGCGAGCCATTCGCCGGTGAGCCTGGCCTTGAGCAACGCGGTCACTTCGTTCGGTTTTTCAGCCTGCACGCTATGGAACTCGACCCCGCGTGTGAAGTCATGTACCGACGAGAGGAAATCCAGATGCTGCTCCATCGGTATGTTCAGAAAGTTTGGTGCGAAGTTTTCGCCGGCGTATTTGCGGAGCTCCGCGCGATTGCCGGAGTCCAGCAGCTTCACGAATTCCTTTGCCCGGCGCAGGGCTGGGGTCTCGGACTGGGCGGTTTGCGAGGCTCCCGCCACGGCAAACGAACAGGTCAGCAACAACACGAGCGTGAATTTTTTCGTCTGTGAAAGCATGATCATCCTCCCCAGCGGAGCATTGAGTTGTGAGTACCCGCTTTGAGTTCTGAGTTGTGATCGATAAATCAGAGTTCTCACTTATAACTCAGTACTCGAAACCTGCCTATTAGAACGATAATGAGGGAAATTCGTTCGATGGATTGTGATAATATGCTTCATTCACGATATGAATATCAAATCATTCGACCTGAACCTGCTGCTTGCTTTTGAATCGCTGATGACCGAGCGAAGCGTCACTCGCGCCGCGAGACGGGTCAACCTCAGCCAGCCTGCAATGAGCAACGCGCTCGCAAGATTGCGCCGCACGTTTGACGATCCGCTTCTGGTCAGAACCCCCGAGGGGATGAAGCCGACGCCCATGGCCCTTTCGGTAATCGTTCCGGTTCGCGCGGCGCTATCTCAACTGCGAGGCGCGCTGGAAGAAAAACCCGCCTTTGATCCGGCGGCCTCCGAGCGGTCGTTTCAGCTACTCGCCAACGACTATGCTGAGATGCTGCTCTTTCCACCGGTGCTCGAGAGGATCTCAGCTCAGGCCGTCGGAGTGACTCTTCGAATCGATCGCCAGCGCAGTCTGTTTCAGCCGCCGACATCCGCTTCGCTGGCAGAAGCTCACGACCTGGCAGTCGGTTTCTTTCCCGATGCCCTGTCCCTCGACCGAAGCATTCACTCGCAGTTCTTGTGGGAGGAGAAAAATGTCTGCGTGGCGCGGCGCGATCACCCTTCGGTTCGAGGGAAGATCTCGCTTCGGAGATACGCAACGCTGCGCCACGTGGCGGTGTTCTACAAATCAGAAGGATCCGGTGTAGTCGATACGATTCTGGAACAGCGCGGTTATTCGCGACGGGTTGCGAGCTTCGTCCCTCACTTTGCCACGGTCCCGTTCATCGTTGCCGCGTCGGACCTCATAGCCACCATGCCTGAGCGTCTCGCGCTAAAGCTGTCGCCGGTTTTGAAGCTTCAAGTTCTTCCGGTTCCAATAGCGATCCCGCCTTTTCGACTCACGATGTTGTGGCACAGCCACAGCGATCGCGATCCGGCGCACATCTGGCTTCGCGGGCTCATTGCGGAGGCTGCAGCCCGGGTTGATCATTCGGCTTAGAAAGCCGCAGTTCGATTCTCTTTCAGTAGAGTGCGCGTGCGACGCCCAGTAGCGCTGAAATATTATGCTGGACATAGTCGATGCGGATACGCCCATAGGCGGGCCCTTGCCGAAAACCGCCGAGGGCCATCGCCGGATTTTTCGCGCCCTGAGTGTTGGCCATAGTGTACTGTTGGGATAGCTGAAACCTGACTGAGACCCTGAGATGCGTGGCTATCATATCCGCGCGCTTGTCCCCTGTTTTCCGAGCGAGCAGGTATGCCGCCACCATTCCCTCTGCTCGCGACGCTACCATTGCCGCTCGAGTGTCGGTAAGATCCGCCTCGCTGTCTTGCTCGCCTTCTTCAAACTCTCCGATCTGGTTTGCGATCATTGCCGCCGCCAGATCGATGGCGTGACCGGAATACGCACTATTGGGCGTTATTTGATAAAGCCGCTCCAGTGCCTGGATGAACCAGGCGTCGGGCGGCAACCCGCGAGTACGTTGCGTCTTGATCAGGAAGTCCGCGCCGCGGCGCGCTGCATCGAGCAGCCCCGGTTCTTTGGTCATTCGATGCAGCGTCAACAATCCGAGCATCGCTTCTCCCGGGTAGAAGAGCGATACGCTTCCCGAGGGCTCGTCACCTCGCACTTTCCAGTAGCTCTCGAATCCTCCGTCGGCCCGCTGCTGTGAAACGATAAACCGCGCAAGGCGCCGCGCAAGTTCCAGATCTGCCGGCCTCGCCGCCGCCTCACTCTGCTTGCAGATCGCTATGAGCGCAAGACCCGTGGCACCCAGCTTCGCCTTGCCGTCAAAGTCCAGTACGTAGGCCGCGTTTTTCTCGAAGGGACGCACTCTTGTGACAAGGAATTTGATAGCGCTCGCTGCGGAGCCCAGGTAGCGCTGGTCACGCGTGGCGTCATAGAGGTCCAGGAGGCAGATCGCGGAGCCAGTATGCCGGAGGATATTGTATTGGCGCTCGGAAAAAACTCCGCGGACCGGATTGTAGATGTAATGGAAACTCCCGTCGGGCTTTTGCATCCGGACGAGATAGTCTCCACCCAATCGAGCCGCCTGCAATAACGAGGCACGACTCAACAATTGATCATCAGGCTCGCGTTGCTGGCAGGTGACTGATCTGCAGAGCAGGGTACTGGCCGCAAGACTGCAAAGAAGCAGTGTCCAGGTGGCGAGTTTCGCTGCTCGAATGATGCGCTGCATACTGTGCGGCAAAAGTATAGCACTCGCCGCGCGGCGCGGGTCCCCGTCAAGAGTCCGACTTCGTCTCGATCTTTGAAGCGGTGACCGAGCCGTCGGACTGCGTTGTGCCTTCGACTTCGACGGTTGCGCCAACCATCACGTTTCCATGTTCCTGCTTGATTTCCGTCGACGAGTTTACGTGAACGGTCTTGCCCGACACCACCCAGTCTCCGATGAATCCACTCGGTGGAAGCATCTCGACCGTGCCGGTGAAGCGAGTGCTTTCACCGCCACCGCTGCCGCCACCACCACCACCTCCGGTGCCGCCACCACCTCCGCTCCCGGAGTCCTCGACCTCAATTCGGGTAGCATTCACGGAGCCGTCCGGTTGCGCGGCACCTCTTACTTCGACGGTGGCCCCCACCACGAATGGACCCTTGTCCTGTCGCAGTTCGGTGGACTGTGACACGTGAACGACGGTAGAGCCGACTACCCAATCTCCGATCAATGAGCCGGCGGGCAGACTTTGGATCGCGGCGGTAAACCGAGATTCGCCGTCGTCGTCGCCCCCACCTCCGATGTCGCCTGACCCGGCCTGAAACGTTCCCTGAAGGGCGACTCCCGACGTCGGGTCCCGAACTTCTATTCGGCTGATCTTTGAAGCGGGCAGAAGGGCGGCCGGCAAAACTTGCCCGCTCGAGCCGTCGCTTGTATATCGCGCTTTGAAATATCCGGACACAGGGATCACAGGCCCGACTGCGACGCCGTCGGCGAACACCACGAAGGACTGGCCGGAGGGTAAGCCGCTGCCTTCGACTTCCAGTATGGACCGCTGACTTTCAATTTCGACTTTGGCGCGGCCGTAGGCGCCCGGAGTCAACGGGGTGGGTGTCAAGCGTGCTTCTTTTTCAAAGGACTGCCCGCTCGGTCCTCCGCCGGTTCCTCCGCTGATCGGCCTGAAGTCTCCGGTAAGCAGTACGATGTTCTCGTCGTCCAGGACCTCGACGTGCACTATGCGAGTGACCGGGTTCATCGACGGAGGCAAAGGAAGATGTTCGCTGTCGGGTTGGGAAGAGAACTGGATGTTGAAACTGCCGAAGTAGTTTGCGATTGATGCCTGTGTAATGGTGTCGTCGGCTACTACCACTCCGTCTACGATGACGCTGTAGTGCTCTCGTGGACCTACGTTATGGGCGTCGATCTTAAAAACCTGAGTGCTGCCGGATATATCGATCTCAGCGTGGCCTTGCGCCGAATTCTGCGGGTCCATCGGGATCAGATCGATTTCGGTGTGATCCACGACTGGCGGATCAAGGCTCGTCAGTGCGTCGATTGGATTGAGTCTGCCGTGACCCAGAAGCCCCTTGAACGAAGGATTGCGATCGTCGATCCTGGTCGCGGTGTTTTCGATAATTTGTCGAAGGTCTACGCCGCGTGAGCTTTTTTCCAGAATGAGCGCTGCCTCAGCAACCGCCAGCGGAGCGGCAAACGAAGTCCCGCTCCATTGCGCGTATTGCGGATTGCCTCCGCTCTGAGGATACAGGCTGAACAGGCGTACGCCCGGTGCTGAGATCGAAACTGAAGATCCAAAGTTCGAGAAGTCGGCTTTGTGGTCGAGGGCGTCCACCGCAGCGACTCCCATCACATCTGAGTTCCAGTTCGCGGGAAACTGAGGATCCAGATCGGTATTCAAATTGTCGTTGCCTACGGCAGCAATCAGCATCGATCCACGTTCCGCCGCATAGCGAACCGCGTCGTGCATCAGCGTCGAGTCATCTGCTGATCCGAAGCTCAGATTGATAACTTGCGCTCCCCTGTCCGCGGCGTATTTGATTGCCTGCGAGACGGTGAATGCGTCGCTAACGCCTTGCGAATCGAACGCGCGGACCGGGAGTATTTTTGCGTCCGGCGCCATCAGCGCGATGAGGCCGGCGATGAACGTGCCGTGTCCCGCAACGGTGGTAGCCGGATCACCGGGGGTATCGCTCGGATTGCTCGTACCCTTTACAAAATCCCAGCCGTCGAAATCGTCTATGAGACCATTGGCGTCGTTATCAATTCCGTCACCGGGGATCTCTTTTGGGTTGGTCCACAAGTGTCCTGCAAGGTCCGGATGAGTTAAGTCGACTCCGGTGTCTATGACCGCGATAAGAATATTTGTTCCGGTCGAACGCTGACGAACTGCGTCCATCTCGGCAAACAACAGTTGAGATGAATACTGAAGGCGTGTTTGTCCGAGAACGGCGTGACCGTCGGGAAAGCCTACCGTGGAGCGGCCAAAGAGACTGATGGGACTCATAACCACCGGATTCAGCGCGGCGGATAACACATTGGGGTCTTTGGCGAGTCTCTTTCGGAATTTCTTCTCCTTTCTCTGATTGGGGGTTTGAAGCCGATAGAGGTAAGTCCCATAGAGCCATTCGATAGTTGTCGTCCCGAAGCGCGCGTTGATATCGGCGATTTTTGCTCCGGCTTTTAACTCTACGATGACCTCACCCTTTCGGTACGTCGGCTCCCCCGGCGTCTGAGCGCGAGCCTCCTTGCCTGAAAGACCAGACAAGAGCGCGCACAGCAGCAAGACCACAGAAGTTCCCAAAGATCCCGCTCTCGGTTTTCGCCTTTCGTTTTTCATGATCAGACCTGCCTGACGGCTGCCGAACCAATTCGGCCACTTGGGGCATTGATCGCAGCCGGAGTAAACATTCCTGAGCGTCCTCGCTTCAGCGTCCTCACACGGACTTCAGTTTGGACTACCCATAAGAACAAACGGCGCCCAGTAGTACGGGTGGCCGTAGGCGTCCTTGATTGCGAGCTGCGCCTTTCTTAACGCAGTCCTCTTGCTATCGCCCGCGTGGATTCTGGAGTACATCTCACGCATGAACTCGGCGGTCGAGCGGTCGCTAACCGCCCAGAGGCTCGCGACAAGACTCGGCGCCCCCGCGTATAAAAAGCCGCGCATCAACCCGTGAAGCTCGTCGCCCGGAAACACCATGTTGACGCCCGTATGACACGCTGAGAGCGTTACCATCTCGGCGTTGAGCTTGAGGTCGAGCAAGCTGTAAAAATTCAAGCGAGAGTCAGCAAGCTTCAAAAAAGAGAACATCGGGTTGTCTCGCCTGAAGTACCCGTGCGACGCGAGGTGCAGGAATCGAGCTCTGGGTGCCAGCTTCATTAGATTTGACAGCGTCGCTTCGTTCCCGGTCAGCGCAATCGCATCCGGAAAGAGGTCAGCAAGCTGCGAAATCTCGTTCTCAATGTGAGGTGTTGTCCGCTCGGCGATGCCCAGGGCTACGAACTTGTCCCCGCGATTTTGCACGGGCCTCCTTCGGCACAGGTTTAACACCGCTGCGCTGGGCGCTCGCGAGATCTCGAACATGTCGATCAGAGGTCCAGCGCCATTGGCGAGCGCGTGGAACGGCACATAGTGCAATGACGCGTGCGGAATCACTACAAGACGATCGGTTTTTATTCTCTTCGCGAGCGGCTCAAAGACCAGCTTGTAGAGCTGAGAGAGGTGCTCTCCCGCCGAGCGCCTGAGCTGACCGAAGTACGCTTCTACATACCCGGCGCCATAGTTGAACTTCTCGAATTGAAATCGCAAGCCAATCATCGCCCTGTCGACGGCGCTCCTCGACGCGATGTTTCGAACGACCTCGATATCGCCTTCAGACGCAACAAAAGCGGACATCTGATCGCCCGTCGTGAAATACTCGATTGCCGTCTCGCCCGGCTCAAGCGCTTCGAGCAGCTCGCGCGTACCCGCGGTGTTCAGCCTTCGAGCGTCGCCTTCGAGGTCGTCCTGATCTTCAGCCAAGCGGAACAGTCTCGCGATCTGGTTTTCGCAGCGAACAACCGCCCGATGGTAGCGTTCGGCGACATCAGCGCTGCGCTGCTCGCCCTTGTCGTCCTCAATGCCTGCCTGCGAGGTGTACCAGTTCAAATCTTCGACCAACTTCTGGAGGCGCGCACGTGTCTCGGCCGAACGGTCGCGATCGCCCCTTGAGGGTGATTGGCGAATGTACCGGGCCAACAGCTCCGCAAGCGCTCGCGATTTGGACGACTCAACCAGACGGAACGCTTCTTCGGTCATCTTCGCCCCGCCTTGATCCAGACAGGCCGAGATCGCGTCTTCGTAGACCGGTATCTTGTCTCGCAGGAATGTAGCCTTGAACTGATCGGCTGAGATGCCGACACGCATCCGATCGATTACCCGCACCGCCTTGCGAAATCCCGCCAATGCGCTTCGGGCCTGGCCGCGGCTTTTGGCAATCCTGCCGAGCAGATGATGACACTGATATTCGACCGTTGGAGCATAGCGGCCGGCGATCAGCCGCAACGCCGAATTCACGCGAAGCGAGGCGCCTTTGTGGTCTCCTCGCGCGTGTCGCGCTCGTGCCTGAACAAGGTGAAGGTGCGCGGAGCGCAAAACCAACCCGTGCCTGGAAAAAACGCGATGTGCTGCTCCGGCGAGTTTGATTGCTTCGGGCAGTCGTCCTTCTCGCAACGCGAGTTCGGCGGCGTATGAGTCGACTACCGCGACCAGCGTCTTGTTGCCGGCGCGTCTGAATGCCCTTCGCGCTCGCGCAAGATCGCCGCGTGCCTTTTCGTAGGTTTCGAGTCCCATCGCCGACAGCGCCTGAACTACTGCGGCTTGAGCCGATTCGTAGGGCATTCCAAGATCCGCGAACGCGGCGTGCGCGGCGGAGGCACTCTCCGCCGCCTCGTCAAACGAGTTCAACGCGAGCAAAATCTCGGCAATCTCCTGATTGCACCACGCGACTTGCAAGTGGCCGCCAAGCAACTGGAGCTCCTCTCGAACTTGGTGGTAGGCGGCAAGTGCCGAGTTATAACTTCCGCGGAGGAACTGAAGGTAGGCGATGTGAAAGCGTGCCTGGGCTGCCAGCAGCTTCAGCCCGGCAGACCGCCAGGCGCGCGCGGCGCTCTCCAGAAGCACCAGCGCCTCGGTCGGTCTGTCAGTATCGGTAAGAATGTTGGAACGGCTGAAGTCCACAAACGCCCGGGTTGACCGGTCGCCGCTGCGCGACAACAGGGCTCTGGCGCGCTCGTAGTGGGTGAGCGCTTTTTGATAACGATCCAGCCGATAGTAGATGGTGCCGACGTTTGTCTCGAGTTGGGCGAGTCGAACCGTGTTCTCCCGGCCGAGCAGCCTTCGCGCGGACTGCGCCGTCTCCAAAGCTCGTTCGTAACGACCCATCTGGGTCAATGCGTAGACCTGGTGGATTCGTATCCACGCGGCTTCGGCATGGAGGCTTGCGCGCGCGATTATCGTGGCTGCCCGATCGTACAGCCGGTTAGCGTCTCCGAAGCGCCCGGAGTTGTGAAGGACCCGGCCTCGCGCGGCGGCCGCGAAGGCGCGCGACACTCTGTCGCCGGACAACTCGGCGATCTCTTCGATGCGGTGCGCCAGACGATGAGCTGCGGTCAAATCGCAGCCTACCAGCCGATCCACTTCGGACTTCAGCGACGCGATAGCGCGCCAATCCAGAGACTGGTTCGCCTGAAAGAACGCCTCGGCATTCTCCGCATCCATCAATTTGTCTGCAAGCTTCCGGCTCACGATAGATAATTCGGGCTGCTGGGCCTGTTTGAGAGACCCCGACTGCATAAGCGTTTTACTTCAGTCAGGGAAGTGCGACAGGCAAGTCTGGAATTGTGATGGATCCCTCGGGCAATTGGATCATCAGGTCAAAGGTTCCGGCGCTGATCCCATCCAGGATGAACTCGCCCATTTCGTTTGTCATAGCCCGACGAGTTGACTTACCTGAATCGTGCAGTTCGACGCTCAAGTTTGCCACCGAATCGAACGCGACTTCACCTTCGCGAAGAACCTGTCCGATCAGATCGACCCGAGACCTTTCGGATGGGACAACCTGAAGGTCAACGCTGAAGTCGCCGGCCCGGTAAAGCAACTGGCGCGTCGAGGTTTCGGTGGAGCGAACTCCTGCAGGGATAGGACGCGCGAGACTATCAAAAACAAGCGTGGCGACTGCTTGTCGAATGCGTCTGGCGAGCGTCCTGGATTTTGCGTTTTCGAAAATTCTGATTGCTCGCTTCAGAACCCAGGGTGGAGGTGCTTGGGTGTCGTCTTCGAATGCCGTGCGCTTAACGTTCTCGTACCAGTCTTTTTCGGCGTGGCATTGAGAACAACCAGTGGCCAGGTGTTCGGATACACGCTCGGCTTCCGATTGGACAAGCCGCCCGTCAACCAAATCAATGAGTTTTTCAAAACCGGGGCACTTCATATCATTACTCCCGCGCTATCGATTACACATTGAACAGAGAGGCGGCGGAGCAAAAAAATACCATCGGGGCGCTATAACTTTCCTTCCAGCAGCTTCTTAAGCTTTTCAAGGCACCTGGCTCTGGTTGGACCCACGGAGGGCACCGGCATACCCATGCGTCGGGCTATTTCGGCGTAGTTCAATTCGTCCTTTTGATAAAACAGCATCGTCAACAGCTCGCGGCAACGCTCGGGAAGGGACTCGACTGCCTGCCTCACTATCTGCTGCCGTTCAAGAACCTCGCGCTCTGCGTCGGCGAGCGGGGCCGCCGCAGGGATGTCTTTGAAGGGCGATTCATCGTCGGTTCCGAAAGACGAACCCAGACGGCGATTACGGCCTGAGATGCGCCAGCACTCTCGGGTGGTGGTGGTGGTCAGCCAGGCGCTCAGTTTTTGGTACTCGCGAAGGGAGGACAGCTTTTCAAAGAGTTTGAGACAAACTGACTGGAAGATGTCGGCGGCGTCGTCAGATGACAGGCGGGCCTTCAGCGGGATGGAGTAGATCAAGCGTTGGTAGCGTTTGATCAAAGTCTCCCACGCCGACGAGTCGCCCGCGAGGCAGGCAGACACGAGGACCGGGTCGTCCAATTGTGTGAGATCCTCGGACGCTTCCGTGAGGACAGCTCTCTTCATCACGTTATTACGTTCTGACCTCGTTTATTTGGCTGAGGACGGTACGCCTGGAAATTTGGGATAGCAGATCATACCAGAGCCCGGCAGGAGAGGGAAGTTCTGAGCCCTGAGTTCTGAGTTCTGAGTGGCAACCCCGAAGGGGTTGGAGAAGGCGAACAACTCCGGTTGAGTTTTTGTGGCCTTCTGCAACCCCTTCGGGGTTGATGCGATTTGTTGGCGGCTACCCAGGGTAGCCGCAGACCGCAACCCTGGGCTCCGTTCTTCAACCCCTTCCGGGTTGATACTCAGAACTCAGTCTTCGCACGTTGCTGAAGCAAACGCCTGAGCTTGAGCCGAGCCTTGTGCAGTTGTGACTTGGAAGTGCCCGCACTGCAACCCAGTATCTTTGCGATCTCTTCGTGCTCGTAGCCCTCTACGTCGTGCAGCACAAACACCGCTCGATACCCCGGTGGCAACTGCGAAATCGCAATCTCAAGTCCGATCCGGTCCACTATCGGCATCGCTTCCGGATTGACCGTGTCCGGGTCAATCGAATCCGGCATCTCGCCATCTTCCGTCGTCAACTCAGATCGCACCGATCGCTTTCTGAAGTGCATCAATACCTGATTCACCGTCAAACGGTGCAGCCACGTCGTAAACGCCGACTCGCCGCGGAAAGATCCCAGCTTCCGATGAAGTTGAATGAATACTTCCTGCGTCAGGTCCTCGGCTTCTGCAACACTGCCCGTCATTCTTAAGCAGATTGAATAGACTCTTCTGTAATGGGTTCGGTATAGGGCTTCAAAGCCG
This sequence comes from Blastocatellia bacterium, assembly GCA_035315885.1. Taxonomy (GTDB): domain Bacteria; phylum Acidobacteriota; class Blastocatellia; order UBA7656; family UBA7656; genus DATFXM01. Next base: position 24,202 of record DATFXM010000080.1, read on the forward strand.
CTCATATTATCCCCGGAAAGAGCGGCCGCCACGCTGGCGTCTGATTGAATCGTTAAAAGGTTCGTCGCCATTTTCTAACGTCCTCCCTGTTTCACTTGCGGGGGTTCTTCCGCGCTCGTGACTACACCTGTAAGGGCTAGCGACGTGCCAAGGTCGACGCTTCTCGGATCAATCTCGTTAAGTTAATAAATAATTAAGCTTGAGCGTAATGCTGGCCCCATGGGACGTGAGCCTCACGAAGACAAATTAGTCCTTTTTGCGAACAGCATCACACGATATGGGGTGATGAACAGGCGCTTTAGAACCGCCAAGCCACCAGACTCGCAAACTCCGCGGGTGCTTCCGTTTCACCAGTGAGGTCGCTCCTGATCACTGCCGATAACTGCCAACAGCGCTCCTGCTCGCCGTGTCGTGTTGACGCTTGAGCAACGCGCCCCTGATAATATCGCGACCTCATTCATTCAGATGATCGAAACCATCGCCTCAGTTCGCAGTAATCAGGAAATCATTGAAGGTTACAAATTGCTCGAGGTTCAACTGAACCGTGAAATTGAACACTCGCCCGGTCAGTTCGCTATGGTTCGCCCATCAGGACTGCTGGAGCCGTTGCTCCGGCGCGCGCTCGCGATTTACCGCGGTGATGGCACGCGAGTCGAGTTCCTGTATCACGTCTTAGGCGCCGGCACTCAGGCGCTTTCCAAACTGAAATCCGATGATGAAGTCGACATTCTGATCCCGCTCGGAAATAGCTGGCCACTAGCCACGTCAGCAGGCCAGAGAATAAGAAAGGCTGCAGTCGTGGCGGGAGGAATCGGATCCGCATCAGTTCTGACGCTATGCCGGCAGCTCAAAGAAACAGGCGTTGAGACAACTGTCTTGTTCGGAGCTGCCGACGAACGCGCCGCGGTGGGCTGTGGGCTTGACCACTTCCGCGAACTCGGGCTTCCAATGATAGTCACAACGGACGATGGCAGTCTGGGTGAGAAAGGTCTGGTCACCTCAGCTCTCGAAAAAGCCCTGTCAGATGACGTCGAGACCGTCTACACCTGCGGGCCCTGGCCGATGATGCGAAGAGTCAGCGAGATTTCAATGGCGAACGGCATCACCTGTTACGCTTCTCTTGAAGCTCCGATGGGCTGCGGCTTTGGCGTTTGTGTCGGGTGCGTGGTTGCAGTCCATGTTGAAGCGCAAGGCTATGGCTCTTATAAAAGAGTGTGCACGGACGGCTCGATCTTTGCGGCCGAAACGATCCGGTGGGACGTGAACGCGATGGGCGATTGACCCATCAACTCAATGGATTCGCACAAGACAAAGCACGATCCGAGGCTCGCGATAGAGATCGCGGGAATTCGATTCAACAACCCGGTGCTGGGGGCGTCGGGGACATTCGGCTACGGACTGGAGTTCTCCGAGCTGCTGGATCTGAATCGCCTCGGAGGGTTCGCGACCAAGGGCCTGTCGGCAAAGCCTCTCGCCGGAAATCCGCCTCGCAGGATAGTCGAGACCCACGGTGGGATGCTCAATGCGATCGGTTTGCAAAACGTCGGCGCGCGCGCATTTGTCGAAGAAAAGCTGCCACTCATAAGGCAATACGATACACGGGTGATCGCCAACGTATTTGGCTACTCGGACGACGACTACCTCGAAGCCATCCAGATTCTCAACGACGGTGAAGGGATCGATGGTTACGAGCTGAACATTTCGTGCCCTAACGTGAAGGAAGGCGGTATCGTGATCGGGAACTCGCCGGTGGCTGCCGCGAGGCTGACCGAGAAGGCAAAACGGATCTCGCGCCGGCCTCTGATCGTGAAGCTTTCGCCAAACGTGACGGATATTGTAGAGCTGGCTTCCGCGATAACCGGAGCGGGAGCCGATGCTCTATCGCTGATAAACACGCTGGTAGGGATGTCTGTGGATGTCATTCGGCGGAGCCCTCGTCTCAACTATGTCACTGGCGGACTCTCCGGACCGGCGATCCGGCCGATTGCGGTGCGAATGGTCTACGAAGTCGCGAGCAAGGTAACCGTGCCGCTCTTTGGGGTTGGAGGGATTGGCTCGGCAAGCGATGCGCTCGAGTTCATCCTGGCCGGAGCCTCGGCAGTCCAGATCGGAACCGCCAACTATTACGACCCGCTCGTCACTCTGAAGGTGTCTGAAGGGCTTTCTGAGTACCTCGACAAGACCGCCAGCCCGAGCATCAGCTCGCTGGTGGGTTCAGTATCGCGGCCTTTCTGACCGCGCTGCTTCGAAACTCGCCGCCAAATAACACCCTTAAATTAAACATTTGATCCTCCTCAGGGCATCCATCGCCCCTGTTTCTAAGAAACTTCTTGACAGAATACCACTCAGATTTTATGATGACTAAGTCATATGATAAATCGGATGTATGATTGATCAATCTCGAACGTACAGGAGGTTGAGGTTTTCATGGCAAGGACTGGAGTACAGATGGTTCCCAGCAGAGGGTTTCGTAGTCTTGTTGGCTTTGATCCGTTCAAGGACTTGTTCGACTTGCAGCGGAGCATCAACCAGTTGTTCGCCGACGCCGGCAAGCCGTCGACAGAGACAACGATCAGCGCGTGGACTCCGGCGGTGGACGTCTACGAGGACGAGGGCGGATTTCTGTTGAAGGTGGAGTTGCCGGAGGTGAACCGCGAAGACGTGAAAGTGAGTCTGGAAGAGAACACGCTCTCGATCAGCGGCGAGCGCCGAATCGAAAACGAGAGCAAGCGAGATGGTTATCATCGAGTGGAGCGGAGCTATGGACAGTTCTACAGGTCATTCACGCTCCCACCCAATGCGAACACCGCCGCTATCAACGCGCAGTTCAAGGATGGCGTGCTTCGACTGGCGATACCGAAGAAGGAAGAGGCGAAGCCAAAGCAGATCGAAGTCAAGATCGGCTGATCGTCGCTTCAACTGAGCCAAAACCGAGCCGTGGTTTTTATCAACCACGGCTCTTTTTCTTAGGTTTAATTTCTTGACTTAGAGTTGTGCCCGTCGTATAAGGAGGGTGCCCCGATGTCAGAGTCCGCCAGGACTTGAAGAAGCTCGCTGTATCTCTCAGAGCATTCTTGTAGTCAGCGAATACTCCAACTTGATTCGGGGGTTCTCATATGAAATTAGGTAAAACTGAAAATAGCGGTCCGGATTATGGCGTGGTCGGCCAGGGAATCGAGATTACAGGTGATATTACTTTCGCCGACCAGCTTCAGGTCTACGGCAAGATCAGTGGCAAGATTCACTCGAAGAGCGGAACGCTTGTGATTGGCGAATCGGGGCAGCTTGATGCCGAAGTGGATGTCGGAACATGCGTAATCTACGGCGCAGTTCGAGGCAACGTAGCAGGCCGCGCCAAAGTGGAGATTCGCCGAACCGGCCGCATCACCGGCGACGTGCAAACCCCTGTGCTGCTTGTTGAGGAGGGCGCAGTATTCAACGGCGTCATTCGAATGGGCCAGGAGTCAGTTGGCAGAAGGTTGGAGGAGGTGCCGTCTGCTGATTCAGGCGAAGCTCCGCGCCAGGTTCGTCGTGCATGAGCGTTCGTCGCCGCGTTAAACGCTGAACACCGTTCCCGTCGCTCTTACCAGCTCGCGCGCATTCTGCACTCAAACTCGCGACAAGGTTTGAAACAGCGTTTTGCTGCCCGCTATAGTGAAAGAGCAGTCCTCGGCAACCCGCGGCGACGCGGGCAGCCTTGAGTCTCGAGCAGCCTTGAGCCTTGAACAACCTTGAGCATCAATTGGCTGAATCTCGAGCGGAAGACTGGCGACCTATGCGAAATCAACCAGCGAAGCAGACGCCTAAGGATCGCCTGGTTGTCGCGCTTGACCTCCCCGATCGCGGCAGCGCCCTGAAAATGGTCGAACGCCTGACCGGCGCGGTCGGCATGTTCAAGATCGGCAGTCAGCTATTCACCGCCGAAGGCCCGGCACTCGTCCACGAGATCGTCAAAGCCGGCGAAAAAGTCTTCCTCGATCTCAAGTTTCACGACATCCCAAACACGGTTGCCGGCGCGGTCGAGTCCGCAGCGCGGCTCGGAGTTTCGATTCTCAATGTTCACACCCTCGGCGGTTCAGAGATGATGCGAGCCGCAGCTCACGCGGTCGGCGAGCGAGGTCTCCTGTGGATTACTCGTCCGGCAGTGCTTGGGGTGACGGTCCTCACTAGCATGGACAAGACGGATCTTGCGGACGTGGGCATCGCCTCGGACCTGAGGGGTGAGGTCGTGCGGCTGGCCACGTTGGCTCGTGACTCGGGTCTGGATGGAATCGTTGCATCGCCCGAAGAGATTCGACTGATCCGCGAGTGCATAACTGCGGAAGACTTCATCGTGCTGACTCCAGGTATTCGTCCGGCCTGGTCCGAGAAGGGCGATCAGAAGCGCGTTGCGCAGCCGGCCGACGCCATACGCGATGGAGCAGACTTCATCGTAATCGGGCGTGCGATCACCGAGAGCGCCGACCCTCGTGCAGCGACTGATCGGATTCTGGACGAAATCGCCCACGCTCAGTAATCCTCGTGCACTCTCCAGAGTTTTCCCCAGACAAAAACGTTAAGGCTTATGGCGAGGGGCCATTGCTCGTGTACATATGCGGGCTCGACGGTACGGGCGAGCTTCTGTTCAAACAAATCCCGGAGCTGAGCAGGAAGTACAGGGTGATAACCTACCGGTCGCGCGACGCGGGGGAGTTTACTTACGGTGAATTGGCAGATGACGTTGCGGCGTTGATCGATGGGGAGGGAGAGGAGAGGGCTACTGTCTTGGGCGAGTCATTTGGCGGGACGGTGGCTCTGATGTTCGCGCTTCGGCACCCGTCGATGGTCGAGCGGCTTGTGATCGTGAATTCATTTGCGAGGTATCGCGGCAGAACGAGGCTGTTGCTTGCGAGGTTCATCTCATCGGCCCTGCCGTTCCGGATCATTAAGCCCTTTCGAATCGGCGCGAACCTGCTGGGGCTGTACATCGATGGAGTGAGCAAGCAAGACCGACAGAGGTTCTTCGAGATCATGCGAACAGTACGTCAGGAGGGCTACGCGAGACGGCTTCGATTGATTTGGGATCTGAATGTCACGGAGGCGCTGAAGGAGATACGGGTGCCGACGTTATTCATTGCGTCGGAACGCGACATCGTGGTGCCGTCTATCAAAGAGGGTCGTGAGATGTCCTCGCGGATTCAAGACTCGAAGCTGATCGAGGTGAAGGGAGCGGGTCACGCGTGTTTGTTGGGAGAGCGTGTTAGCCTGGCGAAGATTCTCGACGAATGGGGAAGGGAAAGTGCTGAGTGCTGAGTGCGCAACAGAGGCTGCTTTGCTATTAGTTCCATTATTGTTGGTCGAGCGATGCAACAACGAACTCAGCACTCAGCACTTTCACTCCAGCCCGTGGCGCTTCCGGTAATGACGTCGCGTGTCTTTCCTCGCAAGTACAAGAAACCGACCCACCGAACCGATCGGCCGATAAGCCGTCAACAACTGTTCCAACTCGGGATAATTCTCAATCGCAAGTGCCGAATTGAAAAAACCCAGCTCGTCTACGATGAACCGCGGTCTCACTCGATCTAGCTCCGCCGCCAGTACAACGCGATCTGTCGCAGTCTGCGCATCGGTCAGAACCGGTTTGTAATTGCCGCCCGAATAATGGACGTCCGCTGGAACCCCCGTCAGTGGCTGACTGCTGAGGAATTGCGATGCAGGTCTGAAACCCGACCAAAAATAAATCTCCGGTCGATATCCCCACACAAAAAGATAGTTGTCTTCCTCTGCCTCGGAATCCGACAAGCCCGAAGACTCATTGTCAGCGGCGGGCTGATTGATAAATGACGCACAAGACTTTTCTTCTTCGTTGAGCCGGTCGTGAAACCACTCCGCCGTCGCAAGACTCTTCTTTCCTCGAACAAGATCCGCCGCGAGCGTTACGGTGCGAACATGAAATCGGACAACGGAGAAGAGGAAAAGCGCGGCGATCGCTGCAAACATCGCTCGCCGGGGAGCGGTCTTAACCGGCAAGCCCCAGCTCATCGTTTTCACCAGCGCCCGCCCCGCGAGCAGTGAAAGCGCAGGCATCAATTGAAAGAAATAATGACCAAAGAACCGCCCCCCGATCGCGAGTCCCACGTACGATACGACAAGCCATAACAGGATCGCGACATCTAGCGGCCCCCGTGACTGCTCTTGCGGGTTTTCCGCGATGCGGTGCTTACGGATCAAGAGGTCTCTTGCGACGATCAACACGCACAACAGCAGCAGCGGATTTACCAGGAAGTAGTAGCCCGTTTGGCTGATCGCATTCCTCACAGCATCCGCGGCTGGATAATATGCTGCGTATCTTCCGCCCCAAATCCAAACGTAAGTCCAGTAGTTGGCCAGCGAACTTGACGCCGAGAGCCACAGCAGGAACGGCGCGGTGCCTGCAGCGACGCCGGTGAACGCGATTGCCAGCAATGTCCAGCCGCCTGCTTTACTCTTACCTTCGTGATTGAACTTCCTTGCGACGAAAAGCAGAAGCGCCAGAAAAATCAGATTCACTAGGGCCTTCGGATTGATTTGCGCGCCGATCCCGGTGAGAACGCCTCCTGCCAACGCAGCCCACGGACCGCGAATCCCGTCCGCCCCTGCTCCAAAGAAATCTCCGCGGGCTCGCACAAACAAGAACGCCGCGGCTGTATAAGGCAGCACCATCAGAAAATCGGTGTTGAGACCCTGAACGTGTCCGGTAGTAAATGTCGTGCTGAACACTGTGAAGACAGCGGCGGACGTAAGCCCTGCTCTCTCTCCGTAAAGCCACGCGCCAAAACGATACAGCAGCGCCGCAATTCCCAGAGAGTAGAACACGGTGAACAGTCGAATCGTCAGTATGTGCGCACCAAACAACCGGAACAGACCGGCGTACATGAGCGGGAGAAGCGGCGGCTTGTCGAAGTATATTTCGCGATAAAGCGCCTTACCGCGCAGCATCTCCTGCGCTGTCGTAAACCACAAGCCATCGTCCTGATAGAGGTGAGTTGAATAGAAGATACGCAGCAGCAGAGTGACTACCGCGAGCGCAGCAAACACTTTGGCGACCAACAGCCGGTCCCGCCAGACAATCGGTTTGTCTGTTTCCAAATTCGGACGAGCCTGGCTCACAGTCAATTGGCGCTGCCCAGAGTAACCGGAGAGAGAGTCGGGAATGAATCGTGAATCCCGATCGCCGCGTCCAATTCGTCGGCGAGGTTGCCGCGCAGGTCAGCCAGCGCTTGAAAATCAAAAGCGCGCCGGTCGAGCAACTGGGACGGATGAAGATTTCCAAGCGCGCGCAGCATCGAGTGTCGAACTTCAGGAATCTCGCTTTGGAGGTCGTCGATCAACCGGCTGACTCTCTTTCGCTTCAGATTTTCCTGCGACCCGCAGAGATCGCAAGGAATGATCGGATACCCCTCCGATGCCGCAAACACGTCGATATCCGCTTCCCAGGAATAAGCCAGAGGTCTTATCACCATATTGCGACCGTCATCGCTTCTCAGAACAGGGGGCATTGCCTTAAGAGAGCCGCTGAAAAAGAGGTTCAATAAAAACGTCTGTAGGATATCGTCAGCGTGATGACCGAGCGCGATCTTGGAGCAACCCTCTTCCACGGCCACGTTGTACAGTATGCCGCGTCTCAAGCGCGAGCACAGCGAGCACGTTGTCTTACCCTCGGGGATGACGGACTTGACAATCGAGTAGGTGTCGCGCTCGACGATTCGGAACCGCACGCCAAGTCCGCTGAGGTATTGCGGCAGCACCTGTTCCGGAAACCCCGGCTGCTTCTGATCTAGATTGACCGCAAGCAGATCGAATCGGACCGGCGCACGCTTCTGAAGGTCCAGAAGCAATGACAACAAGGTATGGCTGTCCTTGCCACCGCTCAGGCAGACCATTATGCGATCGCCGTCTTCAATCATCTTGAAATCGGCGATCGCCGTACCGGTGGCACGCAGGAGTCGGCTCTTGAGACGCTGCGCCGTTTCTGTCTTGTGCTTCTCGGTCATAAGTTTGAAAGACCGATACTAGCACAGCGAACGTCACACCACGCAACGCCACGCCGCTACCGTAACGCTACGACCCGGCGCCCGCGAAACCAGGAACCAGAAACGAGAAACTCGAAACCCGAAACTAGCAACCAATTCTGCGGAGCCTCATTGAGTTCGCGATCGACGGGTCGGACATCTCACCGGCCATCACGATTACCGTCTCCCCTGGTTCCGCCAGCTTCTCTCCAAGAAGTTTTTGCTCGACGACCGCAAGTAAATTCTCGGGCATTGACTCTGAAATCGGGTTCGAAGCGTCCGGGTGATCGTCTTCGGAATCACGCTCTGACCTCGACGAGTCCTCGCTCCGGCCTCCCGTAAGGCGATAGGGCTCTACGCCCCAACGTACGGCCAAACGAACGCGAGTTGATTCGAGAGGGGTAAGGGCAATAATGCGCTGCTCCGGCCGAAGAGCGGCAATCAGTCTAGCCATCTCACCGGACCGGGTGACGACTACGATAAGCCGTGCGCTCAGCTCGCGTGCCGCGTAACTCGCCGCTTCCGCTATCGCTCGGCCTTCGGATCCTGATCGCATCTGGTATTGCGAATCGGCGGCGAGGTCGCTGGGAATTTGTTCTGCGGAGCAAACGATTCGATTCATGGTGGCAACCGATTCCACCGGGTATTTGCCTATTGCCGATTCACCCGACAACATCACCGCGTCCGAGCCGTCAAGCACCGCGTTGGCAACGTCCGACGCTTCGGCTCGCGTAGGACGCGGATTCTCGATCATCGACTGAAGCATTTGAGTCGCGGTGATCGCCACTTTCCCGGCGCGCAGCGTCTCGGCGATGATTCGCTTTTGAATCACTGGGACTTTCTCGGTGGAGGTTTCCACCGCGAGGTCTCCTCGCGCCACCATCACTCCCTCCGTTTCCTCGAGTATGGCGGTGAAGTTCTCTACCGCTTCCGGTTTTTCTATCTTTGCGATGAGCGGTACGTCGGAGCCTAAAGCGCCGATCAGGCCTCGAGCATGTCGACAATCCTCTGCGCTACGGACAAACGAGAGCGCCACAAGATCAATGCCCGCAGCGATGCCGAACTTCAGATCGCCTTCGTCCTTGGCGGTGACTGAAGGAAGTGACAACTTCGCTCCGGGAAGATTGATGCCCTTGTGTTCACCGAGGATTCCACCGTGCACCACCACTGCCAGGACGTCTGTTCCGCTGGTCTCTACAACTCGCAGCTCGAGTTGTCCGTCGTCCAGAAGAATTCTGCCGCCGGACTCGACTTCACTGCTTAGTCGAGCATAGTTCGAGGTGAATCGGGTCGAGTCGCCTTCCACCGGTTCCGAGGTGATTCTCACCTGCTCGCCATCCTTAAGCTCAACGGACCCGCCCCGGAGTTTTCCGGTTCTGATTTTTGGTCCCGAGATATCCAGCAGTACGGCGACAGGACGGCGTAGATCTTGCGAGACGCGTCGGATCCGCGCGATGACTTCGCCGTGATGCGTGCGGTCGCCGTGCGACATGTTTATGCGCGCGACGTCCATTCCCGCCAGCATCAGCGCACGGAGGCGATCTTCTGATTCAGAAGCGGGACCGATCGTTGCAACTATTTTTGCTCGTCTCATTCGAGTCACGGCTTCATACGTGCGGTAGCGGGACTGGCGAGCGCTTTGTTCACGGCGGCATCCAGCTCGGAAGCATCATCGCGATCGTAGCCAACGAAGTGAGCCACGGCCTGACCGGTGCGGTCAAAAACGATGGACTGCGGTATCGTGTCCTCCTCGGTTCCGAGATATGCCGTGAACATGTCGTTTGTTGCCAGTCCGACCGTATAGGTTATACCGAACTGCTGAATGAATCGCTTGATGTCGGAAGGAGAGGAACGGCCGCGGTCGTCTATGTGAAGGCCGATCACTTCGAGTCCGCGGTCGCGGTTTTCGTTTTCTATGCGAACAAGCTGAGGAGTGCTCTCACGACACGGACCGCACCACGTTGCCCAGAAGTCGAGGACCACCACCTTACCGCGATAGTCCGACAACTTGATGGTACGGCCGTCAATCGTCTGGATGTCGAAGTCCGGCGCAGTTGCTGACGACTTGCTCTCAACCGCTCCTCCGGGCAGTGCCACCTTGAAGCTTGCGGGTGCGTCGGGATGTGCGGTCAGGAAGATGTACACGACGGCCGCCACGAGTAAGGCCAGCACCAGGGTCGCAATAAGTCTTCCGGGTGTCATCAGGCTTGTATTGTCTCGAGCAGTCATTTCGAATCACTCCGAAGTAGGCGGCTCAGAGCCGTCCGAGACGTCTTTGAGCGGGACCGAGACCCTGTAGTCCTCACCCGACCAGCGGCCAAGGTCAATCAGCCTGCAACGCTCGGAGCAGAAAGGCCGGTCGGGATTATCATTCCAGGTCGTAGTTTTAGCGCAAATGGGACACTTCATGATACTGACAATAATACCAGAGGGGAGGAGGGACGCGAGGACGCGGAGAAGACGGAGAAGGGGCTAAGGGGCAAATGGGCGAATGGGCGACCCGGAGGCGCGGTGACGCGGAGAGGAGAGAGGAGCGACGCGGTGAGACGAGGACGTGGTGACACGCTTACAAATTCCTTCCTTTTGAAAACACCGTGTCGCCGCGACTCTCCGTCGCTTCCTCCCCGTGTCTCCGCGTCCCCGCATCCCGCGTCTCTCCACTGCCCCTTCGCCCTTCGCCCCTTCGCTCACCTTGGCTCATTTAGCACAAGACTCTCGATAAAAAACTCCATCATCCGTTCCTGACGCAAACCGGAGTGGCCTATGTCCGGACCAACTTGAACATCGAAACTCTTACCCGCCTTCTGCAGCGCTTGTATGAGCTGCATCGAATTGTTCGGATGGACGTTGTTGTCCGCCGTACCGTAGTAGATCATAAGTCTACCCTTCAGCTTGTCCGCGAAATTCATCGCACTTCCGGCCTCGTATCCCTCTTTGTTTTCCTGCGGTATCCACATGTATCGTTCGGTATAAATCGTGTCGTAGTGATACCACGACGTCGGCGAAGATGAAGCGGACGCCGCCTGAAAGACCTCCGGGTGCCGCAACAAAGACATCACCGACGCATAGCCGCCGTAAGAGGTTCCATAAATGCCCACTCGATTCCGATCGACGTACGGCCGCTCGCCGAGCGCCTTGACACCCGCTGCCTGATCGTCGATTTCAGGTACCCCGAGTTTGAGATAGATTGCATCCAGAAATCGCTTGCCTCGACCACCGGCGCTGCGGGAATCAAGAGTCGCCACCAAGAATCCGTACTCGGTCAGCGGATTCGGCATCGAGAAGGTTTCACGCGCACCGTTAGTCGCCGGACCCGCGTACACAGATACAAGCAACGGATAGCGCTTCGCCGGATCAAAGTTCGACGGAAAACTCAAAAGCCCGTACAGATCGGTCGCGCCGTCGGCTGCTTTGAACTTGAACAGCTCTACTCGTTTAAGTCCAAGTTGCTCAAACTTGGTCGTGTCGCTCTTCGCGAGTTCGTCAACCTTGTTGCCATCCGAATCCATCAAGCGCGTGAAGGGTGGGATGTCGTGAGTCTGGGCAACGTCGATGAAATGTCTTCCGTCCGGAGCAATGTCGACCGAGTGAGTGTATGCCGGATCCGTGAGCCTCCGGTCCCCTGTTCCGTCGAGCCTCACCCGATGAAGCTGCAGCTTCATTGGATTGTCACCGTCACGCGCCATGTAATAGACAACGCCCGCCTCATCATCGACCTTTGTGATGCTGGCAACTTCAAAGTTGTGCCCGCTCAGCGCGGCGAGTTGCTTCCCCGAGAGATCGTAAAGGTAAAGGTTCCGCCAACTAGTTCTTTCGGACGCCCAAACAAAGCGTTTGCCATCCTTCAGAAACTGCATGGCAGGTGAATTCTCGGTCCAGCTCGCGGGCCACTCCTCTCGTACTATGACGCGGCATTTTCCTGTCTCAGGATTGCTCGCCACAAACTCCATTATGTTCTGCCGCCGGTTGGTGCGATTGAACAAGAGTTCAGTGCCGTCGGGTGACCACGATACGTGGTAGACGTAGTGACCTACGACCGAGTTATCAAACGGCTTTCCGTCTCGAACATCGATCTGCGTTGTTTTTTTGGACGCGAGGTCGTAGACGAACAGGTCCGCAATGGGATTTGGCGCGCCCGCCTTTGGATAGGCCTCGATGTCCATCTTGCTCTGTATCTTTGTTTGATCCAGTTGAAGGTAGTAATCGGGGACCTTGCTTTCGTCGAAGCGATAGAAGGCGATCCTCTTGCTGTCAGGAGACCACCACATCGCGGTTGTTTGACGCAGCTCTTCGCCGTACACCCAGCTTGCTATGCCGTACTTGATACGACCCTTCTCGGTTCCGTCTGTAGTCACCGCAAAGTCGTTGCTGCCATCGGCGTTGCTGATCCAGAGATTGCGGTCACGGTGAAACGCCTTAAACTTTTCATCGGGTGAGTTCGATGACGCGAACTGTCTGCCGCGTTCTGGACTGTTGGGCGCGCGACCTCTGCCCGCTCTTGCATTCTGATTGGAATCGGCGACGGGTGTTGCGTCGGTCGTTGACGAGGCTTCCGACGTTGAGCGTGCTGCGATGTCGTAGCGATATTTTCTTGCGTCTCTTGAATAGGTGAAGGCCTTGCCGCCATCTTCCCACTTCACCTGGAGCGATCCCATCTTTACCGCGTCGGTGTTCTCCCGGTACATCTTCTGAAACTGCTCGTAGCCCGGCATGGTCTTTATTCGTTCCTGGCCTCGGGACAAGACCGGGAAAGCGACGATGCAAAGAACCGATGCAAGCGAAACAATCTTCTTGGTTCTTGTTGTAGTCATAAGGGTCCTTCTACTGGGACTCAGTTCACTTCAAGCATTCGAGGTTGAACCTCAATACTCGGCACTCACTTCTTAAGCGTCAGATTGTCCTGAAACAGCTTGAATATCCTTTTGTATTCGTCCGCCCAACTCGTAGGCTCTACGAATCCGTGATCTTCAACCGGATAGATTGCAAGCTGCCAGTTCTCCTTCCTTAGTTCTATCAGTCGTTGCACCAGTCGAACCGTGTCTTGAAAGTGCACGTTTGTGTCCACTACCCCGTGACAAATCAAGAGGGCACCCTGGAGCTTGTCGGCAAAATATATCGGCGACGACTGCTTGTACGCTTCGGGATCCTTCTGCGGCACGTTCAAAATGTTCGACGTGTACGGATGGTTGTAGTGAGCCCAGTCGGTCACCGGCCGAAGAGCCGCTCCGGCTGCAAACACCCCCGGCCGCGTGAACATCGCCATGAGCGTTATGAACCCGCCATAGCTCCCTCCGTATATGCCTATTCGCTTAGCATCGACGCCTTGCTCTTTAACCATCCAGGCCGCCGCGTCGACCTGGTCGTCCAGATCCTTGCCGCCCATGTGCCGATAGATCGCGGTTCGCCATTCGCGGCCGTAGCCCGAGGACGCACGATAATCGACATCCATCACCAGAAAACCCTTCTCCATCAAATAATGATGGAACATGTATTCCCGAAAATAGCTCGACCAGTAGCGATGCACATTCTGGGCATAGCCGGCGCCGTGTACAAAAATGACTCCCGGTCCACCTTTCTTGAAGTCCTTAGGCTTGTACATCCTCGCGTAGACTTCGGCGCCGTCGCGCGCTTTGAAAGTCACAATGGACGGATCCACCCAGCCGTAGTCCCAGAACTCGGGTGCAGGCGACGATGTGATCTTTACCGCGGATGCTCCCGGTTTGTTCTCCTGGACGTACAACTCCGGCGGCTGGTTGCTGTACGAATGAATCATCGCAAGCCACTTTTCGTCCGGCGATGCGAAACATTGATTTGCCCCCGGCATCGAAGTGATTTTCGTCCGATCGCCACCAGTCACCGGCACCGAGTAGAAGTGACGCTCCCCCGGATGTACCTCGCTCGTGGTCAGTAGAAAGCGAGACTTGTCTTCCGTGAGCTGGATGCTGGTCACTTCCCACTTGCCCGAAGTGATTTGTTTCTCCTCGCTCCCATCGAATCTGATCGTATACAGGTGTGCGTAACCAGTGCGCTCCGATTGGAAGTAGATGTGGTTGCTGTCGGCAAGCCATCCAAGCGTTGAAGCCCCAGGGCCGTCGACCCACGCTTCGTCATGCTCTGTCACGAGCGGTCGCGTCTTTCCGCTTTCGATGTCCAGCGCCAGAACCCAGCGGTCCTTGTTGTCGGCCGCCCTGGCCATCAACACCGCTTTAGCGCCATCCGGAGACCAGATCGGAGTTGTGAGGTTGACCTCTCGTTCCGGCTCTCGTGCGGTCGGTCGCGTGGACCCGGCTTGACGTCGCCCACTGTCCTGCTGGGTCCCCTCGTCATTCGTCGTCAAGGGCCCACCCTGCGGCTGTTCGGTTATCGGCTTGTCGGTTTTGCCCTGCCCAGTGCCGGACGCCTTCTGGCCGTGGTCGACCCACTTCGCATCACCTGTGGCGACATTTATGATTGCCAGTCGAGTTCGGGATTGCACATCTCCGACTTTGTTACGCGCGCCAAGGTCCTCGGTGTAGGCAGACTCGGTTACGTAATTGGGCACGATAGCGTTCTTAGCTCCGTCGACGTTTTCGCTTACAGTAGCGATCACGTACTTATCATCGGGTGTTAGCTGAAGATTGGTGATTACCTGCCGCGCGGCTATGTTGAATGGCTGTCGAGGGTGTTCGCGCTTCCGTTTCTCGTCGTCTTCGCGCCTTTTGTCGGCTCGCCGCTTTACGGAGTCGATCAGCTCGCGCTCTTGCTGCTTGAGATATTCCTGGCTCTCAGTGCCTTTTTGTTCCTGCGTTGATTCTCTGCGCGCCTGACCTCCGCCCTGCCTTGATCCCAATCCGCCCACCACTGGCGGCGCGGGAGTTGGCGGTCCGCCGCCAACTCTGATGTCGGTCAATTGCACAAACGAAGCGCCGTCGAGCGCGAGCGCGTAGAGGTTGTTCGCCCGCGTAAAGTAGATTCGCTTCTGGTCGCGAGTAAAACGAGGATTGGACTCCACATCGGTGGTGGCGGTTAGTTGGCGCCTTTTACCGGTGTCGTTCTCGAACAGAAATATATCGCCGTCTTCAACAAACGCAGTCAGTCTCCTGTCTCTCGAACGATCGCCTGCAAGGGGTGGCGCAGCCTTCGCCTCTTCATCCGAGAGCTTGCGCAATGAGGTGCCGTCGCGGTTTACAACATAGGTATCGAAGTCCTTTTCACGCGGCTCGCTGGCTTGCTTCCACTGAAAGTAGATCCTCTGGCTGTCACCAGACCAGCGGACGGTGCGAGGCTCATAGCCAACCAGCGCAAAGCCTTCCATTATCTTGTCGATCGACAGCTCAAATTTCCTTTTCGCCGTCGTAACAGCCGGCTGTTGAGCAAAAGCGGCGACCTGCGACGACATAAGCATCGCAATCACCACGCAAACCGACGGTGAAGATCGAGCGTAAAACACAGTTCTCCGAAGCCTCATCTCGATGGTCCTCATAGGTGCCGGCACCAGCAAGCCGGCAAGATTAGATATGAAACTGACACGGGGCTTACGACGTCCAATGACGCTCAGCGGTTTCGCAGCATTTCGTTTGTGGTTCGTGTGTTCTCTTCAATCCCCAGGAATAGATAGATTACCTCGGCATAGGCATATAGGAAAACGAAGGCGAAGACCGCGTATATGAGCATCACCAAGCCGCCGACAAAACCGCCTGCGAGTCCAGCGAGCGCTCCACCGGGCCCGATTGACTGGTCGAAGGGGGAGCTCTTGGCAGCGCTGCCCGCAGTAGCACCGGCGATCATGAAAACCAGCGCACCGATTATGAGCAGTCCCGAGATTACAAAGGCAGCAATCTTGATCAACATCGCGATCAGGCGCAGAGCCTTGAAGCGCTTCTCTACCTGAGGCATCGGTCCGCCCGGAGGATTGAAAACGTAGTTGGGAGGCGGCGGTTCGCTGTACTGAGGCGGCGGCGGAAAGGCGGGCGGTTCGTTGTACCGGGGAGGCGGTTGAAAGCTGGGCGATTCCGTATATTGCGGCGGAGGGAACGGGGGCGCGGGGACCTGCTGCGGTGGCGGTGGCGGCGTGGAAAGGGTCGCGCCGCAAGCTCCGCAGAACTTTGCCGTCGCCGGCAATTCGGCATTGCACGATGGGCATTTCATTGTCTTGTATCTCCTGAATGAAGTGGGAGCGGCGACAAGATATTACGTGAACGCCGCGAAAATCAATGCCGGAGATGGGGGATGAGGGGAAGGGCAAAGGTCTCTCCTCACCGCGTCACTGCGTCGCCTCATCCCCCTCATTCGCTCATCTTCCCTTTTAATTGACAAACGAACGGTCGTGCTGTATAAAGCGAACGATCGTGCTACAGCTCCAACTCCGATTCGAACACGGTATCAGCCCATGAAAGCAATTAACGAGATCCGGCGTGAAGAAAAAAAGATTTCGCGGGGGGACAAGACCCGCGCCGAGATTCTGGATGTTGCAGTCCATATTGCCTCCGCCGAAGGCCTCGAAGGGCTCACCATCGGCAGGCTTGCTGATGAGCTGGATATGAGCAAGAGCGGGCTGTTCGCCCACTTTGGATCAAAGGAAGAGCTGCAACTGGCGGTGATCGGGAGGGCCCGGGATATCTTTGTCCGTGAAGTCGTGGAGCCGGCGCTCGAAACCGAGCGGGGAATCAATCGGCTGCTTGCGATGCTCGATGAGTGGTTGTCTTACATGGGTCGGAAGGTGTTTCGAGGCGGCTGCTTTTTCATGGCGACGGCGATTGAATTCGACAGCAGACCGGGAGAGGTCAGGAGCCTCATCGCCGCCCTTTCCAGGTCCTGGATCGAAGCGTTTCAGACGGAGATAGATTACGCGAAGTCAATCGGCCAACTTGATAGATCGGCAAACAGTGCTCAGCTAGCATTCGAGCTTCACGCGCTGGCGCAGCAGGCGAATTTCGCGCATCAGCTTTTCAACGACGCTAATGCCATTGAACGAGCCCGGTCCGGCATCGGGAACCGAATCCGCGCATGCGTGACTCCCGTTGGTCTCAGGGCTCTTGCGGAGTGCTCAAAGCGCAAGGTTGCAATGCGAAAGGTCGCAAAGATAAGACGCAGTGCATCGGCCCAAGCCGGGCGCAAAGGTCGCACGGCAAAGGCCGGCGGAAAGGCCACCACCCTGAAGCGCAAGAGCGCTTGATTCATTTCAGTGACCAATTCTTGAAAGAGGAGATGTCATGAACGACAAGCAGCAGGATGCGGCATTGATACTCAGGCTATACGAGTTGAGGCGAGACGAGTTGCTTCGTCGCGCAAGGCGGTGGTACTTCAGCGAGTTTGACCCGAAGGATGCGCAGTCGATTGCGAAGTTGCTGGTGAGCGGCCATGACCAGAGTGCGTATTATCGAATGATCACATCATACTGGGACATGGCTGCTTCGCTTGTGAACAATGGCGGGATCGACGAGAAGATGTTCCTGGAAGCGAACGGGGAACACATCGGGACGTTTTGCAAGGTAGCGCCGTACATTGAGGAAGTACGGGGCCTGCTTGGTTCTCAGGACTATCTTCGTCAGTTGGAGATTCTGGTATTCAAGACTCCGAACGCCGCCGACCGCCTCGAACGTTTTCGAGGATTCTTTCAAAGATGGCAAACAGCAGCGTGCTGAGTGCTCAGCACTCCTCATGTCAGCTTCATCTGGTCCAGACCTTCCGGCGTCAGGTACGTACTCTCGAGTCTTGAGCGCAGGTAGTCAAATGCATCGTCAACCGAGTCCGTCTTGTAGAAGATCTTCAGATCTTCGGCCCCAACTACACCCCAACGCACAAGCGCCTCGAAGTCGATCACGTCGTCCCAAAACTCCTGACCAAACAATATAACCGGCATGCTCTTTCGAGGCTTCTTCGTCTGAATCAGCGTCAACACCTCGAACAGCTCATCCATTGTCCCGAATCCGCCGGGAAACACCACCAGTGCCTTTGCCAGATACACGAACCAGAACTTACGCATGAAAAAATAATGGAAGTTGAAGATCAGCTCCCGCGAGACGTAGCGATTCACCTCCTGCTCTAGCGGAAGCTCAATGTTGAAGCCGATCGTCTTGCCGCGCGCCGCCGACGCCCCGCGATTTGCCGCCTCCATCATCCCTCCCGATCCACCCGAACAAATGATGAAATGGTGAGCGCCGGTCAGGCTCTTAGACCACTCAGTCACCCGTCGCGCGAGCTCCATCGCGTCCGCATAGTAGCGCGACAACTTCACCGCCTGCTTGCATCGCTCATAAGCACGCTGACCTTCGGCGTGAGCCGGCGGTGTTTCGCCTGTCTTCTCTGCCATCGCAGCTAGTTCCTGATTTGCCACCTCGGGAGGCAGCGAACGGGCAGAGCCGAAAAAAACGATCGTGTCTCGCACTTTGTACTTTCGAAGACGCGACCAAGGCTCAAGGTATTCGGCCAGGATCCGCACGACCCTGGCTTCCTGGCTCTTCAGAAACTCCGGATTCAGGTATGGAACAGGCGGGGGTTCAAATGAAGACATCGCTCTCCAAAATCGCCGGGGAATTTGATCGCGCCCAAGCCCGGTGTGCGAGACCTCTCACGCACTTACATCCAGGAAGAGCTTCCAGGCGCCGAAAGAAATGCTGAACAGTCCAGCTGCGAGTCTCACTCCGGCATTTATGCCGGTGAATCGCCGCGCGGTCATCGCAAACGGGAGGCTGATCGCGGCGCTCATCAGGAGCATACCTCCTATAGATCCGATCCCGAATACAGTGATGTAGGCGAGCCCGAGTGCGGCGGAGGGTAGCGTCACGAGTGCGAAGACTGTTATCACTGCGCTCCCGGCGACGCCGTGAACAAGGCCTACGAGGAACGGTCTTCTGCCGATCTTGAACATCCTGTGTCGGTGATCGTGTTGTTCACCGTGGTGTATATGGATGTGTGAATGTGGTGATCCGTCGTCGTGACTGTGAACGTGCGTGTGGAGTTTGACGCCGCGGTCGCGCAACGCGCGCCACGTAGTGTTCAGACCAAGAGCTATCAGCATCACGCCGACCGGCACTTCCAGCCAGTGCGCCACTCCCGGAGGTATGGAAGTGCGAAGAATTATGACCACCACTCCGACGGCGAACAGGGAAGCGGTGTGACCGACGCCCCAGAACGTGCCAACCAGCGACGAACGTGTAATGCTTTTGTGCTCACTTACGATGGTCGACACGGCTACGAGGTGGTCAGGATCCAGTGCATGACGCAAACCGGTGGTGAAGCCTAAAGCGAGAGCAAGAGCTATGTCCGCTTCCATCATAGTCCGATCCGCCTAATCCAGTTTACGTCTTACGGCTGCCGCTTGCGTTTCGCATTACAAGCGAGGAACAGCAGTAGCGCAACTATATCACGGTCCCGCGCGCGTGGTCATTAGCGTGCTGAATGCCAATCCCGAAGGGGTTGCGTAACGTACGCCTTCTCACCCAGGGTACCCGCGGACGGCAACCCTGGGCTGTGTTACACGACCCCTTCGGGGTTGGCACTCAGCACTCAGCAATTCGAATTAGCTATCAGAAATTGGAAACGGCATGAAGCAGAGCAGGAACACAATCAGCGCCACGGCCGCGAGCGCGAGCCTCGTTTTCCCGAGAGGCTGCTGATCTTCCACGGGAGGGTGTCCTACCCGTGCCAGAAAGAGCAACACAACAGTCCAGAGAAGGTAGACCGGGGGTTGATGCGCAACCAACGTATACGTCGCCAGCGAAGCGACTGCCACGCAAACAGCTATCGTGATTCTCTTGTGCCAGCGAGGACCCAGAACCGCGTACATCACGTGTCCGCCGTCCAGTTGTCCTACAGGGAACAAGTTCAACGAGGTGATCAACACCGTTCCCCAGGCCGCCCAGTAGATCGGGTTCCACTGAATAAACTTAGGCACACCGAACAGGATATTAATCAGTACAAACAGCGGCGGGTCGTTTATAAGCCCCCGCCCCGTAGCAGGCGGAGCAGGGGATGCGAACATCAAACCTACCAGCGAAGCAGGCAGTGCAAAAACAAAGCCAGCGAGCGGGCCTGCAATGCCGATATCGAATAACGCCTTGCGCGAGCGGATCGGCTCTTTGATTTTGATAACCGCGCCGAAAGTTCCAAGCAGCGTCAGCAGTGGCGGCGCGGGCAGGAAGAAGGGAAGCGTAGCTCTTATTCCGTAATGACGGCACGCGAAATAGTGTCCGAATTCGTGCGCCGCAAGAATGATCAACAGCGTGAACGTGAATAACAGTCCGTTTGAAAGGGGATCGATGTTGCCGGTAGCCGTCTCTCTGAAGAAAGCAAACAGCGCATCAAGGGGACCGTTGAGGGATTCGTCGGCGGCTTGAATGTAGAAGGCGCCGCCGGTGATCGTGGTGCTGATCGCCGTGCAGCCGAAGAGTATCAAGTGGAACAAGACCCTGCCGCTGGACAGCTCGCGTCGGCGTTCCACCTCGGGGCTGATCAGTGGTCCATAACGCTCGTACTCGGGAAGCAGATAAGGTTGCTGAGCAGTATCCACGTTGAAAAGAATAAGTGGCTACAGTGGCATGCTGTCAACAGGGCAGGTGGTAGTTCTGAGTCCTGAGTCCTGAGTTCGGAATTACCGATTCCGTCCTCCGATCAACTCAGAACTCAGGACTCTAAGATTGGAGTTCCTTGCCCGGTTTGAATCTGATGGTCTTGCCCGGTGGGATATCGGTCACCTCGCCGGTCCTGGGGTTGCGACCTACGCCGCGCTTTCGAGGCTTTACCACAAACACGCCGAAACCTCGAAGCTCAATCCGCTCACCCCTCTGAAGAGCGGTCTTCATTGCCTCAAACAGCGATTCGACGGCAATTTCTGCCTTCATCTTTGGAACGCCCGTCTTATCTGCGACCTGATTGACGATGTCGAGCTTGATCACGATTTCCTCCGTCCTTCCGAGGTAATGAGCGACTTACAACCTGACTCAAAAGACTCAACCTGAGACTAAGAAAAACGATGATGCAAATCGGAAGTTCTGGATTATAGGAAGGCCCTTCAATTGGTGTCAAGGAACGGCGTTAACAAGCGCTGTCTTGGCGTGAAACGGGACCTATGTAATGTCGCATGCTTGGAAGAGCGGCGAAGGGGGCCGACAGGCCCCCTTCGCGTTTAGGCCGGCGGGTGGCCGGTTAGAAGTTAAACCTCAGCCCGAATTGGATAATGCGCGGATGGCTGCTGAACGCCTGGTCGGGCTGGTTGAATTGAGCCGATCCGGTCTTCAACAGCCCGAGTACCGCGGTTTGGCTGGTCAGTTCGACCCCGTTGATCGAACCGGGAACAAACTGTGCGTGATTGAACGCATTGTACAGGTCCACTCTGAACTGCACCTTCATGCTTTCAGTGATTCTGAAGTTCTTGAAGATCGCGAAATCCAGATTGGCGATGCCAGGCAGTTGCAGGGTGTTGCGTCCCGCGTTGGTCCTTGCGCCGGGCCCCGCCTGGATGTACTGGGCGTTCGAGTTGTCGGCTACATAGGCTACCGCCGTCGAGGACCCCAGCGGCACCGTAGTTCCGTTTCGATTCACTGCGTGAACGGCCGTCGATGTACCCTTGACTCCTGCAAGATTGATGATCGAACGGTCTCCTGCGGAATCGCCGTTCAGGTTCGAATCGATGCCGCTTTGCACCGTAGCCATCTCCCCGCTTTCAAAGGCAAGCGTACCAGCCAGACTCCAGCCGCCGGCGATTGAACGCCACAAGCGCCGTCCATCCCGGAACAGCGGCACGTCGTAGATTCCTGAAAGCACAAACCGGTGGCGATGATCCAACGCCGACGTGGCCTTCTCGCGGCTCAGGTTCTGAAAGTCCTCCACCCGGCGCGGCGACAGTACCGTACTGAAGACCTCAGCAGTCGTGTCGTCGATTAGATGGCTCCACGTGTAGGCGGCCGACATCTGCAAACCATGCGCGTACCGGTGTGACACCTGCGCCGAAAAAGCGTTGTAGTTCGAATTCCCGTTCGGCAGGAACGCTACCACGTTTGAACCGTTGAACCCCGCTTCATCGAATCGAGGAACGAAGTTGGATTGACCGGCAAACAGATCGTTGAAGGTCGGCAGACCCGAAAGCTCGGACGATGATGGAGTCGAGAAGAACGTCGGGAGGAACCGATTCGCCGTCACTTCAGCCTGCCGGTTTATCCGGTTCTGAGTCAACAAGTGGACACCACGAGTACCGAGATATCGCAGCTCCATTCCCCAGTCTCTTGCGAACTGGCGCTGGTAGCTCAGGGTGTAGGTGATCGAATAGGGCACCTTTTGATCCGGAATCCAGGCGCTCGTCGCCGCGCGAGTTGCTACCGGGTCGGTCACCGGCGAAAGCACCGGCAGGATGCCTCCGCTGGCGAGAAAGTTCGGCGTCTGATTGTTCAGATCAGGCACGTCGATCGTCTGCTGCATCTGCGGAGGACTCGAGAGGATGTAGATGTTGTCAAAGATCACATCGTACGCCATCGAAAAGCCCGCACGAATCGACGTTCTGTTGCCGCTCCCCAACAGAGTGTGCAACCACCCATCCGCGAAATCGGGCGAATAAGCAACGCCGATCCTCGGCCCGAAGTTCGATTTCTGGGACTCCGGCTCATTGAACTCAAGCACGCCGGGAACCGACGCGATCGAATTGAGAGTCTGTTGCTTCGCCCCAAAAGGTACCTCCTGGTACACGTAGTTGAGACCCAGGTTTAGAGTCAGATTCGGTTTGATGTGCCAGTCGTCCTGACCAAAGATAAACAGGATTTTCTGGTTGCCGTAGTATGGCGACAGACCGACGTTGCGCTCGCCGAGATGATCGGGACTCAAGTCTCTCAGGAAGAGCTCCGTCGTGTTGTACTGATAGTCGCCACGTGACCTCTGAACGAATTGCTGAGGCGAAATCGATTTCCGGAAGTCGCCGCCGACCTTGAAGGAGTGATTCCTCCACAGGTACGACACGTCGTTGACGATCTGGTAGTTGTTCTCGATCGTAAACGCAGGTCCATTAGGATCGGGACCGATGTTCACTCCTGCCGCTCCGAGATCCAACAACCCTACGTTCGGAAACTGATCGAGCCCCGGAAACGTGTGATTGCCCGCCGGAGTCGTCAAGCTGTACCGCCGATACGCAATACGCGTCTCATTCGTCAGCGTAGGCGTAAAAGTGTGCAGCAACGTGTACGAGAACAGTCTCGAGTCCAGAGGTTGCAACTCGAAGAACTGAGGCAGACAGACCTGCCCGCTCGCGATGCAGGTGTCGATCCCGCGAGTCTGATTGTAAGTGAATCGACCCCTGTGCTGAGTCCTGTCCGTCTGAGTGAAGTCGATGTTTGCCTGAACGTAGTTGTTGTACGCAAACGCCGGCGACGGTATGTTGACGAACCCTATCGGAATCGTACGGCCTGCTACGTTGATCGAATCGGTGCCCGACTGCGCCGGAGCAGCGGGTACGAATTGCTTCATCACCCCAAGATTTGTAGACGATAGTCCGGGGATAGAGTCGAGAATCGAGAATCCCGCGGCGGTCGGAGTTTCAATCGCTCCCGCGCCGCCTGCAGAACCCTGTTGGGTCCGCTCGTACATTCCGAAGAAAAACAGTTTGTTCTTCAGTATGGGACCGCCGAGGTTCCCGCCAAATCGTCCGTTGTCGAAACGCGGATTTGAGTTGGGGTTGCTGATGTCAGTATCGCGAGTTATGCCCTGAGCCTTCTGCTGCGTGTCCAGCGCGTTGAGATGCCGATTGAGGATGAAGGCATACGCGCTTCCGTGGAAGCTGTTTGTCCCACTCCTGGTGACGGTGATGAACTGTCCACCGGTGGAGCGCGCAAACTCGGCGCCGTACTGATTGGCGAGGAGCGAAAACTCAGAGACCGCTTCCGGAGATATGTAGACCTGAGGGCCGGTGACCGACTTGTCGTTGTTGTCTACGCCATCGACCACAAAGTTGTTGTTTCGCGCTCGCTGGCCGCCAACAGATCCGCCGGTTCCGACTCCTACGCCGCCGGTCGTCACGACGTTCGGCGCGTTGAGGGCCAGATTGTAGATACCGGAGATCCCGGTGCTAAGCGAAGACTTGCCGGTCTGGGGCAAATCCACGACCTGTCTTGCTTCGAACCCCTTTGCCAGGTTTGTCGTGCTGGTATCGACCAGCTCGGATCCTCCGGCCGACACGTTGATCGATTCGTTGACTTGTCCGACGTTCAACACTGGCGCGACGTTTGTGGTTTGATTCAACTGGACCGCGACTTCAGTCAAGGTGAGACTCTTGAACCCGGTGGCCGACAACGTCAGCTCGTATTGACCGACCGGCAGGTTCTTGAACTCGAAGTCGCCGGTTGACGAGCTCTGAGTAGTAAACGAGTTGTTGGTCATCTTGTCGTGGGCGGTGATACTGACGCCGGCCACGGTTCCGCCCGACTCATCCTTTACTGTGCCGCGGATGTTGCCGGTAGTTTGCTGCGCCACTACCAGCCCAACCGAATTGAGCAGGAGTAGTGTCGCGCAGGCCACAGTAAAGGCGGGCCGAAACAGTTTCAGTAGGTGTCTTTTTAGCATATTACCCCCACTGCCTTGAGTCCCATTGCAGTACTCACTCATAGCTACTCCTGACGCAGCAGGAGCAGTGAGGAGCGAAAGGACTGATTCGCAGCGACGGGTGCGGTGAGTACCGTTCAGCTCTCGATTGGGATTCTCAAGACAAGCGTTGTGGATTTTTTTGCTGTGCCGTTGATGAGAGAGCAGGCAAGTAGCATTCCTACAATACAGACGGTTGTTCGATGACGTGAAGCTCTCGTCTAAGAGGAGTTTAAGTCTTTCGATCTTCTGCGATGCGCTTTCACATAATTCATAATCTTGGATAATTTCCAAACTTTTGGTTTTTATTTTGACGGGCATGCCTCAAAAAGCAGTAGGCAGTAAGCAGTAAGCAGTAGGCAGTAGGCAGGCAGGTTTCGGGTTTAGGGTTTCGGGTTCGTTAGATTGAGGGTAGTAAGATTGTCGGAGGGTATTTCGTTTAGGGATAGAAGAATGATCCCGAATGAAGCGAACCCAAAACCCTAAACCCGAAACCTTCCTGCCTACTGCCTACTGCTTCTGCGGCTTGGCGTATGCACGTTAAATCCGTATCCTTATCTTTTCGCATCTTTATCTTGTCGCATCTTTCCGCGCACGATGTTTCTGCGTGCTCTAAGGGTCTTCATGGCGTCATCCGAAAGCAAAGTCGAAGAACGAACTCACCAGTCAAAGATTGAACGCCTCGCCGAGCGCAACGCCTCGGCGTTTGCCGGCGGCGGAAGCGAAAGAATCGAGCGACAACACGCGTCGGGCAAGATGACCGCGCGCGAACGAATCGAGTTTCTCCTGGACGACAGCACCTTTGAAGAATTCGACCGCTTCAAGAAACATCGCTGCCTCGACTTCGGCATGCAGGAACAGCAGTATCCTGGTGACGGCGTGGTGGCCGGGCACGGACTGGTCGACGGAAGGCGCGTCTTCGTATTCGCTCAGGACTTCACCGTCTTCGGCGGATCGCTCTCGGAAACCAATGCCGAGAAGATCTGTAAGGTCATGGACATGGCCATGAAGAACGGCGTTCCGGTCATCGGCCTCAACGACTCGGGTGGCGCGAGGATTCAGGAAGGCGTCGTCTCGCTCGGCGGATACGCGGACATCTTTCTTAGAAACACGCTCGCATCCGGAGTCGTCCCGCAGATTTCAGCGATCCTGGGTCCCTGCGCCGGCGGTGCCGTCTATTCGCCGGCGATCACCGACTTCAATGTCATGGTCAAGACCACGTCCTATATGTTCATCACCGGTCCGGACGTAATAAAGACTGTCACTCACGAAGAGGTTACAAAGGAGGAGCTCGGCGGGGCCATGACTCACAACGCGGTATCGGGCGTTGCGCACTTTGCCGCTGATAACGATGAAGAGTGCCTGAGAATAATTCGCGAACTGCTGTCGTTCATTCCATCAAACAATCTCGATGATCCCCCACGCCTGGTCACCAGCGACCCGCGCGACCGCATCGACGAACGGTTGAATGCAATCATTCCAGAATCGCCAAACGTGCCCTACGACATACGAGACATCATTCACGCCGTAGTCGATGACAATTATTTGTTCGAGGTTCACGAGCATTTCGCTAAGAACATAGTCGTGGGCTTCGCACGGCTGGACGGGCGTTCAGTCGGTGTAGTAGCTAACCAACCGGCACATCTTGCGGGCGTCCTGGATATCGATGCCTCAGTAAAGGCTGCCAGGTTCGTTCGCTTCTGCGATTGTTTCAATATTCCGCTGATCACGTTTGAAGACGTTCCCGGTTTCCTCCCCGGTGTACAGCAGGAGCACGGCGGAATAATTCGTCACGGGGCGAAGCTGTTGTTCGCTTTTGCCGAATCTACGGTCCCGAAGATCACAGTCATCACGCGCAAGGCGTACGGCGGGGCCTATTGCGTCATGGCGTCTAAACATATCCGCGCGGATATCAACTTCGCCTATCCCACCGCTGAAATTGCGGTCATGGGTGCCGAAGGTGCGGTTGGAGTGTTGTTCCGACGTGAGATTGCACACTCACCCGATCCGCAGGCTGAAGCCGAGTCGCGGGCCGGCGAGTTCCGCGACAAGTTCGCTTCTCCTTACGTCGCGGCAGAACGTGGCTTCATCGACGAAGTAATCGAACCCCGCGTCACCCGGCCGAAGCTCATCCGCGCGCTCGAGCTGCTGGAGAACAAACGCGACTCCAACCCTCCCAAAAAGCACGGCAATATCCCACTTTAGACCGGTTTTGAGCCCAAGCTCAGATTTTCTGACCAGAACTTGTAAGCAGGTTCAGAAATCTACTTGACAGTGTTAAGTGAAGACTTTACGATGGTGGGGCTCGGAGGCCGAATACGACACCGGGTGGACGCACCCGAAACAAAAACATAAGAATTTGGGGAGGCGGAAATGCCATCCAGAACCGTGCTTCTACCTGCGCTCCTTGGTTTGATCTTTTGTGCCGGCCTCGTCACAGTCAATTCCACCAGCGCCAGTTCAAACTCGAAAGACGTTACGTTCTCCAAGGACGTCGCGCCTATCTTCTTTAATAGCTGCGTGCAGTGTCATCGAGCCGGGGAAGCGGCGCCGATGTCACTTCTGTCTTACAAGGACGCGCGGCCGTGGGCGCGGTCCATCAGGGAGAAGGTTCTGAAGCGCGAGATGCCGCCCTGGCATGCGGACCCTCATTATCAGCAGTTTTCAAACGACCGCAGACTCACGCAGGCCCAGATAGACACGATCGTAGCCTGGGTTGAAGGTGGCGCCAAGGAAGGGGACCCTCGAGATCTGCCTCGAGCGCCGGAGTTCGCCGACGGCTGGGCGATCGGCAAGCCCGATCTCGTATTGCAAATGCCCGATGAGTTCACGCTCGAAGCGAATGGTGCCGACGAGTACCAGTACTTCGAGGTTCCGACGAACTTTAAGCAGGACATGTACGTTCAGCTAGCTGAGGCTCGGCCGGGCAATCGCAAGATCGTTCACCACATCATTGCTTTTGTGCAGCCGCCTTCCAAGGACGGTAAGGAAGTTAAGCTCACTAAGGAGCAGATCGAGCAGTATCGAGCGGACGCCGAAAAGAAATCGATATTCCGCCGCGACGGCTTCCTGATGCGCATGAAGCCCGGCATGCCGGTCTATGATGACGGTTGCTCTCTGAAGAACGGTGGCACTGGAGAGACGCTGGACACTACCAAAGAAGCGCAGGGGTTGGATCTGCTTGTAGGCTTTGCTCCCGGTATGAATCCCGGCGTGATGGAGACCGGCACGGTTAAGCGGATTCCGGCAGGATCGAAGCTTCTGCTTCAAATGCATTACTCGAAGACAACCGGGAAGGTGGAGAAGGACCGATCGATGATTGGGCTTGTATTCGCTAAGACCCCTCCCGACAAGCACCAATACACCCGCGGAATTGCGAACGTCTATTTTCAGATCCCGGCGGGCGAAGAGAGTCACAAGGTAACTTCCTGCTGGACTACGAATGAGGACATCCATCTTCAGACGCTGATGCCGCACATGCACCTGCGAGGCAAGGCGATGAAGTTTGAAGCGTACTACCCCGATGGGCATTCCGAGGTCCTGCTGGATGTTCCCAACTACAGTTTTTCGTGGCAGACGGTCTACTACTTGAAGAGCCCGGTTGCGCTGCCGAAGGGCACGAGAATGGTTGTGACCGCGTTGTTCGATAACTCGGCGAGGAACAAATACAATCCGGATCCCAAGCAGGCGGTGAGGTTCGGCGATCCGACCTACGACGACATGATGATCGGTTGGATTAACTACACCGTGGATCGAGAGCACATCGTGTCCGAAGCGAAGAACGCCGGGCGCGCAGGCGCGAACTAGAACGTAGCAGGACGCTACGGCTTCAGGAGGAGCGTGAGATGAGAAGGTCACTTTTTGCTTTGCTCGCAATCGCGGCGGTCAGCCTGGTAGCGTTTCGAGTGGGCATTGCCAGCTCTGCGCCGAAGGATGTCACTTTCAACCGCGACGTTGCGCCGATCTTCTACAAGAACTGCGCCGAGTGTCATCGCCCTAACGACATCGCTCCTATGTCTCTGATCACCTACAAGGAAAGCCGTCCGTGGGCCCGGTCGATCAAGGAGAAGGTCCTCAACCGGGAGATGCCGCCGTGGAGCCCGGAATCCAAACCCGGCGAGTTCAAGAACGATCATCGCCTGGCGAAGAAGGACTCGGACACAATCGTTGCGTGGGTTGACGGCGGAGCGCGTGAAGGGGATGCCAGGGATCTTCCTGCGGCTCCGGAAGGCGCAACTGGTGGGTGGCAACTCGGCAAACCTGACGCCGTTTTCGATATCGGTCAGGAGTTCACGGTAAAGGCCGGGACGCCCGACACCATCCAGACCTTTATCGTTCCGACAGACTTCAAAGAAGACAAGTGGGTGACCTCCGCCGAGATCATACCCGGCAACAAGAAGGTGGTGCACCACGTGATCGCGTTCATTCAGACGCCGGAGATGATCGAGCAGTTCAAGAAGGGCGAGGGAAGAGCGCGCGCGGTGATGCAAAGCCAGGTCTTCTATAAAGACGGGACGCTTATAAAGGTCAAAGCGGATGCGCCGGTGATGAATGACGGCTGCGGGAATCCCGGGGGCGGCTCCGCGTTCAAGCAGCCGAGCGCCAGCGAAGGCGGAGATGCGTTTGGGTTGCTCCTTGCAGGATACGCCCCGGGCAAGGGTCTCGACATATTCCCGGCGGGCATGTCCAAGAGGATACCGGCTGGTTCGATGCTGGTCTTCCAGATGCACTATTCGAGCTACGGCGGCAAGTTCGAGGGCGAGCAGGGAGATCGAACCAGGCTTGGCCTGCACTTCGGGGATAAACCTGCAGAGCACCCTCTGAAGACGGTCGGCGTGCAGAACCATTATTTCCAGATCCCGGCTGGAGCAGGCAGTCACGAAGTAACGGCCTGCTACACGTTTGATGCCGATGTGCATATCACGAGCTACATGCCGCACATGCATCTTCGCGGGAAGGACATGAAGTACGAAGCGGTGTTCCCCGACGGGCATCGCGAGGTCCTGCTGTGGGTTCCAAAATTCAGTTTCAACTGGCAGACGATGTACTACTTGAACAAGCCCGTAGCATTGCCGAAGGGAACGAAGATAGTTATTACCGCGCACTTCGACAATTCGAGTGGAAACAAGTACAACCCGGATGCTGCAAAAGTAATCAGGTGGGGCGACCCGACGTACGAAGAGATGATGATTGGCTGGATGGAGTACTACGTCGACAAGCCGGTCAAGGTGGATCGTCCGGACGCGGGAGCTGCCGCGGTCCGAACCAGTGGAAGATAAGACTAGCCGGGCCAGTTCGGCGAAAAGCCGGGCACCCAGGCCATGCAACAACGAGGGCAAGCGGAGGAATCATGAAGCGAGTGATTGCAGTGAGTGGATTGGCCGGATGCCTGGTGGTGCTCTGTCTGGCGACATTGTCGGGCAGCCAATCGGCAGGAGCGGCAGGCCTGGCGGGCGGCAAAGAAGTTACTTTCTCCAAGGACGTGGCGCCGGTCTTCTATAAGGCGTGCGTCGAGTGTCACAAGCCGAATGACATCGCTCCCATGTCGCTGATCAATTTCAAAGAGGCTCGACCGTGGGCTCGCTCGATAAAAGAAAAAGTATTGTCGCACGAGATGCCTCCGTGGAGTCCGGATCCAAAGTACGGCGAGTTCACGAATGATCACCGTCTTGCACAGAAGGACATCGACACTATCGTGGCGTGGGTCGATCAAGGCGCCAAAGAAGGCAATCCCAAGGACCTTCCTCCTGTCCCCGAGTTTGCTGCTGGCGGTTGGGAGATTGGAAAACCGGACGTGGTGCTCCAGATGGCCGAAGAGCACACGATCAATCCGAACGATCCCGATAACTATATAAACTTCTTCATCCCGACAAACTTCAAGGAGGACGTCTGGATTCAGGCAGCCGAGATTCAGCCAGGCAACAAGAGAGTCGTGCATCACGTGATAGCTTTCATCCAGTCGCCCCAGATGATGGCCAAGCGGCTGGAAGACGCCAAGACAAAAGGCGAGAACATCGGCAAGCGTACCGCGGGAGGGTCGGGGCTGTTTTACCTTGACGGCAATCTCAGACGCGTTCGGATGGATGCGCCGGTAGTGGACAACGCCTGCGAGCAGGCAGCTCAGGCAGGCGGCAGGAGACCCGGCGGCGAGGGCGGTGGCGGCGGCGAGAACGAGGGCGCACTGCTTGCGGGTTATGCGCCTGGAATGGGCAACACCCACTACCCTGCTGGCGTTGCGAAGCGGGTTCCCGCAGGTGCCACGCTGATGTTCCAGGTGCACTACTCGTCGTTCCGAGGTAAGCTCGAGCACCCGGAGAAAGACAGGACCAGGATCGGCCTGATCTTTGCCAAGCAACCTCCGGAGAACATGGTGATCACCAGCGCCGCTGCGAACGTAATGTTCAAGATACCGGCGGGCGCGGACAATCACGAAGTGGTAGCTTGCCAGGTCGTGCCTCGGGATATCGAAGTCGTGAACTACATGCCGCATATGCATCTTCGCGGCAAGGACATGAAATATGAGGCGATCTATCCGGATGGCCGGCGCGAGACTCTTCTGTCGGTGCCGAAATTCAACTTCAACTGGCAGGCGGTCTACTGGCTGAAGAAGCCGGTGCTGATTCCGAAGGGAACCAAGCTGATCGTTACGGCGCACTTTGATAATTCGACGAAGAACAAGTACAACCCGGATCCGAAGAAGGACGTCAGATGGGGCGACCCGACTTACGATGAGATGATGATCGGCTGGATGGATGTAATGATTCCTCTCAAGCCGAAGGTTGAACCTGCTGGTAAGGCAGCCGGCAAGTAACGATACTTCGTAGCTCTTTCCATTAACTCAGGTGGCGCCGGATTGGGATCCCGCGCCACTTTTGCATTGCAGAGCATGTATCGGAGTAAGATCGTGGCAAGAACAAGGCTGTTTTCTCTGCTAGCTCTGGTTCTGTTGGCTTCCACCTTCATTGCAGTGATCAGCGTGCGCGCACTGGACCACACCTCGAAGCGCGTCACCTTCAGCAAAGACGTCGCGCAAATCATGTATAAGAACTGCGTCCAGTGCCATCGGCCTAACGATCTTGCGCCGATGTCGCTGCTAAGCTACAAGGATGCGAGGCCGTGGGCACGATCGATTCGCGAGAAGGTGATCAATCGCGACATGCCGCCGTGGAGCGCCGATCCCGAGTTCGGCAAGTTCTCCAACTCGACCCAGCTTACCCAAAAGGACATAGACACGATAGTGTCGTGGGTAGATGCGGGAGCCCCGGAAGGCAATCCACGCGACCTTCCGCCGCAGCCCAACTTCAGCGAGGATTGGAGAATCGGCAAGCCGGACATTGTGCTGAGCATGCCCGAAGAATACACCCTTTCTCCGGAAGGCTCCGACGAGTACATAAACTTCACTATTCCGACAACCTTCAAAGAAGATGTTTGGGTGCAGGCCGCGGAGATTCATCCGGGCAACAAGCGAGTAGTCCATCACGTCGTGGCATTTATTCAAAGTCCGCAGATGCAAGCCGCCGCCCGCGTGTCCGGCTTGCGCCCCGCGTCGCAGTCAATCTTCTACCAGGACGGCACGTTGATTCGCACGAAAATGGACGCGCCGGTTTACGACAACGGCTGCTCGGCTCCGGGTGGCGGTGTAGCGCGAGGCAGCGGTCAGGAAGGACTTGGATTTCCGCTGTGCTTTTATGCGCCGGGAAAGGATACCGATATCTGGCCGGCCGGGGTCGCCAAGGCCCTTCCGGCAAATTCCAATATCGTGATTCAGGTGCATTACTCAAAGACCACGGGCAAAGTTGAGAAGGACCGTTCGAGCGTGGGGCTCATTCTGGCAAAGAACCCTCCCGAGAAGGCGATCACTTCATTTGGCGTGATCAATCACTACTTCAAGATCCCACCCGGGGCGAGCAATCACGAAGTTGTCGGATGCTATACATTCAGCAGAGACGTTGAGCTTTATGACCTCTTTCCGCATATGCATGTTCGGGGCAAGGACATGAAGTACGAGGTCTTTTATCCTGATGGGCGGCGCGAAGTACTTCTCAATGTGCCGAAATACAGTTTCAACTGGCAGACAATGTACCGGCTCCAGGAGCCGGTAGCGATGCCAAAGGGCACCAGGTTGGTAGTGACCGCGCATTACGACAACTCGGAGAGGAACAAGTACAATCCCGATCCAACAAAGACCGTGCGCTTCGGAGATCCGACCTACGACGAGATGATGGTCGGGTATTTCGAATATGTCACAAAGGTACCGAACCGGAATGCGACAAAGCTCGACGACAAGACACTCGATAGTTATGCGGGAGAATATACGGTCGGACCCACGGTGTTCAGGATAGCGCGAAGCGGCGACCGGTTGATCTTCAGCGCTCCAGGATTGCCAAGCGTCGACGCATACCCTGAAACGGACACCAGGTTCTACTTCAAAATATTTGATGGTCAGGTGACGTTTCAACGCGATGACAAGGGAGTTGTCACTGGACTTTTGTTTGAAATCAACGGCCGAACGATGAAAGCCGCGAAGAAGTGAGTTCTGAGTACTGAGTGCTGAATGCTGAGTTTTGAGTGCTGAGTTCGTTGCTGGCCGCCATAACGTGTTTGGCGGAGAGGACTCAGAACTCAGAACTTCCGAGTCCTTACCGATCGGTAAGTTGTCTGGTCTATTGAGTACAATGGCGGTAAAATTCGTGCATCCGACCCTTAACAGGAGGCCCGTGAAAATGAAGAGAGGCTTGTTGTTCTTGGCAGGGAGCATGTTGTTTGTGGCGTTCGCGGTGGGAGCAAGCGCGAGCGACTCCAAAACGAACGCTAAAGAAGTCACCTTCACAAAAGACGTCGCTCCGATTTTCTACGGCAACTGTGTTCAGTGTCATCGGTCCGGTGAAATAGCCCCGATGTCGCTGATGTCATATAAGGATGCACGTCCCTGGGCACGCTCGATCAAGGAGAAGGTCGCGGGCCGGACGATGCCTCCGTGGCACGCCGATCCGCAGTACGGAGATTTTGCCAATGACCGCAGGTTGAGTCAGAAGGAAATCGATACGATAGTCGCCTGGGTCGATCAAGGCGCAAAGGAAGGCGATCCGCGACAGCTTCCGGCGGCCCCGCATTTCGAAGAGGGTTGGAACATCGGTAAACCCGATGCGGTCTTTTATCTCCCGCAGGAGTATCAGGTTCCTGCCAGCGGAGTGGTCGAATACAAATACTTCCGCGTGCCCACGAACTTCAAGGAAGATGTGTACGTGCAAGCGGCCGAGATTCGTCCGGGCGTGCGCGGCGTGGTGCATCACATAATCGTGTTCTCCCAGAACGGAAAAGATCCGCAGCGGCTGATCGTCGGCTATGCGCCAGGCGAACAACCGGCGGTGCTCCGCCCGGGCTTTGCACGAAAGATAGCTGCCGGGTCTGACCTTATCTTTCAGGTGCACTACACGCCCAACGGCGCTGAAGCCAAAGACAAGTCTTACGTCGGATTTGTTTTTGCGAAGAAGGAGCCTGTAACAGAAGTGCTGACGCGGCCGGTGATGAACGCCAGGTTTGTTATTCCTGCCGGAGATCCGAACTACAAAGTAGACTCGACGTACACGTTCACACAAGACGCGCACCTTTATTCTCTGATGCCGCACATGCACCTGAGGGGGAAGGACTTTGAGTATCGCCTCTCGTATCCGGATGGGACGTCAAGGGTACTTCTGTCCGTACCCAGGTACGATTTCGCGTGGCAGACCTATTACACGTTCAAGCAGCCGGTCGCGGTACCGAAGGGCTCGCGTATCGATTGTGTCGCCCACTTCGATAATTCGGAGAAGAATAAATTCAACCCGGATCCGAAGAAGGAAGTGAGATGGGGCGATCAGACGTGGGAAGAAATGATGATCGGCTGGATGAGCTACACCGTTGATAAACCTGCCGACAAGGGCGTGGCAGGCAGTAACTGAACCGTTTGGGTAGAAAAAGACTCGGCATCATCATGAAGACGCGAAGACTTTTCGAACGGCGAATGTCTTCGCGTCTTTTTGCACTGTTGGCTTTCGTAGCCGCACTCTCGTTTGCTTCGGCTCCGCGCGTAGTCAAGGCTCACGAGCCGATAACCACGCGCGTCCGCTTCAATAAGGAAGTCATCCGGATTCTCCAGGCGAACTGTCTGAGTTGTCACCGCTCGGGTGGGATCGCCATGTCGCTCGAGAACTACGATGATGCGAGGCCTTGGGCGAAGGCGATAAAGGAAGAGCTTCTTCGAAAACGCATGCCTCCATGGCCCGCGGTCAAGGGCTACGGACAATTCAGCAACGCGCCGTTGCTCAGCCAGCGCGATATTGATTTGATCGTCAACTGGGTCGAGGGTGGCGCACCCAAAGGCGACGACAAGGATCTTCCTCCCCAACGACCGAGTCAGGAGTGGCCATTGGGAGAGCCCGATGCTGTGCTGAAGCTGCCGGTGGAGGCGAAAATCTCTGCCGACGCCGACGAGTATCAGAGTTTTGCTCTCGATCCGGGTTTCAAGGAGGATCGATGGCTGTCTGCAGTTGATCTGAGCCCCGGTAACGCAACGGTAGTTCGATGCGCGACAATCTCGATCGAACCCAGCAGAAGCGGTGTCGATCTGATGACTGGGGAGCGCCAGGCGGCGTCATCAAAGACTTGCGTAGCAACCTGGCTTCCCGGGCAACGCGCGTTGCCGTTGAATGACCCGTTCGGTTTTCTCGTACCGGCCGGCTCGAGGATTGTCGTTCGTATTCACTATAAGGGAAACTCCGAAACGGCGTCCGATCGCAGTGAGGTTGGGCTTTATTTTTCGAAGAGCGCGATGCACAAGCAGGTTCGGCAGCTTTCGTTCAACGATCCGGGCGCAGTGATTCCCGCAGGGGCAAGCAGGCATCGCATCAAATTAGCGACGGTACTCGAGCAGGACTTGGATGCGGTTGCGATCCGCCCTCGAGTCAATCCGCTGATCTTGTCGATACAGGCGACTGCATATCGGCCCGATGGTTCTCAGGAGGTGCTGCTGTGGTCGCGGGGGTATCAGTTCGAATGGGAGATGACCTATTTCTTCAAGCAGCCGCTCCCGCTGCCAAAGGGCACTCGCGTTGAAGTGATTGCGTATTTCGACAATTCCAATAACAACCGAAGCAATCCTTACGATCCGGTGAAACAACTGCGGTGGTCGGATCTCTCCGCCGATTCCCTCCTTGAATTGCTCACCGCAGCGAATTGAAGTCCTTGCTTCAGAAAACGGTTGCTCCCCTCTTGAAAATCCTGAAGCATCGAGTTCGCTTGTCCCCGTTATGCGCTATTAAAGGGAGTCGGGTTGCGTCAACCCGCTCGGTCAGTGGCGAGGTAGCGGGGACAGCGTTAACCACGCAGCCCCTTCAGGGTCGGACATCACTTTCCAATCTGCACCAGAGGAAGCGGCTCGCCCTGCTCCTCCAGGCGCCAGAAGCAGTCCTTCACTCCGAAGGGCCCCTTGATTCTGCCATCATAATCGCGGCACATCTGCGGCCGCGTCTCGTAGACTCCGCACACGTAGTTGGTAACGCCCTCAGCGTTCTTTATCTCCTGAAGCGCGTTGCACCGCTGCGGAATAGAGAAGTAATACTCGGTCGTCGCGCCCTTCTTCACGTATTCGATCTTGAAACCGTGCAACTCCATCCAGTAGATCTCGTCGCGCGATTCGTCATCGACTTCGCCACCAAGAAAGGTCATCGACATGCAGCACTTGCCGCACAGAAGGCATAGCTCTGATTTGCGCCGCTCAGTTAGTATCTTTTTCTTGGTCGGCATGTGTGCCTCATTACGCCGTTCGAGAAACGGCTTCCTGTGATCCCATCGCGGCCTGCGCCGCCGACAGTCGTGCGATCGGCACTCGGTACGGCGAACATGAAACGTAATTCAGGCCGGTGCGGTGACAGAACCCAACCGATGAAGGTTCACCGCCGTGCTCACCGCAAATCCCAACCTTCAAATTGCTACGCGAAGCCCTTCCGCGCTCGGTGCCCATCTTCACTAGCTGACCCACACCGGTCTGATCGAGCACTTGAAATGGATCAGCTTCCAGGATCCGATGCTCGATATAGTACGGAAGGAATTTGCCTGAGTCGTCGCGAGAGATTCCAAACGTCGTCTGAGTCAGGTCGTTCGTGCCAAAGGAGAAGAATTCCGCCACCTCGGCGATCTTGCCGGCAGTCAGGGCCGCCCGAGGCAACTCGATCATCGTCCCAACCAGATACTCTATTTCCTGTCCGGTCTCCTCAATCACTTCGCCCGCCACGCGCCTCACAACGTCGGCCTGCAACCGCAGCTCAGCCACGTCGCTGACCAGCGGAATCATGATTTCCGGCAGCACCTTGACACCCTTCTTCTGTACGCGGACCGCGGCTTCGAATATAGCTCGCGCCTGCATTTCGGTGATTTCAGGAAAAACGATTCCGAGCCGGCAGCCCCGGTGCCCAAGCATCGGGTTCGCTTCGCGCAACGACTCGACTCTCGCCCACAGCGCCGCAGGCTTTACCTTGAGTTTTTTCGCGAGCTTCCGAGTCTCCTCTTCCGTGTGAGGCAGGAACTCGTGAAGGGGCGGATCGAGGGTGCGAATCGTAACCGGCAGCCCGTCCATCGCCTTGAATATCCCTTCAAAGTCGCCTCGCTGCAGCTTGAGCAGCTTTGCAAGGCCACCCTTGTAGAGCCTCATCGGCTGCTCCATCTCCTCCTTGAGCGTTCGTCTCGTCCGTCCAAGCTCCTGACGCCGCTTGGGCGCTTTTGCTTTTCGAAGCTCCTCTTCGACATTGGCGATTTGCCCCTGCAGCTTCTTGTAGTCGAGCGATCCAAGAATGACTTCGCGAACATGATCGATGCGGTCGCCTTCGAAAAACATGTGCTCGGTTCGGCAAAGCCCGATTCCTTCCGCGCCGAACGAACGGGCCACTGCTGCGTCTTCGGGGGTGTCGGCGTTCGTGCGAACGCGAAGCTTCCGGTATTTGTCGGCCCACTCCATCAAGTGCCGAAAATCACTTCCAAGCTCGGGATCAATCAACGGGGCCTGACCTGCTATGACCTGGCCACTCGTGCCGTCGATCGTGATCCAGTCGCCCCGCTTGCAGCGATGACCGTTCACCGAGAACTCGTTCTTGCCGTAGTCGATCGATATTTCTCCCGCACCAACAACGCACGGCTTGCCCCATCCGCGCGCTACCACCGCCGCGTGCGACGTAGGCCCGCCAGTAGACGTAAGAATCGCTTGCGCCGCCTTCATTCCCCGGACATCTTCGGGCGAAGTCTCGCGACGGACGAGTATGACCGGCCTGCCGTCGGCAGCCCACTCCTCCGCCTCCTGAGGAGTGAACACAATTTGACCAGCCGCCGCTCCTGGACTCGCGTCGATTCCACGCGTCAATACTTCGACCTTTACCTTCGGGTCCACGGTCTTGTGGAGAAGCTGATCGAGATCGCCGGCGGGCACGCGAGTCAATGCAGTCTGTTCATCGATGAGGCCTTCGCGAGCCATGTCCACGGCGATCTTTACAGCCGCGGGACCAGTACGCTTCCCGTTGCGAGTCTGGAGCATCCACAGCTTGCCGCGCTCGATCGTGAATTCGAGATCCTGTATGTCGCGATAATGCCGTTCGAGTTTTTCCGCGACTCCTACAAACTGGTTGTAGACTTCGGGCATTTCCTTTCGCAGCTCTTCGATGTGCTTTGGAGTGCGAATGCCCGCGACTACATCTTCGCCCTGGGCGTTTGTCAGGTAGTCGCCGAACAATTCCTTAGCGCCGCTCTTTGGATTTCGGGTAAAGGCTACTCCGGTACCAGAGTCGTTGCCCATGTTTCCAAATACCATCGTGACCACGTTCACCGCGGTGCCAAGGTCGTCCGGAATGTTCTCAATCTGCCGGTATGCTTTTGCGCGATCGCCGTTCCACGAGCGGAACACGGCCTTCACCGCCTCTTCAAGTTGATTGACCGGATCGGTTGGAAAATCGTGGCCGGTGTGTTTGCGCACGATCTTTTTGAACTCGACTGCCACTCGTTTGAGATCAGAGGCGGACAGATCAGTGTCCTGTTTAGCCTTCGCCTTTTTCTTGATTTCATCCAGCGCTTCGTCAAACAGCTCGCCGCTTACGCCGAGGACGATTTTGCCGAACATCTGAATGAAGCGCCGGTAGGCGTCGTAAGCAAAGCGCTCGTTGTTAGTGAGCCGGGCGAGGCCTTGAAGAGTTTCCTCGTTTAGTCCGAGGTTCAGGACGGTGTCCATCATGCCCGGCATAGAGAACTTTGCGCCGGATCGCACAGATACCAGCAGCGGATTGGAGGGGTCGCCAAACTTTTTTTCGGACGCCTGTTCGACAGTGGCCAGCGCGGACATCGCCTGCTCCCACATTCCGTCGGGGAACTTAGACGAAGCCGAATATTCATTGCAGGCTTCGGTGGTGATGGTGAAGCCCGGCGGGACTGGAAGTTCGGCGTTTGTCATTTCGGCCAGACCGGCACCCTTGCCACCGAGAAGATCTTTCATCGAGCCGGTGCCGTCCGCTTTGCCCTCAGCAAAGACGTAAACATATTTTTTAGTCATGGATTGTCCCCTCTCGCAGAAAAAATGAAGTACGTTATTGAGAATTTACGCTCAGATCAAAACTAATCGAATATAGGATGGGGCTTGCGATTGTCAAGCGCAGGGACTTGTGATGCAGTATTCGTTTGTGCGGGCGTTAACAAAAATTCAATCTGTCGGTCTGATCACTTAGTGTCCGGTTGGATCGTGGTTGACGTCAACAGGTACTGGACGTCACCAATCGTGCATTTGACCGGTATTTTCAAGCGGCTATGGATCTCACATTGCCAGTCTCCAGGTCGTCCAGCAATAGTCGCCAGGAAGGTGCCGGCCGGAACCTGAACCATAGCAGGCGACAAGATCCCATCGTACGACACCGTTGCCAACGTCCCCAGTGAGTTCTGGAACTCAAAAGGTTCGAGGTAGATTGTATTCTTGCTACCCGCCGAGGCCTCACACCACCCCTGAGTAACAATCGCCGGTGTAGAGAGGAAGAACTTGTCTGGGACTTCCAATGTCTGAGTCGCAACTCCCGATGCGCTGCCGCGAACCCGCGCAGTCAGGGTGTGCCCGTCTACTGAGATTCTGGTTCGAATGCGCTGGTCACCAGAAATCTTCGTTATTTCAGCGAAGGCCGGACGAAATGATGCATCAACACGTTCGTACACTTCCGTAGACATGCCTTCTGCGGTTATGCGGCTGTGCGCGAAGAAGCCTCCTTCGACCGCATTGAACAACTCCCAGCTCTCAGTACCGATCTCTTGCCCGTTGCGATTGCGATATGAGTACGACCCTTTTGCTATGAGTGGACCCCGCTCCCAACGTCCGTTGTGAACCGGAGTCTTGCCCGAGAGTATTGCGGCAAGATCGCTTTCGAGTGAGTTGGTTGCCGGAGTCTCGACGATTCGACCAATTTCTTTGCCCCCTCGTTCTACGATGATTGTTGGAACGTTTGTAAGGTGGAGCGGCTGTACGGTGTCGGAGGGCTGGCGGAACTGAGTGTCGATGCCGATCAGCTTCAGATGGAGCTTGTTGTTCCCGGCTTCGGTGAGCGCCCTCATTACCTGCGGAATGTAGTGCCTGCTGTCGCCGCACCAGGTGCCGAACAGAAGCGTCACATCGGTATCTTTGTCGACCGACTTCAGCGCTTCAACGGTCGAGGGGTCAGGTTTGTAGTTGTCCATCAGCGCTTTCCAGACGGGAACAATTTCCCAGAGCTTTGTCTGGTTCATGACGCCGGTTTCGCCAGTGTGTGGCCTGATCAGAACCGGCTTGCCATCGATGGCGAATGAGTAAACGGGACCGTCTATTCGGGTGAATTTCCCGGCCTTCTCGTAGGCACCGTCGGATGTTGCTTCGGCGCGATCGGCAGAGAACTTGAACTTGTCCTTCGGGATGATGTTCACCGTGTGTGAATCGATGTCGAGGACGATGGCTTTGTTGAGTTTTGAGCAAATGATTGCGGCTCGCGAAGGGTTGTCGCTGACAAGAAATTGGGCGGTTCGGTCGAGTTCGTTATCGATATAAACATCACGAACGCTGTCGTGCCACGATATGGTTTGGTTTGTTTGAGCTGCCATCGAAGTAGCACAACCCACCACGAGCGCAATTATAAGAATCGTTTTCATAGGAGTATTCAGATTATCCCAGCGGTTGTTGTAAGTAAATGAAACGCCGGTCGTCGGGTCACGGTTACACTCGGCGGAGCGCTGAGTGCTGAGTGCCGAGTGCCGAGTGCCGAGTGCCGAGTGCCGAGTGCCGAGTGCCGAGTGCCGAGTGCCGAGTGTCGACCCCTAGAGGTTTCGACACAAGAGATGAGCCCGCGCAGCGGGCGACAGAATGTAGCCCCCGGTGAGTCCGCGAACCGGGGGTAGTCGCACCAATAGAGACGCGAGCCCGCGCAGCGGGCGACAGGATGTAGCCCCCGGTGAGTCCGCGAACCGGGGGTAGTCGCACCAATAGAGACGCAAGCCCGCGCAGCGGGCGACAGGATGTAGCCCCCGGTGAGTCCGCGAACCGGGGGTAGTCGCACCAATAGAGACGCAAGCCCGCGCAGCGGGCGACAGGATGTAGCCCCCGGTGAGTCCGCGAACCGGGGGTAGTCGCACC
>DATFXM010000081.1:0-35563 GCA_035315885.1 Blastocatellia bacterium
AGCTCGCAACAGCAACTTTCCGGCAAGACTGTGAACAGCCCCAGGCCTGGTTTGTACATCAGCCCCGGACACCGCCATAAAATGGCCGTCGATCAAGGAGATGAAAGACGCTTGAACGAACTGCTCGCCGACGGCGCGGTCATCCTCGGCGATTACGGATCATTCAAGCTGCTGCAGGTCGATGACTCGCGATCCTTGGTTGCAGAGAGCCTGCGCGTCTCGAACATCGACCAAGTCCATCCTCAAACCGAGCTTCGCGACGATCTGAATGTTTTGTCACTCAGATCAGGAGCCTTCGACACCACCGCCGAGGATGCGCCGGGCAGGTACTTGCCGGGCACCCCCGGCTCTGGAGCCTCGAAATACGACCACGACACATCATCCAGTTTTCGCCTGATCCAGTTCGTCGGACCCGTCAAGCGCGAGTGGTTGGAGGAGCTCCGTGGTGCCGGATTTGAACCAATCGCTTATCTGCCCAACAATGCCTTCCTCGTACGCACGCACGGGGACGGCGCCGTTGGAGTCACGAGTCTGGTTGCCGCCGCGGCCTCTCGCGGCGAAAGCTTCGTTCAATGGGACGGACCGTTTCTAAACGACTACAAGATTCATCCGAAGCTGAAGAGCGTGATGAAAGAGAATCCTCTGCAAGAGGTCAGCATAGCAATTCAATTCGCGCGCAACGCAGCTTCGACGAGGACTCGACGCCCTGCGTCGGACGCTGACGTTCGTGCTGCGAAACAAATGGCAATGTCTATCACAGGCGATGCCTACGAAGTCGGACGCTTTACCAATCTTAGGATGAAGGTGATGGCGGGGACGATCAGTCAACTGGTAAGCCTTCCGAACGTGGTGAACATCGAGCCGTGGAATCCGCCGACGCTCATGGATGAACGTGCTGATCAGATCTCCGCCGGAAACCTCACGAATGATCTCAAACAGTCACGCGGTCCCGGTTACATCGCGTGGCTTGCGGCGCAGGGGTTTAGCTCGCCGCTTAATTTCGTGATAGACGTCGCTGATACCGGCATCGATCGAGGATCGACTTCGGCGGCCGAGCTTCATCCTGACTTTCTCGACGCTTCGCATCAGAGTCGAGTCGCCTATGCAAGGGACTACACCGCGGAACTTGATCCAGGAGACCCGCTTGGACACGGCACGATCAACCTGTCTATTGCAGGGGGTTCGAACACTTCCGCCGACCGGGCGTTTAGGGACTCGTCGGGCTATGGCTACGGCATCGGCATCGCTCCGTTCGCGCTGTTGGGGTCTTCAAAGATTTTTGAATCCGGCGGTGCGTTCGGTCTAACCGAGCCGTATACCAAAGTCTTATCGGAGGGCTATCGCGACGGCGCACGCATCTCCTCCAATAGCTGGGGAGCGATTACAAACGAGTATTCGATCGATTCTCAGGAGTATGACTCTCGAGTCCGCGATGCCGATCCGGCACAACCCGGAAATCAGGAGATGACCATCTGTTTTGCCGCCGGCAATTCGGGGTTCCTGCATACGATCAGCATGCCGGGAACAGCTAAGAACATCATATGCGTAGCTGCGAGCGAGAACTCGCGCCAGGATGGGATCGATGGCTGCGGCGTCAGGGACAGCGGGGCCGATAATGCGATGGATATCGCGTTCTTCTCGTCGGGTGGACCTTTGGATGACGGGCGCCTAAAGCCGGACATCACCGCGCCGGGCTCGCACATTCAAGGCGCTGCGTCTCAGCATCCGAATTTCGATGGCAGCGGAGTGTGCGGTCTGGATGTCGGCAAGCCGTACTTTCCCGAAGGCCAAACGCTGTATACGTGGTCGTCTGGAACTAGCCACTCGACTCCGGAGGTTGCAGGTGCCGCGGCCCTCATCCGCCAATCGCTGATCAATCGAGGAGAAGAACCAACTGCTGCTCTGGTGAAAGCGTTCCTGCTGAACTCGACTACGTATATGACGGGTGACGCAGCAGGAGGCGATCTGCCGCATCCGAGGCAAGGCTGGGGTCTGCTGAACCTGAGCCGGGCGCTTGATAATGCTTCGCGAGTGATCGTAAACCAGACCACAACCTTCACCGACAGCGGACAGGACCTTGTGCTTACCGGGGAAATCAAGGACTCGTCGCTTCCATTTCGGGTGACGCTGGCGTGGACGGATGCGCCGGGATTTTCGGCATTCGTGCCGTGGGTCAACGATCTGGATTTGGAAGTGATTGCCAATGGACAGGTCTACCGCGGGAACAACTTCAAGGGCCAGGATTCGCAGGCGGGCGGCTCGGCAGACACCAAGAACAATGTTGAAGGCGTGTGGTTGCCGGCCGGAACTACCGGGGCGTTCGTAGTCAGAGTCAAAGCTTCGAACATCGCCGGCGATGGCCGCGGCGGCAACGGCGACCTAACCGATCAGGACTTCGCTCTTGTCATATACAACGCTGAGCGAAAAGATTCTGCGGTCGCGGGCATTGCCGGGTTGACCTTAACCGGCGGGGCTGATTCGATAGCCGACCCCGGCGAGTCGGTTTCGATGACAGTCTCGCTCACCGATTTGTCGCCGGTTGGGCTTGCAGCCTCTCATGCGATTCTGAGCACCACCACGCAGGGAATCGCTGTGACTACGGGTGCAACAGATTTTCCGGCGATCTCGCCGGGGCAAAACGCGGACGGCGCGTCGCCGCTTGCTTTTTCGGTAGATCGCGCGGTGCCTTGTGGAACACCGATAAAGTTTACGCTAACCGTTCAGTCGCCTTCCGGTCAGTCGGCTATTCCTTTTGTCGTAGCGGTCGGGCGATCTGAGGCCTTGCAACTGATGAGCGAGAATGTTGAATCTGGCGCTGTAAGCTGGGCTCATGCAAGCGCATTCAAGAAAAAGAAGAAGGCATTGGACACCTGGTCCATCTCGGTCAAGCGTTTTCATTCGCCGGGGCACTCGTGGTTTTCAGACGATCCGGGAAAGATGGCAGACGCGCATCTGGACGCGCCGCCGATACAGATCCCATCCGACGTAAGGAATGCTCAGCTTGTTTTCTTCCACACATTCTCAT
This sequence comes from Blastocatellia bacterium, assembly GCA_035315885.1. GTDB lineage: Bacteria > Acidobacteriota > Blastocatellia > UBA7656 > UBA7656 > DATFXM01. The sequence continues at coordinate 3,026 of DATFXM010000081.1, forward strand.
TCGAGTTGGGTTCGTTTGACGGAGGCGTGTTGGAGATTTCGACTGGCGGAGACTTTCAAGATCTCGGGCCAAAGATTCTCACAGGCGGTTACACCGGAGAGATCGACAAAATATTCAGCAATCCGCTGGCGGGGAGGGCCGCCTGGGTCGACGGCCAGATCGGCGGGATGCAACAAGTTGTAGTTGACCTGAGCAGCTTCGCCGGGAAGACAGTGAAGATCCGATTCCGATTCGGTTCAGACACGAGCGGCAGGGGCGTCGGTTGGTTTATAGACGACATCGCGCTCCGCGGCGATCGGGTGACTTGCACTCAATAGACAGGCAAGTGAGGTGATGAGATGGACGGCGCGGGTTCCGCGTTCCATCTCGTCATCTCCAACTGCGGCCTTTGGCCACATCACAAACCTGCCCTCCGAATGGAGCGCTACCACATCACGACCTCTTTGATTCTCTTCGAGTCCCGCAAACTGCATAGCGAGTTCAGGTTGAACAACCTGTCGTTTGTCCACCAGACGGCACATCGCTTGCGATGACGTTACTCCAACTAGAAGCATCGTGATGCTCGTAATGGGCTGATTCGCTCTGCGCCGGGTTGAAGGACCGATCTTGGCGGTTGAGCGTTTGGGCATTCCATTACCGCATAAGAATCCTGTTCTTGGTTCATAGGTGAGGATATGAATGTGTTGATTGCCGACGACGATCCAACATCGCGGCGATTATTAGAATCGACTCTCTCAAAGTGGGGTCACAAGGTGGTCAGCGCTTGCAACGGCGATGAGGCGTGGCACGAGCTACAACAGAGCGGCGCGCCGAGGCTCCTGATACTCGATTGGATGTTATCCGAAGTTGACGGATTGGAGTTATGCAGGCGTATTCGCTCCCGAGAGGATCTCCGCCCACGATATGTGCTTTTACTTACAACAGAGCACGCGCATGCGAATGTGGCAATGGGGCTGGAGGCAGGTGCAGATGACTATGTTGGAAAGCCGGTCGACAGCCAGGAGCTCCACTCCCGGCTCGGTGTCGGGATCAGGATGCTGGCCCTGCATGAAGAGCTGACGAGCCGGGTTTCGGAACTCGAGGAGGTCCTCGTTCGGGTCAGGCAGTTGCAAGGTTTGTTGCCGATCTGTTCGTGGTGCAAGCGGGTCAGGGTCGATCACAACTACTGGCAACAGGTGGAGAGCTATCTTTCAAGGCTTGCGGCCGTCGAATTCAGTCACGGGATCTGCCCCGACTGCCTGGACCTGGAGCTGACCAGACTGCGCCAATAAGGACGAGAATCTCTCGATTCGGTGCTTGAGGCCACCGCTCAGGGAAGGTTTTTTCGATTTCGTCTGGGTTTGGGTGGCCGAGTCTCAATGAACACTCAGCACTCGCACTCAGCACTTCATTTCACGACGAGCAACCGCCTCAGTCGGACCTGGCCAGCCGCAACCGGTTCGGCAACGGCGGCCTGAGCTGGAACGATTCGCGGAACTGCTCGCCTGGTGATTTCAGGTCTCGGTACGGCTACCGGACCGCTCTTCCGGTCAAACGAGAGCTCCGTATGTAGCTCTCGCGCCGGTCTCTCGGCCCCGCATTCGTAACATACTTGTACCAGGCGATTGTCCGCTGAGCGATGAGGCGTGCACCAGTAGTGCCGTCTGCTTAATCGACAGAAGAACGACATCCGACTCTACCTCAAAGCTGTTCTGGACGGGGTGCTGAAACTCCAGTTCAGCGAGTTTCTTCCCACAGAGGGCTCTCTTGCCAGCTCTCGGGGGGTCGCAGTAGATGCCGACACTAGCTAGTAACCCGGGGGAAGTCGCTTAAAAAGCGTGACCAGTATAAGCACTCGCACAATACTATTGCAAGATTTTTTTGAAATCCTTCAGCTATTTAACACCCCATCCACCCGCCGGGTCCGAAGCTTCTGTAAGACCTCTCACTTTCAAATAATCCGTCTCTGAGTTTACGTTTTCAAAAAAGTGCTCGCTCCCAGGAAGGTGTTTCAATTCATTAAACGATACGAAGCGTGTCGACACCTCCGAAAACAGCAACCGAACCATGCGATCACCACGGCCAATCAACTTTGTTACGCACTCGAGCGCATCACGTGCGTATAAACCGCACAACGTCTCCATTCTCCCGTCGCGTCCAACCGGAATCACTGCCTGATACTTCGCGTCGATGCTCACCAAGAACTCAAACAACTTGGTTGTTACCAGCGGCAGATCGCATGCGACGATCAGCGCCCGGCTTTCTGTCGAATTCGCTAACGCAGTCCTTATCGCTTCAAGTGGTCCAATCCCCTTATTTGTATCTTCCAAGACCCTTAGCCCTAGTCGGAAATAAGTCGAATCATTCGCAATCACGGATAAAGAAGACGTAACCGGGCGCACGACTTCGATGACCCGCTCGATCATCGGCCGACCGCCGATCTCGAGCCAGGCTTTGTCTCTCCCCATTCGCGAGCTTCGCCCACCCGCGGCGATAAAGCCTGCGACCTTAGCCATAGATCTCCCTCTGAAGCCCGGCGCCCGTTGTTACGCCTCGCCGCACTCAAAATCAACGGTCAGGAAACTTCGTCGTAGTCCTTTCCATCTCCATCACGCCCTGGACGTTTCAAGTTGAATTTCTCGAGCCGATACTGAAGCGTTCGAAAGGACAACCCGAGTAACTTTGCTGCTCGAGTTATGTTCCAGCCGGTCTGGTCCATGGCTTGGGTGATGAGCGATCGTTCCACGTCTTCAAATGAGATTCCTTCTGGCGGCAACTTGAAGAGCGCCGAACCCGGCGAACCCTCCTGGCGAATCTCCACCGGCAAGTCTTCTACATCGATCTCGTTTCCTTCACACAAAAGAATCGCTCGCTCCAGTGCCGATTCGAGCTGGCGCACGTTTCCCGGCCACGAATAGTTCATCAACAATTTCCGGGCGGCTGCTGTAAGCCCCTTGATCCTTCGGTTCACCGAGGCGCTGTGTTTTTGTATGAAGAAATCGATGAGCTGGGCGATGTCGTCTCTGCGGCTGCGCAGGGGTGGAATCTCGATCGGAATGATGTTAAGCCGATAGTACAAATCCTCGCGGAACCGGCCGTCTTTGACCATCATCTCCAGATCTCGATTCGTGGCGGCAATGACTCGCACGTCTACCTTCACGGGCCTGGGCGCGCCGACGCGCAGCACCTCTTTTTCCTGCAGGGCCCTGAGCAGTTTGGCCTGCATGCTGATATTCAAGTCGCCGATCTCATCCAAAAAGAGGGTTCCGTGGTCGGCGAGTTCAAACTGACCTTTCTTCTGCGTATGAGCGCCGGTAAACGAGCCCTTCTCGTGCCCGAACAGTTCCGACTCGAGCAGGTTCTCGTTGATGGCGGCGCAGTTCACCGCTTGAAAAATCTCGACAGAACGCGGGCTGGCCCGGTGAATGGCTCGCGCCACCCTTTCCTTTCCAACCCCGGATTCACCTCGAATCAACACAGTAGAAGACGAACCTGCGACCTTCAGGATCATCTTCTTCACGCGTTCCATCTCCTTTGAATCGCCGATAATCTCGTCGTCGATGTGATTCAGCCTCCCAAGAGCGCTGCGTACTACGTTCAGCAGCTCCTCGCGATCGACCGGCTTGCTGAGGTAGTCAAATGCTCCTCCCCGCAATGCATCCTTCACCGACCCGACTGATCCGTGAGCAGTCATCATGATCACGATCAGCGACGAATCCATTTTCAACAGCTCATTCAACAGCGTCAGTCCATCCATTCCGGTCATCTTGTAGTCGGTCACTACGAGGTCAAAGTGATTGTCGCGCGCCAATCTGAGTGCCTGCTCGGCGCTTTGGGCTGCGATAACTGAATAGCCTTCATCTTCAAGTATCAACGTGTAGATTTCCCGCTGGTTCTTTTCGTCATCTACTACCAATACTCTGTTTCGCGACATAATAGGTTCCTTTCGATTTCCTGCGTGGGTGCCATACTTCACTCTAGAGTCCCAATGAAGTCATGTTCTAACGGCGCAATGAGCTTCGACAAGCGCTTTGCTCAATATTCGCGGGAATATGGCGTTGTCCTTGTTTGTTTCAGACGGGGCAGTTGGGGTTGTCCGCGAGATTACTCAGTCACAATCAAACAAAGACTACGAAGGTGGAAAATGCGGCGAGGGGCAGCGACCGGCTAGCGCTGCGCAGCGGTGACGGTCGCGTCCACGGTGCTTTCGGCCGAGGGCAGCCTCACTACAAAAGTAGTGCCCTGGTTCAGCTTGCTGTTCACTTCAATCGACCCTCGGTGTTGCTCGATGATCCATTTGGTCACCGCAAGTCCGAGCCCGAAGCCGGACTGCTTCGTAGAGTAGTACGGTTCGAATATTTTGGTGAGCGCGTCTTCGCTGATCCCGCTGCCCGAGTCGGTGATCGCGACTTCGACGTGACCGTTCACCGTCTGCACATGAGTTTGGAGACTCCCTCCCGCGGGCATCGCTTGCAAAGCATTGATCGCGATGTTTGAGAGACACGACTTCAGCCTCTCCCGGTCCGCAAGAACCTCGGCCGAGGATCCATCGGTTTCGAGTTTCATCTGCACGTGCTGCTCGTCCGCTTGAGGCTTGATCAGAGACAGCGTCTCTTTCACCAGATCTCGAAGGTTGACTGTCTCGAACGCAAGGCCGGCAGGCCTGCCGTAGTTCAACAGGTCACTCAGCATCCGGTTCAACCTGCTGATTTCATCTTTTATTGAGCCGAGCATCCGATTCAACTGCGCTCGCTTCGATTCGTCTTCGGGTGCGTACTTGTTGGATACGTGATCGATGGAGAGATTGATGACGTTCAGCGGGTTACGGATCTCGTGGGCCACCGCCTGCGTAATCCGCCCGATGACTGCCGCACGCTCAGTTTGATTCAACCGTTCTTCAAGCTCGCGCTTTGATTCAAGGCCTTCGATCATCTCGTTGAATGTGGTGGCAAGCTGCCCAATTTCGTCCCTCCTCGTAACTGGCACGCGAAAGTTGAGATGCCCCGCGGCTACCTGTCGCGCCGCCGCCGCGAGAACGCCTACCGGCCGAGTGAAACGCCATCCAATTACTACTGCGATACCCAGCGCCAGGATCAGCAGACCCGCGGTCGCCAGCAGTCTTACGTTCGAAAGTTGAGCACTCTTGGCGGCAAGGTTCTTGGAAGCTGTATCGATCTGGCTGGTGATCGATTGCGGCTTGGTAACGATGATTATCCAGTAGAGGCCTCGCGATGACATGAACGGAAAGTTGTAAGTTCGCACAGGCTCGCCGTGAAGCTGCATTTCGCTTTCAACCGGGTCGATCGGTGTCGCCTTAACGTCTTCTTCTTCGGGCACTGTTACGGTGCGCACCTCCTGTTCGCCAAGAGTCGAGTCGCTCACATTGCCGTACTTGTCGGCTACGATGATGTGTTGAATCGTGTCCGGGATTTTGATCTCCCCGGCCTCGATCTGGCGATAGAGAGTAGTGTCGGAGGCCAGGTTGTGGATGGCCATGCCGAGCGCCAGCTCAAAATCGGTGAACCCGTCGTTGACCGCGTCCTTGACTTGATTGCTCTGCTTGGCGACCTCTTCGTCGGCGCGATTGGCCGCCCAACTGTCGAGCGCCACGACGAGCACAATGGTCAATAGTACGAAGCCTATGAGGATCAGCATGAGCTGACCCCTGAAGCTCATGTAAAACTTCACATCTTGAGCCATAAGATTTTAAAAACTTCGGCTTAATTGGTTGAGCCGAGGCTCCCCATAAGCCAGCGGTGCTGCCAGTTCGGTGTTGCCGCCGGCGACGTCACATCTTGTGACCTCGATCTGATTCTTGCTGGACACCGCAGCCTCAAAATGATAACACAGCGGCCATTCGACAGGTTGATGCAGCGAAACGCCCGCCGATAGAATCTGAGGGTCTTGAACCTCGAGTAACGGAGGCAAGCGATGATGAAGAAACTAGTGACAATTTGTTGGTTCGCCGCGCTGATCGTTGCGGCGTTGCCGGGCGTTGGCACGGGCGCGCAGGAGCCGCCGGATCGTTCGGTGCGGCCCACGATTCGAGTCACTGCCGACGCTACGATTCCAGTGAAACCTGACCAGGCGATCCTGCTTGTAGGAGTGGTCACGCAGGCCGCGACGGCCCAGGCGGCAGCTGCTAACAACGCAACCCAGCTCGACGTGGTGCTGACAGAGTTGAAAAAGCAATTTGGCGGAACTACAGATGTCAAGACGGCGAGCTACTCGTTGAGCCCGAATTACCGCTACCCGCGCGAGGGAGGTCAGCCGACGCTAGCCGGCTACACCGCTACAAACATCGTCGAGGTCAAAACCGGGGACTTGAAGCAGCTCGGGAAGATAATCGACGTTGCGTCGCAGTCGGGAGCGAATAACATTCAATCGCTACGGTTCACATTGAAAGACGAGCAGCCGGTGCGCACCAGGGCTCTTGCGGAAGCGTCGGTGAGGGCCCGAGCGAAGGCGGAGGTGCTTGCGTCTGCGCTGGGTCTAAAGGTTGTACGTATCCTTCGTGTAGAGGAGGGCGGCGGTTTCGAGCCGCGGCCCTACGTACAGGGTATGGCTGAGGCTCGATTAGCTGGAACGGCGACGACGCCGGTAGAAACGGGAACGATTGAAATGCGCGCGACGGTAGTTCTGACGATCGAGGTGGCTCAGTGAGTACAGAGTGCTGAGTGCTGAGTGCTGAGTGCTGAGTCCGGCTCGACATTGACGGAGCGCGAACCTGCAGTAGCAGCTTAAGGGACAGCGACACTGCCAAAGACCTGAAGTTGAATCTCAGAAGTCGTTCGGCCGACGCTTAAAGGAATGGCTGAGGATGTGAGCTCTGGACTCAGCATTCGGCACTCAAGACTCAGCACTTTCCCTTGGGAGGCATCCAATGTTGCTCAGCCACCAAAAGCTCGAGCCCCGCATTCACGAATCGGCTTATGTAGCTCCCTCCGCTGTGATCTGCGGAGACGTGGTCATTGGACCGCACTCTCGAATCGGCTTTGGCGTGACAGTCGTCGCGGAAGGCCAGCGAGTGACAATTGGCTCGCAGGTAATCGTCAGAGAGAATGCCGTCATCAGGGCCTCAAAGAACCATCCAATCAAAATTAGCGACTATGTACTGGTAGGGCCTCACGCAACTTTGATGGGTTGTGAGATCGGGAGCGAAGTCTTCCTTGCCACTGGAACGACGATCTTCCACGGCGCAGTTATCGGAGACAAATCCGAAGTCCGCATCAATGGTGTGGTGCACGTAAACAGCAAGTTGCCACCACGATCGATGGTTCCGATCGGCTGGGTGGCAGTCGGAGACCCGGCCAAAATATATCCGCCCGATCAACACGATAACATCTGGGAGGTACAGAAGAACTTGAACTTCCCTCAGACAGTTTATGGGCTCGATCGCCTGCCGGACGGCGGAGTGGACATGAAAGAGCTAACACGCCGTTTAGCCGAGAGCCTCGGCGAGCATCGCTCCGACAAGCTGCTTTGAAGGTCAGCTTCCACTGCTATTCCGCTGGCGGCATGCTCAATGAAAATGAGCGATGTGCTGGGAGGCGCGAATGCGTAACTCCGTCAGGCCTCCGAGGGCAGCGTTATTGTTGCTCAACACTCTTATTCTGGTGATCCACATTTGCCGCAGATCGAAGGCGATCTCCATCGAAGAATTCTGTAATCGCGCACGGACGTCCGGAGCTCGTGCGGCAAGATGCTGGTCTTGGCGCGAAGCATTGCGCAATCAATGGACGCTGGCGATGAAACGACCCCACAGAATGTGCGTACTTGTTTGGTTTGGGCCAGAAGTTTTTGGCGGCAAAGCCGCTCTTGCCATCTCTTGCCATAAGGATTGCGCCCTCGCTGAATGGTCCGATGAAAGGCTGCTTGCTCGCGTCGGATTATCTATGGTAGAAGTGCGTAGCAACGCATCGAGCGGGTGTAGCTCAGTTGGTAGAGCGTTGGTTTCCCAAACCAAAGGTCGCGGGATCGTGCCCCGTCACCCGCTCCAATCTTTTCCGAATTGTCTTGATTGTGCACAGAGGCCTTATGAGATACGCCATCTCTTTAACTCATCACTCGAAGTGAATGTAAATCTTTAACAGTCGGCAACTCGACAATTGAAGATAAACTTTAGGGCCAGGGACCTCCATTTAAGATCAGCTTAAGCCCGCGCGGGGAGTTCTCTATTCACAATAAGCATCAATGCAGCGAAGGTACTGCATACCGCACCACAAACAACACCGCAAAGACGTACACAAGCCAATGCACTTCCCGCGCTCGACCGCTCACCACCTTCAATAACGAATATGAAATAAAACCGAATGCCATCCCGTCAGTGATGCTGAACGTCAAAGGCATCAACACCAGCGTCAAGAAAGCCGGCAGAGCTTCGGTGAAATCCTTCCAGTCGATCTCGCTCAGCGAACGAATCATAAGACTTCCTACCACGATCAACGCAGGTGACGTCACCGGATAAAGAACAAAACTGTGACTCACCTGGCTCGCCCCAAACTGAACGGCTTCTTGCGACGGGAAGCCGCCGCTGATCGCGCCGACAAGCGGCGAAAACAGAAGCGCAACTAAGAACAATCCCGCGGTCACAAATGCCGCGATTCCGGTGCGACCGCCAGCGGCAACGCCTGACGCGCTCTCGATGTAGCTCACCATCGTCGTGTTTCCCAAAAGCGCCGAGCCAACCGTGCCCACTGCGTCCGCGAGCAGCGCTCTGCCAATTCGTGGGAGCTTGCCCTCCTTGATGAAACCCGCCTGCTTAGCAATGCCGATCAAGGACCCAACCGTGTCGAACAAATCGAGGAAAAAGAAGATGAAGATGATCGCGAATAATCCCTGGCTCAACGCGCCGACGATATCCAGTTTGAACGCCGTGTGCGTCACTGATGGAGGCAGGCTGACGATGCCCGAAGGTGCCTTCACAACGCCAAGCGGCACACCTGCTACGGCGGCGGCTACTATGCCAAGGAGTATCGCTGCTTTGACGCCTCGAGCCATCAGCACAATAGTCGCGACCAACCCGATAAGCGCAACTATCGCCGGCTTGCTGTCCAGGTGGCCCAGAGAAACAAACGTCGCGGGATCGAGTCGCACCAGGCCTGCCCATTCCAGCCCGATAAGCGTTATCAGCAGTCCGATGCCTGCCGCTATCGAGCACTTCAAAGATTCGGGTACTGCCGCCACAAGTTTCTCGCGTAAGCCGAAGCTTGAAGTCAGCAGAAACAGAATCCCCGAAATGAATATCGCCCCGAGTGCAACTTGCCACGGAATCTTCATGCTGAGGACGACAACGTAAGCGAAGAAGAAGTTGTGTCCCATCGCCGGCGCTACAGCCACCGGGTAGTTGGCGAGGAGCCCCATCAGCACCGTAGCAAAGGCGGTCGCGATGCATGTAGAAGTGAACACCGCGCCCTGGTCCATGCCGGCTGCGCTCAGCACTACCGGCTGGACGAATATGATGTAGGCCATCGTGGCGAACGTAGTCACGCCCGCCAGTATCTCGGTGCGCAGGGTGGTAGCGTCGGCTTCGGCTTCCGGGTTCAAGCCTTTGTTTAGCATGGCCACGACGGCTAAAGAATCACATTAGCCGAATACTGCTAATTGGATGAAAATAAGGTGATGTAACTGCGGCTGCTAGTTCTTTGGATCGCCATCTCGGCGCTTGCTGATCTTTTGAGGCAGCTTCGAATAGCGCTCCAGAACTTCCTGCTTGTGATGAGGGCTTGCGTTGTCGAGTATGACGTGCCGGACCATCACAAGCAGCTTCTCGCGCTTGCCGCCAAACCGCCCGGTGAGCGGCTTCTGACCGGTCACATCAACCAACCCTTCGCGCACCCACTGCCAGAACTGCTTTTGCGTGGTCCAGAATTCGTTGTCGTTCGCACAGACAATGCGGGCAGTCTTCTTCGGCTTGCGTTTTGGTGAGTCGCCCTCCATCCAGTATGAAGACCTCAGATTATCGTCGACGAAACAACCACATTATGAGAGTCAGAATGATGCTTAACAGGATGCTCGTAGCGAGCGGAAAATAGAACCGCCAATTCCCTCGTTCGATCAGGAAATCTCCAGGCAATCTTCCTATCTTCAGCCACGGCGCGCGCTCTACGACAATCAGAATCACTCCGATCAATACAATCAGAGCTCCGACGATTACTAGCTGCTTGCCGATAGCTCCCAATCTCGAGGTTTCTCGCCGCTCCGGCGACAGGTTCTTCAAAAAGACCGCGCTCAGCGCTTCAGCACTTCTGCCAACCTGGCGCCGAGATCGGCCGGGCTCTTCACCACGTGGATTCCCGCGGCTTCCATCGCCGACATCTTTTCCGCAGCAGTTCCCTTCCCTCCGGCGATGATCGCGCCAGCGTGACCCATCCTGCGGCCCGGAGGAGCGGTCTGTCCAGCGATGAACCCCACCACCGGTTTTGTCATCTTCTGTTTTACAAAGTCGGCGGCCTGTTCCTCGGCGGTTCCACCGATCTCGCCGATCATCACCACCGCGTCGGTCTCAGGATCTTTCTCAAACAGATCGAGTGCGTCGACGAAGTTTGTTCCGATGACCGGGTCCCCACCGATTCCTATCGCAGTGCTCTGACCGAGTCCCAGGTTCGTCAACTGGTGCACCGCCTCGTAGGTCAGAGTGCCGCTGCGTGAGACAACGCCCACGCGCCCCTCCTTGTGAATGTGGCCGGGCATAATTCCAATCTTGCACTTTCCAGGAGAAATCACGCCCGGACAATTTGGACCTACGAGTCGAGTCGAACGATCGCGGAGATAGTCGAAGGCGCGGACCATGTCGAGGGCCGGAATTCCTTCGGTGATGCACACTGCCAGCGCCAGTCCGGCGTCCGCCGATTCCATTATCGCGTCGGCAGCAAAAGGAGGCGGCACATATATGACGCTCGCGTTTGCGCCTGTTTCGCGCACCGCGTCAGCTACGGTATCAAACACCGGTATGCCTTCGTGAAGAGTGCCGCCCTTTCCCGGAGTCACCCCCGCGACAATCTTCGTTCCATAAGCCACCATTTGCGCGGCGTGAAACGAACCTTCTTTTCCGGTGATGCCCTGCACCACGACACGAGTTGATCTGTCGACAAGTATTGCCAAGCTTCTCTCCGGTTACTCGGTTTAAGTGCGAAAAAAGAAGCAGCAATATAGCACACTCGGATTGCGGTGAATAGCGAAGCGGTTGATGTCGCTTCTGAACTGTTGATCGTCGAAAAAAAAACCGTGAATCGTGAAAGGATCGTGACGATCGTCGTGACAGGTGGCGCTAAGCATCAGGGGGCACTTAACGCCACCAACTCCATCTGAAGGAACTCACGCGGCCGGCACGACCCATACACGACTCACGGTTTGGGGAAGTCGTGGCCTCGGTTATCGCCGCCCTTTCTCCCCAACGGCGGTTGAGTAGCGGCCGAGTTCTTTCGGAAACGCCTGCACCTCGGCTGGCGCAGTTCGTCTGTTGTCGAGCAGGATGTCCTTGGCGTTACCTTCTCCGCCGTAGACCGCACGCATATCGCTGCCGTCGGTCGATATGACAACTCCCTTCAGTTCGACACCTGCAAACAGGCCTCTGCTTCTAGAGTAAGAAAGTATCTCGGCTTTCAGTTTCCAATCGGTTGAAGCGCCCGCTTCACGGCCGACTGGTCCGGCGGCTACTGAAGCCTCGCCACCGAGGCTGAACTTATTCGAGAGCAAATGATTGACTCCGGTCCTGTTCATGATTAGGAACACATAATCGGTTGATTGACCGCCGATCTGCGCGCCGACGCTGCCGCCGGAGAGATCTAGAAAGACTGGGGCGCTCCAGCCGTTGGCGGTTCGGCAACTAACAACGCCGTTGCCTTTCTGGGCGCCGACTATGAATCCTCCCTTGATGGTTGATGGAAAGACCGCGACGCATTCCGCTGAGTCAAGGACCTTCTTTGGAATCGCCTTATCGGGAGTGCCCATGATGTCCCGGAAAGCTTCGGCGGCTTTATCCGACTCTTTGGCTGGTCCTTTGAGGTCACCCTTGCTGCCTTTGTCATCGGCCCGCGCAAGAGCCGGCCCAGCGCCTGCTGTGAGCAGCACAAGAAATGCTGCCAAAAGAATGAATGCCCTGTTCTTCATAACTACACCCTCCCTGTCTGCTTGTCGTCCACACTCTGATACCTGTCTGCCTCGCAAGTAGTCACCGCAAGGTGGAATTGTTATAAGGGCGCAACAATTGTGCCGAAGAGGATGTTCAGTGCTGAGTGGAGGGTGTTGGACTCGTGATCGGTGATGTGTGATGACTGCGGCTGTCGGCGTGCGCACCGCCTCTGCAAGCGCGCGCGCCGCCAATGTCCCGGGCTCAAGAGCTAGCTGCGCGCCGGATGGGCTCCGCTGGAAGGGCTCGGAGTCCGCCTCAAACTCAGCACTCGGCGCTACACGTAGGATCCGCCCGTAACAAGGATCACGGCGCCGGAGACATAGTCCGAGAGAGGAGATGCCAGAAACAACACGGGACCCGCGGCTTCGTCCGGAGTACCAGACCTGCCCAATGGTATGAACTGCGGCGCCATCTGTCGCATCTGGTCCGGAATTCCCAGCTCCACCTGCTTACCGTGGCGCTCGATAGTCACGTGCTGCTTCTCCTTTGATTGAGTCAGCCGCGTCTCAATGAACCCGTAAGCGACCGCGTTCACGTTGATGTTGAAGCGGCCCCATTCCTTTGCCATCGTCTTTGTGACGCCTACAATCCCCATCTTTCCGGCGGAGTAGTTCACCTGACCCGGATTGCCGGCAACTCCGGACGTTGAAGAGACGTTGATGATCTTGCGATGAACACGCTTGCCGTCCGCCATCTCCTGCTTTGCAACCTCGCGCATGTAGGGAGTCGCAGCTCTTATGATCCGGAACGGAGCTGTGAGATGGACATCGATAATCGCGTACCACTGTTCATCTGTCATGTTCTGGATCACCGCGTCCCACGTGTAGCCGGCGTTGTTTACAAGGACGTCGATCCCTCCAAATGAGCCGGCGCAAGTCTTAACCAACCGATCAGGAAATTCGGGATCGGTGACGCTGCCGGCACAAGTCACCGCTTTCCCTCCTGCCTCGACAATCTCGGCGGCGGTAGCCCGCGCAACGTCTTCATCGATGTCGTTGACTACCACTGACGCTCCGTGATCGGCGAACAGCATCGCTATCGATTTGCCGATACCTCGACCTGAACCCGTCACAATCGCCGCTTTGCCGACAAGCAGTCTATGATCGCTCATGAATATTGATCCTTTCGAAGTTTGTAGGTTGCGCCGGTTGGAGGCGCAGCGCGAGATGATACACCCCCGGGGTTTGGTCCGTCCACGAAGGGCCATCGCGCACTTCTGCTTGTTTGCATGCGACTGTTGCGCGGCCGCTCGTGCCGTGAGATTCTGTCACTTGCTCGATGTCAATTCGGACTCAATCCCGGCGTGATAATCGGGCCGGCCGAAAAATCCTGAACGCCATAAGCGAGGTTTTGGATATGCAAGCAAAAACCGCAGCCGTACGAGATTTGGTTTCAGCGGAAGAATGGCAGGTTCGTGTCGATCTGGCAGCAGCGTACCGAATCGTAGCTCTGCTTGGGTGGGATGATCTGATATTCACTCACATCTCCCATCGAGCGCCGGGACCGGATCATCATTTTCTCATAAACCCGTACGGCATGATGTTCGACGAGATCATCGCGTCAAGTCTTGTCAAGATCGATCTGCAGGGCAGGAAGGTGATGGACTCGCCCTTCGACATCAATCCCGCTGGTTTCACGATTCACAGCGCGATACACGAGTCCCGCGAGGACGCATTGTGTGTCATGCACCTCCACACCGACAATGGGATCGCAGTGTCGGCACAAAAGAACGGACTGCTGCCGATATCACAGCCTTCTCTGTTCGCGCTGGCTTCGCTTGCGTACCACGACTACGAAGGTCTCGCGCTGAATGACGATGAAAAGCCTCGGCTTGTTGCAGACCTCGGCGAGAAGAAGAACCTCATTTTGAGGAATCACGGGCTGTTGACCGTTGGAGCCAACTCCGGGGAAGCTTTTCTGGCGATGTACAATCTCGAGCGCGCGTGCAGGATTCAGGTCATGGCCCAGGCAGGCGGCGGCGAGCTGATTCCGATAGCCAAGCCGATTCTCGCTGGGATCGAAGCGCAGGCAAAAGTCGTCACGAAGGGTTTGGGCGCGGATTTGGTATGGCCCGGAATCCTTCGCAAGCTCGATCGATTGGACACGTCGTACAGGGAATGAAACGGTTTTGGGTTTTGGCTTTTGGGTTTCTGGCCTTGTCCGCGCGATAGGTGGCGACCAGAGACGGTTTCACGCAAAGATTCGCAAAAGACGCAAAGCGGTCAAGAAACTTTGCGTCCTTTGCAACTAGAGACCAGAAACTAGAAACTCGAAACTTCCTGTCTCATCTTTCCGTCCTTTGCAACTTCGAAGAAGCGGCCCCGCCACTCCACTCGACGCCCCACCCAGCTTAACACCCAGATTGAGAAGCTCAGCAGGTCGCGTATCGGCACCAGCCAGAGATTTCGCAATAGAATTCTATCGCCCAGCCAGTAGACTCCGATCAATATCGCCATCGACATTCGCACGATCAGCGTCACAGCCAACAACCACAAACTGCGACTTGAAAACCCATCCACTATCGTCAGCACCGTCGCTACTGCGGTCCCGTAGGTAAAGATCAGGCCCAGATAACCCAAGGGACGCGAAATTCTCGTCGACCGCGCCCACCGCATTTGATGTCGAATCATTCCCGACAATCCAGCGGGTTGCATAGCCGTCTCAACTACGTGATCAGAGAGCCTGACTTCGTACCCGCTTCTTGCCACCAGGTTGCCGAGCATGAAATCGTCAGCCAGATAGTCAGCCAACGCCGGGAACCCGCCAATTCTTTCGAGCTGTTTTCGGGTTGTGGCCATCGTCGAGCCAAGTGCGAATCTCACTCCTTCGATCATCCACGCCATCAACACGCCCGCGGCGAATTCCGAGCTTATTCCTACCGCCTCCAGCCGCGCTCCGAAATCCGGTGTCTCGGCCGCGCGATACAGACAAGTAGCGAGCCCAACTGCGGATTCCTCGAGCGGTGCGATGATCGTCTTCAGGTACTCGGGCCCGACTCGAATGTCGCTGTCCACAATCACAATGTGATCGTGTCTGACTGCCGAAAGCATGTTTTGAAGATTGCTGATCTTTGCGTTCTGCCCGTGCGACTGCGCGGATATCACTAGATCAATATTTCGTTCAGGAAACTTAGAGATGAGTTGGCGGATGATCGGCACTGCGGAGTCGTTGCCGTCTTGAACGCCAAAGACGATCTGGTAGTCGGGGTACTGTTGCCGGCACAAACGTTCGTAGTTCTGATACGCCTTGAAGTCCGCGCCGCGAAGAGGAATCATTATGGACACAGGCGGTGTGAACGCAGCAGCTCTCCCTTCGGTCTTCAAAGCGGCCTTCGATCTGGAGCGGCCGCCGAAGAACCGCACGCTCGCAACCATCGATAGAATATAGAACGTGTTCGCCGCAGCTGCGAGCGCGGCCAATCCAATCTTCACGATAACAATGATCGAATGGCTCAAGGCTTACCCGGCGAAATCAAGACGAGCGCAACGCCAAGGCATACCAGCAGTATCCCCGTCCATCGCATAGCGCTGATGTGTTCCTTCAGAAAAAACTTTGCACCAATGGTGGATATAACAAAGCTGATCGAGGTTGCGGGCAGAACCAGACTAAGGTCCGCGACCGCCAGCGCGCCCAAGAAAGAAAAGTAGCTCACCGCCATAAAGAAGACGCCGCCGAGAAAGTTTCTGTTACTCAGCGCGCGCCCGGCGATCCGAATTAGCTCGAGCGGGCGCAGTGTCGAGATTTCACCCACCTCCTTCATGCCCCGCGTGGTCAGGACCTCGCCAGCCGAGCCTCCGAGAACTACCAGGGCTATGAGGAGTATCGCAATCAATCGAGGACCTCCGCCGTAGGAACTTCTTTGGGAGCGTTTGACCCTCCGGGGTTCGTTGCGACGATCGTCGCACCATCCGGGCTCGCACTTATTCCCATTGCTTCAATGGCGTTTCTTGCCCCTCGCACTCCTGACCGCGAAACAAAAACGACTCCAAATGTGATCACCACCGCTCCAGCCCATCTAACGCTGGATACTCGTTCATTCAGCAGATAGTGGCCTGCCGCTACATTCAAGACGTAGCCAAACGCGGTGGCAGGCAGCACGAAGCTCAAATCGGCCCAGGACAGTGCCGCGCTATACAGCGCAAAGAACACGATCAAACAAAGCGTACCGACCAGAACCTCAGGACTTCGCGCCGCATGAAGGCCAACTGCGACATAGCTTAGTAGCTTCGCCCATAGTCCGCCGGTGGGTGCGGTCTGCGAGGAGATCTCGACTACCGCTTTCATTCCGCGTGTCACGTAAACGTCCCCGACAGCTTGCGAGAGAATGGCGATGACCAGAACAGTGGCAGTCTTCATGCGCGTTCCAGCTCAAAATAATTCGTGAGCTTTATGCCGAGAGTCCTGATTGTCTCAGCGACTCGGGGGCTGGTCAAAGCTTCGAATTCGACTTGCAGTTGGCGCTGCTGATCGTCCAGTTGACCTTCACCGGAATCGCCCGTTTCGTTTCGAAAGACTGCTGGGTGAAAATAGATTTCCGAAGTCGCGGACTGCAGGTGTTTGAGGGCGTACAAGAAATAATCCTCGTTCATTTTTCCGCTCTGAAGATTTCCGTACACCCGTTCGGGCACAATGTAACCGTACGGCTTGAGCTTCGATTTCATGTACGCGCCCAGCGCGGAAAAAAGAAGCGCGTGCACGGTCTTGAGCGCGAGATGACTTGAGTCGAATTGGAGCGCCAGCGCGCGTTCTTCTACCGGCACTCGCATTCGCCGGCAACCGTAGCCAACACCCAGCTCGAGAGCGGCCTTGAAGATTACAGGATGCACGTGAAGGTGAAGATGCCCGTCTATGTGGGAAAGCGGAAGTCCGGTCGCTTTGAACTTTTCAAACTGGGCATTGATTTCGAGGCGGAGCTCATGACGCGCGCGCATTGAGAAAAAGTACTTCAGCCCGGCGGACACCGGATCGTTCGAAAACCGCCCCTGATGATCGACGAGCGTCGGAATCTGATCGTGTGAAAGAACGCTGCTGCCCATCACGGTGACAAGATGGATTCCGATCGCCAGGCGGGGGTTCTCGCGTGCGAGGGCTACGGCTTGATCAAACGCTTCGCCGGTCACCATTAGGCTGGTGCTGGTCAGCACTCCTTCCCGGTGGGCGCGAATGATGGCTTCGTTTACTTCCTCCGAGGCACCGAAGTCGTCCGCGTTGACGATGAGTCTGTGTGTTTCCACCTTCGGCATGGTGAGTTCTGAGCTCTGAGTCCTGAGTTCTGAGTGCTCGCACCTGGGTTCTGGATCACAACTCGTCCGGAGCGGGAAACGCACATTCGGCACTCACAACTCAATAACTCAGGACGGACTCTTCTACCCCCATACGCAATCGGCGCCGCCCTCGCCCGTGGCAAGGGCAGCGCCGGAAAACGATGGCGGTTTAGATCACGCGATCAACGGCTGGCCTGCGCCGCCACGAACTGCTTGCGCTTGGATCGCAATTGCAGGAACTCCTTTGCCTCTTTGTATAGCCGGCGTCGTTCGCGACTGCTGAACAGCGCGCCTCGCACGATTCTGAAAACTATTCTGGGCCTGAAGTAATAGCGATCGTAAAAGTGCTCGACCGCCTGCACGATTTCCTCTCGGGTCAGTCCCGGATAGTTGATAACCGGCAGTTGATGCCCCATCTCATCGGTCATATCGGCATTCATCAGGTAGTTGTTCTTGCGGAGATAGTCATCGAACTCGGTGCCGGGATACGAATGAGCAATCGACACCTGAATGGTCTCGCAATCGAGTTCTTCGGCGAACTTCACCGTGCGCTCTATCGACTCATGAGTTTCGCCGGGTAAACCGATGATGAAGTCGCCGTGCACTACGATACCCAGCTTCTTGCAGTTTTTCATGAACTCGCGACCCTGCTCGACGGTCGCGCCCTTCTTTATATTCTTCAGAACCTGCGGATCTCCGGATTCGAATCCGACGATCAGCAACCGGCACCCGGCGTCTCTCATCGCTTTCAGCGTTTCAAAGTCGGTGTGGACCCGGGACGTGCACGACCACGTCTTGCGTATTGGCTTGAGCGCCTCGCAGACCTCGATGGTGCGCTTCTTAGCCCAGGCAAATGTGTCGTCGTCAAAAAAGATTTCTTCCAGATTCGGAAACAATCCCCAGGCCTGTTTGAATTCCGCTGCAACATCGGCGGCGCTTCTGGTGCGCCACGCATGCCCGCTGATCGTCTGAGGCCATAGACAGAACGTGCATAGCGCCGGACATCCTCGAGACGAATAGAACGCGATATAAGGATTAAGCAGAAAAGGAACGTTGTACTTTGTGATGTCCAGGTCGCGCTTGTAAATATCGGTCGCCCACGGCAGCGAATCCAGATCGTGAAGCGGCGGTCGCTCGGGGTTGTGAACGATGGAGTCGTCCTTTCTGAAGCTGACGTTTTGAATCTGCTCGAGCGGTTTTCCCTCCGCGAATTCCGCGAGAGGATAATCGATCTCCTTGCGAACTACGAAATCGATCACCGGGCTCGCCTTCAGCGCGGCATCGGGTTGAGAAGTCACAGGAGGTCCAACAAACGCGATCTTCAAATCGGGCTTGGCGGTCTTCATCATCTCAGCCAGCCGCAAGTCGTTTTTCCAACCGGGTGTGCTGGTGTAGACGGTGACGAAATCGTAATCTTTCGCGAGCTCTATGGTTTGTTCGGGCGTCACGCCGTGGGGCGGTGCGTCCAACAATCTGCTGTTCTTAATGAGGCCCGCGGGATAAGCGAGCCACACGGGATACCAGAACGATGCGATTTCGCGGGCGGCGGGCCAGCGGGAGCCTGCTCCACCATCAAAGTTTGGAAATGAAGGCGGATTCAAAAGGAGAGTTTTCATTCGATATCAGTCCTCGAGGTTGATGGATCGGTCGGACAGCTTTGCCCCTTCATTCAAGTAAATTTGAACTATAAGCCGTGAGGCGGTTGCAGCGCAACGGTCGGAAGTTCTGAGTTCCGAGTGAGGGATGAGGAGATGAGGGGATGAGGGGAATGGGCGAAGGGGCGACGCGGAGAAACGGAGACGCGGAGAGCAGCTACCTGGAGTGGCGTGATTCCCTTCTCGGTGTTGTCACCACGTTCCCGCGCCTGCGTGTCACCGCGTCACCGTGTCGCCCCTTCGTCCATTCGCCCCTTCGCCCATTCTCCTCATCTCCCCATCCCCTATTTCGTCTCGAAATCGTAGATCAACACCTTGCTCCAGTATTTTGCGCATTCGACTCTGAAGCGATCGTGGATCGGGTCATCCTGGTATTGGTCATGGTCCCTTACGTCTTGGAAGGCGATCACCATGCCATACGAGTAACTGGAATCGATCACCGGCCGGTTGGTATCGGCTGGCGTACCGATAAACACATGCTTGATCGAGTTGATTTGCTGTAGCGAGTAGAGACCCTTCTTGAAATCATCGATATCCGCTTGTGTTAAATCGTCTTTGAGCCAAAAATACACCGAGTGTATAAACACTGGATTTCCTCCTTGGAATGGAATCCGCGGACAGTAGCGGCCAACGACGGAATACCAATCGAGTCATTTCGTAGATGACTCGCAAAGCTCAAGGCACTAAACGATCTGAGCGGATACTGTAAACGATCCGCTACGTTTATGCACCGTGTTGCATCATGGAGATCAAGCTCAGCAGGTGTACTCTCAGACCGTGGCGACCGGGAGATGAAGACTCTCTCATCCATCACGCCAACAACGTAAAAATCTGGCGCAACCTCCGCGATATTTTTCCGCACCCGTACACACGGGAGGATGCCGACCGCTGGATTCAGCTCGCGTCCCAGGCCGAACCATTGACCAACTTTGCTATGGAGGTGAACGGCGAGGCTGCGGGAGCAATCGGAATTGTGCTCGGGCAGGATGTGCACCGCCGGTCAGCCGAAATCGGATACTGGCTTGGAGAGCTGTACTGGGGTAAGGGCATCATGACCGAAGCGGTTCGCGCGGTAACCGATTACGCTTTCACAAACTTTGATCTGAATCGCATATGGGCCGGAGTGTTCGATAGAAATGATGTCTCGGCTCGAGTGCTGGAGAACGCAGGCTACAAGCTCGAAGCGCGACTAAAGCACGCGGTGACTAAAGACTCTGAAACACTCGATGAACTCCTCTACGCGATAGTCCTGCCTTAGTCCCGGAATAACGCCTCGCAAAACAACGCCCCAGTCATGGCGCCGTTTATTAGGAGGGCTGCGCTTGTACTGGAATCAAAACATCTCAAGGCCTCTTCTCACCGCGAACATTAACCTACCAAAGCCGTCTGGACTTCGAGGTCGATTCGTTATTTAATGGCGCGAAAGGCCCAAACAACCGGTATCTGTATTAGGTAAATACTATCGACTAAGGAACCAGTGGATGACGTCCTCTCACTCTCCCCGCACCGGTCCTACCGGTGTTGGTCTGCTCGCGTTAGTGGCAGTGTCTCTGTTTGTGGCTATGCTCGCGGTCATACCGGCAGCTTGCCACAGAACAAACGCGGCGTTGAAGACACAATCCGATCGCCCGAACATTCTGATCATCATGACAGACGATCAGAGTCACGATACGCTCACGGCGGAGTTGATGCCGAGAACCAAGGCACTGATTGCTGATGCCGGCGTCACTTTCAACCGGGCGTATATATCAACGCCCCTGTGCTGTCCTAGTCGCTCCAGTTTTCTGACAGGAAAATACGCGCGTCATCACGGCGTTCACACGAATGACGACAAGCTGGACGGCCCTACGATAGCGAACCAGTTGCATCAGGCGGGCTACTACACTGGGCTCATCGGAAAGTACCTGAATTCGTGGCCGGGAGATGCCCGGTCGGAATTCGACTACTGGACGGCATGGAAGAGCGGTGATGTCGATCCGGTACTGAACGTCTTTGGCGAAACGCAACAGGTGTCCGGCTACTTGACCTACATCTTGCGGGATCACGCTCTGGACTTCTTGGATCGCGTTCCGTCTGACAAGCCGTTCTTTCTGGTATTCGCGCCGCACGCGCCGCATCGGCCGGCTACGCCAGCGCCTGAGGACGAGAACCTGTACTCAGACCTGCCACCGTGGAGACCGCCCAACTTCAACCCGGAGTCGATGACTGACAAGCCGAGCTGGCTGCAAAGCAAGGCGCGCTTGACCGATGAAGAGGTAGACAGCAGAGTCGATAAATTTCGACTCAAGCAGCTCAGGTCGTTGAAGGCGGTCGATCGTTCGGTGGACGCGATCCTCGGCAAACTCACCGCTGAAGGCAAGCTCGACAACACGTTTATCCTTTTCTATTCCGACAACGGTTATTACTGGGGAGAGTATCGCCTCGTAGGGAAGAATCGAGTTTACGAAGAGGCGACTCGAGTGCCGTTCGCGATCCGTTATTCGCCGTTGTCTCAGGTGCCTCGAATCGAGAGTCATCTGGTAGGGGTGATCGACATTGCGCCTACGTTGTGCGATCTAGCGGGAATCCCGACACCGGCGGATATGGATGGCAAGTCGCTATTGCCGCTGCTGGCGGGAGGAGCAACGTGGCGTGACGCGATGTTGCTCGAGGGTTGGCCGACACGTGGAGAGGAAGACGGGCTGAGTCGAAAAGCGAGGCTACAGGATTTAGGTGCCGATCACAGCGCGCACTTCAGGGCGATCCGGACGGACAAGTACGTCTACATAGAAACTGAACAGGACAGTCGCGAGCTTTACGACACCACGGCCGATCCTTATGAGATGAACAATCTGATCGAGGACACCAGCTACTTAAAAGTGATACGGCAGCTACGAAAGCGACTCAGGAGGGAGTTCTGAGGGAGGCGGAGGGGAGCAGACCCGGGGACGCGGAGAGCACGTGACGCGGTGACACACAGAGAATGGAGTCTCGCCACTCCGCGTCTCTCCTCTCCGCGTCCCCGTGTCACCGGTTCGCTCATTCGCCGCGTCGCTCCCTCAATACTTAATCTCCTCCAGCTTCTTCCTCGCCTTGTCGCGCAAATCAGAAATCTCGTTTGGGCTACGAAGAGGATCATTGTCATTGATTACACTCTGTAGGAGTTTCCGCGCGTCGTCCTGTCTATTTCTCTTGGTGTAGACATCAGCGAGAGCCACTTTCAACTCGGCATTGTTGGGACCAACCTTCATCCCAGCCTCGAGCCGCTCGATACCACGACGATCGTTTCCTCCAAGCAATCGCGGAAGCTTCAAATCCATTTCGCCCAGCGCAAGGTGAATCGCCCCGCTTTCGTAAGTCGGATCAATCTCCAGCGCGCTCTCGAAGCCCTTCCTGATCGTCCTTAACAAACCCAGACTGTCCAACGCGCCCTTAAGGTCCGCGAGCTCTCCGCTATTCGCTGCGAGCCAGAAGTGCCCTTCGACGCGATTCGGGTTCGCCGCTATTGCCTTCTTGGCCACGTCGGCACCCGACTGGTATACCTTCGCCCGCCTTTCTTTATCCGGCTCCCGGTCCGCAAGGTAGTAGCGATACTTCGAAAGCCTCCATAACGCCTCGTAGTTCCCCGAGCCCGCGGCAACAACCCGCTCAGTGAGCGCCACCGCCTGCCTCAGACTCTCAATCGCATCTCGCTGCGCAAACAATCCGTCCGCGTCTTTTAGTTGCGGCTCCGGAGCTTGAACTGTAAACGCAAAGAAAACGGAAACAACAACAAGGTCCAGCAGAATGGTGGTCATTGCCTTCTATGATTCCTGATTGCTGAATATTAGTTTGCCGCCGGATGCAGCCACCGTAAAAACTTTGCCGCGCAACAACTGCTTTAGCCTTCCAGCTTGCTCTGCATCGGTTACCAGGAAGATTCGTTCGCTCTGCTCCCATAACCGAGTTATATCGCTATCGTCCAGAAAAAGGTCAGGTGCGTCCTTAAAGTACGAACCGTATTCCAAATTCGCCCTGCGCCCATTGAGTATGTGCACCTGCCTTCTGGTGTAAAAGTTGATCGAGGACCCGCTCTCGTATTCGCCGTTGATTACGATCAGGTCTCCGTTCTTATACTCACCGTTTATCACCTCCGCAAGCGGACGCGAAGAAAGGTACGGCTCAAGCACTGACATACTGGCACGCGCGCAGAAAAAGAAGCCTCCCATCATCACCGCAAGCGCGATTGCAGCAAGCTCGGCTCGTCCGCGCAGCCGGAACACCAATGCAGCAGTCGTTCCCAGGAGAAAAGCAACGGCGGTAATCAACAACGGCGCCTCAAGCATCGACAGCGATTCAGGAGTGAGATCCAGCACGTGTCCGAGCGACAACGCGTAGGCATCGGGGTTTCGAGTGAGAGTCGACGCAATGTCTCCTTGCACCTGAATTGAACGCGTCTTGAAATAAAGGGACGATCCGATCACGAACACCGCAACTCCGGCCGCGGCGATCGCCACCTGAGAAAGCATCAATAACTTTCGCGTTCTTAGACTCCTGTCCTCCTCCTCTCTAGAAAGCGCCTCTCCAAGAAGCAGGGCGAACGCCGGATAGGCGGGCATTGTGTAGTACTCCTGCGTCGTCGAAAAACAGAAGAATAGAATCACAACTCCTGCCCAAACCCAGAGGAAAAGTACCGAGCGGTTTTCGCGATCGAGGCCTCTGAGCCTTCTGGGAAAATCCCGGATCGCAAGCGGCAGAAAAAAACTCCAGGGGAACAGCCAAGCCATATGCAGCCCGAGGAATAACAGCAAGGGAACGGTGTCGTAGTCCTGAGGGTATCGCTTGCCCAGATATCGCAGCACGTGCTCGTTCATGAAGTAAAACCAAAAGAATCCTTTGCCCTGGCCCGGAGCCGGAGTTCCCATCATCATGCTGCCCGGATTCGCCAGACCGGCCGCGATGTGCCATGGCGCTGCAATGATCAGGAATAGCGCTGTGCCGCTGACCAGCCTCAAACGTGCAAGACGTCGCAGATCACCGGTCAGTAGGAGGTACGCGAAGATGATTATCGCCGGGAACGCAGCGCCTACGAGTCCCTTGGTCAAAACGCCCAGAGCGCCGGCGATGTAAATGCCTAGAGCCCATCTTGACTTGCCACTTTCGTCCAGAGAGCGCAGGAAACAATAGAATGCGATCGACTCGAATAACGTGAGCAGAATGTCAGGCCACAGGACTCGAGTGAAAAGGAAAATGCCAACGCACGACGAGATGATCAAGCCGGCGTAGATACCGGCGCGTGGTCCGAATAAGTATCGTCCAATCGCTACGGCCACCAAAGCCAATGCCACCGACGCAAGAGCCATTGGTAGTCTCGTGGCAAATTCGTTCACCCCTGCGAACTTGTAGGACAACGCTACGAGCCAGTACATCAGCGGAGCCTTCTCAAGGTACCTGATGCCATTGGCGTGGAGGGTTATCCAATCGCCGGACTCCGCCATCTCTCGAGCGGCTTCCGCGTGGACCGTATCGGCATCGTCCAGAAGCGAAGGCGGGTGTTTGGCAGCGCCAAGGTAAATGGCCGCCGCGAGTATGCTTACCGCTATGACGCCCTTGCGCTCACTCATCCAGTCAGCCCAAGACAAGCTCTCTTTATAACAAATCGGAGATCACTTTCTCCAATCCGTTACGCCCTCGGCATCGTATAGTTCGATTTGATCCGGTCTGACGATTTCGTTACGTTATCAAATTGTATGGAAGCGACAGGCAACGCCATGCCGCTGTTTTATGGTCAAATGGGAAAAAAATCGGTTATTATACGGAGTCGAATTGAGGTCTGTGCGCCCAAACGCAATTGATAATTTCATCGGTGTAACGTTACCGAACAGCTATTGAAGAGAGTAAAGAATAAGAAGGCAGGACATATTCTTCGATATCTTCATCTGAATTTAATGCAGAGATCCTGAAAAATGTATTGGCTCAACAAGCAGTGGCCGGGTCGTGGATCCGCAATAGTGATAGTACTGGTGCTTCTGCTGGCAAACCTTGCGCCGGCGAGGGGTCAGTCAGCATCCAATGGCAAGCTTAAAGCCAGCGCGCGTGACGAGTCAGACAAACCGGTAGCCGGCGTACTGGTCGAAGTCAAAAAGGACAACACAACCTTAGCGTCAGGGACTAGCGACGAAAAAGGCGAAGTCCACCTCTCCGATATCCCGCCAGGCACTTACGAGATTGCAGTATCCAAGACCGGGTTCGAGCCGATGAACCAGCCCGACGTAGTTGTCACCGCCTCAACACCGGTTGAAGTTGTGTTCATCATGGTGGCGAAGGTGGAGCTCAAGGATACTGTCAACGTAAAGGCCGGGAGCGATCAGAAGATCGAACAGTCTTCTTCTGCTCCAACTGAGCTGCAGCGTGCCACAGTGAAGGACATCCCCGGCAAGCCCGGGACTGTAGCTGACACATTGCCGCTGGTGCCTGGTGTTGTTCGTTCGCCTCAAGGCGAGATCAAGATTTCAGGCAGCGGTGAGCACCGCAGTGCATTGATTGTGAATTCAGCAGACGTGACCGACCCCGCTACCGGGCAGTTTGGTGTGACAGTGCCGGTGGACAGCGTTGAGTCGATCAGCGTGTTCAAGACTCCTTACCTCGCGCAGTTCGGTAGATTCACCGCTGGTGTCGTCTCCGTCGAAACGAGGAGAGGCGGCGAAAAGTGGGACTACGAGCTGAACGATCCACTGCCGGAGTACCGGATCCGAAGCGGCCACCTGCGTGGCGTGCAGGAGGCGTCACCACGCGTCGTGTTCAACGGACCAATCATTCCGGGCAAGTTGTACTTCTCTCAGGGAGACGAATACGACCTGCAGAAGCTGCCGGATCGCACTCTTCCCTTCCCGTTCAATGAAACGAAGAAAGAGTCTTTCAATTCATTTACACAGATCGACTACATAATATCGTCGCTGCACACATTGACCGGCACGCTGCACGTGGCTCCGGCGCATACCAGTTTTGCAAACCTGAATTTCTTCAACCCGCAGCCTGTGACGCCGAATCTTGCTGCGAGAGACTACACCGGCACCATCAGTGATCGATTGACTCTCGGGAATAATCTGCTTGAAAGCACGCTCTCACTGAAGCGCTTCGACATGAACGTATGGGGTCAGGGTCAGGAAGACATGATCCTCAAGCCCGTCGGCAACGAAGGAAACTACTTCAGCCAGCAGGATCGTCGGGCGTCGCGTATCGAGTGGCTTGAAACTTTTTCGCTCGCACCGATCAGCGCGTTTGGCTCACACAATTTGAAGTTCGGCACCGGATTTACGCGCACAAACAACCGTGGCGCGTTCGACGCTCGAACTACGCTGATTCAAGACAACTCGGGCGTGACTCTGAAAAGAATCGACTTCGTTGGAGGCGAGCCGTTCAATCTCCACGATTTTGAGACGAACTTCTTCGGACAAGATCACTGGGTTTTGAGCCAGAGGCTGTCGTTGGACGTCGGCACACGTTTCGAATATCAGGGTATAACCGAGACGTTCCGAGTAGCTCCCCGCGTTGGTCTTGCGTGGATGCCATTCCACAACAAGCAAACAACAATCAGAGGCGGCTGGGGCTTGTTCTATGATCGAGTCCCGCTGAACGTGTATGCATTCGGGCGTTATCCGCAGATGGTGGTGACTTCGTTCGCACCCGACGGGTCTATCATTGACGGGCCGCGCCTGTTCATGAATATCACCGAGCGTGCGGACAGAAAGAACTCGCCGTTCCTCTTCGGAAGGGACGTGAGTGGCAATTTCGCGCCCTACAGTTCCACCTGGAACGTAGAGATCGAACATCCGCTGACCAGCATGCTGCGTGTTAGGGCGAGCTGGCTTCAAAACAACTCTCAGGGCGTGATTACGATTCAGCCGGGCGTTGTACAGGATCGAGACGCGCTGGTGCTGAGCGGCAATGGCCGGTCCCGGTACCGCCAACTGGAGCTCACAAGCCGGCTGACTCTGAAAGACGGTCAGCAGTTGTTCTTCTCGTACGTTCGGAGCCGGACACAGGGCGACCTGAACGAATTCAACAGCTATCTCGGAAATTTCCCGTTCCCCGTAGTTCGACCGAACGAGTTCACGAATTTGTCCTCGGATCTCCCTAACCGGTTCATCACGTGGGGCATGGTGAAGCTGCCGTGGAAGATGAGGATCTCGCCGCTCATCGAATGGCGAAACGGATTTCCATATGCGCAGACCGATGTTCAACAGAACTACGTCGGCTTGCCAAACACAACGCGGTTCCCAGGCTTTTTCTCGCTCGATAGCCGGGTCTCAAAAGACTTCAGGCTGAACGACAAGTACTCGCTACGCTTTTCGGTGAGCGGTTTCAACCTCACTAATCACTTCAACCCGCTTCAGGTTCACGCCAACATCGACGATCCTCAATCCGGAGTGTTTTTCAACACGCATCATCGGCGGTTCAGAGTCGATTTCGATGTGCTGTTCTAGCCCTGCACAGGAACGCTCGCTGTCTCGCTCGAGTGCTGTTCTGGACTCGCAAGCTTGTGCATTGCTAGACTGCGCGTGACTGAACACCTTCCGTCATAAAGAAGTTAGATGATCAGCGACGAACTGCGGATGTAGCTCATCGGTCGATTCGAGGGAACTTCTATGCAACAACCCAAAAGAACCGCTGCTTGGCTGGCCTTGTTTCTGTTTCTGGTGGCTGCGGCAGCGATCGTCATCACGCCAGCGTGGTTTATTCAACCGTTCAAGTTTCAAACTACGCGGATCATAAGCTCGAGTTACCTCATGCGTAGCTGGTCGCCGGTTGTGACCGTCGTATGCGCGATAGCGGTGGTTTGTTTGTCGATAAATCTCTGGCGACACAGCAGACGCTGGTTCGGCAAAGCATTACTGTTGCCGTTGATTGCGATCAGTCTGTTGCTGGTCTGGCTGGCTCGTCAAAACCACTTCGAGTGGATGTTCAAACCCCTTCCCAACCCGAACTTCACCATCGTCGAAGACACCGATTTTGTCGCTCCCGACGATAGGGTGATTGCCGTCGAAATGAATGATGAAGCAGTAGCGTACCCCATAAGACAGATTGCATATCATCACATCGTGCAGGATGAGGTTGGCGGCGTTCCAGTCGCCGCCACTTATTGAACGCTCTGCCACACCGGTCTGGTGTGGGACAGAAGGATCGACGGCCGGGCTTTGAACTTCCACTTGTTCGGCATTAACAATGAGAACTTCATCATGCGTGATGACGAGACCGGTACCTGGTGGCAGCAAATAAACGGCGAAGCCATACAGGGTCCGCTTGCCGGCAGGCGCTTGAACCCTGTCGAACACGACGAGCTTGCTTTCTCTGTCTGGAAGGGCGAGCAACCCACTGGGCGAGTGCTGCGCCCGGACCCGCGCTTCGAAAAAGGATATGTGCCGGCAAACTGGGAAGAAAAGATCGCGAAGTTCCCTGTTGTGACTCCTGCCGCACCGGGTGATGCATTGCCCCAGCGCGAGTTGATCGTGGGCATCACGTTGAACGGAGCTTCCAAGGCCTATCCCATGTCAAAGATCCAGCAGCAGTCACCGGTTACTGATACGCTTGGCGGAGTGCCGATCATCATCGTCGCAAGCGAAAAATCGGTTAGAGCATTTGAGAGGATGGTCGACGGCAAACAATTGGACCTGTTCGCAAAACAGAGCGTCACGCCGCTGACACTGGTGGACACGCAGAGCGGGAGCGAATGGGACTTCAGTGGAAAGTGTATTGCAGGCTCGATGAACGGAAAGAAGCTCAACAAGATTTCGTCGCTCAGCGACTACTGGTTCGACTGGAAGACCTATCATCCTGATACGCTTGTGTATTGAGAAGGCCTGACCTCGAAGCGCCAAGGTGCTACAATCCGACTGCCATGGCGATGCGTATCAGTCTAAACGTCAACAGCGCCGATCAAGTGATCGAAGTTGAGGAGGGCGCTTCCCTACTGGAGGTTCTCCGCGATCAGCTGGGATTGATCTCGCCTAAAGACGGTTGCAGCCCGCAAGGTCAGTGCGGGTGTTGCACAGTACTAGTTGACGACCGTGCAGTGGTGTCGTGCGCGGTGCCCGCCGAGAAGGCCGCCGGCAAGCGCGTGACTACGCTGGAAGGCTTCAGTGAGCTGGAACGCGAAACATTCGCCGACAGCTTCATCGCCGGAGGAGGTCTTCAGTGCGGTTTCTGCACGCCGGGAATCATAGCCCGCGCGAAAAACCTGCTCGACAAGAACCCAGATCCCGACGACGAACAGATCAATCGAGTGCTCAGCATGCACCATTGCCGCTGTACGGGATACATCAAGATTGTCGACTCGATCAAGCTGGCCGCGTGCGCGCTGCAGGCACATCGAGGAAATGGCACGCACCCTCCTGACACTGAAACTCAAGTTCGCTCAACACCGATTTGTGCAAGTTTGTTAGAGCACGTCGCTCGCGGGTCATCACTCTCACATTCGGAATTTGAGAGCAATGGAGAGACTCGCTCCATCGGGAAAAACGTTCCGAAATATGAGGCGCGCGAGCTTGCGCTTGGTGAGCGTCCGTTTATCGACGACATGCAATTTCCCGGAATGCTGCACGGCGCGGTACTCCTGTCCGAACATCCCCGAGCGCTGGTGAAAAAGATCAACGTCGAGCCGGCATACGCCATCGACGGCGTGGTCGCGGTGGTAACTGCCGCGGACACTCCGGGGCGTCGTCATCAGGGTCTGATCTACAACGACTGGCCTATGTTCGTAGCCGAAGGCGAGGAAACACGCTACGTGGGAGACGTGATCGCGGCAGTTGCCGCAGTCGATCGCAGAACCGCGCGGCGCGCTGCTACAGCCATCGCGGTCGAGTACGAGGTTCGCGAGCCGATTACCGAGCCAGAGTCGGCGCTTGCTCCAGGTGCGCCGCGGCTCCACGAAAAAGGGAACCTGCTGTCGAAGTCCGAGATACATCGCGGAGATGTGGACCGCGCTCTCCAGTCGTCTGCGTTTGTTGAGACCCGCACGTTCCAGACTCAATTTATCGAACACATGTTCCTGGAACCCGAGTCCTGCATCGTGGTCCCCGAGGGTGATAGCTTGAATGTCTACACTCAAGGACAGGGAGTGTTCGACGACCGGCGACAGATCGCATCCTTTCTGGGACTCGCCGAACAGAAGATCTTTGTGCAGCTAGTGACAAACGGCGGTGCATTTGGCGGCAAGGAAGACATGAGCATTCAGGCTCAGACCGCGCTCCTTGCGATGAAGACCGGAAGCGCGGTGCGGTTGACGCTGAGCCGTGAAGAGAGCCTCAGGCTCCATCCAAAGCGACATCCGATCAAGATGACCTACACCGTCGGTTGCGATGCTGACGGACATCTCACCGCGGTGCGCGCGCATATGCTTGGCGACAAGGGCGCGTATGCATCGGTTGGCTCGAAGGTTCTGGAGCGCGCCGCCGGTCACTGCACCGGTCCCTACAAGGTGGACAATGTCGAAGTAGTGTCGCTCGCCGCTTACACAAACAATCCGCCCTGCGGCGCAATGCGCGGGTTTGGAGCAAATCAGGCCGCGTTCGGCATTGAATCGATGTTGGACATTCTTGCCGAAAAGGTGGGCATTGATAGTTGGGAGATCCGGTATCGAAACGCGCTGGATGTCGGAGACCGGTTCTGTACCGGTCAGGTTCTGGAAGCGAGTGTCGGGCTTAAGAAGACCCTCGAAGCGGTGAGGGACATCTACCGCGGCGCACGATATGCCGGTATTGCCTGCGGCATAAAAAACGTCGGGATCGGCAACGGTTTGCCGGAGTACGGCAAAGCCATGTTGGAAGTTCGCAAAGACGGCACGGTGAGCATCCACACCGGGTACACCGAGATGGGTCAGGGGCTGTTTACGTTATTGCGTCAAACTGCGGCCGAGGAGACCGGTCTTCCGGAGAGTTCTTTCGCAGTGGTATCGGCAGATACCCGCTTCGCGCTTGACTGCGGACAGACAACTGCTTCACGCGGGACATTCCTCGGTTGCCTCGGGGTACAAGCGGCCGCCAGAAAATTGAAAGTCGAACTCGAACAGGGAAACACACTGCGAGGGCTCGAAGGCAGGACCTTTTACGGTGAAGTGCTGATAAGCGACACCACCTCATTGGAGAGCGGAGCCGCGCGTCCGAAAACCCACTTTGCATACGGATTCGCTACACAGGTTGTGATACTGAATGATGACGGGCGGCTGATGAAGGTAGTCGCGGCACACGACGTGGGCCGCGTGATGAATCCAGTTCTGCTCGAGGGTCAGATCGAGGGCTCGATACATATGGGGCTGGGGTACGCTCTCACAGAAGAGTTTCGAGTAGAGAACGGCGTTCCGGTCACTATGACGCTGAACTCACTCGGCCTGCTGAGAGCCCGTCATATGCCCGAAGTCGAAATGATACTGATCGAGGAAAAACATCCGGACGGGCCTTACGGGGCAAAGGGTGTTGGGGAGATCGGGCTTGTTCCGACCGCTCCGGCAGTCGCCGGAGCATTGTACAAATTCGACGGCATTCGAAGGTTCAAATTGCCAATGACCGACTCGGCGGCGGCGAAATTCATTCGCGGCGGTGGAGCGAGGTGAACTGCCGGGACAGCGGTTGGTCGGATCATCTGAAAGAGTAAAACTCTTCATCCAGCAGTCAGCTTAGCCACGGGTATCTACCACACTATTGTTGAAAGAGGAGAACACCATGGAAAAGGAGAAAGTGCTTGAGACGTTGAACGCGCTATTGGAACGAGAGCTTGCGGGCCTTGTTCGCTATACACACTATTCGTTCATGATTTTTGGGCATACGAGGATTCCGATCATCGGATGGCTGCGAGGGCTCGCGCGGGAGTCGTTGGACCACGCGGAGCTGATTGGGGAGCACATAACTTCGCTGGGTGGACATCCATCGCTGAAGATTGCCAGTCTACTGGAGACGCACAAGCACTCGATCAACGACATTCTGCAGGAGAGCATCGAGCATGAGAAGGAGCAAGTGACTCTTTTCCACGAGCTGTTGCGGCTGGTGCAAGGTCAGAATATTGCTTTAGAGGAATTTGCACGTACGTTGATCTCCGACGAGGAGATACATATCTCTGAGGTGGAAAAGATGCTTCGTCAGCCGAAGTGAAGGGCTGAGTGCTGAGTGTTGAGTACCAACACCGAAGGGGTTGCGTCGTAATCGATTCAAACGGTCCAATCCGGCTGCGGGACGCAACCCCTTCAGGGTTGAAAACCTCAAAACCGCATCCTACCCAGGGTAGTCGCCGACGGCAACCCTGGGCTGGACGACGCAACCCCTTCGGGGTTGAAAACCTCAAACCGCGTCCTACCCACGGTAGCCGCCGACGGCAACCCTGGGCTCGACGACGCACCCCCTTCAGGGTTGAAAACCTCAAAACCGCGTCCTACCCAGGGTAGCCGCCGACGGCAACCCTGGGCTCGACGACGCAACCCCTTCGGGGTTGAAAACCTCAAACCGCGTCCTACCCACGGTAGCCGCCGACGGCAACCCTGGGCTCGACGACGCACCCCCTT
>DATFXM010000082.1:0-5585 GCA_035315885.1 Blastocatellia bacterium
GCAGCTCAAGCGGGAGTCGGGCAAGGGACTGTTCGTGGGAGGCGTGAAGCTGCCGCAGGCGTTGGCGGAGCTGGGATTGATCGATGAGTACGAGTTCGTCGTGCATCCCAGGCTTGCGGGCCATGGGCCGACGTTGTTTGCGGGGCTATCGACGCATGTCGACTTGAAGCTCGTGAGCCGGCTGGAGTTCGGGTCGGGGGCGGTGGCGATCCGGTATGAGCCGAGACGGTAGCCATCAGGACTGATGTCTACGCTCTCCCACGTCGGCTTTCCTTCCATAGCGCCGCCAGCGATCGCTTGGCCGTGTTGCACTTAGGATGCGTATTCGCGCAAGCAGGCTAACTTTGACATGCACCCGACGGCGGGCGGGGGCTTGGTGGCTGACTTCTTGGTTCGCTTTGCCCGCCGCGGGTGATGTCGAGCGTTCGCCTTATTCGCGATAGAGGACGGCATGGGGCACGCGACGAAACTCTACGAGTACCTGGATCAACTCGAAGCGGCGTTGACGAATCGCCCCGCAGCTGCTGCTCGCGTCGCTGCTGCAGTATCGAATGATCTCCTACTCGTGATCCCCGAGCTGAATCCGTTTCTCGGACATGTGCGCGTAGCCACACGTACTTCAAGCGGTCGACCGGCTGCCAACCCACAGAGTCGTTGGACAGGCGGTTGTCCGTCCCACAAACGAGCAATCCGCCTAATGTACAACTGCCAAAAGAGGGATGATGACTGCAAGGCATTTGGTCACGCAACGGCTGGTGTTGTTGCCGCCGCAATGTGGCTAATACAGAGTGATCGAAGGTCGCATCGCTGAAACTTGACGAGCCCACGAATGAACCGACCGAGATTCTGTTCCTTCATCGTCGCCGTGATCCTACGTGTGGGGCTGGCGATACAAGTGACAGGCTGCGCCACTGTGGGGCTGCCGAGTCCGACCATCGCCGATGTGAGAGATACGGTTTCCGTCGTGCTGCAGTTGACTTTGCTTCTTGCCGTCGTCGCCCTCGTCATAACAATCGTTCGCAGGTCGTTCCGGAAGCGTCATGGCACAGTGATTGTTCCGTTCGATGTCAACTCGCCGGATGGGAAATACAGCGGGAAAGCCATTGCCGATGCCATTGCTTCGGAACTCATGCGCATTCAGCGGATGCACAGTACCGAATTGTTCAAGGAATGGAAACTCGACAATCCGCAATTCGGAGAAAGGCGCAAGCTGGCTGGTGTGCTTCCGCGCCGTAGCAAGCCCGTGACCATGCCACCGCTCCAGTCGAAGGCGGACGCGGGTGCGCGGATTCCTGACGTCGCCGTCGAGCTGGCAGGGACGAAGTTCTCGCTCGCGAGCGTCATGCAGGGCATCCAGTACCTTTGGACCGGTCGCGACCCTGAGGTCGTCGTCACCGGAAGTCTACAAGTTTTCGGCAAGCATGTCAGGATCGTCGCACGCCTTGACCGAGCAGGCGCATCGCTTGAGGGTGAACCCGAGCGCAGCTCCTCGTGCATAATCCGAGAAGCAGCCAGTAAGATCGAGACAGAGGATCAGATTCCAGATCTCCTGCGTGATCTTACCTTCCAACTCTGGATGGAACTGCTCGACCCCAAACTGCGCTTCACGAAGACGTGGCAGGGGCTCAAGCATTTCACCGACGCCCTGGCAGGCTACGAAGACTTTTCCGTCTCGGGGACCTCCGACGACCTCGACCGCGCGACCGACCGGGCCTTCGCTGCCGTCCGCGCCTAACCCAACACCACAGCGTTCTTCAACCTTCTCTTCCAGCTGGGTGGACACCACTCCGAGCTAGGGAAGTACGAGGAGGCCGCCCGACTGCTGGATCAGGCAGTTAAGTTGAGATCAGTGGGTGAAGCATCTTCGACCGACGACACGGTGGGCGCCGAACTCGCCCAAGCGTACAACGCGCTTGGCGTCTGCTACGCGTACCAGGGCGACTACCCGCATGCGGAGGTCTCCTTTCGTCGAGCGCTACGCCACAACGAGCGTATGATCGAGGCCTACACGAATCTGGCATTGATCTACAGATCCCAAGAGCCCGAGAGCGCCGACGAGCGCGAGACCGAACTGGAACTCCTTCTGGAAGCGGCCGGCAATCGGGTGCGCTCAGCGCCTTGAGCAAAGACGAGTTGGGGAAGTGGTACCTTCAGCTGGGCCTTATCGACAGGGGCGTCGAAGCACTTCACGCCAGCGACGATGTGCTGGGCCGCCTGCAACTTGCACGTGCGCTGGCTGATAGCGGCAAGCCGCGGGAGGCGATCGATGAGTGCTGCACTCTTCTCAAGCGCACCGCCGACTCCGAGGACGCGTCAATCTTGGCCCGAGTCCGCAACGAGCTTGGCATGCTCCTCAGTGATCAAGGATCGCTGCCGGAAGCGGTGTCGCAGTACTCCTTGGCAATCAAGCTCGATCCGGATTACGCAGATCCGCACAACAACTTGGGGGTCGTCCATCAGGGCCAGGAGAGGTTCCAGGACGCCCGAGACGAATTCAAGCGAGCTATCGCACTGGACCCGGAACTCACGGTTGCGCGATACAACCTCGCCGACTTGTATCGAGGCCTAGGCCTTGACGAACTTGCGGTCGCCCAGTTCCGACGACTCCTGACCCTTGATCCCAGCAGATCAGACGCACACTACTGGCTAGGCATCATCTACGACAAGCACGACGAGACTGACCAGGCCTTGTCCCACATGGAACGGGCGGTCCAACTCGATCTAACAGGCTCTGCGAGACGTGACTATCTCGCCTACCTGTACGACAAAAAGGAGCGATTCGACGACGCGCTCACCCAGATCAATCACGTGATCGCCGATGATCCTGCGAACCTGCGCGCCTGGGCCTTTCGTGCACATCTGTATCGCCGGCTCGGCCGTCTAGGTGACGCCGAAGTGCAAGTGAAGGCGGCACAAGCGCGTAAAGCCGAGCTGATGACGCAGCCGGACGGGAAGCCATTCGAAGACGACTATCAGGAAGCATGCTTCGAGGCGCTCTGTGGCAAACCGGACGCGGCACTGGAGAAGTTGGCCGCAGCGTTGGCCGCCGGCCTGCGGACCCCCGAATCTGTACGCGTCGATACCGACTTTGTTGCCCTTCGTGACGACCCGCGCTTCAAAGCGCTTGTCGAAAAACCCGGCATGACTAGGACGCGTTGAGTGCAAAGTGCTCAAGCTATGTGCCAGCTTGGTGAAGCCGAAATTGGGGGTGATGTAGGTCCAAGATGGTCAACCTCATTCAGGGGCACGCGACAGCTGCGTCTCGCAGTCTTGCCGAACAATGCGGCTGCAGGCGCCGGCGGGAGCTTGCTCCCTTGGTCGGTGGTACTTCGTTTGGGGCTCAGTCATGGTGCGCCGCCGCGCCTGACCCGCCGCGTTTGGCAGCAGAGCAGATCTCTATGGCTCCGTTCATATGGACTAACGAACCGACCGGGTTGATTCAATCGTTCGAGACGCGACACAAGAACCCATTGGCCGGTGCCCTTTTCGCTTGGGCAGCATGGGCGGTGGAAAGTCTCCACTACCTTGGCGACATCGACCGCGCCTACGATGCGTCTCACACGGTCATTGGTGCCCATCGCCCAGACGTCGTCGATGTCGCCCATGCGCGCTGGGCTACGAGCACATGTATCACCGCGCTAGACCTTTGTGCCGCAGGCCTCGGTCGTTCTTTCTGTGCACACGGGGAGCCTCGCGAGCTTGATCTAGCGTGCTTCGATTCGAGCCAGCCATCCAAGCGGAAAGTCGCTTGGCGAGCACTGCTTCCTCCGTTGGCGCTACAGTGGGTAGATGACGTATGTGCGGATGCCGAGTACAAGAAGATCAAGGGAGCACGTGATTGGTTGGTCCACTCGCGGCTTAAACGGCACTTCACCCTTTCCACTGCTGAAGGTCCCCAGCGTCTCAAACTCGAGTTAGAAACGACGCAGCTGGAGGTTCGACAGGTCGTTGAAGTCGCCTGAGACGTGGCAACGCGACACGTCGCGGCATTCTTGGACCTGCTCCCTAGAGTTTAGAATGCCGCCTAACACACGAATCGAGAGCAACGTTAGCCAGACTAGATCAGAATCATGAGCAGCGGTGATGAATTAACGGACCTTGCTTGGCGCAAGTCAATCTCGGAGATTATCCCCAACCTGCTATTCTTCGGCTTCGGAGTGGTGATTCTCGTGTTTCTGGCCGCGTGGATTCGCTGGTTAGCCATAGTTGGATTCGCTGTTTACGGCGTCATTTTAGTAATCGATCTCATCCGCTTGACTGTGGTCCTCGGAACAGGGTTCCAGCTTCTGGTCTCCGGTAGGGCCGAACTCAAAGGCTGGGGCGCCACACTTGTGCAACTAGTCGAAACCACAATTTTCGCTATATACACTGGCGTACTGTACCGGGTCCTGTTCGCTCCATGAAAAGATGTATCCAAGTTTCGGCGAGCCGGGGTTGCCTGTGGGCCTAGAGCGTTCGAAGGTAGTAGCTGACGAGCATGGCGAGCTGCTTCTCTGGTTCCTCCAGGATGCAATCACCGAGACTCGAAAAAGATTTCGGAAGTACCTCGCTGTCTCTGCATGAACACGATTGTTACTTACTTCGCTGTAGTGTTGGTGATCGGGCTTTCAAGCCTTCAAGGCCCAGTAGAGGCCCAAGAGACTATCATTAGCCAGAAAGACGCAGATTATGTCTTCAGCTTGACCCGGCCCGAGTGGGAAAAACAATCTAAGAAGTTTTTTGCTCCTGGCTGGACTGTAAGATCAGCTAAACATGAAACCGGGAGCCAGATTATGGGATTCGATCCATCAACTGGAATTGGACTTTCTATTCAACCTCTTTATCAGAATGATCGTAATCCGCCACATATGGTGATTGTCGGCAACTATTTTCCCATCGGTGTCTTGCCACCAATAACAGACGAACTAAAAAAAGATATGGAAGTTGCGGCTCAGAAGGATCTCGGGCCGACGTATTCTGTACGGCTAATCTATACTAGAATGGAAAAAAACGAACTGATAGAGCTGCTCTTGACAAAGGAAAAATAAACGGCAACTTCCGTCTCGATTTCTACGAACGCTGGGAAACTTGGGCTTTTGTTTTGCATTATCGTATTCGTGGCTAACTTGTCGCTTCAGACCGACGCGGAATACGCGCGGCTGAGCTCCGCCGTTGGGCATCGGGCTGTAAGTGCAGGGAATGGGGTTTGGCTGGACTGGAATAGGTGAATGCAAGGAGATGCAAAGGAAGCACAAATTGTTGGGAGCGCGCTCCCAACAGGAGAGAAAAAGTCGTGCCTCATCAGCAAAGATTTCTGGTCGAATCGCTTCCAAAGGGGAAGTCGACGGTGATCCTCAGCTCTCTCCGGAGTGGATTAGAGAACTCAAGCGTCGCGTTAAGGATTCGCGTGACCCAGTGCGCTACATGCTTGTATCCGAATTCACCCGTAAGTTTATCCTCTACTACGATGTAACAAGCGATACCTATGTGATGAATGACGCAAGCCGAGGCACGCTATTCAAGCGTCGCGAGGTCGCTGAAAGCGTGAAAGCTTATCTTGGGGAAGGCGTCGCTTTGGTTAAGTTCACCCCCAAGGGTGGCAGGCT
>DATFXM010000083.1:0-6688 GCA_035315885.1 Blastocatellia bacterium
ACCAAAATCTCGCGATGTTGTGCTCTGAAGCCCAATTCAATTTTTACTTGCTCCACAAATCCCTCGCTGCCGACCGCGATCAACTCAGACCAGCGCGTCTCGTCGAGCTATTACTCCGCTCGATCCTGCTTCGACCCATTCACGATGCGCCTTTTCATGTTGGGATAACGATGGGTGATGTTCCAGACGAGGCCGGGCACGAAATGACGATTGGCGCGCGGCATAGCTTCTTTGGCCTTAGAGCGTGCTTTAGTTTGCTCAAGAGATAGATCGATTACGTTGGTCCGACGCGAGTGATAGGAAAGTTTATGGATTTGTGAACGCTTTCAGAAGACCGTGCTCAATGACTTTACCGGTAGCGTTTTCGCAAAAAGATCTTATAAAACACTCGATGATTTACAAAACAATCTGTGGTTGAAACTCTACAACGAAGAACGACCACGGTATGATGCTTCTTCAATAGCACTGCGACTGGTGAAGGGAAAAGATGGATGGCGCATGAGTCGAGGAATCAAAAACCCACGGACAACGAGGATTCATTGAACGACATCAAGCGGTGTTTCATCGTACACCCTGAACTTTCGCTTCTCTTCCAGTAGCGCTGATCTGCCTTTTACCAGACACGGGCTGGTTGACCTGTATGAACTACCCGTGGAAAGCAAAGAGAACTGCTTCTCGTCTCTGGCCACGTCCATGTCCTCGCACCACGTACTGTTTGAGCGGCTCAAGTTGCCACTGTTTTCCTGCGCGCCTTTGGGATTTGCCGCTTCGACGCTCAGCTTACTGGGAAGGGTTGCGCCCGAATAAGCCCCGTAGGCACGGGCTTCGTACCAGTTCACCTGAACGGGCATACGGGCTGCATTCGGTGGGAATGTGTGAGCTGGATAAAAGCATCGATACTGCTGGTTCGTCACTTCCCTTATCGGATGATCGCGAGGATCGAGCGGCTGGCGATTGTCACCCCGGCACTCGCTGTCTGACAACGGGTTTCTACCCACGCGCAGCTTCTCGTACTCGTGGATCACGCGTGTGCGGAGTGTCTTCGCTTGATTGGAAATCTCCGGATCGCCGAACTTCTGTGCAGCATCCAGCGTGGAAATCACCGCTCCCAAGAGCGTGGGCGCTGCTCCGCGACTCGATAACGACGAATTCATGGCCGATACATAGAATTTCTCAATGTGTTCGAGAACGTCCTTCAGGTGAGGATCTATCGGTTTCTGGACTTCGCGATTCCACAGGATCACCATGCCGTCTTCGCTAACCGAGGCAAGCGTCTTCCCGTTCGGGCTGAATGCGATGTGATTGATCTCGGCTGCGTGTCCCGAGAGGATTACGAGTCGCTCTGACTTATCCAAGCCCCACAGGATCACCTTGCCGTCGTCTCCTGCAGTAGCCAGCATTTTCCCGTCTGGGCTGAATGCGGCACTTCGCACCAGGTTCTCGTGGCCCCGTAACACCGCCGGCGTGCCGCTCCCGTCGGTTCGCCACACCCGAGCCGTTCCGTCGAAAGAGGTGGTCACAACGCGCTGCCCATCCGGGCTGAATGCAGCGCTATGGACGGACTCGTTGTGGCCCTTCAGCGTCACCGGCGTGCCGCTCCCGTCCGCTTGCCACACCCGCGCTGTGCCGTCGCGAGAGGCGGTCACGACCCGCTGCCCGTCTGGACTAAATGCGGCCCTCCAGACCTTGTCGTCATGACCCTTTAGCACTACCGGCGTGCCGCTCCCGTCGGCTCGCCACACCCGCGCCGTGCCGTCATCTGACGCGGTCACCACCCGCTGCCCATCCGGGCTGAACGAAGCGCTCACCACCGCCTTCGTATGGCCCTTTAACACCGCTAGCATCTCGCCCCCGATTGCGCGCCACACCCGCGCTGTGCCGTCGAAAGAGGCGGTCACCACCCGCTGCCCATCCGGGCTGAAAGCAGCACTCCCCACTGCTCCCGCATGGCCCTTCAGCACCACGGGCTTTCCGCTGCCGTCGGCGCGCCACACCCGCGCTGTGCCGTCATCCGACGCGGTCACCAATCGCTGGCCGTCCGCGCTGAAGTCGACGAAATTCACTGCCCTCTCGTGGCCTGCCAAATTGGCGAGCTCTCTGCCTGCCGACGCTGAATCCATACTGAGGATCACAAGCGCCGAGGGGTTCAAATGGCGCGTCTCCATTTTCTCGACGACGTCATGAATGCGGTAATGATGCCGCGTAACCAATCCATTAATCGCATCGATCGCCTTCCCAGGTTCAGGGCTGAACAACAGCGATTCTAGCTGGACCTGTTCGCGTCCTCGTTGCTTGCGTTCGAATAGCTCGTAGGCGTGGCTGCCCATCATAGTCATCACCAAAACAACCGCTGCCGCGTCAATCCAACGGCGCTTTACCAGTCGCTTTCTTCGAGACTGAAGGATCGGTTCGACCAGCCTGTCATGACTCACCTCGTAGAACGTGCTGCCGAGGCGCGCCTCGGCGCGCAATAGGCGAGCGTCAACGAGGTGCCGCAGCAACTCTTCCGAAATCTTAAAGCGGCGCGCTATTTCTTCGTGGTCCTCGGTCAATCGGCGGCCGTTCCTGCTAATCAAACGGGTTTCACACAGGCGCCGTACCGCACCGGACTTCCAACGCGGCCTTACGCTTGCTATGGTCCGATCGTAAAATCCCTCCAGTACCTGCTGCATGTGCTCTTCCCCGCCCAGATCCGCTTCTGAGATCTGTAATTCGATGTCGCCGTCCCCAGCCGCCTGCCGTGTTCGCACCACGTCTTCCAAATAATGACAGATAATTTGAAGCTGTACGGGCTCGACCTCGTCGCTCGTCGTCGTTTCGACACCGAGGCGTCGCTTTGCCAGAAAAGAGAGCATGCGCTCTACCGCCGCCTCTTGATATGTAAACGTGCCGGTTTGGAACGCTTCGTTGCCAACGCGGGCCGGCTCGATAATTGCTGCCCGAGCCGCTTCTAGGCTCAAAGGTCCGAGTCGGAAGCGATTATGCAAGATAGCCGGAATCTCGCTTGCCAACTCTTCGAGATTAGCCAGAAAATCCTCCCGCAACGCGATGACGACTTTCACATCGGGCGCAGTGTCGTCTAACAATTGTCCTATCGACGCCGATGCTTCTCCGTTGCGGGGAGTTCTGGAGCGTCCGCGCACCAACTCGCCAAGCTGGCCGATGAACTCGCTCCGTAGCTCTTTGCTGTGCAAAGTAAAGATCTCTTCGAACTGGTCGAGGATAAGCACGGGGCGTAAGAGATCGTTGTGCTCCGACCAGAACTCGGCGGTTTTGAAAAATCGCCACGCGCTTGTTGCATCGCCACCCACAATGTCGATGCGAGAATGTCTTGCCGCGTGCCGAACGCTATCGAGAAGCGATTGCGCTAGCCCCTGGGTAAGGTCGTTGAGCCGGACGACGATGGGAAGATATTTCCTTTGGCGGAGCGGCTCTACCAGGCCGGCATTGATAAGAGAGCTTTTTCCCATCCCGGATTTGGCGAAAAGGACAACGAGCCGTTCCGCTAACACCAGGCTAAGCAGGGATCGGCTCTGATCGTCCCTGCCGAAAAAGGTCTTGCGGTCCAGATCGACGTCTTGATAAGGTGCGGTGCCTTTGTAGCGCTGTCTCTGATTGTCAGTTGCGTCGGCTCTCCGCCACGGTGCCTCAAGGTGCG
The DNA here is from genome assembly GCA_035315885.1 of Blastocatellia bacterium. Lineage (GTDB taxonomy): Bacteria > Acidobacteriota > Blastocatellia > UBA7656 > UBA7656 > DATFXM01. Next base: position 3,659 of record DATFXM010000083.1, read on the forward strand.
CTGTGATTCTTAGAGCCGCGAAGGCACCCACGGCAACGCCGATCGCCCACGTCACAATGCCAAGGTAAAAATAGGCATCGCGAGGAGAAGAGTCGTGCGCGCGTAACAGGCTGTAAGGAAATTCCTCAAATGACTCACCGCCCCAAAAGAATGCGGAGTAGGACAAGGCGGCTATTAACAAGATTACCACAGCCCGGTGAGAAGGCGCGACGAGCGCCGCGACGGAAATGAGAATTGCTAGGCTCACCACTAAGACCAACGCCACGACGGCCCAATTTAGCCAATCAGGACTTACTGGAGAGAGGAGCAACTTAGCCGCGCCGTCCCAAAGCGATGAGGCAAACCCGGCCACGAGCAGGAATAAGGCCCAGCGCAAGGCACGCACGACCTTGCTCCGCTCTGGCCCCTTTGTTGTGCTGATGATGACTCCGATAGCGAGCCCGATCAGGCAGCCGACGATTGCCAGTACCACGTGCCAACCACCACCTGCGAAGTCGTGGTTCACCAGAAAGCCGAACAAGATAACGAGGAAAATTCCCGCTCCCGCTAATAATATGCTCACGCGAGGGGAAGGGCCAATCTTCCTCGCCGTGAAGACTGCCGCTGCAGTTACCAGTATCAGTACTGGAACGATCCACCACGTGAATTCAACCCAGGATAGAAAACCGGCAATGAAGTAACCGAGGAACGTGACGATCAGAAGAAGAATCCAACGCAGGAACCGCATCAGCTTTGGTTTTCGAATCATCACTCGAACTCCTGCGCTACGCGGATGTGCTCTGGCGCTTGATGGCCCTAACCAAATCACGAAATCCGTCGCTACCATGCAACTCAACGGCGTGGTACTTAGAAAACAGAGTAAGCAGGGGAGTTTCATCCACCTTGACTGGGATGACAAAGTTGCCTAAGCGCCAGTCCTCGGCACGCAGTGCGACCTTGATCTCCTTATTTACGTACGAGGCGCCCTGGACCTTGATCTGAAGGTTACGACTATTCAAGACGACGAAGTAGTCAACGTTGTCGATCGTGGACTCGATCAGCGAATCCCAATGGTCGCCGCCGCGCAGGGCCTCCTTATCGAGCCACGGATCCATGCCGGCTCTTACGAGATGGTCGTGGATCTCGTGCGCCTTCTGTTTGTCCTCGCTCGCGTGGCAGATAAACACTTTCGGACCGCTTCGCCTAGCTCTCTCAGCAGGCTCGGTCGGTACCGCTCTTCCGCCACTGGCTGGAGCGCATGGCTCGTAGCGGCACCGCAGTTCTTTGACGAACTCGAATACGTCGGCTTTGTAGAGGTCTACTTTGAAGTTCTGGCGATAAAACAAAACAGCATCCGCCGCGGCGGCGTCGAACCCGCCTTCACCCAGTTCGACGGCAAAGCTGCGGCTTCCTCGACGCAGGACTTTGAGCACGTGCAGCAAGATACGAAGATACCATTGGTGAAGACCGAACCCGAGGAACAGAAACAGCTTGCCGTTGGTAAGCGCTGCGTTCAGGTCGTTAGGGAGCGGTGGGTCCTTCGAAATCAAAGCGGCCAGAAAGTCGAGCAATTGAGTTTCGGTGATTACTACAGACGTGGGTTCGGATACGCAGCCATAGAGGTGAAACAGTAGTGGTGTCTTATCGGTTGCTTCTTGAAGCAACTGTTTGTTCCTTCCCGTGTAGTGATAGCGCTCAACCCAAGGCCGCTTTCCCGCCCGGCGCAACGCCATCTCCATGAGAGGGTCGAGAGTGCTGGTTATGATGAGGCGGAATGGCAAAGCGGCAAGATGGTCGTGAAGGGTCGACTGCTGTTCCGTCAGGCCCTGATGCCACCGGTTGATCTCCATCTCAAGGTCGACCTCGGCCTCCTGAGCGAGGAAGCGCTGGGAGATCCGCGCGAGATCGTTCAATTCCACGCCTGCGCGGGCGCCACTTTGCTCGTCCAATTGCTCCAATAGGCGAGCAGCAAGGTCCTCTGCTGGAATCCGCCGCTTACCGTCGCCCCAATCAAGCGGCAGCTGCGGCCCAAGGAAGAGTGTGCACTCCCCCCGTTCAATGCCGTAGACCAGCTTGTCCCACTCCCGAAATTCCATTGTGACCCCCCCGGATCTACCGTGCAGAAGCCGCGATCAATGGATCAATAGCGAGCTCTAAAAGGAAACTAATCTTTACATACCCATTCAGCCACGGAAAGTACCCGATAACGAAGTGTTATGTCAACTTGAAATCGGCTCGAATACGAATAACCCGGCACGTGTTTTGTTAATGGTGGTCGTAGACTTACGAGGTAAATGTTTTGTTAAAGTTTTTTGATTTGACATCTACACCTTGTCTGACTTTCTCCTAGGCCCTCGCTGGACGGTATGTGCATGCGGCGTGCCACCTAATCGGGGTGAAACTGGGAAGCCAAGATGCGGAACTATCAGAAGATTTATTCCAACGGTGCTTTGAACTCGCAATACAAGGGAATGGCGGCGCGTAAACGAAATGATACGCACATGTATACAAAGTTACTCACCCCGGACCACACCTCGCCCACTTACAGCCCCAACCTACTGCACCATACCTCCCCAACCCAAATATCCGAGCCGGCTCTCGCAATTGCTTATCACCACATCGTGTGCAGATGAGGAGAAGGCGGGTCAAGAGGCAAAGACCTCTCTTGTAGAAAGAACTTTGTTCTTTCTCTTTTTTTCTTCTCGCCGAGTTCGTGATCTTTGAGTTACGCGCCCCCTGTTTTCAATCAGTCGGTGTCGGATCCCGTCCGCACCAGTCACCCATCAGCACGAGCAATGGGTAACCCCCTATCACACTACAAACCCGAGGCCCCGAGCCGGTGAACATCCTGACCGGCGGAAAATGAGAACGCGGTCAATTGCTGCAAAAAAGAAAGTGATGAGGAACGAAAGACGATTGGGCTTGAATGGATTGTGTCAGCCGTGGTTCACAGAATCAACCTCCTATTGATCACCGACAAAGCATCACACTGAAATCCCACCAGACCCGCGCATGGGCCCGATGGGATTTCAACCAAGCAATCTTCTTTTT
>DATFXM010000084.1:0-8668 GCA_035315885.1 Blastocatellia bacterium
TGTCGACCGCCGATGCAGCCGGGGCAAAGCTAGGGACATTGATATGCTTCGAAGTAACCCGTCCTGACCTTGCGCGGCAAATGCGACGCGAAGGCGCCAGCGTGCTTGTTCAGCTATCAAACGAGACGTGGTTTGGTCCCACTGCCGCGGCGCACCAGATGCTGTCGCAATGCGTGTTTCGCGCGGTGGAGAACAACACCGAGCTGGTGCGGGCTACAAATTCAGGAGCTTCGGCAAAGATCGACCGGTTCGGTCTGGTCAGCGGTGAAACCAGTCTCTTTGAACCGGCAACGAGGGTCTGGGGGTTGCAATCGGTTCAAGACGCTGGGCAGAACGAACTGACGTTCTATTCTCGCCACGGCGATGTCTTTGCGGCGGGTTGCCTGATCGCCAGCGTGGCGATCCTTGTGTCTTGTTTGGCAGTCAAGACGAAGTTCTGAAACCGTTCTTCTCAGAACGCTCTGTCGTGTTAGAATCCACTTCAGCGTTTCCGCAAGAATCCGCCTTTCAGGCTCAGCACACCGTTGGCTGGTGCGGCGGGTACACACGACCGTTGCACTCGACCGGGAAAGTCGGCCGCGCAGGTTAACCCGAAGCGGGTGGCGCGCGCAAAGACAGATGCAAGATGGGCGACGTGAAGTGGCCAACGCAGGGGATTACGCAATTGCCGGAGCTGCCGGCCCAAGTATGATTCATAACTCAAGGGTGAACGATGATTGAAGAACTGAGGCAAAAGTACGACAACCTGGCCGCTCGCGCGTCAGAGCTTCGGAGGTTTCTTTGACCCCGAATCAAAGCGCGAAGAACTCAAACGTATAGAAGAAGAAACCAGCAAACCCGATTTCTGGAGCGATCAGCAGCGCGCTCAGAAGGTCCTGAAACACCGAAGCCGGCTCGACGCCGCCATCGAAAAGGCGGAGGCCTTCCGTCGCGACGTCGATGACGCCGCGGTGCTCCTCGAATTCGCAAGCGAGGACGAAGCTTCAGTTCAGGAGCTGATTTCGGCGATTAAGAAACTTGAACAAGACATCGAGGAAACCGAAGCCGAGATGCTCTTGTCGGGCCCGAACGACGCCCGCGACGCTATCGTCACCATAAACGCCGGCGCCGGCGGCACCGACGCGCAGGACTGGGCCGAGATGCTGATGCGAATGTATCTGCGATGGGGAGAGCGTCACCGGTTCAAGAGTGAGATCGTGGACGAGCAGCCCGGAAAAGAAGCGGGTATCAAGAGCGTCACGCTAACGATGGCCGGCGAGTACGTCTACGGACTATTGTCAGCGGAGGCCGGTGTTCATCGGCTGGTGCGCGTCAGTCCGTTTAACGCCGGTCAAAGCCGCGAGACAAGCTTCGCATCGGTGTTCGTTTATCCTGAGATCGAAGAAGACGTCGAAATCGAGATTCAGGAGAAAGACCTGCGAGTGGACACGTACCGGTCGTCGGGTGCGGGCGGACAGCACGTCAACGTAACCGACTCTGCGGTGAGGATCACCCACCTGCCAACAGGCATTGTGGTCACTTGTCAGAATCAACGATCGCAGCATCAGAATCGAGATGTCGCGATGAGAATACTCAAGTCGCGGCTTTACGAGTTGGAGCTGGAGAAGCGCCGGGCGGAGACCGCCCAACTCGAGGAGTCAAAGCGAGATATTTCTTTTGGCTCGCAGATCAGGAATTATGTGCTTTTTCCTTACAGGTTGGTCAAAGACGTGCGTACGAAGTACGAGACTTCGGACGTGGACGCGGTGCTCGACGGAGATATCGACGAGTTTATCAAGCAGTACCTTATTCATAAGAGTAAGGGCAACCGCGAACAGGAATCCGATCTCGTGAATATTTGAAATCTCGAATGATCTCAAGCAGGAAGTCTCAACAGACTTCTGTCTCAACACAGAGAGGAGCGATCTATGTCCCCCAAATCAATAGGAACCCGCAGGACGGCTCTTGCCCTCGTTCTCGCGGCCGCTTGCCTTGCGGTCACTCCGTCAAGGTCTCTCGGGCAGAGCCCGCTGCCGCCCGGCATCGAAAAGGGCGCAACCGTCGAAGGCATTACAGAGTACAAACTGAAAAATGGCCTGCGAGTTCTATTGTTCCCCGATCAGTCGAAGCAGACTGCGACAGTGAACATCACTTATCTAGTCGGTTCGCGTCATGAAAACTACGGAGAGACGGGCATGGCTCACCTTCTTGAACACCTCGTGTTCAAAGGAACGCCAAAACATATCAACATACCCCAGGAGCTTACCGAGCACGGCTCTCGCCCAAACGGCTCCACAACCTTCGATCGAACGAACTACTTCGAAACCTTTGCTGCAAGCGACGCTAATCTCGAATGGGCGCTCGATCTTGAAGCCGACCGGATGGTCAATTCGTTCATCGCCAGGAAGGATCTGGACAGCGAGATGACCGTAGTTCGAAACGAGCTGGAACTCGGGGAGAACTCGCCTTTCCGCGTTTCTCTCAAGCGAATGTTCGGAGCCGCCTACGATTGGCACGGCTACGCCAAAGACACAATCGGCGCCCGGAGCGATGTCGAGAACGTGCCGATAGACCGCCTCCAGGCCTTCTATCACAAGTACTACCAGCCCGATAATGCCGTGCTGCTGGTCGCCGGGAGATTTGACGCCACCAAAGCCCTGAACCTCATCGCGAAAGATTTTGGCGCCATTCCCAAACCGGAGCGAGTTCTGCCTCCTATCTACACCGTTGAGCCAACTCAGGACGGCGAGCGAAGCGTCACAATCCGGCGAGTCGGCGATACACAGCTCGTCGTTGCGGGATATCACATTCCCGCCGGCGCTCATCCGGATTTTGCGGCCATCGACGTGATTTCGAGCATTCTCGGCGATACGCCGTCAGGCAGATTGCACAAGGCGCTTGTCGAAACAAAAAAGGCTTCGGAAGTCGGGGACTTCACTCTGCAACTTCACGACCCCGGTCTGATGATTTATTTCGCACAGCTTCGAAAAGACGATCCGATTGATCCGGCCCGCGAAGCGATGGTCAAGACAGTGGAAGAGGCCGTGGCGCAGCCGTTCACCGCCGAAGAAGTAGATCGAGCCAAACGCTCTTTGCTTACTAACATAGATTTGGTTCTCAATTCCTCCGAACGGGTTGGACTCGGAATGAGCGAGTGGGTCGCCATAGGGGATTGGAGGCTGCTCTTCATTCACCGCGACCGCATCAAGAAAGTGACGCCGGAGGACGTCAAGCGTGTGGCTGAAACTTATCTCAAACCCTCGAACAGGACGTTGATCAGCTTCATCCCAACCGCGAAGCCCGATCGCGCGGAAGTTCCCGCAGTGCCTGATATCGCATCGATGGTGAAGGACTACAAGGGCGAAGCGACGGTCGCAGAAGGTGAAGCGTTCGACCCGTCGCCGGCCAACATAGAAGCGCGCACTACAAAATCAGATCTCCCCGAAGGACTGAAGCTCGCGCTGCTCCCGAAGAAAACTCGCGGAGGGACGGTGGTGCTTACGCTGTCGTTGCGCTTTGGCGATTTGCAGAGCCTGACCAATCGATCGCTGGCTGCCGAACTGGCCGGGCGAATGCTTATGCGCGGGACGGCTAAGCATACGAGACAGCAAATCAAGGAGGAATTCGACAAGCTCAAGGCGCGGGCCTTTGTGTTTGGCGGCGCCACCTCGGCCGGTGCGTCGATCGAGACGGTGCGAGACAATCTCCCCGCGGCGTTAAGGCTCGTCGCAGAGATTCTGCGACAGCCTTCATTCCCTGACTCTGAATTTGAGCTTCTCAGACAGGAGTCACTCACCGAAGTAGAAGCGCAGAAGAGCGAGCCTCAGGCCGCGGCATTTCTCGCGTACAGCCGGCACATGAATCCTTATCCGAAAGGTGATCCTCGCTACGTCGAAAGCCCGGAGGAAGAAATCGCGGCGCTGAAGGAGGCCAAGCTCGAAGACACGAAGAAGTTCTACAACGAATTCTATGGCGCTTCGAACGGCGAGCTCGGGGTGGTCGGCGATTTCGATCGCGCGGAGATCGAGAAGCTGGCCGGAGAACTGTTTGGCGGCTGGAAGAGCCCACGAACCTATACAAGAATCGCGAACCAATTCAAAGACATTCCAGCGGTCAACCGTTCGATCGAGACTCCTGACAAAGCCAACGCGATGTTTATAGCGGGACAGAAGTTGAACCTGCGTGACGATGATCCCGATTATCCGGGTCTGGTGCTTGGCAACTACATGCTCGGCGGAGGCTTCCTGAACTCTCGACTCGCCACTCGGATTCGTCAGAAAGACGGACTGAGCTACAGCGTCGGATCACAAGCCTCGGCAAGCGCGCTGGACAAGGACGGACAGTTTATTGCGTTCGCGATCTACGCTCCACAAAACGCATCGAAGCTTGAAGCCGCTTTCAAGGAAGAGTTGCAACGCGTGATCAAGGGCGGCTTCACCGCCGAAGAGGTCTCGGCGGCAAAGTCCGGTTTCCTCCAATCCCAGCAGCTCAATCGTTCGCAAGACCAGGGTCTCGCGCGACGGCTGGCATCGTATCGCTTCTTGAATCGCACTATGGCGTGGGACGCCGACTTTGACAAAAAGATCTCGGCGCTGACACCTGAGCAGATAAACGCGGCGATGCGCAAGTATCTCGACCTGTCGAAGGTGTCGATTTTCAAGGCCGGGGACTTCGCAAAAGCCGCTTCGACCGCGTCGAAGTAGCATTCGCCTTTCTTTGATTGCAAAGATTGCTTAAGATTCAGGCGGTCATCACATGAACACCAGGGGTCGAACAAAGCCGACGAGCCGCAAATCGCTGGCTAACGAAGTTCTGGCCGTAGTGCTGGTGGCCGCCGCCATCCTCCTTCTTCTCAGCCTCGTGACCTACGATTCCGGCGATCTGAGCTGGAATTCGGTCGGTCCAACTCACGAGCCGCGAAACCTGATAGGCGTGGTGGGTGCTCATCTGGCTGAGTTCTTTCTCCAGTTGTTTGGCCTCGCCTCCTTTTCGGTGCCCGTCCTGTTTGGCTTGATTGCCATACGCGCCTTCTTCAACGAAACATCGCGTCTTCCCATTAGAAAAATCTGCGGGGCGGGCCTATTGTTGTTTGCGCTCTCCGGATTTCTGTCCCTGTTTCCTTCGGTGAAGTTGGGTGTTTTGATTCGGTCCTACAATGGCGGCGCGGTTGGACGCCTGCTGGAAGAAGCGCTCGCGGGTTTCATGGGAACTGCGGGCGCCGCCATCGTGCTCATTGTAGCCTCCGTGCTGACGCTGATGCTCACGATGGAGATTTCGTTAGTGCGAACCAGTAGCCTCGTCCGGCGACTGCGCAAGCAACGGCTCGAAACACAACAGCTCGACTCACCCGAACCAGGCTACGGTCTGTTCGCGAGGGCTCGCGATTGGATAACGCAGCGTTCGCAAGAACGCCGGCTCGAAGCGACTCGTCGCACCGCCGAATACGGCGCCGACGTCTCGGAAGATTCAGAACGAACGTCGCCCGGTGCACCTGAGACCCTGCGGAGGCGTGACCGGATCTGGCCAATCTGGAAGAGCGAAACCGCTCCCGGTTCGGTAGACAGCATCTCCGTTGAGCCCGACTTCTCTGTCGATCCGTCAATTGTGACGGCTCCCGCCGCCAGCGGTGCGCAGGGACAGCCGGCCCTCGAGACGGCCACACCGTTTTCAAAGAACCCTGAAATCTCGCCGATCCGCAAACAGGCTGCCGAAGCGCTTCGAGCTTATGCCGCGAAGACCGATCAGCTAAAAACGGGCAGAGCCGGTGGCGCGGACGTTACCCGGGACCCGGACGTGGCTGAAATGACTTCGACGCTCTGGATCGATCGAAGCTCGGGAACCGAACACACCGCCGCCGCGGTTGCGAAAGAAAAGCCCGCTCGCAAAAAGTCCGCTGTAGAAACCTCAGGAGGTCGCGTCTATCAACTGCCTTCCCTGGAGCTTCTCGAGATGCCCATCGGACATCACGAGGAAGCAGAAGATGAATTGCGACAACGCGCGACGATTCTGGCGGAAAAGTGCAAGGAATTCTCGGTTGTTGGGCACATACACCGCATAAATCCCGGACCGGTGGTGACCACCTTCGAGTTCAAACCCGACCCAGGCATCAAGTACAGCCGAGTCGTTGGACTCGCTGACGACCTTTGCCTTGCGCTTAAAGCGGAGTCAATCCGCATAGATCGAATACCCGGAAAATCGACGGTTGGCATCGAAGTGCCCAACGCCCACCGAGAGAAGATCTTTGTCCGAGAGATCATTGAATCGCCAAGATTTCAGCAGTCAACGTCGAAGCTGACGGTTGCCCTCGGTAAGACAATCAACGGCGAAGAGTACATCGCCGACCTCACAAAGATGCCGCACCTGCTGATAGCCGGCGCGACCGGTGCAGGCAAATCTGTGACCCTCAACGCCATCATCTGCTCGATTCTGTGCAAGGCTTCGCCCGACGAAGTGAAGTTTATAATGGTGGACCCGAAACGAGTTGAGCTGGGTCTTTACGAAGGGGTCCCGCACCTGTTGACGCCGATCGTGATTGACCCGAAGCGCGCTGCCAACGCGCTCAAATGGGCGGTCAACGAGATGGAGTCGCGATACCGGCAGCTCGCCGAGCTCGGGGTTCGAAACATCGAGCAATACAACCGCCAGCTCCGCGAGGCAGATCACCCAACGCTGTTCGAGCCCGATACCCCAAGGCCGCTTCCCTACATTGTAATCGCAATCGACGAACTGGCTGACCTGATGATGGTGGCCCGAGGCGAGGTGGAGACCTCGATTGCGCGACTCGCACAGATGGCCAGGGCCGTTGGAATACATTTGGTGCTGGCTACTCAGCGTCCCTCGGTGGACATTATCACCGGAGTCATCAAAGCAAATATTCCTTCCAGAATTGCCTTCAGAGTCTCCTCCAAGGTCGACTCTCGAACGATCATCGATTCGAACGGAGCCGAGGGTCTGCTGGGCCAGGGTGACATGCTCTTTCTGCCTCCCGGCACCGCCCGGCTCGTGCGTGTGCACGGCTCCTTCGTGAACGAAGTCGAGGTCAAGGCCATCACCGATCACACTCGAAAGCAGGCTGAGCCCCAGTACAACGAACAGGTCACTTTGAGCGATCAGGAGTCCCCGGACGCCGATGGCTTCGAAGGTGAGCAGGACGATCTGTACGACGAGGCGCTGGCGATTGTGACCGATATGGGACGGGCTTCCACGTCGGTACTGCAGCGGCGGCTCTCAATCGGGTACGGGCGGGCCGCGAAGATTCTGGACATGATGGAGCGGCAAGGATTCATAGGACCGGCCGAGGGTTCAAAGCCGAGGAAGGTGCTACAGGGAGCGTACGAATTCCGCGAGCGGCTACAACAAAGAATCGATGAAACCGACCTGGATTAAGACACGCAATACCCCTTGAAAATGCCGAATTCCCGCCGAGTTTACATAAAGTTTTGCACAGTATTGCAGCAATCCAGTGCCTGATGCAGCATCACGCCCAATAACCAAAGTTCAGGCCGCCATGGTGAGGATAATTGCAGATATTTCTGGACTTGCGAGGCGCGATGGGGTTTGAACAAAATGTGTGCAATCTGCTAAAAGTTCGTAAAATACAGAGCTTTGCGATCTGAAAGAGGTGATTTTCAACAGGGTTTTCCACAGCTTTTGTTGAAATCCATTGGGGCCGGATGAAACCAATCGTTAACCTCTTATCAGGGTACTCTGGAACCGAACTAGGGATATGAAGAAGCCGGCAATTGCTGCATCAAGCTACCTCAACACCGCGCCGCTGTGTTACAGCTTCCTGAGCGGAACGCAACAATCCCGAGCCATCTTTCTCTCCGATGAAGCGCCCGCGAAATGCAGCGAGTTGCTCGTGCAGAAGGAGGTCGACGCCGCTCTAATCCCCGCCATCGAATACCCGCGGACCGCTGATCTGAAGGTCGTACCGGGCGTCTGCGTGGCCTCTAAGCACCGGGTCAAGAGTGTCGTGCTGGTCTCCAGAAAGCCGCTCGAGGAGGTGCGCTCGGTGGCGCTCGACACCCATTCCAGGACGTCCGTAGCCCTCGTAAAGATCATCCTCGGATCGTTCCTGCGGGTCGAGGCGAGTTATGAACCGGCGCCACCCGACCTGGAAGCTATGCTCTCGGGTCACGACGCAGCGCTGATAATCGGGGATCCGGCTATGACCATCGACCGCTCGGCGGTTCGGGTCTATGACCTGGCCGAGGAGTGGCGAAGGCACACCAGGTTGCCTTTTGTCTTTGCGTTCTGGGCGATCAGGCCTGAGTCGGTTGGCATGATTCGCGAGAGTGGCATCGATTTTGAGGCCGCAAAAGAAGAGGGCCTGGCTCATGCCGAACTGATAGCCGAGCAGTATTCCGCTTCCCTGCGGTTGGAGAAGCGGGAGCTGCTTGCCTACCTGACCAGGAATATCAATTACGATCTGGACGCCGAATCGCTAAGAGGCCTGAACGAGTATTACCGGCTCGCTTTTCAGAACGGGCTTATAGGGCCGGTCCGCGAGCTCGAGTTCATTTAGTCTGCACTACTGAGATTCCTGGGCAGCCTGAGCTTGTGGCTGCTGGTCACTCTCTTCTATCGTGTGCGAACCCAGGATCCGGTGGCCTTCTTCGCTGCGAGGGTCAATTGTGCGAAGGTGCTTTCGACCCTGCATCTCCCAGATCGCGGTCACAACGCCGTC
>DATFXM010000085.1:0-21174 GCA_035315885.1 Blastocatellia bacterium
CCCGCTGCGCGGGCTAGCGTCTCTATTGGTGCGATTACCCCCGGTTCGCGGACTCACCGGGGGATAGTGTTCTGTCGCCCGCTGCGCGGGCTAGCGTCTCTATTGGTGCGATTACCCCCGGTTCGCGGACTCACCGGGGGATAGTGTTCTGTCGCCCGCTGCGCGGGCTAGCGTCTCTATTGGTGCGATTACCCCCGGTTCGCGGACTCACCGGGGGCTACATTCTGTCGCCCACTGCGCGGGCTCGCGTCTCTATTGGTGCGACTCCCCCGGTTCGCGGACTCACCGGGGGATAGTGTTCTGTCGCCCGCTGCGCGGGCTCGCGTATCTATTGGTGCGATTACCCCCGGTTCGCGGACTCACCGGGGGCTACATTCTGTCGCCCGCTGCGCGGGCTCAGATCTCTGGTGCCCGTCGCCCCCCGGTTCGCGGACTCACCGGGGATAGTGTTCTGTCGCCGCTGCGCGGGCTCATGTCTAGGGACGAACCCCTTCGGAGTTGGCACTCAGCACTCAGCGCTACTTTTCAGTCAGGGCGAAGAAGACATCCTCGAACGGGGCGTCCACGAGACCCGCACTCACTCTCAACTCGGCGGGTGGGCCCTCCGCCACCAGTCGACCCCCGCGCATAACGCCTATGCGGTCGCTTATGCGCTCGACAAAACTCATAACGTGTGACGAAACGATGACCGATCTGCCGCTGGTTCTTACCTCTTCAACGCGCAGCCTCAGCTTGCGCATCATCTCTACGTCCAGACCGTTCAACGGCTCATCGAGCAACAACAACTCCGGCGATCCGACGAACGCCGCCGCAAGCCCCAGCTTCTTTCGCATCCCCAGGGAGTAGCCGCCCACCAGTTTAGTCTTCACCGCATCCAGCTCGAAGAACTCAATCTCGCCAGGCAAACTGTCGACGCTAGCGTCTTTCAACCCCGCCACCAATTCCAGATACTCGTACCCCGTCAGGCGATCGTAGAAGATCAAGTCCTCCGGAAGATACCCAACGTGGCGTTTCGTAGCCGCTAGATTAAGCGACAGATCCTCGCCGCAGATCCTAAGCTTTCCCGAATCCGGCTGTACAAGACCGGCAAGCATCTTAATGAGCGTAGACTTGCCGGCTCCGTTTGCTCCGACCAGGGAATAAACCTCGCCCTTCGACACACGAATGCTGACTTCATTCACCGCGACGACTTCCCGGTACCTCTTTACTACCGATTCAGCGACCACTACCGGATCAGTCACTCGGCCTCCGTAAGGATGTAGTAATTCGCGCGGTGGGAGCCCCACTGGAAAAGCGCAGGCATCGACTGCGCGTAAATCAGAATCCCAACCGGCCAGGCTAAATCGGTAATCGCGCCGGCGCCAAGCCCGATCGTGCACATCAGCACCACCGAGAGGCCCGGCCGCGCGGGCATCTCATAGGCGAGCGCACCGATCAGCGAGCTGACCATCCACCAGAGCAGCGCACACTCGCAGATCAGTGGAACTACATAGTAGGCAGGCTCGGTGAAGGTGAGAAGTCCGGCCACTGTGACAGCGAGCGCGCCGGGGAGACTCGCAAGCCTTGCGTACCACAACTTCGCACGCAAAAGTTCTTCTCCGGTCGAGCCCACAGAGCGCTCCAGCCAAAGGTGCGGCAGTTCAAACGAGACTAGCACCGGCACCAGCGCGGCTATGGTGCAGGTTTCGAGAATACACGCTGCCTTTATGGTCATGACGTGCGGGAGCCACGACGCATCAAGCCAGCTCCTCGGCGTCCAGTTCGCCGGCTGCAGATATCCGGTCAGCGCGGCGACGAGCGCTGCCGGCCACAACAGCGCCAGCGCCGTGGAAACATAGACTGCAGACGAGAAGCCTCGCACCGTCAATTTCAGATCACGTCGCAGCTGCTCGAGACTCGCGCGAGAAAGTTTACGAACGCTCAAGCGGGAGGCTATGGTGCTGAGGCGGCCCGGCGGCCTCATTTGGCGAGCGTACTCGATGTCGGAAGCGCGCCAGCGATCGTTCAAGCGAAGGCCGGCGACGTATAACAGAATCGATGCGACCACCGCCTCGAGAATCAGGATCGGCGGCCAGAGACGAATCGAAAGAACAACCATCAGCGAAAGCTGCTGAGCTATTGGTGCGGCAGCCAGGACCGACAAGAAACCTACCAGTGCGATTCCAGCACGGCGAGTTCGGCTCCAATGTACCCAGCACAGCGCGCAGAAGGCTTCGGCGGTAGCGGTGATTGCAACGAACAGAGCTGCCGAAACCAGGATTGTAGCCAAGGGCCACTTTCCCGGTTTGACAAGCGGTCGCGCCGCTATCAGAACTAGCGTTGCCGCGCACAGTCTCGCGATGCGCCGCGCCAGCGCGAAGTTCCAGGAGGTCGACGCGTCGACCGGCAGCGAGTCAATCACAGAGTCAGGAGTGCCGGCGTGATAGATTTCCTGACTCGCTCTCGACAGCGTGAGGGCTACGAGTCCCATCCAGCACACGGTAGCGATAAGGTGAGTTGCGATCAGCGGAATGCTGAGCGGTTGCAGGTTGAAAGCGAGTCTCGATGAAGTGAAGTAAGTCAGGCCGAGGACTATTGGTCCGAGAATCAGGCAGGAGTACAAATGCTCGCGGAGCCAGCGGCCGCCGTCGCGCGACGAAGCTTCGAGAAGTAGCAGCAGCTTTCGCACGTATTTGAGTTCTGAATACTGAGTTCTGAGTATCGGAACTCAGTACTCAGAACTGAAGCTTAAAGCTTCACGTCGAGGAGTTCGACTTCGAACTGAAGGGTTGCGTTGGGCGGAATGCTTTGACCGAAGCCGCGTGCTCCGTATCCAAGGTCCGGCGGCACGATGAGCCTGCGCTTTCCGCCGACTTTCATCGACATCACGCCTTCGTCCCAACCTTTTATGACGCGTCCGGTTCCGATTACAAATTCGAGTGGCCGTCCGCTATCTTTGGAGCTGTCGAATTTGGTGCCGTCGAGCAGAGTGCCGGTGTAATCGACTTTGACTGTCGCGCCCGGTCTTGGACTGGCGCCGGTACCGACGACTTCGTCAATGTATTTCAGACCGGACGTGGTGGTGATCTCCTGGCCTGCGATGCCGTTTCGGTGGGGCAACACCAGGAGTACCGCTGCTCCGACCAACAGGGCCGCCAATGCTACGATGACAATAACCTTGAGAGGTTTGTTAGCCTTGCTGCGGCTGGATGCGACGCGGGCAGACGGATGAGTCTTTCGTTTGCGCTTTCGACTCTGTGGCAATGAAGTTTCTCCTGTCTATAGGCCGTTCTTCTTTATAAGGCCAAATCGAGAATTGATCGAACGGTTGTATGCATTCGGGCGAAGCCCGAATATGAGATTCTGATCGCGTATTGTCAAGTCGAACCTCGGGTGGGTTCTGTACAAGCAAACCAGGACAACGCCCTCGAGCGCGCTGCCAAGAAATCCAGCGGCGGAGGGCGCCGCGTAGTTACCGCTGAGAACCGGTCAAGCTCATCGACCGGAGGTTGTTAACCTGCCAAACAAGAAAAGGAGTTCAGTTGTGATGCGCAAGAATGTGATTGCTGTGATGGTCTCAGTGACCTTTCTATTTGGAGCGCTCTCCAGCGTTCTGGCCAAGGAAAAATCGCTTTACTCGCGGCTTGGCGGCAAGAAAGCAATAACCGCCGTTGTGGATGAGTTCGTTAGCAATGTTGCCAACGATGGCCGCATAAACAAGTTTTTCACTGCCACGGCTAGCGATCCAAAGCGGCTCGACGGATTCAAAGGGAAGTTGGTTGCTCAGATTTGCCAGGTGAGCGGCGGTCCGTGCAAGTATCCGGGTAAGGACATGAAAAGCGCGCACAAGGGGATGGGTATCACCGACGCCGACTTCAACGCACTGGTTGAGGATCTGGTGAAGGCTCTCGACAAATTCAATGTAGGCGCACAGGAGAAGAAGGAGTTGCTTGGGGCGCTTGGAGGGATGAAGGGCGATATCGTAGGACAGTAAGAGGAAGTTCTGCGTTCTGAGTCCTGAGTTCTGAGTCGCAACCCCTTTACAGGGTTGTTACTCAGAACTCAGAACTCAGAACTACCTATCGGGGTGTCGAGGGAATTTCACAAATGGCAGGCGGACCCCGCGCACAAAGACGCGGTCCGAGCGCATTTCTGCAGGTGATTCGAAACCGGTGCTTCCCATAGCCGAAATGATGTCGTCTTGATCTACTCCGTCGCCGCTGATCCCAATGCCTCCCGCCAGCCTTCCGTTCTTGAAAAGCGGAACGCTGCCGGGAAAGATCTGAATTCCGTTCCGCAACGCAGCTACTCCCGTGCAATCGCCGGGACTGAGCGTGCCATTGTTTAGAAACTTGCCGATCGCGCCGTCGCCCTCAAGCAACAGCGCTAATTGCAAGCCGTCGTTGAAGGGGCTGAAGTCCGCGATGGGCACCGAAAAGGGCCCGTTAGCGGTGTTGTCTATGCCGTCAGGGAAGAAGGGCCGGCTCAGAAATCCGCCAGCCCGGTCGCTAAAAGCTACCGACCCGTCCAACCTGAGACCGTCGGCTGCGGCGGCATCCACGAATCGTCCCAGTCCGCGCGATCGAAGCGCTGAACCCGCCTGAGCGCTGCTGAAGAATGTCGCGGTGCGAGCCTTCTGCGCCGACACGTCGAATCCGAAAATCGGTGCGTCGATCGTGCTGAAGATTCCGAGGATCGTTCCGTCCACGTCGCAAACGGTTATGTTCACTTCCGCCGCGCTGTTTTCGGGTTGCCGAATCGCAGCGCGTGTTATGAACGCCTGCCGCGCCGCCTGAAGGATTATCTGTTGTACGTCCGCCGCACTCAGCATTGAACCGGACTTGAACGGGAAGAAACGATCATCGACGCGCCCCGCGGGTACCGACGAATCCAGCGTCACAACGCGAAACGCGGAGGGTTGTGCTGGGCGGATCGGAACGAGCAGGTCTCCACGAAGTTGCGAGAATCCGGGAGTCGGAATCGCCGGGGGCATTGGCGTGTTGACGAAGGTGAAACGAATGCCGTTTACGACAATCTTGTTCCCTTGAATCTCGGAGGGGGTTTCAAAGCCGCGAGTGCCCGCAACGGCTACCAGCTCTTCAACGGGCTGATCGTTGTCGGTAGCGTCCGGGTCCAGCGTGTACAGGCCATCGCCTTCGACACCAATACCTCCAACTCTCAGACCATTCTTGTACAGAGCGATACCGCCAGGATCGGCCGCCAGCCCCAGCGGAGAACGCGCGTTCACGTCGCTACAAACGAGAAGCTGCGAGAACTGAACACCGAACAGCGGACCGCCGGCCTGGAAATCAACTCCGGGAGGGAAATGCTGCTGGACGATGAAACTTGCGGTTCGGGTCGTAAAGCTGTGCCCCTGACTGCTCAGAAAAGCGCCAGTGACTGCCTTTGAGATCGCCGCCAGATCGGATGGAACTTCGGTGCCTTCGAGTCCTCCGTGTGGCCCACGTCCGGGGACACTGATACGAGTAGTCGTGGGTGCGCCGGTCATACGGAAGACCCCAAGTACGTTGCCTTCGCCGTCGACCACTGCAATTGTGGCTTTGAAGCCGCTCGCCTCCGCCTGGGCGACTGCCTGCGCTATTACAGTCTTGACGTCGTCCTCGGTGAGCAGGCGGTTGTCTGTGGTGGCTACGGTGATGTGAGTGAGCGGCGAAGAGCTACCGTCGGGATTAGACACCAGAGCATCGAAGCCGTTTTGCAGGTCGGCGGCGGCGACGCCACTGATGACAATCTTCCTGGTGCCTTTGATCTTGATGTGGCCGTGCCTCAAGGGTCCCGAAGAAGTCAGCAGGGTCAGAACCGCTCCGTGCTGGAAGTTCTCGCCCTTTATCACGAGCCGTCCGGTAGACGGATCGTAGGTGCAGCTCGGCGCGTTTATCACCGGCGCAAGCGATTGCAGCAAAGCTTTTGAGTTTCCCGCGACAAAGAATGCGGCGATTAGTGACGCACCGAAGATGAACCGAGCAAGAGCGCGTGAGGGATGGCGAATCATCCTTGGGTTCTCCAGCCGAGATCAAGGACTGCGTTCGAACGAGAATCTACTGTCAGGGTTTTCTAGCCGACTGAATTTCTATCGTCGCCCGAAAAGAGCCTGTGTTATCAGCCAGCGTTCCCTCATTGACCGACAAAAACAGGAGGCCGTCGCGTGCGGCCGTGAATTCTGCCCCTTTCCCGATGAATATGAAGTCGTCGTTGTCCGCGCCGATCACGCCAATCAAAGCTCCCGTAGCGTGATCAGGCATGAGTTTTTTTGCATCCGCGACATCGGGCAGACCTTCAGGGCCTGAAGTTTTGAGCGACGACTGATCGAGGGTCACAGATCCGCTGGCAGTAATGCGAATATGGTCGCCGCGTTTCACGATCACTCCGCTGCTTGTCCAGTCACGCTTGCCGATCACGTCGACGGAGACGGTTTTGACCGGTCCAAGTGATCTGCGAACGGATTTCTCGCTATCTGAGTCGACGCTTGAGGAGGGAGCGGCTTCTGGTTCTTTGGAAGCAGTCGCCGAGTCTTTTTGAGCAGCGTCCTTGGGAGACGCAGTTTCCTTTGGCGGTGTGTCGGCCGTCTCAGGCTCGCGAGAAGTCTCTTTGACGTCGGGGGTGGCGGCAGCAGGCTCCTTCGAGGCGACCTCCCTCGAGGCGACCTCCTTCACCCCTGCGGTTTGGACTGGCTCTTTGCTCTTCTGCTTTGATTTGGAATTTGATCTTTTGGATTCTGGTTTGGTCGGAGGTGGTTCTACGGTCTTTGTCTCGGGAGCCGTTATTTTCGGTTCGGATGACTTGGACCCCAACGATTCGGATGACTTGGCGACTGCCGATTCAGCGGGCGTGCTTGTCGGGGGCGCGGCGCTCGAAGAATCTGTTGCACCGGGTGCGGCGGTAGAGTCGAATTCTACACGCGCGACGTCGCCGACGTAGACAGTGGCGCGGCTCAGAAAGCGTCCCGAGCCGGTGTCGATCATCACGGTAAACTGATCGTCGGCGAAACTGGTCACCTTGCCTTTCAGCACGCTTCCGTTTTTCAGATGGATAGTATCTGCCTGAGCCGTCGAGCACACCAACATCACCGCGGCGAGAAATATTGCTAGCCTTCTCATTTCGAAGCCTCCGCTAAGGTTGTTAATCGTGGGTTCAAAGATTTCAACTCCAGCGCTACCCGATATCGCAAGCGATCATTAGGTTCTGGGCCGGGTCGTGGTCATCACGAGCTGAAAGTGATCAGTTGCCTCTCGATCCTTCGAGAAGTTGAGACGTAGATTGTCGTGCCGATTTGATTTCGTTTTTAGAGCCTGTTGGAACCGTCACTTGCCTTCTCGATTGACTCGGTCATTGTAGTCTTCTGAGGAAGCGGGGTCGAGTTCCCATCGATGCCGGTCGCGTTCACGCACCTTTTCATCCGGCTGCAGGGGTTCGTTGTCTTCGTATGTAAGGCCCACCGCCTCGCCGAGGTCTTCCACGACATCCTGTCCTGGGGTTGGGGCGGAACCGCCTACGGTTTCTTCACCCACGTCGGCGCGGGCCCAGTCGGCATCGATGTCGCCCGCCGACAGTTCGGGCGTTCTTGAATGATGTTCTCGAAGCTCGCGGTCAATCAACTCGCCGCCCGAAGCATATCGTTGGACGTCGAGGAATTCCTCGAGCACTTCTTCATCGGGCTCGTAGGGTTCGGTTTCAGCTCGGCCTGCATCAATGAACTTGGCGTCGTTGTTGTGGGCGGCTTTGGAGTTGGTGTTGTCCTTGTCTGACATCCCGATTCAGCTCCGATCAAAAATCCAGGCAGCCAGCATCGAGTCCGTAAAAGAATATCACAAGAAGGAGGTTTTAACGAAAAGAGGGGAGAGATGGGGAGATGAGGGGATGAGGTGAAGGGGCGAATCGGCGACGCGGAGATGCGGGACGCGGGGACGGGGAGCTGCGGAACCCAGGCATGCAGAACCCAAAATTTCAAAGCTAAGAAAGCTAGAAATCGGAAACCAGAAACTAGAAACCCGAAACCCGAAACCGTTCTTCAGACACACAAAGGCGGGCATAGATCGAAAGATCTATGCCCGCCATCAAGATTCCAAAGGACTACTGGGCGATTACGTTTGAGGCGGCGAGGCCTTTCGGCCCCTCGGTCAGAGTGAACTCTACCTTCTGTCCCTCAGTAAGCGTCTTGTACCCATCGGCTTCGATCGCCGAGTAGTGCACGAATACATCGTCACCGCTCGCACGTGTGATGAAGCCATAGCCCTTCGTCGCATTGAACCACTTAACCGTACCTATCTCTCTCAATGCTTTCTTCTCCTTTTCATCTGATGTGGGGTTGCAGAGTGATGATCGGAGCTAAAGCAGAGAGCGTTTGCGGTCCCAGCTTCAAACGCGCAAAACCTTAACTTCAACTTCAGTCCTCCTCACACTACTGCTCAAACAAACGCGGTCCATCCTACCTAGCTGATAAGCCTATGTCAACCAAAAAAGAAGACCATTTCGGGGTCGAAAAACGGTCCCAGCCAGCCAACAAACCAAGAACTATGAGACGTTTGAAGAGGGTCGCCCGCGTGAGCCCGCTGACCCAAACCTCCTACTCCAACCCGTTCAGAATCACGGTGACGTCACCGTCGCGTCGTTTGATTCTATACCGCCCGACGTGCTGATCCTGACGTGAATGACCGCGCCTGAGGGAGGCACCGCATTCGACCTGATCTTCACTTGAGCGAAATCACTGGCTTGCACCGAGCCGCCCTTTAACGGCACCGATTGGCCATTCGCGCTAACATCAATATGCCCGTCCAGCGGAAAGTTCGCTCCACTGATCTTGAGGATCAAAAGCCCGGAGGCCTTTCGCTTGGCTCGCACCTCGGTGATTGCCGGCCCCAGAAGCTGCCCGGCACTCAGCTCATTCGAGAAGTCGGACGGCGCCGGCTGCATATTCCGAGCTCGCACAGTCAACAAACCTACGCTGTTCAATACGGTTGGATTGTCGTCGAGCCTGACGACTCGCTGTGTAGAGAGTTGCTGCTGCGTCGGCGCCAGAGTCACAACCGAGATGCCATTAATCTGAATTTCGGTATCCGTTCTGAAACCGGTCCCGTTCACGCTGACTCTCAACCCGCGTTGTCCCGCGGGTGCCTGGGACAGAGCACCGCCGTTTGAGTCCGTTAGTTGCGCCGAAGTAAGACTCGGAGCCGGTGCTCGGTCGGCTGCGAGCTGGCCCAGACGCTCGGACAGTTTCTTGCCGCTGAAGATGTACACGTTTCCACCGTTCGCCACGCGATCGGCGAAGCCGTCGCCATGCATCGCGTTGGCGATGTAATCGGTGTATCCGTCTCCATCGACGTCAGCACCGCACAGCCTGTAGGAGAACTCGTCGCCCCCGAGCACGCCCTGATCTTCCCCATGAGCCCCGGCCAGCCGGAAAATTTGCAGGCCCGGCGGCGGATCGTAGAGCTTGATGACTTCTGGAAGAAACCCGGCCCGTCCAAAGATCACCTTGGTGTCTCCGGCGTCTTCGCGCTCTTCGCTGCCGATATCGAACGTGTTCTCAGGACTGCCGATAAACAGGTCGAACAT
The DNA here is from genome assembly GCA_035315885.1 of Blastocatellia bacterium. Classification (GTDB taxonomy): domain Bacteria; phylum Acidobacteriota; class Blastocatellia; order UBA7656; family UBA7656; genus DATFXM01. The sequence goes on from DATFXM010000085.1 coordinate 9,553, forward strand.
TCCGTCCCGATTGATATCGTAAGAGCGCACCGAGTCACCCGCGCAATCAAGAGCCTGTTCTCCATAGATGCTGGTTATTCGCAATCCCGACGCTTGCGGATCTGCAAGATCAATCGTCGCGCCCACGATTCCCGGCGAGCCGTACACGACGTAGACAGCCCCAGTGTTTCCTCTCCCATCAGGCGCGGTAGCCTGAAGCGCACCCATTATCAAATCTGTCCTGCCGTCTCCGTTGATGTCGCCGCTGTGAAGTTGAGACCCAAGCAGGTCTCCCGAGTTGGCTCCTATGACATGAGTGGCATTGGCGGGTGGCGAGCTCAGATCGATCAACGCGGGCCAGTTGTGAGAGCCGTACAGCACGTACACCTCTCCGCACCTTGGCCTGAGTCCTCCATCGCTTGCGCCTCGGTTGTCGTGCCCGCTCGAGTCGTTTGGCGACACGTAAGACGCTGAGTCCCGGAAAATGGAACCGCCAATCACCAGGTCACCGATCCCGTCATTGTTGATATCCCCGATATGCAGCGCGGCGCCCCAGTGCTCTTCCATTCGCCGGCCGATTATCGTGGTCGTGCGCACCCCCGGCGGAGGCGACGCAAGATCTATCACCGGTGGCAATGAAGGTGCGCCAAACACAATGTACGCTCCGCCGACGTGCGTGCCCGCTGCGGAGTTTATTTGATCGGATCCGATGATCACGTCTGCGAAGCCGTCACCGTCGACGTCTCCCTCATCGATCCAGATTCCCATCCGGCCGTTGACTTGCGGACCGTAGATCGCAGTCACGCCTGGAGGCGGATTTCCATCTGAAGTCGCCAGGCTCAGGTTCTGGCCGAGATTGTGACTTCCGTAGACGATATAAGCTGCGCCGGCGTTGAAGCGGTCGTTATTTGGCCCGTCGTTCAGCGCCGCGGCAACCGCAACGTCCCTCAGGCCGTCACCGTTGACGTCTCCGTTGGCGCTCACAGAGGTGCCCAACAGATCCCCAGTGCGCTGTCCGGTGAGCGTGAAGATATTTGGTGGGTTCAAACCTGCATCGACAAAACCGCTGTCGCGACCATCGCTCATATAGAAGTTGACCACCCCATTGTTGATCATCGGAAAAGTGCTGCCGTTCATTCCGCAGAAGATGACATCGGCGCGACCATCTCCGTTCAGGTCTCCGGCAGCCACCGGCAGCCCGATGTCCCCTTGCAACCTCAAACCCCCGAATAGAACCAGCAGTCCATCCTGATTGAAATTGGCGGTATCTACCGCGAGCTCAATACTCCCGCCTGATTGAGCGGCGGCTCGAGGCCAGGTTGCGGCGGATGAGAGCAGGAGCGAAGCGGCTAAACCAAACGTAATTAAATAGATCGAACAATTCTTCCCCATGAAAACCCCGTCTTTTCGTTTCTGCAGGAGAGGCGAAATTATACAATGCTGACAGCTGACAGGAGAACACTTTGATTCCTGCGGAGTCCGATTGTTCGTACGGAAGAACGCCGCCTTTTGAGCCGTCTAAGGGTTGACGGGGTTATTCAGGCCCGGGGCTGTGGCCGTCGAGTGTCGCAATCGATCCCGCTCGTCCCGGCATGCTCCGGTTTAAGAGGACCGGCAGGGAGCCAGCTTAAAGAATGAGCGAACGCCGGGCAGAGACAGATGTCATCGAGGCGTGCAAGCGGGGTGACACGGACGCATTTCATGAGCTGTTCATCGCTCACAAAGACCGCGTCTACTCCATTGCGTTGCACTTCAGCGGCAACGAGTCCGCCGCCCGCGACGTGACACAGCAGGTGTTCTTGAAACTGTTCACCAGTCTCAATCAGTTCCGCAGGGAGGCGGAATTCACGACGTGGCTCTATCGCATAGTGATCAATGCGTGCGTTGACGATCAGCGAAAACGGAGGCGGTTTGTTCCATTGAACGCAGAGGTTGAGACAAAACACTGCTCGGACGGGGGATCACAGGAGAAGGCTTATCATCGCAGACAAATATCTGATTCGGTAAAGCAGGCAATCGCTGAGCTGAGCCCAAAGCTACGGCTGCCGATTCTGCTCAAGTATATTGAGGGACTCTCGTATGACGAGATCGCCCGGACGCTTGGATGTTCGATCGGGACCGTTTCCTCACGACTTAATCGCGGTCATAAGGCGTTGGCTGAGAAACTCGCCCACCTTCGAGGCGAGTTTTCGGCAGGGGAATGAAGTATGTTTTGGAGTCACGTAGAAAAGCAATTATCGGCCTACTGTAACGGCGAAAAGGATGCCGATGAGTCGCGCGGTATCGCCGAGCACCTCATCAAATGTGAGCGCTGCCGCAAGGAATACGACAAGATCAAACTCGGCGTGGAACTGGCGCGGCATCTTCAAAGGGATTCGGCTCCGGAGGAGATCTGGGCTGAAATCCAGCAACTGATAGCAAAACGCGAGAACTTGGCGGAGGATCGACGGAGCACCATCGGCAGTTTCGGCCGCTACCGCCTCGCCGCTGTCGCCGCAGCGCTGATCCTGTTGCTGGTAGGGATTGTGGTCTGGAAGTCGCGACCTGCCGAAATCGTGGACTCGCGGCCACCGGGTTCGGAACTGCCGAGTCAATGGAAGGTGCAGACTACCGAAGGGTCCAGGATTACCGGCGACCGCAGCCTCAGCGCGGGCAGTCTGATCGAGACCGCGAGCAACGAGACCGCTCGCATTAGCGCCATCGAAATCGGCAATGTAGACCTTGAACCAAATACGCGGGTCAGATTAGTCGATACTCGCGTCACCGAGCATCGACTCGCGCTCGATCGCGGTACGATCCACGCGAAGATCTACGCACCACCGCGGCTGTTCTTTGTAGATACTCCTTCTGCCGAAGCCATCGACCTCGGCTGCGCCTACACGCTGAATGTCGACGATCAGGGTCGCACGTTCCTGAAAGTCACGCTCGGCTGGGTAGCACTTGTTCGAGGTGGATTAGAGTCGTATGTTCCGATCGGAGCGATGTGCCAGACAAGGCCCGGCATAGGACCTGGTACTCCGTACTTCGCGGATGCCTCGAGTGGGTTCGTTTCCGCACTGGAGAAGTTCGATTTTGAGGGTGAAGACGAAGAACACCTGAAAGCAGTCCTTTCGACCGCCCGCGCGCGCGACACGTTCACCCTATGGCATTTGATCCAGAGGGTGGACGAGACCAAACGTCAAGAAGTCCTCAATCGCATGGTGAAGCTGGTCGGCATGCCTAAGGGCGTGACGAGCGCCGGCATCATGAAACTCGATAAACAAATGCTCGAGCTCTGGAAAGACGAGCTCGACACCGTATGGTTCTGAACGAGACTCCGGCAGCCTTTGTGTTCCGTGCCACCGCAATCCCTGCCGAGCTGGAGGAGTATACAAATGAGAACTATGGGGGCGAGGGCGATTAGGAAATCGGTGTTTACAGCGTCGATTGTGATGGTGCTTGTTGCGGGGGCTTTTACGTTGCAAGCCTCCGGTGGCAACTTCGCCAAAAAGCAAGAGCCCAACAAGGTTCAAGAAGACGTCTCCGGTTCAAAAGACGGCGCGCAGTCGGATGGTCTCATAGTGCATGAGTGGGGAACGTTCACTTCGGTTGCCGGACGCGATGGCGTAGCGGTCGAGTGGAGGCCGCTTGACGCAACCAGCGATCTTCCGAGCTTTGTTCACATCAACGAGCAGTTCAAGAAAGACGCCGGCCTGCGAAACGGTTATCAGTGCGTGAAATGCAAACTGGCAGCGTTGATCAGAATGGAAACGCCAGTGATCTATTTTTATTCAGACCGCGAAGTCAACGTCTCAGCGCGGGTGACGTTTCCCGGCGGCAAGATCACCGAATGGTATCCGCATTCGCGGTTTACCTGGGATTTGGGAATAGATTGGGGCATGTTCAGGGTGCGGCCCGGAGCTGAAGTCCAACTGCCGGTTGAAAACAAACCGAGTCACTACTATCCCGCGAGAGAAACCGATTCTGCGACGCTGCAGGTGTGCGGCGCCAACGGTCAGGAACATGAGAAGTTCCTGTTCTATCGCGGAGTGGGTTCGTTCCAGCCTCCGGTGAGGGCGGTGGTCAAAGCGCACTCGGTGGAGCTTCGTACGAACGCGCCGGTCGGCCGAGTGTTGTTGTTTGAGAATCAGAATGGGCGCAGCGGGTACAGAATCGCGGACTTCGGGGGTTTACGGACCCGGATTGAGCGTCCTGACCTGAACGAGGGCGTCGAGACGCTGGAACGGGATCTGAAAGCGCTTCTCGTGTCAACCGGCCTGTTCGACAAGGAAGCAGAAGCTATGCTCAACACGTGGCGAGACTCATGGTTCGAGGAGGGGCTACGCGTGTTTTACATTATGCCGCGCCAGGTCACCGACAGTGTTCTGCCGCTGGTGATCGAACCAACACCAAGCAAGCTGACGAGAGTCCTTGTTGGGAGAATCGAAATGGTGAGCCCTGAAATGGAGGGTGACGTCGCCGGGGCAGCCGGGTCTTCGGATCGAGAGAGAGCGGTGCGATCGAAATACGGTCGTCTATTCGACGTGATCGTGAAGCGAGCGCTGGAAACCACGAACGACGATGGAGTGAAGGCGAGTCTGAAAGCCCTTCGCTCTGGATCGTGATTGGGCATCGCCGGTATTTGGTTTCTGTTGCGCGGAAGAAGTTCATCCCGTGCTGCGTCATATAGACGTTCGAGAAATTGAACGCCGATGACAATTCTAGAAGGAGGGATGGACACATGACGAAACGGGCGGCTTTGTTTGTTTCTACGAAGACGGTGTTTGCTGCGCTGTTGTTTGCTTCATTGTTTGCCGGCGCGGTCAACGCAGGTGGATTTCAACTTTCGGTCCAGACGCCGTCAGCCAACGACAATGAGACTCGGGATGCGGTTCTGTTGGTGAGAACCTACGGCTGCATGCGACCAGAAGACGCGGACTTGAAGGGCACCGCCGAAGGGCTGGTTAACGGCGAGAGAAAGACGATACCTCTGACGCTGAAGAAAACGTCAAAAGGAGTAGTTGCGGTTACGAAGCAGTGGGGCTCCGAGGGGACTTGGGTTCTCACGTTCTCTGGTCAGCTCGAGGGGATGACTTGCAGCGTACTTGTAGAGCTGGGCTCGCATGGGGACGTCAAGCCGGGCACTCGAATTGAGGCGGGCTCGAGAGCGGGGATCAATGCTCGGTCGGTTCAGCGCAGGCTCACTGCGGAGGAAATCAACACGGCTCTGGGGTCTCAAGCGGGAGGGCAGCGGAAGGCTGCGGAGATGGGAATGATTGTGTGGCCAGCGGCAGGCGTTGCCGCGGTGGGATCGGTGTTAGCTTTGATCTGGCGACGCCATAAATCTCACGTCTGAAATTTCAAATTTGAAATTTGAAATTTGAAATTTGAAATCTTACGGCAAGTGGCTGGCAACGGTACGCACCAGCTCATCCAATTCAATAGGCTTGTAAAGCACTTCGCTGGCTCCGGCAGAAAGTGCATCGAACTCAATCCCCGGCGTTCCGGTGATCATGAGGACCGGAGTAGTTTTTCTATGCTCCAGTTGTCTGATCGCGGCGATGAGTTCGAGTCCATTCTGACCATTGAGCTTGTAGCTCACGATGATCACGTCATAAGCAGCACTTCCGTTAAGAACCTTTAACGCCGCCGCCGCATTGTGACACGTATCCGCACTCCAGTCTTGAAGAGAGAGGATGCTGGCGAACAGTTTTGCTATTGTCAGATCGCCTTCGACGATCAGGATTGAAGCCATCTTTTGGCTGGGCAGAGATCGAAAAAAACGGGGAAGCCACTAAGCGATCACCCCTGGGATCAACCGCCTATCGGCTTCCCCTTTTGGCCGCAAAATCTAAGAACCTTATGATTGCCTATATACTTTGCCCGGTCGCCCCTAAGGAGCGTTGGCAAAAACCCTACCGATGATTCTCTGATTTCCCCACCAAAGTATTGAGACCGATGTCATATTAGGCTAGAATAACCCCTGATGTCAACAATATACTGACGGGATAAAGCTAAAATATTGATCAACAGAAAGAGATCGTCGAGGGGATAACAATGGCTAAATACAGCGAGGATCCGTTGAGTATTTATGTAAAGCGCAAGATGGTTGAGCAGAATCTCTCGCGGCACGACGTCAGCGTGCGATCGGGCGGCGAAATCGCCGATAGCTACGTCAGCGCGATTGTGACCGGCGCCTGCTGCAACCTGTCCGTCGATAAGTTGAAAGCTCTCGCCCGCGGACTCGGCGTCACCGAAATGGAGCTTGCCGGTGTCGCTTTGACCGGCTCCATGGAACCGGACCCCCGCGATCAAACACCGCCGTCGCGAAGCTCAATCATCCTCGTCGACCTCAAAAACAAATCCGTGCTCGCCTCCGATGTCGAACAGATTGCCCGCATGGCAATGCACTTGAATTCCAAAGAGCGAGCAGTCGTGATTCAATTCATGAACAAGCTCGCCAAATCGAAGAAACAACAGCGACCAAAGAAACGCGCATAGGGGGAGTGCTGAGTGCTGGGTGATTGCTGTAAGTCTACTCACAACCCGACTCAGTGCTAGCTACAGCTCGTCACGCAAAAATGGGTAGACCTCGTCGATGCTCTTCATGGTGATCGAACAATTCAGGAACGATGATCCGGGTCCTGTAGGAGAGCGCTTCAAGCAACTCGGCCGCATGCTGCCGGAGAAAGTCGTCTATCACGCAAGCTGGCTCGAGCCAACCGGCGCGCGCTGCTTCCAGCTAATGGAGGCGTCCGACCGCGGCCTCATAGAAGCCTGGACCCGGCGATGGGACGATTTGGCGAGTTTCGAAATCATACCGGTTCTGACATCCGCGGATTTCTGGGGCAAGAGGGAAGTTCTGAGTTCTGAGTTCTGAGTGGGGCAACTCAGAGCTCAGAGCTTTCGACGTCAGGGGCGGTACTCAGGAACTCAGGAACTCAGGAACTCAGAACTCAGAACTCAGAACTCAGAACTCAGAACTTCTCTTCCTTGACTGACCTTTTGGCCTGTGCTATCTATGCGCTCGTCGTACACAGGTTGCAGGAGATCCAGGTCATAATTCTATGACTCGCTCGCGCGAGATCTGACTTTCAACTCGTTCGTCAAACCCAGAGTCTCTCCTTGTTTGAAGCGCCGTCTGGCCGGAGTCCGAAACCTGACCCGGCTTGAGTCTTACCTGAAATGACGCGAAAGCGGCTCAAATCAGCCATCATCGCATTGTCGATCCTGGCCGCGGCCGCATCACTTGGCCCTCAACCTGTCACTCGCGCCCTCGAACACTCTGCGATGCAGCCTGTCAATGCAGACGAATCGTTGCAGCCGCCCAGGCTGGCGATGGGTCTCGATGTAGCCGGCAAGCGTGGACTGGTCCTCTTTCATCATGAACCTCACGAGGGCCGGCGCTTCCGGCCGGAAGCGTTGCCACGTTTCCTCAACCGCCCATCTGAGTCGTCGGCGTGCGTTCAATGTCATCACCGCAACAATACCGACGACCCTTCGAAGCCGGACGTTACCGACGTCACGAACCGGCTGCAGTTCCAGAAGTGCGGAAATTGTCATCGGTCGGAAGGTGACCCGAAGAACTTCTTCGACCGAGACGACTATGAACTGAGTTCGAGAGAGGCGTATCACCGACTCTGCGTGGGTTGCCACATGGCCGAGCGAAAGCGGCTGGGCGAGATCGCATCGGCGGATCGGAGAGCGCTGCCTCCGGTGCGGTGTGCCGAGTGTCACGACCGCGAGGGCAAGTTTGAACCAGTAGCCGAAGCCCCCTTGCCCGAGCCCGCCGTACAGCAGACTCGGCCGAGGCGCGTCGGCCCGGACCTCGAGCGCGCCGAGGTCTTCCCAACACCAGTCGATCCGACCAACGGCTACGCAGGAAGATCAACCGTCGATTCGCCTCCACAAGAGAAGGCCGGAGCCCGAACTATGGCCGATCGCTGGCGAATCGGTTTTCCGCCAGATCAGCGATATCAAAAAGGCGGCCTCCTGAATCCGTACAACCAGAACGTTCTCAAAGGCGACTACCCGATTTTCGGACAGAACAATTTTCTTGTTCTCACTGCCGAGAGCGAGTCGCTAGTGAACGCCAAACGGATTCCGGTACCGAGCAACGTAGCTTCACAGCGACCTGCCAGCTCCGAGTTCTTCGGGAGAGGCGGGCAGCTCGCTTTTTCGCAGTACTTCGTCATCACTGCCGAGTTGTTTCATGGCGACACCGCCTTCAAGCCGATCGACTGGCGAATTCACATAACGCCGGTCTTCAATGTCAACTACCTTCACACTCAGGAAAACGGACTGGTCAACGCAGACGTCCGTAGAGGCAACACCCGCACAGACGCTTATATCTCGTTGCAGGAGGCGTTCGGTGAGATCCGGCTCGGCGACACCACCAGGATCTTGCCTTTCCTGAAAGGCGGAAGGCCCGCAGACAAGAAGAACGCTTATTTCGATACGACATCGATTCGTGTAGGCATTCAACCGTTCATAAGCGATTTTCGCGGGTTCATATTCAGCGACACGAATCTGGGTGTTCGGGCATTTGGCAACTACAAGAACAACCGCTATCAGTTCAACTCCGCGTACTTCTACATGCTCGAGAAGGACACCAACAGCGAGTTGAACACGCCGCATTTTCGCAATCAGACGGTTTTGATAGCGAATCTCTTTCGACAGGACACCAAATGGAAGGGTTACACGGCGCAGTTCAGCTTTCACTACAACGATGATCGGCCGAGCCGGCATTTCGATCAGAACAGGTTTCTCGTGCGGCCTGCGTTGATCGGAGATTTCACGCAGCACGGAATCAAGGCCTCCTATCTTGGCTGGACCGGCGATGGTCACATTGGCCGGATGAACATATCGCACGCCTTTTATGAAGTACTCGGCACTGATTCGCACAATCCGATCGCCGGGCGCAAGGTTGACATCAACGCGCAGATGGCTGCCGCGGAGGTATCACTTGATCGTGACTGGTTGAGATTCAAAGGGTCGTTCTTTTGGGCTTCAGGCGACAAGAAGCCATTTGACGGAACTGCGCGCGGATTCGATTCGATACTCGACCATCAGGAGTTCGCCGGCGGCGCATTCAGTTTCTGGAATAGCCAGGCGATACCTTTGACGAACACCGCGGTGCTGCTGACGACTCCGGGAAGTTTGCTGCCGAGTCTGAGGAGCAGCAAGATTGAGGGTCAGTCGAACTTTGTAAACCCCGGCATTTTTGTCTACAACCTGGGTGCCGAAGCAGAGTTGAAGCCGAAACTGCGAGCGATATTGAACGTCAACTACTCGCTGTTTCATCACACCGAGCCGCTATCGGAGATGCTCTTCCAGCCGAACATTCGCAAGCCAATCGGATTGGACTACGGCGTGGGTGTGCTTTATCGGCCGTTCTTGAGCGAGAACTGGATAGTGTCGGCAGGATTCTCATCGTTGGTTCCAGGCACTGGTTTCCGGGATATCTATAGTTCTAATTGCAATGGGCAGGCTTGCGGTGCTGAATCGAAAATCCTGTTTTCGGCGTTCGTGAAGCTGAAGTTCACTTATTGAGCTTCAGGCGCGGTGTAACGCAGCCTGGCTCGAGCTTATCGCGACTAGCGCAACGTGACATGGCTATGAGAGGTCGGTCCAGAACATTTACCAAGGCGGCTGTGCTGATGGTCTTCGTTGGAGCCTACGCGATCGTTTGTGTTGCGAGTTCCGGGGTCCAGCCAGCTAGCCGGTTATCCGAAGCGTGGGCAGCCGGCGCTCCGTCACCTTCGTCGGGTCCGCTCCAGGCAACTGCACCATGCGATCCTACCGCGGCGAGAAACCGATTGTGGGGAATGACTGGCGATGAAGCTCGCTGTCGCAGCCTCGGCTGTCTGGATTGTCACGGGGGCTCAGAGGACATACATAACGGCAAAGTAAACCTTGGATGCATCGACTGTCATGGCGGACACGCCGAAGTGAGATTGCCGTCGGGTGCGCAAAAAGGATCGGCGGAATACAACTCGGCAAAGGACAAGGCTCACGTTCAACCGAGGTACGGCGAGGTTTGGCGAACGGCTGCCAATCCGCCTCGAACTGCGGCGCTGCTGAACAAAGAGAGCATCGAATTCGTGCAGTTTGTTAACCCAGGTGACCTCCGCGTAGCCAATCGAAGTTGCGGCAATTCTGAATGTCATCCATCGGAAACTTACAACGTCGGTCACAGCATGATGACCACCGGCGCAATGCTGTGGGGAGCGGCTCTCTACAACAATGGTTCATACCCGCTGAAGAACTATCGCTTCGGCGAGAGCTATTCGGCCGATGGCAAGCCGCAAAGGCTGATCACCGTTCCCGCTCCGACGGCCGAAGACACGGCAAAGCGCGGCGTGCTGCCGTTTCTCGATCCGTTCCCTCGATGGGAGATATCGCAGATGGGGAACATTCTGCGGACCTTTGAGCGTGGCGGCAGGAAGGCGGTCGAGGTTGGTCTCCCCAATCCCGAAGAGAGTCCCGGCAAACCGACACAGAACCTGCTGAGCCCGAGAGGGCTTGGTACGTTGTTGCGAACCGACCCGGTGTTCCTGGGCTTGCAGAAGACCAGACTGCTGGATCCGATGTTGTCGTTCCTCGGCACAAACGATCAGCCGGGCGACTATCGATCCAGCGGCTGCACTGCGTGTCACGTCGTGTACGCGAATGATCGCGATTCGTTTCACTCCGGTCCATACGCTCGATATGGGCACGATGGTGCTACCGAGACCGAGGATCTTGCGCTTCGTGAGGCTCGGGACAAGAAGGAACCGGGGCACCCAATAAAGCATCAGTTCACTCGCGCGATTCCATCCAGCCAGTGCGTTGTATGTCATATGCACCCGGGCACTCTGGTGTTGATGAGTTACTACGGCACGACCTGGTGGGACCTCGAAACGGACGGCGAAAAGCTGTATCCGGCGCTGGGCGACAAGAACTACAAGCCACCGACGCCGGCCGAAGAACAGGCGATTCTGTCACGCAATCCCGAAGAGTCCGCGCTTCGCGGCAAATGGCGAAGCGTAGATTTCCTGAGGACCCTGCGTGACGACGTGAATCCCACGCTGAAGCACACGCAGTTTGCGGACTTCAATGGTCACGGCTGGATATTCCGCGACGTGTTCAAGAAAGATCGCAGGGGGAACTTTCTCGATTCCGATGGCAACATCGTCCTGGACCCGACTGCCGACAAGATGAAACGAGCAGTGGAAGGCACTACCGAGGACGTTGCCAACAAGGGCTTGCCTGTTCATCTCAAAGACATTCACCTGGAAAAGGGGATGCACTGCGTGGACTGTCATTTTCGGCAGGACAATCACGGGGACGGCAAACTCTACGGCGAGGTGCGAAACGCAGTCGAGATCGATTGCGTGGATTGTCATGGAACCCTCACCAGGCGAGCAGACCCTACGTCGAGTGATTCGTGGACATCGGCTGCACTTGTGCGTGCGCAGGCCGGACGCTTGACCAATCCTTCGCGGATCACCGAAGGCGATATCGAGGCAGCCGCAAAGGCCGGAAACCGCATGGTCGACTATCGCGAGCTGGACTCGGGGAAGGACCGCTTCTTTAAGGACAAGGACGGAAACCTATATCAGCGAGCGTCGGTTTCGAAGGACAAGGACGGGCGCCCGGTGGTTTGGCGGGTAAAGCAGGTTG
>DATFXM010000086.1:0-16174 GCA_035315885.1 Blastocatellia bacterium
GCGCGGGTATCAGACACGCCACAAGCGCGACCGACAAAAGCAGGATTGCCATCAAAGTCATCGTAAGCGGCTCAATCGACTCAATGCCGAAGAGTAAACCGGACAAGATCCGCACCAGCGCCAGCGACAAGCCAAGTCCAACGGCAAGGCCCGACATTGCAAGAAGTGTCGCTCTCTTCATCACCGCCGTGAGCACATTTCCAGGCTGGGCACCAAGAGCCATGCGCACTCCAATCTCGCGCGTGCGCACAGAAACCGAGTGTGACATCACGCCGTAAATCCCTATTGAAGCGAGCACGACAGCGAGAGCGGCGAATCCGGTCAGCAGAAGTGTGGTGAAGCGCTGCGGCGCGACTACTTCACTTGTTAGGTCGTCGAGCGGCCGGATCGAGTAGATCGTCTGGTCGGGGTCGATCTGGGCAAGAGTTTCGCGGATCGGTCCGGCCAGCGCTGCGGCATCTCCCCGGTCGGCTTTGACCACCAGAGACATAGACCACCAATTCTCCTGTTGATACGAGAAGAAGATGTGTGCGGGTGGCTCATGCATGAGGTCGTCAAACTTCATCGATCCGACAACTCCGACGATCTCCCACGGCACGTTCCACAGCGTGATGTGCTTTCCGATCGGATCTTCGTCGGGGAACTCGTGTCTTGCAAGCTGATCGTTGACGATGATCACCGGAGTCGAGCCTTTGACGTCCCGATCAGTGAAGAATCTTCCGGCGCGCAGCGGAATCCCCATCGCGTTGAAGTAGTCTGAGCTTACCTGGTTGATCAGAGCTATAGGCGTCTGTTCGCTCGATACCGGCGGATGTTCGTCGATCGCATAACCAATGGACGCTCCGAGACTGTTCTTTATCGCCGCGTAACGCACCCCAGGGGTGTTGGCGATGCGCTCCAGCAAGCCGCGGTAAAACGCGCTCACCGCGGCAATGTTGGGGTACTTCGCAAGCGGATCAATTTGCGCGGTCAGCACGCCTGCAGGCTCAAAGCCCACGTTTATGTGCTGAAGTCTCATGAAGCTCCGGGTCATCATGCCTGCGCCCACGAGCAGAACGGTTGCGAGGGCGATCTCTACGACGACCAGCGACGAGCCGAGACGGTTTCTGAGACCGACTGTGCGTCCGCCTTCTCTGAGTGCCCCGTTAAGATCTATTCGAGCAAGCTGAAAGGCGGGTACGAGCCCGAAGAGAACGCTGGTCAGCAGCGAAACTACCAGCGTGAATCCGAGCGCCATGCCATCTAACTTCAGAGTCGCAACTCTGGAGTTTGCAGCTTCGAGATACTTTGGCAGTCCGCTAGCGAGGAACTTGATGCACCAGGTCGCAAGGGCCAACCCAAGCGCTCCACCTCCGACCGCCAGCAGCCCGCTCTCGACCAGAAGCTGACGAACCACACGGAATCTACCGGCGCCGAGGGCAGACCTGATCGCCATCTCGCGTCGTCGTGCATTCGCTCGCGACAGCAACAGGTTCGCTACGTTCGCGCATGCAATCAGCAGCACGAATCCGACTGCGGCAAACAGCAACAGCAACATCGGACTTATTTCTCGAGTCAGCATCTTTTGAGGGCGAGTCAGAACCAACTGCAAGGTAGAGTTGGGATCGTTGACAAAACTGCGAAAGATGGCGCTCGCTTCGACGCTCGCCTGGTCTAGAGTGACGCCCGGTTTAAGCCTGCCGATCAGCTCGAGGTAACCTGCCCGGTCCGCCTCGTCCTTGGCGGTGAAAGCAAGCGGCGTCCAGATGTCGGTCTTGGCGTAGAACCTGAAATCTGCCGGCATGATGCCCACTACCGTGTACGATTCACCGTTGATGTTAAGCGATTCTCCGACGATGCCGGCATCGGATGCGAACTTGCGGTCCCAGAGCTCGTGGCTGATCAGCACTACGTGGTCTGAGCCCGGGCGGTCCTCTTCGGGGAAAAAACCACGGCCCGCTGCCGGTATCACTCCCAGAAGCGGGAAAACGTTGGCGGAGATCTTGTAACCCTGAAGCCGCTCAGGCTCGCCTCTTCCCAGGAGATTTGCAGGCCAGCCCTTGTTGCTGAGCGCCGCGAGTTCGGTGAACACTGTGTTGCGGTTCTTAAGGTCCAGATAGCAGGGTGGCGAGAACGGCCACCGCATCTGACCGTCAGGCGTGCGATACAACGCCACGATTTGATCGGGTTGTTGATAAGGGAGAGGCTGCAGCAGCACTGCGTTGACGACGCTGAAGATGGCTGTGTTTGCGCCGATTCCCACCGCGAGGGTCACGATGGAGATTGCGGTGAACCCCGGTTTGGAGCGGAGCATGCGAAGGCCGAATCGCAGATCCTGAAACATTTCGTCCTCCAGTCTGAGTTGTTGGAGCCACAAGGCGTCGCGGATCGCGCCAAGGCTTCGGCGGATGAGATCGAGCTTGCTGCGCCAGTGAAGTTTGTCCCAGTTTGCGAGGAGCAGTTCGCGCGAGGACAACTCGGCCTCCCACTCCCGGCGCCAGTCTGAGCGGAGGCGTTTAGGGATTATCAACCCGACGACCCGAATGAGTCGGAGGTGCAGTCGCGATGGGGGGCGATTTTGAGCAGTGTTTGACATAGACGCCGGCCCGTTTTTTGGCGATAGTCAGGCTCGTTCGCGAGTCGGTCTGATCTTGCCGGTTTGAGGCAAGAAGTTTTCGAGGAGCCGATAGCGTTTAAGCGCGTCTGCGAGGGCGTCGTTGCCATCTCCGGTGAGTTCGTAGTATTTGCGAGGCGGTCGTTGTTCTTTTTGAGCTATGTGGGCTTTTTCCCATTTCGAGTCTACGAGGCCGGCTTCTTCTAGTCGTCTGAGAGCGGGGTAGACGGTGCCGCTGGGCAGACCGGTGATATCCATGATGTCGAAGCCGTATTGGTAGCCGTTTGCGAGTGCCTGAAGAATGACTGCGGCGGAGTGTGAGATATAAGGCTTTTGTCCCATCGAACCCTCCCTCGATTTCTTTCGGTCGAGTCAGCTCATCCCTGAATAGTTTTCTATTTATATAGAACGCTACATAGGGTGTCAAGGGGACAGGAGTGCTGAGTGCTGAGTTCCAACCCCTTTGGGGGTTGCGTCGATATTTGAGCCGCCACCCAGGGTAGCCGCGGACGGCAACCCTGGGCTCTGGCCTGCAACCCCTTTGGGGTTGGAACTCAGCACTCAGCACTCATCAGTTACCCCGGGCAGGTATTGCCACCAGAAGATTTGGTGTATAATGCCACCAAGGCGCTGATGTCCGCCGTTATTTCAAAGTTATCCGGCTTCATCAAGTTCTTAACCTGGCAGGGAGAATGATCATGAAAGCCATACTGTTAGTGGTTGGACTGATTGGCCTGGCGGGCGGGTGCTGGTTTACTTACCAGTACATGTACACGGCCGTTGCCGATGCCAAACGCACCGATCTTGTTATTGGCGGGGTCGCATTCGCCATAGCCCTGATCTGCTTTGCGATCTTCTTCTTCAAGAAATTTAGAGAAGAGGGCGAACAAGGCGACATAAGCATCACGAAATTCTGATGCGGGCTACAGGGGGTTGGGGCAGCGGCTCTCGGCCGCCCTTACCCTTGCGTTAGACCCCGTCACACTGCCGAGTGGCTCTTGACGAGGGACCGCGCCAACTCGTTCATGCGGCTCACGCCCTTCTTTATTTCTTCCAGCGAGTTCGCGTAGGAAATCCTCAAATAGCCTTCGGCGCCAAACGCAGAGCCACCAGTGACTACTACTCGCGCCTCATCGAGCAGGAGCTTTGCCAATCCGCACGAATCAGATACTTGTGTGCCGAACAGACCTCTCACGTCCGGCATCACGTAAAACGCACCCTCCGGCAAGTCACAACTTATTCCAGGAATCTCGTTTAACGCCGGTACCAGCCAGTCCCGCCTCCGCTGATACTCATCTATCATCTCGCGAACCGATTCCTGAGGACCTAATGCCGCTTCGATTCCAGCCCGTTGCGTCATCGAGTTGGCATTAGACGTTGAGTGACTTTGAACCTTGAGCATCGAGCGAATCCACTCATGCCTGGCAAGAGCGAAACCCAGTCTCCAGCCGGTCATCGCATGTGATTTCGAGAACGAGCCGCACACACACAATCTCTTCCTGAGCTCGCTGCTCAACTGGCCTGCGGTGAACGGCGCGGCGGGCGGATATGCGAAGTGGAGGTAACATTCATCGCTTAGGACCCACACGTCGTGTTCCGCTGCCACCTCGACAATTCGCTTGAACTCCGCGGGCGGAATTATCCGGCCGCTCGGATTGTTGGGCGAGTTGATGATTAACATGCGGGTCTTGGGGGTTATCGACTGGCGAACGATCTCAGCGGTGAGAAGGAAATGAGTTGGGGCGGTGTCGATGAACACCGGCTCGGCGCGAAGGAACCGGGCGATTTCGGGGAAGGTGACCCAATAGGGCCTTGGTATCAGAACTTCATCGCCGGGATCGACCAGCGCGGCCATCGCGTTAAAAATCGCCTGTTTCCCACCGACGGTCACGAGCACGTCGGACGGGTCGTAATCGACGTCGAAATCCCGCTTCAACATCTCGGTGATGGCCTGCCGAAGCGGAGCGATACCGCTGGTGGCGGTGTACTTCGTGAAGTTCTCCTCTATAGCGCGTTCCGCTGCGTCTTTGACGTTTCGCGGGGTGGGGAAGTCGGGTTCGCCGGCTCCCAGGTCTACGATGTCGACTCCCTGCGCCTTGAGCCGTTCGGCCTCCATCAACACTGCAAGCGTAGAAGAAACCGCCATGTCGGCGGTATAAATCGATTCCTTGAAAATAACTTCTGTCATCGTCCTCTTTTCCTTTGTGCTCGCCTATGGTTGAGATCTCTGCTGCATCCTGCGTTCAACCTCTTCGGGCACCAGCCCGTGGATTGCGCCTCCAAGCTTGAATACTTCCTTTATTAGTCGCGAACTCAAGTACGAGTAGGCCTCGGCCGCCATCAAGAAGACGGTTTCGATTCCGGGTGCGAGCCGGCGGTTCATCAAGGCCATCTGGAGCTCGTACTCATAGTCGGAGACTGCCCTGATCCCTCGCACAATCACTTGCGCCTGTTTTTGGAGCGCATAGTGAACGAGCAGTCCGTCGAAGGTATCGACTTTGACATTTGAGTGAGGAATGACCTCTCGCATCATGTCCACGCGTTCGGCGGCACTGAACATTGGTTGTTTGTCCTGATTCAGCAGCAACGCCACGATCACTTCGTCAAACAGCTTGGCCGAGCGATCGATGATGTCGAGATGGCCCATCGTTATCGGGTCAAAAGACCCAGGATAGATTGCCCGGCGCATAAGTGAATTCTCCTGAAGCCTCGAGATGCTGCGAGTTTATGGTCGCGATACTAGCACAAGGCGCGTCAGCTTGTCAGTCGGTGCGATCGATCTAAGCGAGTGCAAATCGGCGAAAGTCAGCTTCTCGAATAGAACGAGAGCGACGACTCTCCTTGATGGAGCTCGCGATACCGTGAAAGCACGCCGTACTGATCCGCAGTGTCCAGCTTTGCCCGGTGCTCGACGACCACGACACCCTTCTTGTCCAGAAGCCGGCCCGTTCCCAGCTGTCTCATGATGCTTTCGTACAGTCCCGATTCGTAGGGCGGATCAAAGAACACAAGGTCGAAGTTCTGTCGTTGATCTATCAGTCGGCGTAGCGCACGCGTGGCTTCTGCCTGAATGAGTGCCGCGGAAACGTTGTCTTCAGTTGACAGACCTATTGATCGAAGATTCTCCTGTATGACCCTGCAAGCCTTCGGAGAGCGTTCAATGAAGGTTGCGGCGTTTGCACCCCGGCTCAACGCCTCGATCCCCACCGCTCCTGAGCCTGCGCACAGGTCAAGGAACACGGAGCCCGGTACGAGCGGTGAGAGAATATTGAAGAGAGTCTCTCGCAGTCGATCCGAAGTGGGTCTCACGTCGGGACCGGCGACCGTCTTCAGCCGCCTCCCGCGATAGATTCCAGCGATGATTCTCATTTGGACGAGTCATAGTACGGCAGTGTGTATGCGGCAATCCAGCAGACCCGGAATGAATTAGTTCTCAGTTCTGAGTTCTGAGTCATGTGGCTGCGCGCTGGTGCTGATGACGAGCGCAGTAACTCATAACTCATAACTCAGAACTCAGAACTCAGAACTTGAGATATGACACGTTGTGAGTTGACTTTTTGACTTGCCGGAAAGCAAAATCCAGCCGGTTCTGATTTCAGAGTAACGATGCCAGCAGTCGCGGCTTTGGGTTTGCCGGTTTGACCGGGCGCGCTTAGAACGCCATCCCAGGAGCACCAATCAGGTGAAGTCATCCAGAGACAGGCTGATCATTTTGTCGATCGCGCTATCGACTATTATGTTGTCCACTATGTTGTCCACCGCAGCCGCCGCTGGTCAGACGACCGGAGTGCTGAAGGGCAAGATCCAGGACGAAAAAGGCAAGCCCATTTCGGGAGCGGAAGTCAGAGTCACTCGCAACCGCGATCGGTTCACAAAAGATACCCGAACCGATGAAGCCGGAGCGTACTCGTTCGAACTGGAGCCTGATGATTACGTAGTCAGCTTCGATGCGGAGGGATTTCAGGGCGGAACTCTTGTGCAGATGCAACAAGTCGAAGCGGGCAAAGAAAACGTGGTAAAGACCATCCGACTGGAGAAAGCTCGCAAGAAGACTTCGCTGATCCGCGGCGCGGTGTTCGATGCTGGGGGTCGAGCGCTGGCGGGCGTTAAGCTCAAGCTGGTGCGGGTCGCTACGGCTGAGGAAGAACAGGAGCATCGCAAGCCCAAGTCGCTGTCGATGGATTACATTTCGAATAGCCGCGGAGAGTTCGCGTTTCGTTTGCCGGCTCAGCGAGCCAGATACAAGGTGACAGTTACCGCTAATGGTTACAAGACCGATTCAAGAACGGTCGATGTAAACGAGGACGAGTCCGTTCCTCTAGCTTTTTCGCTGGAACCGGTGAAGAAGCAGAGCGACAAATAGCAGATGAGACAGACGGCTACTGAACCCGAGCAAGGCGACCGCTCGACTGGCGGAGAAGCGGAGCACGCGTCCGCTCAGAACAAGGACAAGAAGAGCGAGTATTTGACAGCGCGGCAGCTAGCGGGTGTGTTGCAGGTCAGCGAGGCGACGATTCATCGGCTGAGGCGAGCAGGAAAGATTCCGGCGGTTATGCTGACGGATCGATTGATCAGGTTCAACCTTCGCGAGGTACAGCGAGCGTTAAGGTCTCAGCGAGCGACTGCAGATCCGGGTGACGAGACGGAGGAGTCGGCTTCAAGCCCTCAGCTCTCGTTTGACGACTTCAGTTCGGAGTTCGGCTAAGGACTGGTTTCGGGTTCGGTTGAAAATCGTTTCGAAGAGCCGCAAGAGAGTCCTCCTGTGCGTCGTCAGCGCTCGGTGATCTCAAATATCGAAAAGCTTACCCGCGTCCGATTCTGAAACCTTAAACTCGAAAGCCTAAACCCTAAACCTCGGTCTTTAATACATCCTCGAAGATCGCTTCTGAGATGGCGTCGCGGCCCGAGCGCCCGAATGAAATTAGTTCTCGGCCTGATTCAGTCTTAAAGACTGCCGCTTTCGAAGTCCCCTCCAGCTCGTAGAACGGCGAATCGGCACCAACAAGTTTTGGAGTTACGCTGATTCGCACGCGTCCCTGCCAGAGTCTTGCGCGGCCAACGAGCCTTGTGACTCTGCCGCTCTGCTTTGCGACGCGAACAAGAGAATCTGTCTGATCGCCGATGCCGGTTCTCGAGACCTCAGCCAGGCTCGCTCGTGCTCCCATCAACGACGAGGCGAGGATCAGGATCTTACAGGCCGTATCGAATCCCTCTATATCGAGTCGTGGATCGGGTTCGGCGATGCCGGCCTGCTGGGTCCTGGCCAGCGCCTCGGCGAATGAGATGTCGCTTTGTCGAAGCTCATTGAGGATGTAATTTGTTGTTCCGTTCAAGACTCCTCGGATCTCGATGACCCGCTCGCCTACGATGTCATCGGGTGGGGCAACGCCGGTCGTGCCTGTGTAGGCAAACCGGCTTGAGCCTTCTCGCGCGGCGGTTTGAAGCGACTTGAATCCGTGGACTAGCGGGCCTTTGTCTACGGTGACGACATTCAGTCCGCTTCGCAGCGCCAGCTTCAACATGTCGAGAGCCGGTTGGCCGTTGTCGATGTTGGTCGCCAATGACTCTACGACGGTTCGAACGCCTACTCGAAGGAGTGCTCTGAAAAACTGCTCGTAATCGTCAAAAACGGTCGCAGTCGGAAAGTCGCGCAGCGCGAGTCCTGAAGACTTGTGCAAAGAGAGGTTGTGAATTTGTTCCGGCGACTCTAGCAAGACTGCTGCGTTGGAGTCTGAGACGGCGGTAACGTGGATAGAACGGGCGACGGGATGTTTGGATGATCGAAGCCAATCGACAAACGCCCTGGCAACGTTTCCAAACCCAAGTAAGGCGATTCTGGTTTCTTGTTCTTGATTTCTTGTGTCTGTTTTCTGATCTCTGGTTCCAATCGATGGAGTCGGCACCTTCATTTATACGTTTCTTCGTCCTGAACCAGAAACCCGAAACCCTAAACCCGAAACCTTAAACGCTAACTTCTTCCGGCAGGAGTCCCTTGATGTCTCGGACGACTCTCTTGACGTCTTCCTGATCACCCAAAGCCATCATGAAGAATTTGTACCCGTTGTGAAAGCAGATCAGTCCGTTTCCAAACAGCCAGATGCTGGACAGCATCGGGTTGCCGCCAAGAACGAGGTTTATTGGAAACCCGGTCACCGCGCCGCCCGATACAGCTTCGGCCACGAGCCCGGCGCCGGCCGCGATGCTGAACGCTCCCAGCAACGGCGCTCCAACGTATTTCGCCGCGTCCCGCTGGAATTTCACTCGCTCGCGGTCCGCTTCGGATAGCTGGTTGGCAGCGAGCAGCTCCTCCTGCTTTCGCAGATAGCGTTCATACTTCTCGGACAGCTTTCTCAAACCGTAAGGAACGATTGCAGAGTGAAACAACCAGTTACCCGAACTCCCTGCGCCCAGCAGCACCACATCCAGCGAAGAGAAAGCCGACCCGGCGCGAGTGCCTGCGATGAACGCGAGAGAAACGACTGCTGCCTTGCCGGGGTTCTTCTTTGCCCAGCGACGCGCCGAAGTCACCGCTGCGAGAAGCGACGAGGGCAACCGGGCGGCCGATGCCCCGGCTTTAGCCGCGCCGCTTGCGTTTTCGTAGTAGCGGCGCGCGTCGCCGAAAAAATCTGCAGTCTTCTCCCTGGCCTGTTCAGTGAACTCCGCGCCCTTTGTCTTTGCCTCCGAGGCAAATTCGGCGGCCCGTTGTCCCGCGGTGCTGGCCGCCTCGGCTGCCTTCTCTTTGAGGCCTGAGCTCTCTACGGCGTCGCCAACTGTCTCGGCGGCGCGACGCGCGGCCTCGTTGATACGCTCGCTGACTCTATGCTCTCGATCGATCCTCGAGACCTCTTCGCGCGCCGCGTCAAGCGCGGAAGTAGCAGCGTCGGCACCCCTGCGAACGGCCTCGGTCGCACGCTGGGCACCCTTGTTCAGCCGATCTTTGATCTCGAACTTTTCATCCAGGTCCTGAGCGGCCTGCTGCGCCCTTCGTCTCAGTTCGTCGAGTTTACTTCCCATTGTTTGATTCTCCGTTTGAATCCGTCACCCGGCATGATACCGCCGCCCGTGATTGAGGGTTATTGCCGGCCACGCGAGTCTCCATCCATTCCAACTCTCACTATAACGCTCAGATAAATGATACGAGTGCGGCCGGGGTGCTGTTCCTTAGGTCGTGAGCGCCGTTCAAGATTGGACGGGAACTGGCTTACGGTTGTCGTCTATTGCGACGTAGACCACCTCGGCTTCGGTTACTTTTGCGACTTCATCCGGGCTATCGATCCGGTCGGCTTCGACCGACACCCTGACGGTTATCGAAGTGTTTCCAATTCGTACGAGCTCGGTGTAGAAGCTTACGATGTCTCCCACGAAGACCGGCGCCACGAACACTACTTCGTGCATGGCTTTGGTCACCACCTTCCTGGAGGTGAATTTTCTGACCTCAATCGCGGCCGCGATGTCGATGTAGCTCAGGATCACCCCGCCGAAAATCGTTCCGTGCGCATTAGTGTCCTTGGGCATCAGCACCACGCGAATGGCCGGTTCTCTGCGATGATCGCTTTGGGATTGATCCCTTGAGGATTGATCACGCATGCGCAGCCAGACTAGCCGCGCGAGTTTTTGGTGTCAAACTCGAAGCAACTATTCGAACCAGTTTTGACCACTGGTTGGCACTGCTGTTAAGTTCGAGTGATGTCTTCTAAAGATGAGTCACAGGAAATCGTAGCGGCCGGCGGGCTTCTGTTTCGAACGAACGAAAATGGAGAGCTGGAGGTGTTGCTGGTTCACAGGCCTCGTCACAACGACTGGTCGTTCCCGAAGGGAAAGATCGACCCGAACGAATCGATCGAAGAAGGGGCTGTTCGAGAAGTGGCAGAGGAGACCGGATTGCGGTGCCGGATCATCAGGACGTTCGGCGCCGAACGCTATCAGTATCGGACCCCTGCAGGGAATCTGAGGCCCAAGGTGGTTCATTACTTTTTTATGGAACCGGTCAGTGGTGAGCTACGGATCAACAGCGACGAGGAGATCGACGCTGTCAGGTGGATTCAGGTTGGAGAGGCTGGGACGCGACTGAGCTACGAAGCGGACCGAAGGCTGCTTGAGGAGTCGATTAAAAAACGTTAGTTTTTCGTTTCTGATTTCCGGTTTCGAGTTTCGGTTTCCGGCTGTTGATCGGTTGATAACACTTGAGGCAGAGAATGAAAGTCAAAAGCAGGAAACCAAGAGAAGAGAGAAGAAGCCGATGATCGGCACCGTTGGTGCCGTTCCTTGACAAGAATGTCGGTGCGTGATACATACGAAGCAATTCATTTTATAGACAGCAGTCAGTTAAGCGGGATCAGCAATGAGAGGTTCGGTACAAGTTTTATACAGTATAGGCGGACGAGGCGCGTCCGGCGCCTCTGGACAATACTCGGGTCATCATCGTCTTCATAGCGATGGTTGCAATGGTGGAGACCTCCAGGCATGGACAACGTTCAGCAGTCGGAAGTTGTAGGTGAGGAGAAGCCTAAAGTTGTAGGTGAGGAGAAGCCTAAAGTAACCCCCGCGCCAAAAGCGCCAGCAGCAGCAGTCTCAAACAAGCCTTCCGCAGCAAGCGCCGGAGTTGGAACTTCGGCAGGCGCCAGGACGAAAACGGTCGAGAGCGCGCAGCCTGATACGGTCAATCTCATGCGGCGCCGCGTAACCTGGACCGCGATAGGCGCGTTTCTAGCCAGTTGCTTCCTGATGTTTCTGCGTTTCTTCCTTCCGAGGACGATCCTGGAACCGAGCACAGTTTTCCGAGTGGGTTACCCGTCGGACTTTGGCTTCGGTGTGGAGACAAAGTTTCAGCAGCAGTACAGGGTGTGGGTAGTGCGCAATGCCGAACGTCTGTTCGTCATATACGCGCGGTGCACTCATCTTGGCTGCACACCCGACTGGAAACCCGCGGAGAACAAGTTCAAGTGTCCCTGTCACGGCAGCGGGTATACCAACGAAGGTATAAACTTCGAAGGGCCTGCGCCGCGTCCGATGGACCGCGCTCACGTGGAGCTCGACGCGACCGGGCAACTGGTCGTGGACACCAGCCGGCTGTTTCAGTGGCCGAAGGGTGAGAAGAGTCACTTCGACGACACGGGCGCGTATCTTCCGGTCTAGTGTGCCTTGAGGCACTCGGTTCGGAAAACTATCGAACAGGGGCAGCAAAGGGTCGACGGGGGTCGGGTAAGGGAAGTCTCCAAAACAACTCAAACCTGCAGATCGGAGATTATCGGGAGCTGAGCTATGGAACCTGATAAGCCAGATAAACCACAAGTGCATGGTCAGACAGGCGTAGCAGTCGTCGGGGAAGAGAGCAAGAGCTTCAAGGAAAATGTCCGTGAAGAGCTTGATCTGCTCAAGAAGAAAGTAGAGAAGGACGCGGTCCTCGCCGAACTCGAAGAGCTCAAGGACCCCACCCGCACTCAAATCTACAAATCCATATTCAGAGTCAAACACGAGCCCACGCCTCGAGCGCGTTCGCTGGGAGTGCTCACCAACGTGTTCCTGCATCTGCACCCGGCAAAGATCAACCGGGACGCGGTCAGATTCAGCTACACGTGGGGCATGGGAGGCATAACGTTTTACTTGTTCATCGTCCTGACGTTCACCGGCATTCTGCTGATGTACTACTACCACCCCTCGAAGGGCCAGGCGTTTCAAGACATCATCTATCTGGAAAATGATGTGCCGTTTGGGAAGTTGTTGCGCAACATGCACCGCTGGGCAGCGCACCTGATGGTCATAACTACCTGGCTGCATATGCTGCGAGTGGTGATGACCGGGTCTTACAAGACACCTCGTGAATTCAACTGGTCGGTTGGAGTTGTGCTGCTGGTGTTGACGCTACTTCTGAGTTTCACTGGGTATCTTTTGCCGGACGACCAGTTGGGATTCTGGGCAGTGACGGTTGGAACAAACATGGCTCGTGCGACACCGGGTCTTGGACACGAAGGCCCGTTTGGTCAGCAGCTTGGAATGACTCCCTACAACGACGTGAGGTTTGCGTTGCTGGGAGGATCGATTGTAGACGCGAACGCGCTTTTGAGGAGCTACATCTGGCACTGTATCGCGATCCCTGTGATTGCCAGCGTGCTGATGGCGGTTCACTTCTGGAGGGTCCGGAAGGATGGCGGGATTTCCGGGCCGGCGCCCGTTCAACTTGAAACCGAGATGAAGGCGCCGGGAGCCCGCGCGGTGAAACAACAGGTCAAATGAGAAGTTTAGGGTTTCGGGTTTCGGGTTCGCTTGCAGCGGACTAACCCGAAACCCTGAACCCTAAACCCTAAACCCTAAACCGGAGTCTTTACATGGATTGGGCACAACTTTGGAAGATTGTTTCGACGCCCGATAACGTCCCGATCGTGGCGATGCTGTTTCTGGTGCCTTTCTTTCTTTGGTTGGGGTTCAGACAGGCGAACGCCAACGACCGACTGATCGGCGAGCTGGAGGGCGACCCCAAGCTCGCCAAGACGGCATACCGGAAGACCTGGCCTTGGAAACCGCACTGGGCCCGAGAGCTCCACGTTTGGCCGTACCTGCTGCGCGTCGAGTTCCTGGCGGTGGTCATCGTAACCGTCATCCTGTTTGTCTGGTCAATAACCCTCAACGCACCTCTTGAAGAGCCTTCGAATCCGAATCTGACGATGAACCCGTCAAAGGCGCCGTGGTACTTCCTGGGGCTCCAGGAAATGCTTGTCTACTTTGATCCGTGGATCGCCGGCGTAGTGATGCCCGGATTGATTATCGTCGGGCTGATGGCGTTCCCCTACGTCGACTCGAACCCGCTTGGCCAGGGCTACTACACCTGGAAGCAGCGAAAAGTAGCTGTAGGCGCGTTTCTGGTTGGGTTCATCACGTGGATAGCGTTGATCTTCATTGGCACGTTTATTCGCGGTCCGGGATGGGTTTGGTTCTGGCCGGGGCAGACATGGGATCACAATGTTCAGCTCTACGAGGTGAATCGCGACCTTCCGGACCTGCTGGTAAAGTGGGGGCTTACGTTCATCGGAGAACAACCGTGGAAGGGGCTCTTCGGGCTGATTGTGGTTCTGCTTTTCTATGCGGCAGCGGGACTGCTGATTCACATCGCAATCACCTGGAGCAAGTTTCACAAGAAGATTCTTGAGCGGACCACGCTCTTGCAGTACGCGGTGTTTCAGTTTTTCGCCATCACCGTGCTTATAAGCATGCCAGTGAAGCTTCTGCTTCGGCAGGTGTTTCGAATCAAGTACGTGCTGGTTACGCCATGGTTCAATATATGAGTGCTGAGTCCTGAGTGCTGAGTGCTGAGTAGGGATCTCGGTACCGGCAACTCGTGATCTTGGCCTCAAGCTTCAGATTTGTCATTGAGAAGACTGGTAGACAAAAGAGAACAGCAGCGGATTTACTCAGGACTCAGCACTTGAAAGCTTATGTCTGAAAACACTCCAAGCGAGCAACTCGAGAAGCGGGCGCCCGATGCGCCTGAGCCGGACCCGATCGCCGATCGCTCGTTGAGCGCGCCGATACTCATCTCGTCGCTGATCCTGATGATTACCCTCATCTGGTCGCTCTATGACGAGCTGGTTGGAATGCGGCCGTGGAAGGCCTATCAGCGCGGGTTCGTGGACTACTACGGCCAGTATCTGGATGTCGTGACCAGGCGACAAAAAGATGCCGAGAAACAACTCCACGAATCGCCTGAGTATCTGGAGCTGAACAGCAAGTACAACGATCTGTCGAGCGGAGCCAAAGAGAAAACAGATCCGCTTCAGGCTCAGATCGCCAAAATCGACCAGAAACTCGATGACATCACCCCGACTTTTCAGGAAAGGCGCTCCTATATCGTAGCCCAGACCTACAAGCTCGAAGTCGCCGATGGCGATAGCGCCAAGAGCAGGCTGAGAGAGGACATCAAGAATGCGCGGGCCGAGATAGTCCACTACGACATTCACGATGACAGCGGAGAGAAGCGGGCGGACTCCAAGAGCTTCACCGATCTCGAGGCATTGTACAACAAGCTCAGGGACGACAAGGGGCAGGTTTTGACCCAGATCGTCGCAGCCAATCAGGAGCGCGACGAAGCCAAGAAGAAGCTTGATTCCTACGTGCAGGATCATCTGGTGGGTTTGACGTCGGCGCAGGTCGTAGGTCTTCAACGGAACCTTGATAAGTTCGAGTTCAGGATTCGTCAGATAAGCGCCAGCAATGCAGCGGTGGTGGATCGCTGCGAGTCGTGTCACCTTGGAATCAGGGAGCCGCTCACGATGACCGCGAGGGATCTCCGATCTGCGACGCACGACGAAATCGATCCGGACATGGCCGTTGCCTTTGTCTCGCACCCCGATAAAGACCTGCTCAAGACTCACGATCCCGATCGGTTCGGTTGTTCAACTTGTCACGGCGGCAACGGCCGCGGGACTACATCGGTTGAAAAAGGTCACGGTCGATACGAGCACTGGCTGTGGCCTCTTTACTACAAGGAAAACGTCCAGGCCGGTTGCAATCAGTGTCACGGACGAGATCGAGTGTTGCAGGGCGCAGACACCCTGAACCGCGGCAAGAATCTGTTTCAGAACCGCGGGTGCGTCGGATGTCATCGCTACGAGTCCTTCGATCGCGAAGCGGATGCTCTCAGCAATGCTCGCCAGAGCATAAAGACTCTGGAACTGGAGCGCGACGACCGGCGCCGCGAGATCACCCAGACCAACGCCGCTGCCGACGCCGCCGAGAGCGACGAAGATGCGGTCCACCTCAGAAAGCGAGCCGAAGCGCTCCGTCAGGTGATAAGTCAACTCGAAAGCCGCATCGATCAGTACGACATCCAGTCCAAGTACCTGATGCAGGATGTCAAGAAGGTTGGGCCAAACCTGAAAGAGATCAAGGCCAAGCTCCGCAAGGAATGGCTGCCGGTCTGGCTTTCGGACCCGCAGGCGTTCAGGCCGGGAACGAAGATGCCTACGTTCCGTCTGGCCGATGACGAAGTCAAGGCCATCTCTGCGTTCATTTGGCAATCCGCGCTGGACATCAAGGCGGCGCAACAACCGCAGGGCGATGCGGCGCACGGGCGTGACCTGTTCAAATCGCTTGGCTGTCTTGGCTGTCACTCGATCGAAGGCTCGGCGATTGGAATGGGCAGCGGCCCGGTTGGAGGTGACTTTGCCGCGAACCTGTCGAGGGTTGGCGAGAAGGACAACTTCGATTACGTCGTACGGTGGGTCCACAATCCGCGGCAACGCCTGGCGCCTTACTCGCCGTCCGCTAAGCGAGACCTGACTCCGGCCGACTACAAGGCAAAAGGGTTGGCGTTTGTTTTTGACGACGAACATTCCAAGAGTCCGTTAGACGGCCGCGAGCTGCTGATTCAAAACATGACGGTGATGCCGGACTTCCGCCTGTCGGATCAGGACGCCCGCGACATCGCAACGTTCCTGATGTCACAGAAGAAGGATGGCATCAACTATCCGGACGCGTCTTATCTGGACGATGCGCAGCTTAAGAGCGAAGGTGAAAAGCTGGTCAAGCGCTACGGATGCGCTGGTTGTCACGAGATAAAAGGTCTGGAGGACGAACAGCGAATCGGCA
>DATFXM010000087.1:0-16539 GCA_035315885.1 Blastocatellia bacterium
AGTGATTCACCAAGAATTACCAACAAGTAAATTGGGTAGCTAAACCCGCGAGGATTTGACCATCTACAAAATTATCTATAGTGGATTCTGAGGCGTGATTGAGAGGCTGCAACTTGTTGAGAAAGTACGCCCGGCAGGACTAGAACCGGCGACCCTCTGCTTAGAAGGCAGACTTAAGCAAGGAATGAAAAATCCAAATTCACTAGGAAAAATTAGGCTCTTATGTTCCAGCAGATACGCAAGAGTTGTAGAAGCTCGTTGAAGTCTATCGAGCTTTGAGGATCTTACATCTACAAAATTTATCTACAGCAGATCCGGATTCTAAACAGATTGTGTAACTATTGAGTCTATCTGGTGGCCAGGGACGGAATTGAACCCGCCGACACGCGGATTTTCAGTATGAACCTTCTGTAGTAGGATCTCCGCTGAACCGAATCGCGCAAACGGAGACTGCCACTCATGAAGACAAGAACAAGGTTGTCGCTCGCTGGAGTTGTTGCGCTCACATTGGCCACCGCCGAGTTCGCGGGCGTAGTCCTTCAGCAAAAGCATAGTCTGACCAAAGCTGACGTCGATCGAATGATGACCGAGCTTTCCAACTGGGGACGATGGGGCAAGGACGACCAGCTCGGGGCGGTCAACTTGATCACCGCCGCGAAACGTAAACAGGCGGCGGCGCTGGTCAGGGAAGGTTTCTCGGTTTCGCTCGCTCGTGACACAAACACCGAGAAGGCTGAAGACAACTCCGACCCATACGAGCACACGATGACGCTGACCGGCGTCAACAACGATCGCATTCCATTCAGCATCGACAACTTCAAGATATCTTTCCACGGCTATCAACACACGCATCTCGACGCACTGTGCCATATGTTCTGGCAAGGCAAGATGTACAACGGCTACTCGCAGGAGGAGGTGACTCAGCGAGGCGCGGGGAAGCTCGCGATCACCACGCTGAAACAGGGCATCTTCACCCGCGGAATCCTGATGGATATGGCCGCGCTGAAAGGCGTGCCTTATCTTGAGCCGGGGACGCCGATATATCCTGAAGACCTCGAAGCGTGGGAGAAGAAGGCCGGGCTGAAGCTGGCGCCGGGCGACGCGGTGTTTATCCGCACTGGGCGATGGGCGCGTCGCGCGGCGCTGGGCCCTTGGAATGTTTCTCAGAAGTCCGCCGGACTCCATGCGTCGTGCGCGCGGTGGCTGAAGCAGCGCGATGTAGCGCTGCTGGGAAGTGATGCTGCCAGCGATGTGTTCCCGTCGCAGGTTTCCGGCATCACCCATCCAATTCACCAACTCGTCCTGGTGGCGTTGGGAGTGAATATCTTTGACAACTGCGATCTTGAGGCAGTCGCGGAAGCGGCTGACAAACGAAAGCGCTGGGACTTTCTGCTGACCACGGCTCCGATCGCGCTGACCGGCGGGACCGGCTCGCCGCTCAACCCCATCGCAACCTTTTGACATCACGGCGATGAGCGAACACCAGAACCTGCTGTCCGGATTGCGGGTGATCGACTGCGGCACCTACATAGCGGGGCCGGCGACCGCGGTGATGTTGTCGGACTTCGGCGCCGAGGTGATCAAGGTCGAGCGACCCGGTGGCGGCGACCCGTACCGGTATCTTTCATTTCTGCCGGGGATGGCTGTCTCCGAACATAACTACTGCTGGCTGCTCGATGCGCGAAACAAGAGAAGTCTCGCGCTTGATCTTCGTCATCCAGAAGGAAAGTCGATTCTGCGGACGCTGGTCGCTGCCGCCGATGTCTTCATCACTAATTATCCCCCCGATCTGGCCGCGAAGCTTCAAGTGCGATACGAGGACATTGGCTCGGAGAACCCGCGTTTGATTTACGCGCACATTACCGGTTACGGTGAAACAGGGCGCGAGGCGCACAGGCCGGCTTACGACGCGACGGCTTATTGGGCGCGTTCGGGGCTGACCAACATCCTGTTCGATCTGACGACCGCGACTGCCGCGACGCCGTGCGGGACCGGCGACCATCCGGTTGCGCTCGCGTTGTTCGGAGCGATCATGCTTGCGTTGTATCAGCGGCAGCTCACTGGACGAGGCGCAAACGTGTCCACCTCCTTGCTGGCGACCGGCGCCTGGAGTAATAGCTGTCAGATTCAAGCCGCGTTGCTGGCCGCCGAGTTTCCGCAGAGGCGAACGCGCTTCACTACGCTGAACCCGCTGGTGAACGGTTATCAGTCGCGCGACCACAGGCGATTCCTGCTCTGCTGTCTGGATACCGCACGCGATTGGAAGCGAATCTGTGCAGTCATCGAACGAACAGAGTTGATCGATGACCTGCGTTACTCGGCTCCTGAAGCGCGATCAGAGCGAGGAGAGGAGATCGTGGCGCTGCTCGATTCAGCTTTCGCCACGCGAGACCTCGAAGAGTGGCAGCGGCGGTTCGCGGAGCACGACGTGATCTGGGGTCTGATTCCCACTATCGACAACGTTGCGCGGGATCCCCAAATGCATGCTGCCGGGATATTCGCCGAGCTCGACCACCCTGAATTAGGGAGCGTGCAAACGGTCAACAACCCGATTAACTTCAACGGCGTGACGAAAGAAAAGCCCAAACTCGCGCCCGACGTTGGCCAGCACTCGCGCGAGATTCTTCGCGAGCTCGGTTACGAGGACCAGGCCATCACTAAGCTGATTGACCGAGGCGTGGTCGCCGAATCTTAGCCTGTTCAATACAAGTGACAGCGCCCGCCCGACCCGATCTAATCACACCCGTCGCACACCCCTAAAAGCACGTTACCTTGAAATAGCCTCTCGGAAGTAGTAGCGTGCAAGCTTCCAACGAAGCGAGGAGCAAGTTCGTGAGCTGGCAAGATGAAGTCGATGAAATAGAGCGCCGCGTGGATCTCGCCAGGCAGATGGGCGGCCCCGCGAGCGTCGATCGGCAGCATGCGAACGGTAAGCTCACAGTACGCGAACGAATCGAGCGGCTCGTGGATCCTGGGTCATTTCACGAAACCGGCGCGCTCGCGGGTAAAGCGACTTACGAAGACGGCAAGCTCGCCTCTTTCGTTCCCTCGAACTACGTGGTTGGCATCGCGCGCATCGACGGCCGGCGCGTGGTGGTAGGCGGCGATGATTTTACGGTGCGAGGTGGAGCTGCAGACGCGCGAATCGGTGACAAGGCCGGTTATGGCGAACGACTCGCGCGCGAGTTGCGACTGCCAATCATCCGGCTGGTGGATGGAACCGGCGGAGGCGGCAGCGTCAAGTCGCTTGAGATGATGGGGCGCACTTACGTTCCCGCCAATCCAGCCTGGGACCTGGTAGTTGGGTTGATGTCCGAAGTTCCTGTGATTGGCGCCTGCATGGGTTCGGTAGCTGGACTGGGCGCGGTGCGCGTCGTCCACTCGCATTTCTCGGTGATGGTGAAGAAAACGAGTCAACTCTTCGTCGCCGGGCCGCCAGTGGTTGTGCGAGGAGTTGGCGAAAACGTCACGAAAGAAGAACTCGGCGGCTCGCACATTCATACGCGCGGCAGCGGCGCAGTTGACACCGAGGTCGAGACCGAAGACGAGGCGTTCTCACAGATTCGGCGCTTCCTTTCATATCTGCCGTCCAACGTCTGGCAAGTACCGCCTCGATCCGACGACAGCGACGATCCTGGCCGCCGCGAAGAAGAGTTGCTGTCGATTGTTCCGCGCGATCGGCGTCGAGCTTACGAGGCGCGGCGGTTGCTCAGTCTGGTTCTCGATCGTGATTCGTTCTTTGAAGTCGGGAGGTATTATGGTCGCCCGCTGGTTGCGGGACTCGCGCGACTCAACGGCTATCCGGTCGGCGTAATGGCTTGCGATCCGCAGCAGGGAGGTGGCGCGCTGAACGCGAACGGTTGCGACAAGATGACTCGGTTCGTCGACTTCTGCGACACATTCCATCTTCCTGTCGTCAACTTCGTCGATCAACCCGGATTCCTGATAGGGACTGCCGCCGAACGCGCGGGCACGGCGCGTTATGGTGTGCGCGCAATGGCGGCTGTGTACCAGGCGACTGTCCCGTGGGTGTCGATCATCTTGCGCCGCGTATTCGGAGTAGCCGGTGCGGCACACGGCAACGCCCAGGGATTGAACTTGAGATACGCATGGCCGTCGGGTGATTGGGGCTCACTGCCAATCGAAGGCGGAGCCATGGCCGCTTATCGCCGGGACATCGAAGCCGCGCCGGATCCCAACGCACGCCGAGAAGAAATCGAAGCGATGTTGAACGAACTCCGCTCGCCGTTCCGCACTGCCGAAGCATTTGGGATCGAAGAGATCATCGACCCCCGCGACACTCGTCCGATTCTTTGCGACTGGATCGAGATGGCTTACGAGCTATTGCCGGCGGAGCGAGGCCCGAAACGTCGCGGCTGCCGACCCTGATCAAGCTTCGTCAAAACAGCCTAGCGCTCGTTTCCAGGTTGAGTATGGCCGCAAAGGGTCCGTGCCTGTTCGTTTGCTAAGCAATGAGGATCTGCAACACTTTCCAGCATCGTAGTGGACAGCAGCAACTTTGAGAGCAAAGTACTGATTTGTTTGGCGCGCCCGGCAGGACTCGAACCTGCGACCCCCTGCTTAGAAGACAGATTCCAGTGGTTTCACTAAATCGCAGAATTCTCGATTCCAACCGACCGTTCAAAACAAGGGACTTCTGTTGAAGTCTGTTGAACCCTGTTGAACCCTGTTGAAGTTGGAGGCTTTGACCTACTACAAAATTATCTACAGTTAATTATTCTCGTGGATTCCGTCTTGTAACCGTCGCGCAGGTGTGTTCGATGGGAATCCATGGGTTCATACCATTACGCATCCTGTCTAACGAACACCCATGGGAGATGTGAACAACTGACCCTTGCCAAGGATCAAAGCTCTACCATTCTTTGCAGCGAGTCCCGAATAAATGTCTTTATCGATACCCAGGTCAACTGTCTGCCAGCGAGATCCACCGTCCAGAGTCTCTAGTATCGTGCCCTTTTCACCAACCGCCCACGCTCGTGCACCATCGGCAGTCACCACATTGTAAAGGCGGGCTGTTGTGGGCGATTCTTGCTGACGCCAAGTGGCGCCGCCGTCGGTTGTCGACAAGATTAGACCACCAGCGCCAACGATGAAACCTGCTTGCGAATCCGCGAAAGACATGGCGAGCCCTCTCTTGTCCGAGAACGTCGAGAGTCGGGCAATATCCTTCCAGCTTGATCCACCATCAACTGTTTTCCGTAGCGTACTATCTCCCATTAACATCCACCCCGTATGATCGTCTGTGAAACTCAACGCAATGAGGTCGGCATCGCGACGTGCACCTTGCCAGACAGCATGCCAATGCTTTCCATCATCATCGGTAGTCAACAAGGCAGGCCCTGTGGGCAGATCCGCATCCACGAGAATTCTTGTTCCGGCGCGGACCAGATTGTGGCCCGGGCCATAGACTGCGAGGGACTTGGACGGGTCACTATCGTAGACAAAATCCACTATGTTCCACGGTTCGTTGTCGCCTTCGAGCGGTACGCTCCAGAGCTGAGTGGTGTGCTCGCACATCGCCTTAAAGTACACTCGGTCCGACGCAGTGATCACCGCCGCATCGGCACCGCACAAATCCCTTACGTCAATGAACCGGCTTGAAGTCTCTGGGCTCTTGTACGTGGTGCCACCGTCGATAGTCGCCAGGCGACCGCCGTTTCCACCGCTTATAACCTTCCAGGTATCGCCACCGTCAGAAGACACTCGGAGGGTCTGGCGACCAAGGATGGCAATTCTGTTCCCGTCACCCACAGCGATTGTCCGCACAGCGATTTCAACGGGCACATGAGTTCCGGTCCATTCTCGTTTCAATTGATCTACAGATTCCAATTTAGGAGCGACCTCTCGATGGTAATGAGTTGCGCTCGCTAACAACGATGCGGCCGCGGCACCCGTCAGGATGCATGCAATTATTACTACTATTACTACGCGCATTTGCCATACTCCTTCTTTGGGCTACTTGCGATTTGTTATGCAGTTGGCATAGAAGTCCTGAGCCTGCTTGATCCACCAGGCTTGTTCGTCCGAAGTCAAGTTTTTCCACCCTGAGTATTGAAGGTGAATCGAATCGTCTTGCACATCTGGAGAGAAACCATGTTTCGCAAAGATCTCCAAGACACCTGGCAACCGTAAGTCCTCGATGGAAACATCGACCGCGAAACCAGCTTCGTGAGCACTCGTGCCAGGTGGCTTTCATCTCATGTCTGGCCTCAAATCATATATGATCTTGGTCCAGTTTTCGGGGAGCACGTCACCAGGACGTTGCGCTGGAAGAACGGAAAAGTGCGAGTTGTCGATGGACCTTTGGCCGAGACTAAGGAAGTTATTGGTGGAATTCTTTTGCTCGAGGCAAAAGATATGGACCACGCGATCGAGTTGATCTCGAAGCATCCCGGGGTAAAGATGGGGCCATTCGAGATTCGCCCGGCGGCGGACTTTGCCGAAATAATTCGCGAAAGTGAGCAGCGCAGGGCAACTAAGAACATCCGCTGATGACCATTCGCTATCGCATCGAGTTTTCAGGCTCAACGTCGAATAAATCCGGTCCGGTGGTTCCTACTTAACTGCTCAATCCGGCGCGCTATCTCAGGTTCTCCCTGCATTAGCCTTTCCAGGATTGCATCCGCCTTGAAGTGCTCACCCAGGTACTGGGTCGCCGCCCGCCTTGAAGGGCACTGACGAACTGACCGTCAGACCAAATACCGAGCACGGGAGTCGCCTTGGGTGTGATCTCGGGGATGTAACGCGCAACCTCCGCCGGCGAAATGCACGCGTCAAGATCAAAGACGTCTATCTTTACCCCCTGAGAACTCTCGAGCCACTCATTGAGAGCATCGAGAGTATACAATTCGATCAATGAGTAAGTAGCTATTCCTATCAGGAGCCGCTTCCCCTCCCGCGAAATCACATCTCCGGGTCCCCACAAATCCAGTCTGCTTCTCTTAACGAGATCAGGGAATCTGCGCCTGGCCCGCTCTAGTTCTTCACCAGGCCTCGCCGAGTCCTCCGGTTTAGACCTGTTCTTCACGATCACGGATTAGGTAATCAGACTGGCGAATCGGGTATCCATCATTTGAGCGCTCTGTGTCGGCGCTAACGACATCTTATCAGGTAGGCAATCAAGAAGGCGGTGCCGTCCCTCTTGACGTCCACGTAAAGACCGAGCTTTCGATAAACGAGGAGCACACCATACTCTTGATGATACTGCGCAACAGCCTTTCTTTCGCTGGCAGTCGGGCAAGGTCCGAGCTTTTCGTTCGATTCCTCAAAGTCGGCGCCAAACTTCGTTATCGCGTCCGCGCGGGTCATATGCTTTGGGTAGTGCAGGATGGCAGTGACCACTCCACTCCGTTTTCCGAGGAAGATCTCCAGGGAGCCATCGACATCGGGCGCAGCCGTGTACTGGTACTGTATTTCGCCTTCCTTATCTGAGGGGACGACGAGTTCCTGGACCCCACCCTTCCATGTGGGTTTGCCGAACGTGCGTATTACGTCCGCGGTGGTGGCCTTTCCCAGGCGGAGTCCATGAAATTCCGATGGCGCCCATTCCTCGTTGGCGCCTGTGTGCTTTGGCTGTTGATCTCTCGGTGCGGCAGATAGAGGGAACAATGCAGTTTCCCCCAGCGCTATGAACACCACAATGTTGAGCATCATTCTTCTGCTGACCATAGAATCTCCTTTTGCGTTGTCACGAGATGATTTCCACCACAAACTCAGGGCGGACCTTCAGCACCATCAAGCCGCGCTCTTAAACTGAAGCTTTGCTCGCACTCCGAGAGATGCCAGCACTCGCAGCATAAGATTAGTTGCAATATCTTGAGTGTTTCGGTTGAGGATCGCTGTGACTCGCGTTCGGGACGTGCGAGCAAGGCGGGCGACCTGATCGTGTGTAAGGCCCCGCTTTGTCACCACCTCAATAATCTTATCGTTCAAGTCACTGCGGATCTCGATTTCCAACCCTTCTGCCGACGTTAGCTCAAGGAGAGCAGCAAGCTGCCTGGCATTACGAGCAACCGCCGGTTTAACATTCTTCATAGCTCCTCTCCTTCAGCCTCTTTCGCCCGAGCGCGATGTCGCGCGGTGAAGTCTTTTGGGGTTCTATTCGTGAAAGCATGAAAAACCAATACATTGTCGGCGCGCCTTGTCAGGTAGAAGACCCGGTACGCTCCGGATCGGTCTTTGAGCCGCAACTCCACCACTCCTTCGCCCGGCTACTTCAACTTGAAAAGAAAAATGCCATGCCCGACGCCCGCCGGTTCGTTGGTGCGCGCCGACTGAAACGCGAACCAACTGCCGTCGGGACTCACCACTGGATTTGACGCTTTGTACCCTTCGTAATCCCCCCAATGCGTCATGCGGACGAAATCCGCGCTTTTGGCTTCCAGTTTGAGTTTCCAAAGATCAATGTTGCTCGAATTCTGCCGATCCGGTCCCTGATCGCGACTAGACTCGACAAGCGTCCATCTCCCATCCGGCGAAATACCTTCGACTTCGTTGTATTCACCGTCGATCTTTCTGTACGTCGTAACCTTGCCGGTGTTGAGATCCACGCCCATCACGTCGGCATAATGAGGAGCACGATAGCAGGTGTATATCAGTTCAGTATCATCGTTGCGGAAGTCCTGAGCCTCCAGGGTACATTCGGTCGATTTGGACCTGACCACTTCTTTCTTGTTGACCAATGAGGGAGCGCCGTCTTTGTAAACTACATCGGCGGTATACAGGACCGACTCCCCGCGGGCTAGCATCTCTGGATACTGATCGTGAGTATTAGACCACGCGATCCTCATCCTCGTGCGTGAAACAGCCACGCCCTCGCTGATCTTGTGATCGAGAGGGAGCGGGGGTGTCTTGGCATCGGCTTTCATCACCCACATTTCCTGATCTCTCTGTCTGGTCGTGCGAATGTCGGTGAACTTCCTCGCGCCGATCAGAAAGAAGTCACCGTTGCTCAGATAGTGAACCCGCAGAAATCCCTCGTTGTGAAAATGACCGGTCAGAAGACGGATCAATTTGCTCCCCAGATCGAACTCAAATGCATCGCCGTAGCTCTTGCTCATAAAGGCGATTCGCTTACCGTCAGGGGACACGACCGGTCGCTCGCCAAACGCGGTAATTTGAACGATATTCGGCGGAAGATTCGCTTCAGGGTTTCCGACCTTCCTGGTTTGAGCCGGACAAAGCAGCGCGCAACTGATCAGCACAGCGCAGGTAACGGAACGGCGAATCAATTCCTTCATCACCTTATCCCTGGCAGTTTTCGCAAGACCGTCGCTCGTTGAGCGGAATATGCCCGGCGCTTAAGCAAGCGCAAACTCCGAACCAAGTCATTTTTCGAGTAGCTCAGTCGAACAATTCAAGTATTTGGTAGTCTATCAGTCGGCCATCTTGGTCAAAATAGAATCTTATGTTCATATCAACCCGACTTCAGTCCAAAATACTATTTCGCGACGCCCAGCTTCAAAAGGCTCTCTGCAGTCGCGATGATGGCGTCTTCCCAACTTCGCGGTTTCCAGCCCAGCATCCGTTGCGCCTTCGCGCTGGTCGCGTTTCGCGCCTTGCCGAGCAGCGGCACTAGATCGCGCATCTCGACGTTGAAGAGCGCGACGCACCTCACGATAAGATTCGGCAGCTTGCGCGTGGAGACCTGCCTTGCCTGTTCGCCCAGCCGCGCCTTGAGCAGCTTGGCAATTTCAAGCATCGACACGGCGCTGCCCTGAGTCGCGATGAAACGCTCTCCCTTTGCTTCAGGGGCGGACATGGCGCGGAGGTGGAGATCGGCCACGTCACGTACATCAACCACGCCGAACCATAAGTCGGGACACGCAGCCATGCTGCCGTTCAGGAGGCGCTTGATCAGGTCGAGCGAAGATGAATAATCAGGGCCGAGCGCCGGGCCGAAGATGCCCGACGGATTAATGACTGATAACTCGAGCGCGCCACCTTCGGTCTTGATAAAGTTCCAGGCTGCCCGCTCGGCGAGCGCTTTCGACTTCACGTATGCGCTCATCTCACCGCCGCTTACGTTGGTCCAGCTAGTCTCATCGAACGGTTCGGCGCGCAGCGGATGGCCGTAATAGATGGCGCCACAGGTCGAAGTGAACACCACACGCTTTACGGCGGCATCGCGTGCAGCGCGTAGTACGCGCAGCACTCCGTCGACCGCCGGGCGAATGACCTTCTCTTCATTCCTCGTGGCGATCAGCGGAGAGGCTACGTGCATCACGTAGTCGCATCCCGTGCACGCCTCGAGCCAACCTTCGTCTCGGAGCAGGTCTGCCACGAAGAATGATAACCGGTCCTCCGTTTTCGCCCCGGCGTTCTCGAGCATCGAGCGTACGCCCTGCTCTTTGTCGAGCGAGCGCACGGTGGTGCGCACCATATATCCGGCGTTCAACAGTTGGAGCGCGACGTGACTGCCGACGAAGCCCGAACCACCCGTGACGAGAACCGTAGTGTTCAGCATTGAGTCCGTTCTATATGGATGTGCATTTCCGTCCAGGATTGAATTGCGTGTCATTGTTTCTGCATCCGATACACTATAACAACACTTGCACGGAAGGACTCTATGAGAAATGTTTGCGTAAAAAGGGGCCGGTGTTCAGCCCCATGGTTCAAATGCTTCTGGCCCGACACTCTCTATCGCTGAGGTTAGATTTGTTTAATACGAACAACCAGCGAGGGGGTTCCCCTCGCTCTTCAATACGATTTTCGGCTTTTCAGTTGGTCGCCAGGGACCTCGGCCTGACGGCCTCGCGGGTTCAGGCGCGCGAGGAGTATTTCCTTGACGGAAATAACTGGCTTGATAATATATCGCTATGTCACATATCGTTTTGGAGTACTTGACCGCCAACCTTGACCCGATGAAAGGTGCTCGACTCGCAGCGCAGACTCGCAGCGCAGCACCGGAGGGATTGTCGCGGCGATCATTCGCGGCGTTCATTCGCATAACTGAGCCCGAGCGGAGTTGATCGACTATGCCTGATTGGAAAGCGGAAATCAGAAAGCGACTGGCGGATCTGAAGCTTGAGCGAACACGCGAGGCGGCGATCGTCGAAGAGTTGGCTCAGCACATGGAGGATCGTTACGCAGAGTTGCTTGCGAGCGGTACGAGCGAGCACAAAGCCGCACGAACCGTGCTCGCCGAGTTGAGCGCTAGTCCGCTATTGGCTGACGAGCTTCGAAGGGTCGAGCCAGCCGTCACAAGAGAGCCAGTAGTTTGGGGATCCAACATGAAGAGCAATTTGCTTGGAGGTTTTTGGCAAGACCTGCGTTATGGCGCGCGAATGTTGCTTAAGCATCCGGGATTCACTCTCATAATCGCGCTTTCGATGAGCCTGAGCATCGGCGCAAACACGACTGCCTTCACCTGGATGGAGAGTCTGGTGCTTAATCCGACCCCAACCGTCACAGATAGCGCCAGGCTTGTTGCAGTGAACTCGGCCAATAAAGACGGGGTCGGCGGTGAAGCCGACCCGTTCTCTTATCTCACCTACCTCGACTGGCGAGACAAGGCGCAGTCGTTTGCTGGGCTGATCGCTCACACGACGATTCGACTCAACCTGCGTCGGGGAGATGAGCCGCTGGGCGAGCCGGTTTGGGGAGAGATAGTATCGGGCAACTACTTCGACGCGCTCGGTGTACCTGCGGCGCTCGGTCGAACGTTTACGGCAGACGAAGAGCGTGACGCAGCGCACGTGGCCGTTCTCAATTACAGGTTATGGCAGCGCCGATTCGGCGGCGACCCCGGCATAATCGGTCAGCATATTGTGCTCAACGGCGCTGAGGTGACAATCATAGGAGTAGCGCCACTGGGATTTGACGGCATGCTTGCAGGTTACGGCTACGACCTGTGGATTCCCGTGACTCTACAGCCAATAGTGACGCAAGGAAAGAATCGATTAAATGATCGCAATGATCGCTGGCTTCAGGGAACAGCTCGCTTGAAACGGGGAGTCACGCTGGCTGAAGCCAGAGAAGAGATGAAAGTGATAGCGCGACAAATCAGCGAGGATCGCGGCGAAGTGCCAATCACCGGCGCAGTCGTCAAGCTGATGCGCGAAAGATTCACAGGCCCAGCGTTCTATCCGCTCTTCTCTGCGTTGCTCGGTGTGACGGGACTGGTGCTGCTCATCGCCTGCGCTAACGTGGCGAACCTTCTGCTCGCTCGCGCCTCCGCGCGGCGCAAAGAAATAGCCGTTCGATTCGCGCTCGGTGCAAGGCGCATCCATGTAGTCCGGCAATTAATGACGGAGAGCTTGTTATTATCGATAATCGGCGGCGTGATAGGTCTCCTCTTCGCGCTCTGGGCAAAGGGCTCCGTGGTTCTTTTGTTTCCGCCGACACCCCTGCCCCGTTTCTTAAGGGTTGAAATAAACGGTCGGGTTATCTTTTTTGCTTTTCTCGTGACTCTCGTTACTGCTGTGATCTTCGGCCTGATACCTGCGCTTCGAGCTTCCAAAACCGATCTGGTCCAGACGCTCAAAGAAGGGGGTCGCGGCGCTAGCGACTCACGCTCACGATTGCGCAGCGCGCTCATTGTCGCGCAAGTCTCGATGTCGCTTGTGGCGCTCGTGTGCGCGGGACTGTTTTTGCGCAGCTTGCAGAAGGCGCAGGAAATAGACGTTGGCTTCTCCGATCCCGATCACCTGCTGCTCGTTGGAACCGACTTCAACCTGGCAGGATTCAAACGCGAAGACGGGCTTGTCGCAGCCGATCAATTGCTCGAGCGCGTGCGCGGGCTTTCGGACGTCACTTCGGCAAGTCTTTCGAGTATGGTTCCACTAGGCTTCAGCGGCCACATCTATAGCCCAACCAAAATCGAAGGCTATCTGCCTGCGCCCGACGAACAAGTCACAATCGAACGAGTCATCGTCAGCGACGGGTACTTTGAGACGATGGGAATCGCCATAGTTGAAGGTCGCGGCATCAGCATGCAGGATCGCGGCAATGCGCAGCGCGTCACCGTAGTGAATGAAGCCTTCGCGCGACTTTATTATCCGAACGAAGAACCCATCGGCAAGCGCGTAGATCAAGGACAAGGCTGGGCCGTCATCGTCGGCATCGCAAAAGACGCAAAATATCGCGACCTGAATGAACCGCCGACGCCCGTAGTTTATTCATCGCTTCAGCAATGGTACGCACCCGGAATTACACTGCACGTTCGGACCCTAAACAAACCGAAGATGCTTGCGGAAACTGCGCGCGGCGTGTTTGCAGCAATCAACGCGAATCTGCCTTTTCTCGATCCGCGGACGATGACTGAACACATGAGCGCATCCACGTCGGCTCAATTGTTCGGCGCTTCGACGTTGAGCGCGTTCGGAGCGCTCGCGTTGTTGATCGCGGCGGTCGGGCTTTACGGGGTATTGTCCTACGTCGTCACGCAGCGCACGCGAGAAATTGCCATTCGCATCGCCATGGGCGCGACGCCGAAACAAGTGATGGGCCTGATTCTCAGGCAGGGGATGATTCTGACGCTGATCGGTCTTGCCATCGGCTCAGGTCTCGCGCTGGCGGCGGGGCGACTGTTGCAGAGCCAGCTTCTGGGAATAATCGTCGCCGACACGCTGACGTTCATCGTCAGCCCGGTTATCCTCGCAGGAGTCGCTCTTGGAGCCTGTTTTGTCCCGGCCCGCTTTGCTACGAAAGTCGATCCGATAATCGCGCTGCGTTACGAATGATGGAGCTCGCACAATTCGGATCGGGTAAAGACACGCAGCAACGAAGTAGTAGCGCCGAAGGCGCAGAATATGAAAGCCCAGGGCAGCGCCCTGGGTCCGAAGCATAAGCATTTACGAGCCTGTAAGGGCGGAATAGCGGTTTTCGTAATCAAACTTGAGGCTCATCAGGGGCGAAACGTCTATTTCGCCCCGTTGGGGCTTGTGACCTCGTCGGTCGGCTACCAGGGGCGACGCGCTTTGCGCTTTGCCCCTGGCTCTCATTGCATCGTCGGCCCTTCGGGCCTTACGAACAAGAGAACGTGCTGCATCTCCGCGTCGAATACTCGAATTTGAGGGCCCGCGAAGCGGGCGACGGTCGCGGTTGAAATGCGAGGTTTGCTGAACTCGCACAGGGTGGAGAGGGTGCCGCCCGCTTCGCGGGCTTACTGAATCTAATTCGGGTGTCCTCGGGTTCGCAGACTCACCTGAGGCTTTTACTCGGCCGCCCGCGTCGCGGGCTTGCGCTGTCAACCTTCGAAGGAAAAGCATTCGGTTGCCACGTCGCAATCGGGTGTTTACGTAAAGTGATCAACGCGCGCCCCAGTACCGTTGCCGCTGGCCCGCCGGAGATGCCGAAACCGCCGGTGGCGGTAGGCGCTCGAGAAACCTGTCGTATAGCCAGTCGGTAGTGTTGACTTGAAGTTGCGCAGCGTTCGGCTGAGCAGCAAGCACCGCCTGTCTCGCATCGCTCCTTCCACTGATGCCAGCCAGTCCGATCAGCCTGATGCTCAAACGATAGCCCTCTTCGAAATCATTAGCTCTCACTTGTATCCTCAAACCATTGCCCAAAAGCTCCGCTCCCGGAACGAGCGATGCCAGTCGCGCCTGCGCTTCATCCTGAAAAGTCAGCGCGAACCGATACGGGCCATGCCAGTCAGGCAATTTCGAGTTGGCCAAATCCTGTAGCGCTTCGCGAGCAGCGGTTTCGATGCGTCTGGAAACCTCGTCGCGGGGAAAGGCTTCGGCTTTTGAACGGTCCACCGCGTGTTTAACCGTCGCATATTTGACCCACGGCATCTCCCGGCGGATTTCCTTTTCGAGCTGATCGTCTCCACTCACCATAATCAGTGGAATCTTCAAACGTGCCGCGCCCGCGGCCAGGATCATCGATTCATTGAAGGGCACACCGTTAACCTGGTATTCGACATCCTCAAACGTGTAGGTGTGAGAAAGAAATCCCACTCGATTCCCCGCGCCCGCATGCATGCCGATCGCTACAATCGCGTCGAACGAATGATCGTAGCTGTCCATGTAGATGTCGAAGGGAGTATCGCGATAGTGCATCTTGGCAGGCGGCAGCAATTGGTCTTCAAGTACGTCCGGCCCTGTGTTGTTGCCCGAGCCGTGTCCATCGACGACTACAATCTCGGCTGCTCCCGCAGATTTCAGTCCGGCGACGGCCGCGTTGACGTCGTCGGTGAGCGACTTCCGCCCTTCCGCGTATTCGGTCTGATGCGCGAAGCTGGTGTGCTTGAAGTCTGTCGCTCCGGAAACGCCTTCCATGTCATACAACACCATGACTTTGAGTCGCCGTTGCTGAGCAAAATGCGATGGCGCGAGCAGAAGGCTGATGAACAGCAACACCGGAAGATTTTGCAATCTCATGTTCTTTCTCTCCTCGATTCTTTCAATTGCCGAATTCAAGCCTATCATTTGTAGCGCGTGCGCTGGGTGGCGAGAGCGAGAAGATGCCGGCAATAGCGAGGGCCGAAACCGCAAAGAGTTTTTCATCGTATAATAGCCTTTTCGGCGCATTCTACTGCCAGGAGTCCTTTCGTCAAAGGCCGGTTTCAACGCCTGCTTCTACCCTTGCTGCGTTGCAGACTAAACCATTCGGTGCAACTTGCGGGTTAGTCCACGTTCAAACTTGCGACTCGGCTTTGACGCTTGGACCGCTCACCCGGGTGACCTCACGCTTGAAGTTATGGTGACCGACAGGCTAAGGCAGAAGGACAGCCGCGCTGTCGCGCGACAGGAGATAGATTTCAACATCGAATGAACCACCGAGGTTGGCGCACTGCGGTCGATTGCGGATTTTGGATTGGGAAATGCCGAGTGCAACAAGCGGATCTGTGAACGCCGCGCTGCGAGATTTGATTATCTATCCCCGCACTTCAGTGACGGTCGGTGATCAAAAATGCAGAATATTGCTTTCAGAAATCGGGGCACAGGCGTAGTATTCAAACCGCAACGCGCTCCCAGCTTGCATCTGCAACATACACAGAAATCTATTTAGCGCATTTGTTATCTGTTTCTTTACTGCAGCATGCGCCATCGGCAGGCGAAAGGACAGAAACCGATGAAGATAACAACCCGCCTTTCAGCGAGAGAGTTATCGCGGGCAATTGTCTTTATTATATTGTTGGTTGCTACTGCGCCTGTTCTTTCAACCCGTTTGATGCGCGCATCACTGGCAAGCGCGCAGGCGTCAGCACCGCCGATGACGTCACAATCGGCGAAAGCCGAGATTGTCGATCGCTATGGCAAGCTACCGCTGAGCTTCGAAAGTAATGAAGGGCAGACCGGCCGCGAGGTCAAGTTTGTTTCCCGTGGTCCCGGATATGAACTGTTCCTTACCGATACAGGCGCGGTGCTGGCACTGCGAAAGGCTGGGCCGCTGCCGGATAAGTTCAAACCCCCGACAGTGACCGACACGAGGACAAGTAGTCAGCCACCCAAAACTTCCATATTACGTTTGAACATGATCGGCGCGAATCTCCACTCACGCGTCGAGGGTAAGGATCAACTGCCG
Source organism: Blastocatellia bacterium (assembly GCA_035315885.1). Taxonomy (GTDB): domain Bacteria; phylum Acidobacteriota; class Blastocatellia; order UBA7656; family UBA7656; genus DATFXM01. The sequence continues at coordinate 16,495 of DATFXM010000087.1, forward strand.
GGAAAAATCAATTACTTAATTGGCGCTGATCCAGAAAAGTGGCGG
>DATFXM010000088.1:0-5024 GCA_035315885.1 Blastocatellia bacterium
TTAATATTCGCGAGCTCGAAACAGTTCGCGCGTCAGCGTACTCATCGCTCACCGAGCAGGTAAAACATCTCGCAACTTCTCAAGTTCAGCTTCAGACCGAAACCTCCAAGCTCGTTAACGCGCTTCGCAGCCCGATCGTGCGCGGCCGCTGGGGCGAGATACAACTTCGCCGTGTTGTCGAGCTCGCCGGAATGAGCCATCACTGTGATTTCAGTCAACAAGAAACCATAGCAACCGAGGACGGCCGGTTGCGTCCGGATATGATCGTCAGGCTTCCAAACGAAAGACAGATCGTTGTCGACTCAAAAGCCCCGATCGAAGCTTACTATCTGTCGCTTGAAACAACCGATGAGCTTGTAAGGGCTACAAGGCTCAAGGACCACGCGCGACAGGTGCGAACTCATCTCACCAAGCTTGGAGCGAAGAGTTACTGGGAACAGCTGCCCTGCACGCCCGAGTTTGTAGTCTTATTCCTTCCTGGTGAAACGTTCTTCAGCGCGGCGCTCGAACAGGATCCGTCACTGATAGAATTTGGGGTAGATCAACGAGTCATCCTCGCCACACCGACCACTCTCATCGCATTGCTGAAAGCTGTTGCATATGGCTGGCAGCAGGAGCGAATGACCGAGAACGCCCAACAGATCAGCAAACTCGGTCGTCAGCTTTACGATAGACTTCGAATTCTCGCCGAGCATTTCTCTGAGGTGCGTAAAGGCCTCGACAAAGCGGTCGAGTCATACAACAAAGCCGTGGGGTCATTTGAAGGAAGAGTGCTGGTGTCCGCCCGGCGGTTCAAAGAACTCGGCGCAACGACGAGTGAAGAGATCGAGTCTCTTGAAATTGTCGATCGTGCCACGCGTTTGCTGGACATCGGCGAAACCGGACTGATTCCTGGGTTGCTCGTCGAAGATGTGGAGTCGACCGAAGAGGAGGTTGAAATCAAGAACGAGAAAACGCTTAGCAAAGGTTCGTGATCGCCGTCTTTGCGGCTCAGCGGCTCTGCGACTTTGCGTCTAAGTGGGCATCTAATTCCCGATTAAAACGCAAAGACGCAAAGCCGCTAAGGCGCTAAGATTTCCTGGAGTTATTTTGTCGAAACAGATCTGGCTGGCCCCCATCCTTAGCAACAATCGAGAGCGCCTGCTCGAGCGCGCATCAGAAGTTCTGGCCTCGGGTCCTTCCGAGGCGTTGCTCTATCTCGCTGCATCGCGACCATTGCTCGAACTCGCCGCCGTTCGTCTGCTTGATGGTGTTCGCACCCGCGGCGTGTGGGGATCTCTTCCGGTTCACCTGTTTAGAGGTTTTGCAAGGTACGTGCTGGCGACCGCGCTTGACGAAGAGACTCAATCGCCGCTCACTAGTTTGATCGCAATCGATCAGAAGGACCTCCCTCTAAAAAGAAGCCTCATTGCGCAAATAATAAATCGCCTGGCCGATGAGGAGAAGCTAAGGGCCATAGCGTCCCTCTCGCGCCGCGAGGGCTGCATTAACACTGTCACCGCCTTAATCGGGGAAATCCAGCGCGCCGGCAAGACTCCTGCGGAATTCTCTGCGATTGTCGCAGCCCTCGAAAGCGACGCCCATTCCGCGAGCGAAAGCACGGAGGAAATCGAGCGAAGATCTGTTCCACTGCAGATCGACTTCGATAAAGATATCGCGTTGATCTACGAGGCGTACTCTTCGGCGCTCGAGGAATGCGGCTTCACAGAAGACGACGCAGACCAGTTGCGCGCTCTTGAAGTGCTTCGCGGTGAAGCCTCCGGCAAGAAAGTCATCTTGCCCTGGCTATCGAGCGTGCGATTGTTAATCGTTGATGGCTTCTTCGACTTTACTCCGGTTCAAGGTGATATTTTGAGGCTGCTCATTCCTCAAATTCCCGAAGTAATCGTGAATTTAAGCCGCGATGAACGCAACACTGAGATCTTTCGCCCGTTCGGTCGAACGATTGAACAAATATCTTCGATGGCCAAATTCGAAGTCTTTCAGAGCTCCGATGTGAAGCTAGTTGCGCCCGGCCTCTCGTCTCTTCGCAAACACTTATTTAATCCGATCGATGAGCACGTTCAACCATCCAGAGACAGTCACTCGGACGATAAGCGGGATCAAGAAGCGCTTTACAGGGAAAACATTCGAGTCTTCGACTGCGGAGACCGCGAAACCGAACTGCGCGCGATCGCGAAAGAGATCAAACGACTTGTGATGCTTGATCATTACCGCCTGAGCGAAATCGCAGTCGTTTTGAGACAGTACGCGCCTTATGAAGATGAAATCACCCGAGTCTTTCGAGAAGAGCAAATAAGTTGCAACTTGAATCAACGCATCGACCTGACAGAAGTGCCGGCCGTTCGCGCGGCGATTAAGCTATTCGAGCTTTTGATTGCGCTCGGCGGCGATCCGGAGGCGTTGAAGGCTACTCAAATCGCCGATCTGGCGAAGTCAGGTTACTTCGGCTTATCAGAAAATGAACTGGCCGGGTTACGTGCTCGATTCGAGCTGCAGGATCTGAAGCTTGTCGATATCCCGGGTTATCGTCGAGAACCCGCCGAGCTTAAGGTTGGTTTCTGGGATGCAGATGAGCTCGAAAATGCGGTTGCGTTTGTCGGAGATGATCTTCGCATTCCAATGTGGATTATCCGCGCTCGCAAATTCACCGCGCACCCAGCTGAGCCGAAGCCATCGGACGAAAAGCTGAATGACCCAGAACCCGAAGCTGAATCAGAATCAGAAGATGATTTGTCCCTTTCCTCGGATCAAAGTTTCGCAGTGCGTCAAGCAACTGCGGGCAGGGTAATTGAACCTGTAGATGTTCCATTGCCAGGTTCGGAGCGCAGAGCCAAACCCGCGCGCGAGCTCCATCCTGCGTTGATTGCCTGGTCTGTCCTTCTTATCGATCGCTTCGCAAGCATTCTAAACGTGGTTCCAAGAGAGGGCAGCCCGCGAGAAATGCGTGACAGTGTGATTAGATTGCTTGATCGCCTCCAATTTGCGCGCGAGGTTCGGAGCTCAGACCGAGGTGCTACGGCAGTTGACGATCTTGCTGCGCTGACCCTGGACCTTCGCGGTCTTGAAGGATTGCGGAGGGCCTTATTCGCGGCGACTCGGAGTATTGAGATCGCCTCCCCGCCATCCGAAGGCCAACAACGACTGGTCATAAGGCTGGCTAAGTTCCTCGACGAAACGTTGCGATGCATTAAGTCTCAGACTCTGGTGTTAAGCAGCGGTGATCCCGATGGCCTGCGGGTCCTGGAAGCTACCGACATTCGTGGTCTTCAATTTCGCGCGGTGTTCATTGCTGGTCTTTACGAAGGCAGTTTTCCGCTTCGCCCGTTGCGCGACTGGTTCTATCCGCACGAAGAGCGCGAGCGGTTGAAAGAGTATGGCTTAACCCTCGAGGATATTTCTCCCGAAACACTCCTCAAAGAAGAACACTATTTCTATCAGGCTGCTTGTCGGGCGACCGAGCGCCTCTATCTAAGCCGGCCGCTGGTTAAAGAGGACGGATCAGAAACGGTTGCTTCGTACTACATCGAGGAGATTGCCCGGGCAATTGCGCCGTCGCAGTTTATCAGAGATACAGTCCGGCGAGACTACGATGGCCGCTCTCTTTTTGAGGCCTCGAATCCGAGAGAGCTTGCAATGCTCGTGGTGCGCCAGGAAGAACGTCGGAACCACTACTCGCAAAGAGACGGCAACTTCTCCAGCGATGTAATAACACGCCTGATCGGCAGAGTTTCTAAACTCGGTTATGTCAGCGAATCGGCAAAGCGGCGCATTGCGATCGAGCGCGAACGCGGTGGTTTATTCTTCGGTTGCTTCGATGGACAGATGAGCAGTCGGGGGGTCATCGAGAAACTACAAAACCAATATGGCATCCTTCACACTTTCAGCGCCAGCGAGCTAAGTCTTTACGGCAGATGTCCATTCAAGTTCTTTGCCGAGAAAGTACTGAAGCTCGAACCGCGGGGCGAGGCGGCAATCGACATGACCGCGTTGGACGCGGGAAGCTTGCTACACGACGCGTTGAGACGATTCTTCGAGTTGCATCGGAATCACCGACTTACAGATCTGGATCCTGATGAGCTAAAACGACAGCTTGACGACGCTGCCGACGCTGTATTCGATCAGCATGAGAGAGCCGTACCGCCGCTCAACCCCAAGGTCTGGGCCATCGACCGCGAGATCAAGAAAGTCCTCCTGCAACAAGTCCTGGCGTACGAGTTGACGCTTGAACAACAGACACGTGAAAAGAACGTTACGCCGTCCTTCTTCGAGCTGGCGTTCGGCATGCAGAATCCGGCAATTGATCCGAACTCGGTACAACAGCCGTTAGAAATCAACCGAGAGCACGCCAATCATAAGGAGACGATTCGCATTCGCGGACAGATAGACAGAGTAGATCAAGCAAAAAATGGAACTGTTATTGCCTATGATTACAAGCTCTCGCGAGGTGCGACTCTTGAAGACATGGCTGAGGGGCGAGCGCTTCAGCTTCACATCTATCTTGCTGCTCTCGAACAACTGTTTTTCCCTGACAGCAACATTGCGGGCGCCGGCTATTACACGATAAGGGGAATGAACGAACGCCGAAACCGCGGTTTGTATCGGAAAGCCATGAACGAATATACCGCAGTGAGTACGCGATCGATTCTATCGGACGAGGAGTGGACGCGGGTGCGCGCTGAGATGCAAGACAGAATCTGGGAGTTCATCGACCGAATGCGCACTGGCCGATTTTTAGTGGCGCCGTCGGCCCCGGATGATTCGTGCCCACGCTGCGACTACTCTGCCGTTTGCCGTTATGAAAAGTTTCGGATTCGCAGAAAAGTGGAAGTGCGACCGGCGACGGGCGACCGATGACACAGAACCAACTCAATCGAACGCCGAAGATCAAAATAACTGATGACGTAAAACGGGCGAAATGACTGAGAACAACATGCCAGAGCGTGAAGTCGGGGGCTCGCTGATCGGCGGGCGTCCGTCGTCCGTCATCCCGTCGTCCGTCAGCCGGTTTGCGGTCGTCAATC
>DATFXM010000089.1:0-54094 GCA_035315885.1 Blastocatellia bacterium
TGTTGCTCGCACTCGGCGTCGTGTTTGCGGTAACCGCCGTATCCACTCTTTACTATTTCCTGATCGTGAAACCCAAACGAGCCGCAGCCAAACAGGAATTCGCGGCCAAGCTGAACCCACAGGGTAGCGCGACGGCTTCGCCCGCTGGTGCGAAGGGCCAGGAACCACCTGCCGCTTCGCCGGGAGCTCAGCCCTCGGGAGGTCAGCCTGCGGGAACTCAGCCTGCTGCAAGCCAGCCGGCGGCAAGTCAGCCCGCGGTTCCGGCCGGTACGACGAACGACCCTTCTGGTCGATTCGCGCTTCAGGCTGCATCATTTCCAAGTCCGGCCGCCGCCGGCGAGTTCGCTACGAAGCTGGTTCGTGCAGGCGTTCCCGCCTATGTCGTATCTGCCGAAATCCCGAAACGCGGACGCTGGTATCGAGTGAGAGTCGGCAAGTTCAGCTCGCAGGATGATGCAAACAAGTTTGCAGGAGACGCGAAGTTGCGCGCTAAGACGGCAGGGGTCACCCTTGCTCTGGTGGTGTGTGATTACGAAAAGCCCGACTAGTAAGCACCATGACCGGAATGCCCGAGCTCGACGCACGGAAACTGAGGCACGCGAAGCTCATTGAGCAGTACTCGAAGTACATCGATTCACCGGTACAGCGGCTGAAGTTTCTGAACAACGCGTTGAGCACCGATCAGCCTCGCAGCCGCCGTTCGCTTCGCCTGCTGCCGTTTGTTGGAACGCTGCCCGAGCGCGCGCGTCTGGTAGTAGAGCTCTCGAAAGTGCTCCCGCCAAACCGGCCGGCTCCGCTGGGAGTGAGACTCACTTCAATAGCGTACCGTGTGCGGTTCGCTCTGTACGCGTTGAGTTTACTGGTTATGATTTCGGCGGCGGTTGCGGTGGTGTACGTAGGGTCACGGCTGATTGGCAGCATTTCGATCGAGGCCAAGGAGAATTCCGATCGCAAGCTGAGACAGGTGGCGGCAAATTCCGGTGAAGCGGTAGCAGCGATCGGATCCGAAGCCGGCCTGACGCTCGACAAGGTGTGGTTGGCGGAGCAAGGCGACGGATACGAGTTCTACAGCAACGGTGCGCGAGTGCTCACAGAATTTCAAACGGAGGGACCGAAACGGAACTACTATCGATTCGACGTGAACGCGTTGAGCTCGACTTCCGATTCGGCGGAAATGAGTAACGCACCGGCGGGAATCGTGTACCACATCTCCGAGAGCGACATGATCCCGTTTTACGACAGCAACAATTCGTCGCTTCAAAACCACTCGAAGCAGCTTCTGGAGTACGCGCGAAACCACCGGTTGTATAACTACGTGATCGACCGGTTTGGAAGAAGCTATCGAATTGTTCCTGATGAACAGGTCGCCACTCATGCCGGGAACTCGGTCTGGAGCGACGGACGCAACCTTTGGGTGAATTTGAGCTCGAGCTTCATCGGCATCTGCTTTGAGGGAAATTCGGGGGACGGTCCAGCCGTGGGAGCGGATGGCATAAACGAGGCGCAGATCTACGCGGCTCGCGTGCTGACCGCGGTGCTGCGGTCAAAGTATGGGATCTCTGACGCGAACTGTGTCACCCACGGGTTGGTGAGCGTAAACCCCTCAAACCGGCTAATGGGCTTTCACACCGATTGGGTGGCGGGATTTCCGTTTGAGGCGGTGGGGCTGACCAACAAATACGATGCTGAGCTGCTGACGGTTTCCAGGCTTGGATTTGGTTACGATCGCGCTTATCTTTCCGCGGCGGGCGGTGGTAAGTTTGTCGGGCTCGATCTGGCGGAGACGGCGCTAAGGGAGACCGCCCGAAAAAACGCGGTTCCGGTTGAAGAGCAGCGCCGCGAGTTGTACAAGGTATTTCAGCGCGCTTATCAAAAACAGCATGCGCTGGAGAAAGATTCGTGAGGCGTGAAGGCGTGAGGCGTGATCGCTGAGATCGTCACGCTTCACCTGCCGGCGAATCGCGGATCGGTATGAACAAGTCAGACCTGATTGAAGAGGCGATGCGGCGCGGGGGTTTTACGCGTCAACGGGCCTCGCGCGGGATCGACGCGACTTTGGAGATTATCAAGCGCGAGCTTTCGAGTGATGGGCGAATTCATATACGCGGTCTCGGACGCCTGTTGCTCAAACCTAAGCGCAAAGGTTTTTTGCCCGCGTCCCCTGTTCCGATACCTGCGGGCAAGTCGGTCCGGCTGAAGGCAGCCAGATCTGCCGTCGCTATTTTGAGATCCGAGCCCCTCAAGCTCGATAACCAAGCATTAGAATCTGGAGGAATCATGGACAAGAAGGAACGAGAGAATCAGAACGAGGCCGTCGCCGCTGAGGGCTCGGCGCTTGGCCTTGACGTCGGTACGAGCCGGCTTGTGCTGGCAAGCGGGACCGCCGATCGCATCAAGGCGAAAAGCGAGCTGAACGCATTTCTGGCTGTGCCGTTTTCACGCTTTACCGAGAACATCCTGAAACAGAACAAGGTCAACTATCAGTTGAACGGCGGTACCACGATTCAGGTTTTCGGGAACGAGGCCGCACAGTTCGCCAACGTCTTCAACGCCGAAGTCAGGCGCCCGATGATGGGGGGTACTCTGAATCCGTCCGAGGAATATTCGCTTCCGGTGATGCACGCCATCATCCAGCAGCTCGTGCGACGGACGAACAGGCATGAGAACCTGCGCTTCAGCATCCCGGGTCCGCTGCGAGAATCGGGTTCGCCCGACCTCGTCTATCACGAAGCGATGCTGCGCGACCTGTTCAACGGCATGGGATACAGCGCAAAGTCGGTTAACGAGGGAATGGCTGTAGTCTTTTCCGAACTCGAAAAAGAGAACTTCACCGGGCTCGGCGTGAGCTGCGGCGGCGGAATGTGCAACGTGGCTCTGGCGTTCATGTCCATCCCGGTCATGACCTTCAGCACGAGCAAGGCCGGCGACTACATCGACCGCAACGTGGGGAACGTGACCGGCGAAGCGGCAACTCGCATCCGCTCGATCAAGGAAGAAAGCCTGGATCTGTCGCGTCAGCCGCAAAACAAGTACGAAAGCGCACTGCACGTCTACTATGACGACGTGATTCTGTCGCTTGTCGAAGCCGTCCGAAGCGAGCTGGCTGCCACCAAGAATCTGCCTAAGGTGGACAAGCCGATTCCGATCGTGTTGAGCGGCGGTACTGCAAAACCGAAGGGATTCCTTGATAAGTTCCGGCAGGTCATCGAGCGTGACGGTTTCCCGCTGCAGGTCTCGGAGATTCGGCTAGCCGAAGATCCATTGACCGCAACCGCCCGCGGTTGTCTCATCGCGGCGCTGTACGAGGCGTGACGGACAAGGCAAAAACGGGCGGTTGATTCATCGCCGCCCGTTTTTTTGCATCTAACAACATCGACAACGCTCGACGTTGTAAGTGCTTGAATCTTTTCGGCAAAGTTGGTGCCGGCAAGCCGATCATGCAGTCCGGCCAGTTGGAACGAGCGACTGTGCCGGTGTAGAATGTCGCCTGTTAAGCGATCACGGAGACTCTGGGTATGAAGATCTGTCCTGTCTGCAACGAGGCGTTCATCGAGGAGATGAACTTCTGTGATGTAGACGGAACTCCCCTCGATCGAGACCCGGTCGTCGTGGCCCAGACTAAGAACAAGCTGTGGTCGATTCTGGGAGTCGTGCTGTTGGTTGGGGCGCTAGGGCTCTCGGCTACGGTGGTGTTTCTGCCGAAGCCGCGTCCTGCATCTACTTTTGCCAGCCCGGAAACAACCTCAGCCACTAACGCCAAGAGCGCAGCCGCAGAATCGCATCCAACGCCCGCGGCCGCGCCAACGTCGCCCGACGCTGCCGCCTCCGACCCTGTTGCCGCTACCGCTTCGGCGAGCGAACCCAAAGTACGAGAGCGCGGCGAATCGGCGAAAGCGCCGTTCAACGGTCCAGCGCCCGATCCCAAGGCCGCCGCCCTCAGTTCAAACGACGGCAGCGACTCGACCGTCCACACGAAAGCCGACCCTCCCGTATCTCCCAAGTCCGAAACTTCAAAGGCTTCTCGCGCAACGGCTCCGGCTGCTGACGGCGAGGACGGAAAGTCAGTATCCGGTTCAGAATCGAAGAAGGAATCTCAGCAAGCTCAAGCATCGCATCCCGGAGAAAAAGACAGCAGGAAGAAACCCGACGAGAAGAAGAAGGGTGGATTCTTCAAAGTCTTCAAGAAGATCTTCGGCAAAGATTAGTCCTCCTTGGACTCTCGCGTTCAGGTTTAGCAGTCATCCCCGGTTCGACAAACCCCAAACCCTAAACCCGAAACCCCAAACCGATCCAGTTCCCTATTCACTATTTACTATTCAACATTTAGTATTCCTGCATGACGTTGCCACGCACTATTGCCGAACTTAAGGACAGCCCGTTTTCGGAACATCGGGTTCGAACGCGTTCAATCAAGGATGAGCTTCGTGAGAACCTGTTGCGCAAACTGCGGCGCCGTGAAACGGTGTTCCCCGGAATCGTGGGTTATGACGATTCGGTTGTGCCACAGATAACAAACGCGATTCTGTCGCGGCACAACTTCATACTACTGGGTCTCCGCGGGCAGGCAAAGAGCCGGCTTATGCGTGAGCTGGTGGCTCTGCTCGACGAGCTGACACCTGCCATAGCCGGCTGCGAGATTAACGACAACCCGTACGCTCCGATCTGCAAGTCATGCCGGCTGCTGCTAGCCGAGCACGGGGATCAGACCCCCATCGCTTTTATTTCGCGCGATGAGCGGTACGTGGAAAAACTGGCTACGCCGGACGTGACGATAGCTGATCTGATTGGCGATCTGGACCCGATCAAGGCGGCACGCGGCGGCCACCTGCTCTCCGATGAACTGACAATTCACTACGGCCTGCTGCCTCGAGCTAACCGCGGCATATTTGCGATAAACGAGCTTCCCGACCTCGCAGGAAAGGTCCAGGTTGGACTGTTCAACATCATGCAGGAGGGCGATGTCCAGATAAAAGGCTACCCGGTTCGAATGCCGCTGGACGTAATGCTGGTATTCTCGGCTAATCCTGAAGACTACACTGCGAGGGGAAAGATCATCACCCCGCTCAAAGACCGCATAGGTTCGGAGATCCTCACTCACTATCCGGCTACGATAGACGACGGCATTAGGATCACCCGACAGGAAGCCTGGCTGAAAAGAGCGAATGCAAACTTGATCGTGCCTGAGTTCATTATGGAGTTGGTCGAGCGCATCGCTTTTGAGGCGAGGGCCGACCAGCGAGTGGACCGCCGCTCGGGGGTCAGCCAGCGGTTGCCCATCTCGGTGATGGAAAACGTCTTGTCAAACTGCGAGCGCCGAGCGTTGATTTCGGGGGAGTCTACGGCAGTCCCCAGAGTCTGCGACGTCTACGCTGCGCTACCTGCGATGACCGGCAAACTCGAGCTCGAATACGAGGGAGAGCAGCGCGGAGCAGCGAACGTCGCGCGCGATCTTGTGCGGGTGGCGGTTGGACAGACGTTTGAAGCCTACTTCGAGCATCTCGACTGTTCGGACGTTATTGAGTGGTTCAACGAAGGGGGCGCAATCCGAGTCGGAGACACAGACAGCTCGGATCTGTGTCTGTCTACTTTCCGTAGTGTCAGTGGCCTGATTCTGACTGCTCTTGAATCCCGGTTGGCCGGCGAGTCGCAACCCGAGCTTCTAGCCTCGGTGTGCGAGTTAATCCTCGAAGGGCTTTACTCAAAGAAGAAGATCAGTCGAAGCCAGGAGCGCGGGTATATAGCGGCGAAGCCGGAATCGAAGAGCTATGGGTTCGACAGCATCAGCCGCTCGGGCAAGATAAATTAGTCCATGCCTTTCAATAAGTACTCAAGATTCACCGGCGCAGAATGGGAATCGATCAGCCTCGAAGACTTGCTGAATCGGCTTTCAGAATTCCTACTGCAATCCGGGTTCGATGATCCGTACTCGCGGTATTGGGGAGACCCGGACCAATCCCTGGATGCGCTGCGCGAGGCCATCATGCAGGCTTTGATGGAGCTGCTGTCTGACGAGGAACTGGATCTGCTTTCCGACTCGCAGGGCAATATGGATTCTGAGAAGCTGGCCGAGCTGATCGACCGGCTCATCGAACGACTCGTTCAAGAAGGTTACATACGAATAGAAAGCCGGGAGCAAGCTCCGCAGGGTCGATCGAGGCGGGATCGCACTCGCGGGCGCACCGGCAAACCGGTCGAGAGGAGCGTCAAGTTCGAGCTTACCGACAAGAGCCTCGACTTCCTGGGATTTCGGGCGCTGAAAGATCTCTTGGCGTCGCTAGGCAAATCGTCATTCGGCCGGCACGACACGAACCACCTCGCGACCGGCGTTGATGCAAGTGAGTCCTCACGGCGCTACGAGTTTGGCGACACACTCAACCTGGATGTAAACGCGATGCTCAAATCGGCAATTCAGCGAGAGGGTCTCGGCGTGCCTATAAATCTCGAGTATCAGGATTTGATGGTGCATCAGACGGAATATCAAAGCTCGTGCGCAACCGTCCTAATGCTGGATTGCTCGCACTCGATGATTCTTTACGGCGAAGACAGGTTCACCCCGGCCAAGCGCGTAGCACTGGCGTTGACCCATCTGATTCGAACGCAGTACCCGGGAGATTCGCTGCGCGTCGTTTTGTTTCACGACTCGGCAGAAGAGATTCCGCTTTCCACGCTAGCCAGGGCTCAAGTTGGGCCTTACCACACGAACACCAGTGAGGGGCTGAGACTTGCGCGCAGGATTCTCATGTCGCAGCGAAAGGACATGCGTCAGATCATCATGATCACCGACGGGAAGCCCTCGGCAATGACGCTCGAAGGGGGAAGGATTTACAAGAACCCGATGGGGCTTGATCCGAGAATACTGCAGGAGACGTTTCGTGAAGTAGCGCTCTGCCGGCGCAGCGGGATAATGATCAATACCTTCATGCTGGCAGACGACTACTACCTTGTGGATTTCGTAAAGCGAGTGACCGAGATCTGCAAGGGTAAGGCTTACTTCACGACTACCGTGACCCTCGGGCAATACATCTTGATGGACTACATGAGACGCAGAACTAAACGAGTGACGTGAGGAAGTGCCGAGTGCTGAGTGCTGAGTGCTGAGTAACACCCCCTAAAGGTTTGTTCGAACTCTATCCCCTGGTGAGTCCGCCGAACCGAGAGCTAAAAAATTAAGTTCTGAGTTCTGAGTTCTGAGTATTGTTCCTTGAGTCTCTGATGTAGTCGACTTCTCTCAAGTTCCTCACTCAGCACTCAGCACTCCTCTCTCGCCTCCGACGCCTGCGCACGGTACAATGTCGCCGCCTTGAGCTCAGTCGATCATGTCGATTCAACTCAGACGGTCAGCTCGGTATCAGGTGACCGGGCAATGATTGTCGTCTCGCTCGCGGTGCTCCTGGGTTCATCCACGTGGTTTTCGGGCACTGCGGTCGTATCTCTCATAAGCCGAGAGTGGTCTCTCAGCGACGCTCAAAGCGCCTGGCTGACCATTGCTGTTCAATTCGGGTTCATCACTGGCACCTTCGCCTACTCACTTCTGAACCTGGCTGATCGATTTAGTCCGAGACACGTATTCCTGGTATCCGCTCTGGGGGGCGCGGTATTCAACGCTTGCTTCGCATTGTTGGCAGGAGATCTGATCAGCGGCGTCACGTTTCGTTTTCTTACCGGCGTCACACTTGCCGGCGTCTACCCGGTGGGAATGAAGATCATCGCCAGTTGGTTCCGGTCAGGTCTTGGCTGGAGACTCGGGGTGCTGGTAGGTGCTTTGACGATGGGTACCGCGTCGCCGTTTCTTGTCCGGGCAGTGGGTGGGCAATTCGAGTGGCGTACTCTGGCGCTCGTTGCGTCGGCGAGCGCCGCGGCCGGAGGCGTGCTAATGGTTCTGGCAGTCGGCGACGGGCCATACTTGAAGGGACGCGCGGCGTTCGACTGGCGAATGGTGTTGAGAGTTTTCGACGGCGAGAAATTCCGCTACACCGCGCTTGGGTACTTCGGGCATATGTGGGAGCTGTACGCGTTCTGGTCGCTGTGCTCGTTTTATCTTGCGTCCAGATTCAGAGCCGGTGATCCCAGCTTTGACATCACGAAACCGGGCCCGTTGTTGCCGCTCCTTTCGTTTGCGATTGTTGCTGCTGGAGCACTCGGCTGTGTCGTTGGGGGGAGAGTATCGAGGCGAACCGGGGAACGCAACGTCGCTCTTGTTTCGATGATTGCGAGCGCCAGCCTGTGTGCTTTGTCCGGATTTGCATTCGCGTTGCCGCTTGCGTTGGTCATTATCTATTTGTTCGTCTGGGGGGTATTCGTGGTATCCGACTCGCCGCAGTTCTCAGCGCTGGCGGCAAGGTACTGTCCTGCCGAGTACACGGGGACTGCACTCACGCTGCAGAACGGAATCGGTTTTGCGGTCACAGTGATCTCGATCGAGCTGTTACCGCTAATCGCGGGCCGTATCGGCTGGCGATGGACATTTGTATTTCTCTCCTTCGGCCCGGCAATCGGGGCTTATTTCATGCAGAAGCTGGGAGAGGATGAGGGGATGAGGCGACGCGGGGAGGAGGGACGCGGAGAAGAGTGACGCGCGGAGAGGGCGAATTGCCGATCATACGATCATTGGATTCTTCCGGGTCACCGCTTCGCCCCTTCTCTCCTCTCCGCGTCTCTCCTCTCCGCGTCGCACCTCATCTCCCCAAGCCTAGCTATATCGAATCCAGCGGCCCAGTTCGGCGATGCTAGGGCGCTTGCCGTACATCAATATGCCGACTCGGTAGATCCTGGCAGCTAACCATACGCAGCCAAGTATCGTCAGAACCATGATCAACATCGAAAGCAGGATCTGCCACACCGGCGGGTTCACTACTGCAATCCTCATCATCATCAACGTCGGCGCAAAGAACGGCACCATCGACAACAGAATCGAGCTGGTGCTGTTCGGATTCGCGATCACCATCCCGAAGATCATCATCGGAATCACAAGCAACAGCGTCACCGGCATCTGAGCCTGCTGAGCATCTTCTTCGCTCGACACGGTCGCGCCAACCATCGCATAGAGCGTCGCAAACAGAAAGTACCCCAGCACGAAATAACTGATGAAGTACACAAGCATCACTGGCGGCAGGCTTGGTAGAACGATCCCGCGCGAAGCAAGCACCGACAGCCCGAACGCAAAAAACAGAACCGCGGTTCCCGCCCAGATCGCAATTTGAGTCAACCCCACCAGACCGATACCCACTACCTTGCCCAGCATCATCTGCGTAGGCTTCACCGAAGAAACTATGACTTCAACAATGCGCGAGTGCTTTTCTTCGATCACTCCTCGCATTACAAACAGACCGTAAAACAAAACCGACATGTAAATGAAGAACAGGAGCACAAAGGCAATAATGAAGTCGTAACGGCCTCCCTCGCGGGTCTCTCCGGTAGCAGTCGGCTTACTGACCTTCATCTCGACAGGCTTTGTAAACTGGCTTATTCTCGCAGGCGAAAAACCCGCGCGATCGAGTTTCCGCTCGCCTATTGCCTCGCTCACAATCCTTCGCAACGAGTTTATCGAAAAATCCGTTGTGTTCTTCGAGTAGTAAACCGGCTCCCCGGATTGGAGGACATCGGAGCCAAGATAAAGCACCGCTTGATCCGGATCCTTTTCTGCGGCGGCATTGTAGGATCGCAGCAGGTCGTCAGTTGTTTCGCCTGGGCCCGGGATGCGCTGAACGAGGACAAAGCGAGTGCGCGGGCCGTCGTCGTTCCTACCCGATTCATTCGTCGATGACTGCGACGCGTCTTCGAGCTTACCTTCAGTCCGGCGTTGAATCGCCGGAAAGAGCTGAGGGTCTCCGCTTGCGTCCAGGACGGCCACGTTGCGCTGGCCGCTTGACTTCACCGCCAGCAGCCCGGGGAGCAACGCCAGCGCCAGCAACAAGAGAGGGCTGATAACAGTCCCAATCACAAACGCGCGAGTCTTGACCCGCACGAAGTACTCACGCTTGAGGATTACCAGTACTTTGTCCATTTTTCCCCGTCACGCATTCGATGAAAATCTCGTTGAGCGATGGCTCCACGAGTTCAAACCGATTCACTCGGGCGCCGGAGTTGACTGCACGTCGCAGCACTTCCTGAGAGTCGGCGCCCTCATGGAGAAGAATCTCCGAATAATTTGGAAACCTGTTGAGCCGTTTCACCAGATCCGAGCCGAGGAATGAATCCTGCCCCTCGAAGTCGAGAATCACCGTGTTCTTGCCAAACCGGCTCTTGACTTCGCGCAGGCCGCCGCTCAGTACTTGCGTTGAATGATTGATCAAACAGATATCGTCGCAGAGCTGTTCGACCTGTTCCATCTGGTGAGTAGAGAAGATGATCGTCTTGCCGTTCTTCTTGAGCTCCAGAATTATTCCCTTCAGCGTATTGACGCTGACGGGATCGAGACCGGAGAACGGTTCGTCCAGGATCAGCACATCAGGTTCATGAATCGCAGTTGCGATGAACTGCACCTTTTGCTGCATGCCCTTTGAGAGCTCGGTGGGCTTTTTCTTCTTCCAGTCGGTGAGTTCCATGCGTTCGAGCCAATGGTCGATACGCTGGCGCGCATCTCGAGACTCCAGTCCTTTCAACGCTGCGAAAAAGAGTAGTTGATCGCCTACGGTCATCTTGCGATAGAGTCCGCGCTCTTCGGGTAAGTAGCCGATTCGCTGCTGGAGCTCCGGCGAGACCTGCTTTCCGAGTACGAACACCTCACCTTCGTCGGGCGCGAAGATGTTGACGATCATCCTTATCGAAGTAGTCTTGCCCGCGCCGTTGGGACCCAGAAGCCCAAAGATCGTCCCTTGTCGAACTGCGAACGAGAGGTTACGCACTGCGACAAACTCGTCAAAGCGCTTGGTGACTTTTCGCAGCTCTATGACATTCAATCGAGCACCCTCCGCGCCCATTGTCGGACGCCACTTAGGTTCATTTTGTTTTTACAGCGAATTGCGACTCGGCGAACGAATCGCTCATGACGGGCTCATCACGAGTCGCGTTCGCGAGCCTGGATCTGATCAAAGTTTCTCGTTGTGTTTTCGGTGACGCTCGCGCCTGCGCTCAAGCCTTGCTTAAGGCGGAGCCGCTCGGCCTCGCTTATTCTTCGCATCCTCGCGCCCGGAGTCCCTGCCTGGAGCTGGGCGCCAAGAGTCGATGACACCGGCGACCCGACCATCTTCAGCAATAGCGTTATCAGAAGGGCCACTATGCCGAAGACCGTCGCGCCTCCAAACGCGGCGACGAGTGCGATGGTTCTTTGGTCGACCTTCGCGTCAGAAAGCGCCACGATCGTTACGAAGAGAGCGATCAGGCCTATGATGCTGACTAGCGCGACCGGCCAAAGCAACTGAAGAGGTTTTGTCACGATGGGCGCGCGTTCGTCGATTGCTGGCGTCAGGTCGGCGCCGCAACGCTTGCAGTACTTCAGACCCTGCGTAGATTCAGCACCGCACATTGGACATTGCATAGCTTCAACTCTCAAACTTCAATCTCAAATTTCAGATTTCAAATTTCAAATCTCAAATTTCCCGAGTGCGGGTGCAGCACTCGTGCCGTTCAGCGGTCGTGGCGCTCGCCGTAGAGCGGCGGCTCGAAGTTCCTCGTAGTATTCTCAGTCACGCTGCCTACCGAACGCGGTTGCTCCGGCAGGGCGGGCCTCTGGAAATCACCCAACTTCGGCGCGCGACGCTCGGGAGAACCTTCTGAGATCGACGCTGATATCAATCTCGCAAGCAGATGAAGCAGTCTCAGCGAAACGAATAAGACAACTGCCGACCCCGCCAGAGCTATGGGTATCGGGCCGTCCGGACCCTTGACGCCACTAGCCGCAAGTCCTCCAGCCACCCCAAGCGCTATTCCAAGACCACCCAGACAAACCATCACAACCGCTATGGCCATATACACAATCGTAACCGTTCGCGGCGGTCGCGCTTCAATTCGCGGAGTGGCGCCGGTGGGCGAGATATTCGCCCCGCATCGCTTGCAAAAGTTCAAACCCTGCGTCGACTCTGCACCGCACACCGGACAATACATACTTCCTCCTTGCACCTCCGCCTGGTTCAATGATCGCTGCTGTGCTCCTCCCGGTATCTCGGGTCATTGAACGTGCGGGTCGTATGCTCTGTGACGCTGCTTCCGATGGGAAACGAGGGCTGTCGTAGTTGTAGCGGTACCGCCTCACCCGCGAGCTTGCCAACGGCTGTATTCTCCTGCATAGCACGCGAGTTGGTCTCGGAGGATTGCAAACCCATCATTCGCGACACAAAACTTATGAGCAGCGCGACAATCCCGAAGATCGCGCTCGATCCAAAGATGATAGTTATTATTGTGATTGCGGTTAACTGCGAGTTTATCGGAATTGGCCCGAACGGGCGTGATATCGAATATGCGGCGGAAAGCACAATCCCAAGTCCCCCAAGCGTGATTACTGTCGTCGCGAGCGCCATCGCCCAAGCCGCTCCACTATATTTGTTTTGATACAGGATTTGTGGCGGTGGTGCTTCGACCGCGGCGATAGTGGCTCCGCAACGTTTGCAGTACTTCGACGCCTGTGGAATCTCCCCTCCACAATGTGAACAATACACCGAACAACCTCCGCTCGAGCGTCTGGACGACGTCAGGCTCCCCGCTTCGTTGGCTTAATCTCGCTGATTGAGTCCAGTACTAGTACGATGCAGGCAAGATCGATGTTCTAAACGAATTCCATCATATCATGCGGTTGGCAGTAAGCAGTAGCAGTGGGCAATGAGATACAGGTAGAGACGTGGGGGCACACAGGGCTACTGTCACAAAACTTGCCCACGTCGATTCACGCGTGCTAGATTGAGCTTCAATTTCTGTTCGCCCGGTCAGTCCTTTTTTGGGGGTCTATTTCCAATGAGTCAAGCCGTTGCAGCAACTGAATCGGCGCGTCCGCTTACCCTGCTAAGCGACGAGGAAACGCTGTTCCGTCAGTCCGTTAATGAATTCGCCCGGCAGCAGATCAGCCCGCTTGCGGCGGAAATGGATGAGGCCGGTAAATTCTCCGGAGAGCTTATCAAACAGTTCTTCGACCTCGGATTGATGGGCATCGCGGTGCCCGAAGAATTTGGCGGACAGGGAGGCAGCTTCTTCAACGCAATACTCGCCGTGGAAGAGCTGTCGCGTGCCGATGCATCGGCCGGCGTCATAGTGGATGTTCAAAACACCCTCGTCAACAACGCCATCCTGCTTTGGGGCACTGACGAACAGAAGAAGCAGTATTGTTCCCGACTGTCCACCAACACTGTGGGAGCTTATGCCCTGTCGGAGGCGGGTTCCGGAAGCGATGCTTTCGCCCTTGCGACCAGGGCCGAGGACAGAGGCGATCACTTCGTGCTTAACGGTAGAAAGTTGTGGATCACCAACGGCGCTGAAGCGGGCCTGTTCATCGTTTTCGCGAACATGAACCCCGAGGCGGGCTACCGCGGGATCACGGCGTTCCTCGTCGAACGCGAATTCCCCGGCTTCACTGTTGGCAAGAAAGAGAACAAGTTAGGCATAAGAGCGAGCTCGACTTGCGAACTGATCCTCGAAGACTGCGTGGTGAAGAAACAAAACGTCCTCGGGGAGGCGGGCAGAGGTTACAAAATAGCAATTGAAACGCTCAACGAAGGTCGAATTGGCATCGGAGCTCAAATGGTCGGAGTAGCGCAGGGTGCCCTCGACCACGCGATCAACTATACGAAGGAGCGCCGGCAGTTTGGTCAGCAGATCGCCAGGTTTCAGGCCGTGCAGTTTCAGTTGGCCCAAGCCGCAACCGAGCTCGAAGCGTCGCGGTTGATGGTTTATAACGCGGCGAGGCTTAAAGACTCGGGGGCTGACTACGTGAAAGAAGCTGCTATGGCCAAGCTCTTCTCATCTCAGGTGGCCGAGCACGTCACGTCCCTGGCAGTTGAGCTGTACGGCGGCTACGGGTACACGCGCGATTATCCGGTTGAGAAGTATTACCGCGACGCCAAGATCGGTAAGATCTACGAGGGCACCTCGAACATGCAGCTTCAGACAATCGCCAAGCTGGTGATCGGCGATCTGAATTAACGCCCGTGATTCACCTCGTGGACTGCATAGAAGGGTTTTCGACTCGATTTGAGTTAGCGTTGTTCCCCCAACGCGCGATTAAGTGAGTCGGGTTTCACGCAGAGAGCGCAAAGGTTTCGCAAACTCCGGAGGGAGCTAGTTAATCGTGCCCGAGGGATTTTGACGCGGCCTACGGGTGCGCTTGCTGCTTTGCAGCGCACAATTGCTCGAAGGAATCCGAGAATCCCGTCTTGGGATTCTCTTTGAACCAATCGTCGTCCAGGATATAAGGCCACTTACCGACACCGTGGTTGCAACTCATCGCTGAGTCCAACGTTCCAGTAACCCCATCTTTTGTCAAACCCTTCCCGATTCCGCTAATATGAAGTTTAAATCAGGCAAAGCAGACACCCGTCTCCAGGCTTTGCATGCCAAACAGGAGTTGTAGATGATCAAGAGCCTGCTGAATCGGAAGGTCGACAAACGGCCGTCCAAAGTGAATCTGAAAGGGCGAATCCTGTTCCTCGCAGAAGAGGCTTCGATAGTAAGGTCGCAACTGGAAGGGAACGATCTGGATCCTGCGACAGTCCCCGCGCTGCGAAATGACATTTCCACAGATGAAATCACTCCGGCGTACATTTGTTACCATTTCGACGAAAAGCTCGGCGACTTCGTGTACATAGGACTGAAGTGCGGCGACGAGTTCCCGATCAAGCAGGGAGACGTAAAGCGGGGTGGGTTTGTCTGTTCAGTATCCGGCAAACGACGCGGGAAGGGCTCGAGCCGCGAGCAGTCGCCCTATGCCGAAATGGCCGCGGGGATACGCCTGGTCATCGCCGAAAACATCGAAAGGATCTACAGACAGAACTGTCAGAACCTGGGACTCCTGACATCGACCAATTTCGACCTGATCGAGCGCGTAGCCGACGGACAGGAGATTGAGCTTGAAGAGTTCACTCGCGGTGAAGACGAAATAACTCGGCAGATCATCGAATACGGCGGCCTGTTTGCCTTCAACGTCGCAAGGCTGCAGGGCGAGGTGAGCATTCCGCCAATCACAACCGCACAGCGGCCAATGACCCTCGCCGAAAAAATATTCGCGAAGCACTTCGTTACCGATCTGTCAAAGGACGAGGTCGGCGTACGAGCAGTGCGACCGGGCGATGCCGGGTTTGTACGCACCGATATCCGGTTCAGCCATGAGTACGTGACGCCGATGGCTGCGATCTTCTACGAACAAATGGTAGGCGAGCGGGAGCCGGTAAACGATCCTGCATCGATCTTCTTTTTCCAGGATCATCTGACATTTCTGGACGAAGTCATGCCTCCAGAGCGCAAGGCCATGGGCCTGCTGGATCTGGCACACGAACTGGTTCGAAAGCAGGAAGCGTTTGCAAACAAGCAAGGGATACGTCTCCACGGCGCCCTCACCGACAGAAAAGGATCCGAGGCCATCTGTCATAGCCTGATACTGCAGGACTATGCGCTGCCGGGAGAGATCATCATCGGGTCCGACTCACACACCCCGCATGCCGGAGCCATCGGAGCTGTAGCGTTCGGAGTCGGCACAACGGACGTATTCAACTCGTGGATCACCAGGGACGTCAGAGTGAAAGTTCCCGAACAAGTGAGGATTCGGGTCCTTGGTCAACGGCCGGACAACGTGACGGCGAAAGACTTCATGCTCGAGATTCTGAGGACCGACTTTGTTCGTAACGGAGGAGCAATCGGTCGGATAATCGAATACTGCGGTGATGCGGTCTCAGCCCTCAGCATTGACGAGCGCGCCACGATGACCAACATGGCGGCGGAGGTCGGCGGGTTCACCGGCATTGTCGGCGCCGACGAAAAAACGGTCGAGTTTCTAGAGGCGCGCGGGCTGTCTCGACAACGCGCCGAAGCGCTTTGCTTCGAAATGCAAAGCGATGTAGACGCCGAATACGCGCTGACGATCGACATAGATGCCAGCCGGTTGCGTCCGATGATCGCAACTCCGGGAGATCCCGGCTACGGCATGTTCGTGGACGAGCTCGAGGAACCGGTCAAAGTCGATATCGCTTACGGAGGCTCCTGCACCGCCGGCAAGAAAGAAGATATGGACATGTACGCGCGGGTGTTTCTCGACGCGCTTGCACGCGGGCAGCGAGTCCACCCCGACACTCGGTGCTACATTCAATTCGGTTCGCAGGAAGTGCGACAGTATTGCGAGCAGAAGGGCTACATCGAGGTGTTTAATCGGGTCGGAGCTCAGATCATCGAGCCTAGTTGTGGAGCATGCATTAACGCCGGACCTGGAGTGAGTACGCTCAAGACTCAAGTAGTGATCAGCGCACAGAACCGTAACTTTCCAGGCCGGAGTGGACCGGGGCAGATGTATCTTGCATCGCCTTATACGGTCGCGGCATCGGCGATCGCCGGGCACATTGTAGAGTACAATCCCGCGCTTGCGGTCTCTGCGGTTTAGAGAATGACGCGGCCCAATGGCCGCCCTCCGCCAATGCCGGTTGCAACGTTGAGAAAGATATCTGAGCTAAGGAGCGCTGCGGTCGACTTTCAAAGGAGAAGAATTGATGGCCGTTCAACCACAAACGGAAAAATACGAGGGGCTCGACCGCGCGACTCTGCTCAAAGTCTACCGGCTCATGCATCTGTCGCGTCGGATAGATGACAAAGAGATTCAGCTCAAAGCGCAGAACAAGATCTACTTCCAGATATCGAGCGCGGGTCACGAAGCGGTTACCGTTGCTGCCGGGATCGCGCTCAAACCGTCCTACGACTGGTTCTATCCTTATTATCGTGATCGAGCACTTGCTCTGACGCTCGGAGTCAGTGCGGTGGAGATGCTCAAGCAGGCGACCGGCGCCGCGGACGACCCGAGTTCAGGAGGCCGGCAGATGCCCGGCCACTGGGGGCACAGCCGGTTGAACATCGTCTCTCAGTCTTCACCGACCGGCACTCAGTTTCTGCAAGCGGTCGGGTGCGCCGAAGCCGCATATCGCGCGGAGCTTATCGGGAAACCGACGGCAGTCAAAG
Source organism: Blastocatellia bacterium (assembly GCA_035315885.1). GTDB lineage: Bacteria > Acidobacteriota > Blastocatellia > UBA7656 > UBA7656 > DATFXM01. The sequence continues at coordinate 17,080 of DATFXM010000089.1, forward strand.
GCTATCAACCTGATGCGTTGGTGTATGTTTCGGCGGGTGACGGCACTACGAGCGAGGGCGAGTTCTTCGAATCGCTCAACACCACGTGCAATCTAAAGCTTCCTGTATTGTACTTGATAGAAGACAACGGCTATGCGATCTCGGTCCCGGTGGAAGTACAAACCGCTGGGGGCAGCATCTCGAAACTCGTTACAGGGTTTCCTAACCTGTACATAGAAGAAGTCGACGGCTGCGATCCAATAGCGAGCTATGCGGCAGTACGCCGCGCGGCGTTGCACTGCCGCGACCGCCGAGGTCCGGCGCTGGTTCACGCGCATGTAATCAGACCGTATTCCCATTCGTTGTCGGACGATGAACGGCTCTACAGACCGGAAGGTGAGAGGGCGGAGGAATCTGAGCGCGACCCGCTGCACACGTTTGGCGAGTTTCTCAAGAAAGAAGGACTGGCAACCGAGAACGATCTCAAGAAGATTCTCGACGGCGTCGAAGACGAGGTGAATGCCGCCGCCGATGAAGCTGTCGCATCTCCTAAGCCGGCTAAGAACACTGCTACACTCTTTGTCTATTCGCCCGAGATTGATCCGACTTCAAAAGCATTTGACGCCGAATCTTCGAAGGCGCCCGAAGGCGACGCCAAGACGATGCTTGATCTGATCAATGTCTGCCTGCTCGACGAGATGGCGCGCGACGAACGCATAGTGGCCTTCGGAGAGGACATCGCAGACTGCAGTCGCGAGCTCAACATCGACAAGGTGAAAGGCAAGGGCGGTGTTTTCAAAGTAACGTTCAACTTGCAACGTCGCTTCGGTAGCGCTCGCGTCTTCAACACGCCCCTGGCGGAGGCGAATATCATTGGTCGCGCGGTAGGACTCGCGACGCGAGGCCTCAAGCCTGTTCCCGAGATTCAGTTTTTCGACTACATCTGGCCCGCCTATCATCAGCTTCGCAATGAAGTCCCGCTGCTGCGATGGAGATCCAACAACGCGTTTAGCTGCCCGATGGTTATTCGTGTGGCGTGCGGCGGCTATCTCAAGGGCGGGGCGATATATCACAGTCAGGTGAGCGATGTCTTGTTTACTCACACACCGGGGATTCGCGTGGTGATGCCCTCCAATGCCCTGGACGCCAATGGCCTGCTGCGAACCGCGATTCGTTGCGATGACCCGGTGATGTTTCTCGAACACAAGCACCTTTATCGTCAGACCCACAACAAGAGTCCGTATCCCGGACCCGATTACATGATTCCTTTTGGGAAAGCTCGGGTGGTGCGACCGGGTGAGCAGGTGACGGTGATCACCTACGGTGCAACTGTATACCGCTCACTGGTTGCTTCAAGGAAAGTGGAAGAAGAACACGGAGTGAGCGCGGAGATAATAGATCTGCGGAGCCTGAACCCTTACGACTGGGACACAATTTCTCGTTCGATTGAGAAGACGGGAAAGGCGCTTGTGGTTTACGAAGACTGTGAATCGTGGGGCTACGGCGCGGAGATCGCGGCGCGAATCGCCGATGAGTTGTTTGAACACCTGGACGGTCCGGTGCGCAGAATCGCCGCGCTCGATACCTTCGTTGCGTACGCACCCGATTTGGAGGACGAAATTCTGCCGCAGGTCGACGACATCGCATCGGGCATTATGGAATTGGCGAGCTATTAGGTGGGTTTAGGGTTTCTGGTTTCTGGTTTCTGTTGAATAGCAGAGTTTCAGGATGACGCTGAATTCTCGACCTGGGAACACCCACAACCGCAAACCAGAAACCGGAAATCCCCTCATTCTTCGGCGGCGCGAATTGCGTCTTCCAGTGACATGCGATTCTCGTAAAGCGCTTTGCCTACGATCACCGAGTCCACACCGTAAGCCTCCAGCTCTCTCAGCTTCTTGATATCGTCGACCGACGCGATTCCACCCGAAGCGGTGACGCGCAGACCTGACTCTCTTGCTATCTCGCGAGTAAGTTCGAGATTTGGGCCTTCCAGCCGCCCATCCCGCTCGATGTCGGTGTAGATGATTCGCTGGGCGCCTATACCCGCAGCCCAGCGCGCCAGGTCTACGGCGTCCACGTTCGTAGGTGACGTCCATCCCCGAATCGCGACCGCCCGCTTCCTCGCGTCAATCCCAACTACGATCATGTCGCCAAAGTCCTCAATCGCCCGTGTCAACGCCGCTGGGTCTTCGATCGCAAGCGTTCCCACCACGGCATAGCGCGCCCCGATTTCATGTACCACGGTTGAAATGTCTGCAGCCGATCTAATGCCGCCTCCGAGTTCGATCTCCATACGCAGCTCTCGTGCGATCCGCCGGATTATTTGCTGATTGGTGGAAGTACCCCCTAGAAATGCGCCGTCCAGATCGACAACGTGAAGAAGCCTCGCGCCCGCTTGTTTGAAAGCCTTGGCGGTCTCGACGGGGTCTCGCTGATAGACACTGGCCTTATCAGGTCGGCCTTCGACTAGTCGCACGCACTGGCCGTCCTGTAGATCAATAGCTGGTATGACGATCATCGTCTTTGGGTCGCTCCTAAGAAGATCGGAACAGGCTTAAAGATATTAGATTTGGTACCGAATTGAAATACTAACCGAGAGGAGGGGAGACGCGGGTAAGAGCGAAGGGGCGAATGGGCGACCCGGAGACGCGGGGACGCGAAGAGAGCGAATGGTCGGTCACAAGAGTCTTTTCGGGTCGCCCCTTCGCCCATTCGCTCCTTCGCCTCCGCGTCCCGCGTCCCCGCGTCTCCGCTAGCGGCCTACGCCGGCGAAATTGGCAAGCAATTGCAGTCCTGCTGATTGACTTTTCTCGGGATGAAACTGGACTCCGGCCACCGCTCCGTGAGCGCAAATAGACGGGTACTTGATGCCGTAGTCGGTGCGAGCAATGACGTCGGAGTTATCTTCTGACTCGACATAATACGAGTGAACAAAATAAAAGTAGGCGCCGTTGTCCAGGCCTTCGAGCAGCGGGTGACGTCGTAAGTCCTCGATCTGGTTCCAGCCTATTTGCGGAACGCGAGGGCCAGTTTCGGGAAACCGCACAACCCGCCCACGCATCAACCCGAGACCTTTGTGAACGCCAAATTCGTGTCCCTCTTCGAACATTAGCTGTAGTCCTACGCAGAGGCCTAGAATGGGCTTGCCTTGTGCTGCCGCTTCAATCACCAACTCGTCGAGACCGGATTCCCTCAAGCGAGTTGCACACTCGCCGAACGCACCGACTCCGGGGAGAACCAGCTTATCGGCGTCGCGGATCGCAGCCGCGTCGCTCGTTAGAAGGGCGTTCGCACCGACCGCTTCAAAAGCCTTTTCAACGCTTCGGAGATTGCCTACTCCATAGTCGAGGATTGCAATCATAAAGTACCCTTCGTGGACAGCACTCCTTTGATCCGCTCCGAGACCCTCGTAGCAAGGGCAAGCGCTCGCGCGGCTGATTTGAACACAGCTTCAATGACGTGATGCTGATTGGCACCGTACAATAACTCAACGTGCAAGTTGCAACTAGCTTCGCCCGCAAAACTGCGCCAAAAGTGTTCCACCATCTCTACGTCCAGCTCGCCAATCTTCTCGCGGAGTTTTGGCACGCGATAGACCAGAAATGCCCGGCCGCTCAAATCCACAACGGTTCGTACCAGCGTCTCATCCATCGGTACGTACGCCGAGCCAAATCTGACAATTCCACTCTTGTCCCCGAGTGCTTCGGTAAATGCCTGCCCAAGCGTTATCGAGATGTCTTCAACAGAATGATGCTGATCAACGTGCAGATCACCCTCGCAAGTGAGGTCGAGGTCGAATAGCGAATGGCGCGAGAACAACTCGAGCATATGATCCAGAAAGCCGATCCCGGTATGGATATCCGCAACGCCTGAACCGTCCAGGTTCAATCGAACTTTCACGTCAGTCTCTTTAGTTTTCCGCTGCTTCTCTGCGACTCTCGACATGTTCTATCCCGGCTTCCCTTCCCATCTGTCCTCTCATACTCCCGCTGTAGTTCTACTCTGGATCACCTCTGCCAGTGCCGCGATCAACTGGTCGTTCTCGTTTGGAAGACCCACCGATACGCGTATGTACTCCGACAACATCGGGTAGCTGCTCACGTCGCGCACAAGTATATCTCGCGCCAGCAAATCCTCGAATAGCAGCCGAGGCGCCACCGGCGTACGCAAAAGCATGAAGTTGGCAGTCGAGGGCACGACCTCTACGCCCTTGATCGTCGTCAGTTCACCGTATAGGCGCGTGCGTTCTGCCTTGATCGCATCAACCGACGCTTCCAGCAGTTCGTAGCGCTCGCACGCTACTTCCGCCACGGTCTGAGAAAAGAAGTTCAGGTTGTACGGCAGCGTCCCCTTGTGCACTTCGCGGACGAGGTCCGGGCTTGAAAGCAAGTAGCCCACCCTGAGCCCAGCCATGGCCATCGCCTTTGAGAACGTCCTCAACACGATCAGGTTTGGAAGCTCATTCAAGAGAGAAACCATGCTCTGATCTGAGAACTCATGATAGGCCTCGTCAATCACAATGAGACCGTCGAACTCTTGTCCAAGCTGCCGAATCTGATCCGCGCGTGCGCTGGAGCCGGTGGGATTGTTAGGCGAACAAAAAATAATCAGATCGATCCGCTCGCCGTTGATACGCCGTCGGATCGCTTCAAAATCAAACTGGAAATCAGGCGTTAAAGACACCGCGACTGTCTCTCCACCCATTACTGTCACGATCTGGCGATAAAGCGTGAAGGTCGGTTCGGACAGCAGCACTCGCGAGCCCGGGCCTATGCAGACCATCAACGTTGCCTGAATCAGCTCGTTGGAACCATTGCCCGCAAGCGTTCCTTCTGGTTTCCAGCCCGCGAAAGCCGCCAATCTCTCGAGCAATGATGTCGGAACAAAATCCGGATAACGCGACCAATGGCGGTGAGCCAATCGACGAGATGCTTCTTCCTTGATTTCATCAGGCAGATCCCAAGGGTTCTCGTTCTGATTGATTTTGATTGATGCGCGATAGGGCGGAAGCGTGTACGCCTTGATCGCCCTCACTGCCGGCTTGATCTTATCTACTGGGTTTGGCATTCCACTCAACCTTATGAGGACCTTCGCTACTCTACGAGCGCCTTTTCTTTCTTGCACTCGGCTAAATCTTCATAACGTCACGATCGATCTTTCAGTCTGATGAGCACTGCGCGTTTGTGTGCAGTCAATCCTTCAGCGTCAGCCATCATCGCTATCGCATCAGCGTTTGCTCTCAGGGAGTCCGGGGAGTAGTGAATGATCGACTGTCGTTTCAGGAAATCATAAACGCCCAGCGGTGACGAAAACCGCGCAGTAGACACGGTGGGCAACACATGATTCGGACCCGCGAAGTAATCTCCTACCGGTTCCGGCGACCACTCTCCAAAGAATAATGCCCCCGCATTCTCGATCATCGATGCAGTGCGGTCATTGTCTGAGGTCATCAGCTCCAGATGTTCGGGGGCGATGAGGTTCACCAGCTCGCAACCGGCCTCGATGGATTCGACAACAAAGATCGCTCCGTATTTTTCAATGGACGAAGCGGCGGTTTCTCGCCGCTCGAGGCTCTTCAGTTGTTCGGCGATTTGGTCCGCCGTCTGTTTGGCAAGCGCCATGCTTGTCGTTATGCAAATCGCCGATGCCTCCAGATCGTGCTCTGCCTGGGCCAATAGATCGGCGGCTACGAATTCGGGCCGCGCCGACTGGTCTGCCAACACAACGACTTCTGTCGGTCCAGCAATCGCATCGATTCCAACTGAACCGTAGACCAGCTTCTTGGCGATGGCTACGTAGACGTTGCCCGGCCCAACGATCTTGTCGACGCGCGGAACAGACTCGGTACCGAATGCGAGAGCCGCGATAGCTTGTGCTCCACCGATTCGGTATACCTCTTGAATGCCGAGCTCAAGAATCATCGCAGCCACCAGAGGCGAATCTTCGAGTGTCGCGGGCGGAGTCGCGATTGCGATTCGCGCGACCCCCGCAACCTGCGCGGGAATCGCATTCATCACAACAGACGAAGGGTAAGCGGCTTTGCCGCCGGGCACGTAGAGTCCAGCCGAGGACAACGGAAGAATTCGTTGGCCAACCGTTGTCCCGTCGGCTGTTTGAATTTTCCAAGAGCGCTCAAGTTGATTGATGTGAAACGAACGAATATTGTCGATCGCACGTCTGAAGGCATTCAGTGTCTGTGAGTCCGCGCGCGTCGCGACACTTTTCAGAGAATCGGGATCGACTCGCAGATCCTCGGGCCGAAGCGACATGCCATCAAACAGTTTCGTGTAGTGCAGCAGAGCCTCATCTCCGCCCGAGCGCACGCCTTCGACGATCTCCGCGACCCTGGCCACGAGTTCGGAATTCATCTGGAGTCCACGCGAGCGAATCGAATCGAGCACCTGACACGATGAACGCGTTGTGTAGGAGACTATGTGCATAACAAATCAGTAGGCAGTAGGCAGTAGGCAGTATGCAGTATGCAGTAGGCAGTATGCAGTATGCAGTATGCAGTTTGGGTGCTGTCTCGGTTTTTGTGGCCGCAGCACAGATGATCACGAAGACCTCGGCATCTAGCTCTAGAACTCAACCAGCATACTGCATACTGCATACTGCCTACTGCCTACTGCATACTGCATACTGCCTACTGCCTACTGTCTACTTCCTCAATCTCTCAATCAAGCTCGAGACATCTTGTCGCTTCAGATGATAGCTTGCCCGGTTCACTATCAGCCGTGCGCTGATTTCCGCGATCTTGTCTATTACCACCAGCCCATTCTCCCGCAAGGTCTGTCCGGTCTGCACGAGATCCACTATGTGCTCGGACAGACCGAGCACCGGCGCCAACTCCACCGAGCCAGACAAAACAATCAGCTCCACCGGAACGCCGCGCTGTTGAAAATACTCCGCGGTGATTCGAGGATATTTCGTCGCGACTCGCGCCGTAGCCAAGGGGTCATAACGTCGAGCCACAAGATCCGATTTGCCTGCAACAACCAGGGTACAGCGCCCAAAACCCAGATCCAATGGCTGGTGAACATCAGCCGCCGATTCCATCAACACATCCGATCCGCAAATACCCGCGTCCGCCACTCCGTGCTCGACATAAACCGGTACGTCAGCCGGTTTGACGAAGATGAACCCAAACTGTCCATCCTCATCCTCGATGAACAGCTTTCTCGAGGCTAATACCTCCGCCGATACATTTATGCCGACCTGTTTGAACAGTTCGAAAGAGTCTTCCTGTAACCGCCCCTTCGCAATCGCAATCGTCAGACGCGACATAACGCTTCCTAAGTTCTGAGTTCTGAGTTCCGAGTGCTGGGTTTCGTGAATCCTCGGCTCTTCTCACACAGGACTCAGGACTCAGAACTCAGAACTCAGAACTTCTTAATGGATTTCCACGCTCATGCCCTCGCCTCTCAGCCGCACTGCTTCTTTGAATGCGGAAACAATGTCGGTGGCCGGTATTCGAGTGGGCTCCGTGCGCTGATTGACCTTCTTGCCGCCTCTGGTAAGCAGTTCCGCGAGCCAGTCCAGACAAAGAGAAAAGCCAACCGCGGGCTCGGATTGCCCAAATTTTGCGAGAAACTGATCGTATCGTCCGCCGCGACCCAGCGCCGCACCGAGTCCCTGCGCATAGATCCGGAATGTCAGGCCGGTATAGTAGTCGAGGCCCCCAACCTCACCCAGATCAACATTGACGAATCGATCCAGCCCGAGAGCCTTCGCAATCTGATAAACGCGGTCCAGGTCATCTAGCGCAGCGATCGACCGGCCACTCGCCGCGCGACTCTTCGCCTCCTGGATGATTTCAGGCCCTCCTGAAAGCGAGAACACCCGGCACAACCCCTCTACGTCGTGCGATGCTGCGTGAGCGGTGAGAAAGCTGCGAAGCTCGTCTGATTCCTTGCGATCGATCATCGTTTGCATCTGTCGCCTACCCGTTTCGTCGAGCGCAAGCGATTCTGCGATGCCGTTGAAAAACTCAACGTGACCAACGGTGATCGTAAAATGTTCGAGTCCAATTCGCCTGAGCGCTTCGACGGCTATGATGATCGCTTCGGTGTCGGCTTCGAGGCGTTCAGATCCGATATGCTCCAGACCTATTTGATGGAATTCGTACTGGCGACCGCTGCGAGGCTCGTCCCAACGAAACACCTCACCCGAATAGCACAAGCGGATTGGCCGCGGTTTGTTTTGGAAGCGAGTTGCCACGGTTCGAGCTACCAGCGAAGTCATCTCCGGCCTTAGTGCCAGGAGCTTGCCATCACGCCCGGTGAAGCGATAAGTCAACTCGGCCTGCTCTTTTCCCATACCGAGGGCGAACAGATCGGCATAGTCAAAGATGGGGAGAATGATTTCCGAGTAGGACCAGCCTTCGAAGACGGCCATCAACTCACGTTCAATCCAGCGGCGCAGGCGAGCCTGCTCATCAAAGATGTATTGGACACCCGAGGGTATTTTGGAGAGTGGGGAAGACATAAATCACGCCGCGCAACGAAAGTAAAGAAGCTAGCATAGGGTCTCCGCGAGGGGAAGGGAGACGCGGGGAAGATCGAAGGGGCGAAGGGGCGAAGGGGCGACCCGGAGACGCGGAGAGGAGAGACGCGGGGAGGAGCAAATGGCCGACGCAACGTTCATTGAGTTATTCCGGGTCGCCCATTCACCCATTCGCCCTTCCCCGCGTCTCTCCTCTCCGCGTACCCGCGTCGCCCTTCGCTCCTCCCCCTTCGCTCACACTCGCCGGACGATTGAGGTGTCAGCAAGTTCATCGAGTAGTTCTCTACAAGTCTTGTTTAGCAGCGGATGAACCAGATCGGGAGCGATCTCACACAGAGGTGTGAGGACGAACCTGCGCAGATGCAAACGGGGGTGAGGCAGTACAAGATCCGTCAGTGCCGCCGACCCACCACCCGCGCCGGAACCCCCCGCTGACATTGGCCCGAATGAAAGTACATTCCCATAAATCAGAATATCGATGTCGATCACGCGCGGGCCGTTCGGCGGCCCCCCTCTGCGACCCATTTCAGTTTCGATCGACTTCAAAAACTTAAGAAGAACGTCGACCCAGAACAGCGGGTAGTCGTGCGGATGAATCTCAGCATCGAACGTCAAAAAATCAAGCACGTCTTCGCCGGGGAGCCTCATCGGCGCCATAGCCAGATCTGGAAACGCATCACTCAAGTTTAACGGAGTAGTCCCGACTTCGATCACCTGGTTCAAAAACCAGGGCTGGGCCGCGTATCCTACCGGCTCGGTCTCATAGAGCGATGACTCCTTCAAAATTTCGAGCCCCTGCGATTGGATGCGTCGCTTAGCCTCCGCAAGGTGCGCCGGTCGATCGCCAACATTCGATCCCAGACCTAGAAACACCGTGCGAGATGCGTCGTTAGTGCTTGCCATTTGATATGGCAGCTATCATAGTCATCGGATCGTATGCGCACAACCAGCGTCACAGTGAATCGACGCGGCGTCGAACGCGCGGTCGCCAGGCACTTGTGGATTTACCGAAGCGATCTGATAAGCAACGGGAATGCGCAAGGCGGTGAGATCGTACGAGTGCTGGACGCCAAGTCGCGATTTGTCGGATGGGCCCTGTATAGCTCTTCGTCGCAGATCGCCTTGCGGTTTCTCACGTTTGACGACGTCGCAATCGACCATGAGTTCTGGTCTGCGCGGTTAAAAGCGGCTGAGCAGTTACGCAATCGCGTGGTGTCCGCTGCAACCGCTTACAGACTCGTCTACGGCGAAAGCGATTTACTCCCGTCGTTGATCGTAGACCGATACAACGACTGCTTGGTCATTCAAACGTTGTCTCAAGGGATGGAGGCGCTCAAAAGCCTATGGGTTGAGCTGCTGGTGGATCGCTATCATCCTCGCGCCATAGTTGAACGGAACGAAGCGCGAGTCAGAGACCTCGAAGGCTTGCCGCGCATCGCGGGCCCGCTGCTGGGCGATCCCGGAGAGTTGATCATCCACGAATTGGATATTCAATATTCGGTCAACCTGATAGAGGGTCAGAAAACGGGCACGTTCCTCGATCAGCGCGAGAACAGAATTGCGGCCGCGCCTTACGCCAGAGGCCGAGTCCTGGACTGCTTCACATTCCAGGGAGCGTTCGCGTTGCATTTCGCAAAGGGCTCCGACAGTGTCCTGGCCTGCGACATTTCTCCGACGGCGCTGGCTCAGGCACAAAGCAACGCGCAGTTAAATGGATCAACCAACATCGAATTCGCAGAGGCCAATGTTTTTGACTTTCTGCATGCGATGGACAGCAGAGGCGAGCAGTTCGACTTGATCAACCTTGACCCTCCTGCGTTTGCAAAGAACCGGGCCTCGATTGAGGCGGCGATGCGGGGCTACAAGGAAATAAATCTTCGAGCGATCAAGCTGCTGAAGCCGGGCGGGACTCTGGTGACTTCGACGTGCTCATACCATATGAGCGAAGAGATGTTCCTGAATTGCATTGCAGAAGCGGCGTCGGATGCTCGCCGATCGGTGCAGATTCTCGAGAAGCGTGGCCAGGCGCGAGATCACCCGGTCATGGTCTCCATGCCGGAGACACAGTATTTGAAGTGTGTAATCGCTACAGTCGTATGAGTGCTGAGTGCGGAGCTTCCGACTCAGAACTCAGAACTCAGAACTTCAGTGCGTAGTAGCGGTGACCTTTGCAGTGCCGACGTTCGAGCTCGAGTCACTCACGCGAAAAGCGATCACGTGCTCGCCCGGCGTCTCAAACCGCACCTTGATCCGATAACTCTCGCTAGCCGAATCCGCGATCCCGTCCACCGGAAACACAAGTTGCCACGGCCCTCCGTCAACGCTGTATTCACCTCGGATAATCCGGCTGGTTGCGTCTGTAGCGTCAAACACTATCTCCGCGGTCTGACCGCTCACCGAAGGACCCGTCACCTTGATCACCGGCGGCGTGTTGTCTATTTCGATAGCATCTGTGACTTGTTCATCCGAAAGCGCCAGCTCCGGGGGGTTCGAAGGCGAATCGCTAGCGATTACCTTGAAAAGATACGTGCCATCCGGAATTCGATTGAGATCGATCGTGTACCACGTCGGCGACAAATTGTTCGCAAGCAGATGCCACTCCTTGTCATTGATCGAACGATACAGAATCTTGTAGGTCAATGTGTCATCGTTCGCGTCTGACGCCTGCCACGTAAGCGTACGCGCTCCCTTCTGATAGAACCTTCTGGGCGGTATCGAAGCAGTGATCCCAAACAACTGCGGGTCTAACCCGCTCGATGCGATGGAAGGATCAATCGCGATCGGCTGCTCCTGAAGCGCGACACCCGACGGCAGCACGGTCAACGACGTGATGTCCGGAGCCTGGTTCTTTGGAAGGTAGGCGACCACCACCGATTGAAGCTGCGCGATATCGCCGCCGCGCGCGGTCGACGCCGCGCGCCCACCGGATCGACTCGAAGCTGCCGCTTGCGCATTCGCCTTGAGCGTCGCGCGCCACTGGATGAAGCGCGCCCGCGGACTGCTGATCTGATCTCCAGACGGATTCTTATACGCGGCTGACCATTCGCTCCAGGTTGCGTCCGGCGTCTCGGTGTTACCGGTTCTGGTCTGCAGTTCTACGTGCCCCGAGCATCGCCAGTTGATCACGCCCCATTGGCCGGCAAACTTTGCATCGCGTACCGGCGAGGTGTAAGTCCCCTCGCTCACCGTTTGGTTGCTGATTCGATACAACCGGCCGAGGTTGCTGGACGTCGCGTACACAGAACCGTTGGCGTTCACTAACGTTGAAATCTGGTCTTCGGGTGATTGAACAAGCAGCGAGCGGGTGCGATCCGACGCCACTTCATAAATGCGACCGCGGTTGTTTGTGCCCACGAGAATTCTGCCGCCGGTCTCGGGGCTGATGCTGTAGCCCATCGAGTCATTGGCGCGCCATAGTACATCGTTCGTCCCGTCGGGATTTATTCGAAAGAGTGCGCTGCGAGCACCTTCCGCCTTGCTCTTGGATGCGGCTGTGGGAGTTGCTTCGGGTGTCGTAGCAGAATCCTCGTCGCCCGAGGTGATGGTAACCGTACCATCGCTTGAAAGCGTCGAGGTCGACGGCACGCCTACAGCCGCGGTCTTGCTCGCGGCCGCTCCACCCGTTTGACTGACTCCAAGTGCGTAGATCGAACCGTCGGCTGCGGTCGCGATCGAGTGAATCTCCTGTGTGGGAGAATCCAGCACCGCGAACTGCTTTCCGTTAGATCCAATCCGCAGCACTAGTCCGGACGGGTCAGTTCCGGCCAGCAGGCTTCCGTTCTTGTCCACAGCCAGCGTGAGAATGTTCGTCTCGGTGGTGTCCGCCAGAACTGCCGCTTTGCCCGCGGTGTCGATCTTGTAGATGACTCCCTTGTCGCCCGTCCCGGCATACAGAGTCGACGTCGCCGGATCGAACGCAAGCGACCAGATATACTTATCGGGCGGGTCATAGAACACCGACTCCTGTCCTGCAGCGGTTATCTTGTAGATCTTGCCGTCGGGGGAGGTGCCAGCGTAGACATTGCCCTGCGCATCGGTGGTCATCGCGGTCACGTCGAGCTCAGGCGCGTCGTAGATCAGCTTGCCTGCACCGCTCGGCTCAACTTTGAATATTCGGCCGTCGTGACCTGTGCCCAGGTACACGTTGCCCTGAGCGTCGACTGCGCTCGACCAGATATAGGCTTCCTTTGTATCGAAGACCAGTTCCAGAGCCGGCGCCAGGCTGATTGCGCCGTTGTCGGCAATCGTGATCCCTCGCGCGTCTCCCTTTACAACGTCCTCCTGCCGCGAGATCTCCCAGAACACCGGTCCGCTTGCGAGGGCTGCCGCCTGGCTCACAATCACAAAACCTACGGCCGCGAACAGACCAATCTGCACAAGACTCGTTGAGAACGCGCGCCAAACGGGTGTCCGTTTGCTTCGCGCTCCCGCTCTTTGCTCCATCGTCACAACTCGGCACAAGAATGCATGCATCGTAGTTACTTCTCACTCCCGCAATCAAAAAGAATGCCCGCTCCGACGCGGGCGTTCTGTCGAATCAAGCAAGTCTGGCCAGCCGGATTAAACGTGCGGATGGCAATCTCCGAGCGCCGCTACTTAATAACGTTGACGGTTATGCTTTGCTGCCCGCTGATAATAAACCGTGACGGCGGCAACTCGTGCTCAGCAAGCGTGGCCACCTGCAGTGGTGTATATCCACCGGAGGTCCGTTGAGAATTCAACGTCGCAAGCACGGATGGCGGCAGGACAGGCATCTCCTCGTTGTTGACTATCGCCCCGGTGCCGGCCCGCAGAACCTTTACGTAGAGCCTGTAGTTCTTCTTCAGCTTGTTAATCGCTCGAACGAGCTGCCCCAGATCCTTTGGCGCGAACTCAGCCGATGGCATCGCACGTTCAGCCTGGTTTATTGAAGCTCCATCGCCAACCAGAATCGTTAGCGGGCCCGCCGGCGCGTCAGCCGGGATCACCAGCGGAATACGCTCGACAAACTCTCCACCATTGTCGCTGCGCGCGAACGCCTGAATCTCAATGCTCTCTCCGCGCCGCACTTCGGTCTTGTCCACCCACAACCGGCTCAACGCTCCGCTTGAACGATTGTCGGTCGAGGTGATGTCCACGTCCATGCTCTCGAGATCGACGGCACCGAGTCCGCTGTTGAGCAGAACCGCAAGCGGCTGCGCGACTGCAGCAATTGCAAACATCGCCGTACCGTTGGGCGCGCTGAAGCTGTTGTCCAGCACGACATCCGGTTGCCCCTTCACACTGATGCGTCCTGAAATCTTTAGTGTCTGACTGCCAACCTGTCTCTCGGTAGCCGACAGCGCCGAGAAAAGAGTTATGCGCATCAGCAACGGCGTCAGGAATGAGTCGGACACGACTTCAAAACTGTAGCTCTCAGTTTTTGCGCGGCTGGTGTGCACGGTGATCTTCACCGGCAACATGCGGGGCTGCGAGCCAAGCTCACCGTAGACTCCCGTCGAGCGATCCTGATTGATCGAGCCAACCAGCCGTCCGCTGGCCGAGAGCTTGAATGAGTTGTTCATGTTGGGGACTACGGTTACCACGGATGATTCGGCCATCGGCCACGACGTTACGCCCGAACTCAAGAAGGGGTGGCCGAAGGCGTAGACACGAGTGCCATCGCGATAGGTCACCGTGCCGGCGGCATCTACGGTGAAGTCTCCCCTCACCAGTTGCACGCTGACCGACGATCCCGGCGCGAGCGTGTTATCGTCGAATGGCGCCATTGGCGCAAGCGATGAGCCGCCACCCGCGCCGGCCACCGCCTGGAAGCCCGCTTCGCGCAGGTCGCTGGCGAACAGATCCAAGGCTGTCTGCGGAATACCGGAGAACGTGATTGGCGTTGCTATCGGCGCGAGTGAGTGTCCAACGTAAGGGCCGAGCGCGCCACTCGAAGCCGCGCGAGGGCCTACCATCGTAGCCGACGGCGCCGGCAAGAGTCCGGACTTGGAATCTACACCAGTGGAAGCCCCTACAAGCGTGCCGAAGCTTACCCGCTGGTTGGACTGAGGCACAGCGTGCCTGCCTTCCTCAAAAACGTCAATCATGTACTTGATAGGTGTGATTCCCGCGATAGGCTCGGTCTCAAATGGAAAGGAGTAGGCGACGGCTCCAAGCAGCTTGCCGTCGATGTAGACCGGGCTCCCGCTCATACCAGCGAACACGCTTGTTCTGGCTACCAGCGGGCCTGACAATCTCGCGATGACAAGACTCTGCTTAGGGTTCGGCACACCCTCGAGTACCCCAAGGACCTCCACTTCGAATCGTTCCGGTTTCGACCCTTGAAAGACGGTCATGCCGTAGCCTTTCATTCCCGGACGTACGAGTTCGAGAGGCATAAGAGAGGATTCGCCTCCGCGATTTGCCGCTGAAGCGGCTACTGCCAGAATCGCGGTGAGGAGCAACGAGATCAACAATCGTTTCATTTGTACTTCCTGTATGCGGTGCTACTCAAAAGCGCCAATCCTTTGAGGGCGTCCACGGAGCTTCAGAAGAAGGACGGGCATCACGGGCTTGTCTTCTTAAAACCAGCTTTGATAATAGCCAGCCGCCATTTTCAATGTCAAGAAAAGACTTGTTGGCCGCCAGTGAAAAAGAATTAAGCCCTAAAAGTGGACCTGAACCCGCGTATCTAAGGCGTTCAACTCGATACTTCGGGTGTTCATCGAGTCAGCCAATAGAGTCTTGCACCGCGCGTTGTCGGCGTCTGTAGACGGTATTGATTGGTCTCAAGAACGAGCATTAGACCCGCAAAACAAAGCCACCCGGCAGTATCGGCTTTTTGCGTCCACTCTGATAGACTGCTGACCTCAATCGAGGGAAACGTGGGAATCAGCTCGAAAAGAACGGATCGCGGATGGTTTCCAGGCGTGAATCGGCGCGTGGCAGGGGCCAATCGAATGAGTCTTCGAATCAGAATCGCCGTTGGCTTGTTTGGCACGATTCTTGTTGCTTTTCAGTCGCTCCCCGCTCTCCGTGCCGCCTCCACGCTCACGAGTCCTGTTCGCGCCGGCCTCAATAACCAGGGCACTATTGAGGAGAGAATCCGCCGGGTTGAGCAAGGTTTGCTTACCGCCATTCAGGTCCCTGGATCGGCCAACACCCACACGCTCGCCGAACGCATGCGACAGTTGCGCGTACCGGCTGTCAGCATCGCGGTGATCAACAACGGCCGAATCGAATGGGCGAGGGCATACGGAGTGATCGAGTCGGGCCAGCCCGCGCGCGCAGGAACGACTACGCTTTTTCAAGCGGCATCTATCAGCAAGCCGGTAGCGGCAATGGGTGCGCTTCATTTGGTAGAGCTCGGCCGCCTGGCCCTGGACGAAGACGTAAACAAACGGCTGATCTCCTGGAAGGTGCCAGAGAACGACAAAACTAAAGATCAAAAAGTCACGCTTCGCAGGCTCCTGAGTCATTCGGCAGGCCTCACCGTCCACGGGTTTCCGGGGTACGCAAAAGGCGACCCGGTACCTATCATTGTGCAGGTGCTGGACGGAGAGAAGCCGGCCAACACTCAGCCGGTGCGAGTGGACACGGTGCCGGGCACAATCTGGCGTTATTCGGGTGGCGGAATTAGCATCGCGCAGCTCCTGATGATGGACGTTACAGGCGAACCTTTTCCCCGGTTCATGCGTGAATCGGTTCTTGCCCCTCTTGGTATGACGAACAGTACCTACGAGCAACCGCTCCCCGAAGCTCGGCGAGCGCAGGCGGCGAGCGGTCACCGTCCGAATGGTGACGTTGTCCAGGGCAAGTGGCACACTTACCCCGAGATGGCCGCCGCTGGGTTGTGGACCACCCCCACCGACTTGTGCAAGTTCGCGATCGAGATTCAAAAGTCCAGGGCCGGACAATCGAATCGAGTGCTGTCGCCTGAGATGACCAGCCAGATGCTCCTCGTGCAAAAAGGGAAATGGGGACTCGGGATCGGCGTTGATGGCAAGGGAAAGAACCAGGAGTTCAGCCATGGAGGCTCGAACGAGGGCTTCAGGTGTCAGCTTGTAGCCTATACCGAGCTTGGCATGGGCGCCGCGGTGATGACTAACTCCGACACTGGCGGGCAGATCGCCGAGGAGATCCTGAGGGCGATTTCCGCCGAGTACGGCTGGCCTTCTCTTAAACCGGTCGAGAAGCCCGCGTCGAACGTCGACCCGAAGACGCTCAAGCAATTTGCCGGCAAGTACACCCTGTTGAACGGCCCGCTGGAAGTTACCTTCGTGGATAGCCATCTCGTGCTCAACGCGCCCCACGTAGGTATCCTCGACGCCGACCTTGCGCCTGAATCCGATTCCTCATTCCTGCTTACTACGATGGAGAACATTACCATCAGTTTCGAAAAGGACTCCGGCGGCGAGGTGAGCGAGATGGTCGTCAAAGTTGGAGGGCAGACGTTCAAGGGAAAACGCGCCAAATAGATGATTGACATTCACAGCCACGTTCTACCGGAAACCGATGACGGCTCACACAGTCTCGAGGAATCGATCGAGATGTGCCGGCTTTCGGCCGCCGACGGCGTTCAAACGATTGTCGCAACGCCGCACGCCCACGACGGGCTGCATACGACTCACGCTCCGGATACATTGCGCTCAAGGCTCGAGCAACTGAACTCGAAGCTTGGAGGCAAGCCTCGGGTGGTGATCGGCTGCGAGCTGAGGTTCACCCACGACGTCTTCAAGCACATTTGCATCGACCGTTCGGCGCCTACGATCAACGATGGGCCTTATGTGTTGGTGGAGTTTCCGCACATGGTAGTGCCTCCGGGAAGCGAACGGCCTCTGTTTGAGCTGCTAAACCAGAACATAAAGCCAATAATCGCGCACCCCGAACGCAACCAGCAGCTCATGAGCGACCCGCAACGATTCTACGATCTGGTGGAGATCGGTGTACTTGGACAGCTCGATACGGGTTCGCTTACGGGCCAGTTTGGCAAGCAGGTTCGCCAAACCGCGGAGATTTTGCTCGAAAACGGTTTGGTTCATTTCTTGGCGAGCGATTGTCACAACACTCGGAACCGGCTGCCGGGGCTTTCAAAAGCTATGAGTCTGGCGGCGGAGCTTGTCGGAGAGGAATACGCGCAAGCGATGACGCTCGAGAACCCTGCGGCGGTGTTAGAGGGGAATCCAATTCCTTTCAGGCCCGAGGGTACCCCGCCGAGGAAAAAGAGAAGGTGGCTTTTCTGAGAGCAGTAGCCACTCAGAACTTCTGATTGGTGAAGTTGATCAATTCCTCGAGCTTTCTGGAAGCCGCACCGCTGGAGATTGAATCACGCGCTATCGCAACGCCCTCCGCAAAGTCTCGAGCCTTCCCCCCCGCGACCATCGCGGCCGACGCGTTCAGAAGAACGATATCTCGCCGAGGACCCGGTACGTCAGACAAGACTTCATGAATGATCTGTGCGTTGCGCTTTGCGTCGCCGCCCTGGATCTCATTCAACGAGGCCCGCGTTACACCAAGGTCTTCGGGCGAAATATTGTACGTTTCAAACCGGCCATCGTTGAGCTCGGTCACTCGAGTTGTGCCGGTGACCGTTATCTCGTCCAGCCCGTCAAGTCCGTGAACTATGAACGCCCTCTTAGTCCCGAGCTCGAGCAATACCTTTGCGCACAGTTCGGTGACCTTGCCGTCGTAGACACCGATTACCTGAGTGTCGGCGCCCGCCGGATTTGTAAGGGGACCCAGCAGGTTGAAGATCGTTCGAATGCCGAGTTGTCGCCTTACGTGGGCAACATGCTTCATTGCGCCGTGAAGCAGAGGTGCGGGTAAGAACCCTATACCGATGCGATCGATACATTCGGAAATCTGTTCCGGAGTGAGATCGACTCTTATGCCCAGAGCCTCGACTACGTCGACGCTGCCGCACTGACTGGAGACGGACCGATTGCCATGCTTCGCGACGCGAAGCCCGGAGCCTGCAACAACAAAAGCGGTGGCGGTTGAAACGTTGAAAGTTCCGCTGGCATCGCCTCCGGTACCGCACGTATCGATCAGCGCCTCTCGTTCGGTGCCACCCAATTGCTCATCTACGGCGCAACGTGGTCTCACTGCACTCGAACGGCGGCGCATTACTCGAGCGAAACCGGTGACCTCGTCTACGGATTCGCCTTTCATTCTGAGGGCGGTGAGGAGAGCTCCAATCTGAGCATCAGGGCACTCGCCGGTCATGATTTGGTCGAGGACTGCTTCGGCTTCGGCCACGGTCAGATCCTGTCTGGCAAGTACTTTCTTTATTGCTTCGGCGACAGTCATCGGGTTTCAAAGGCTAGCACGTAGAGGGGAGGAAGCGAAGGGGCGAAGGGGAGACGCGGAGACGCGGGGACGCGGAGAGGAGAGACACGGAGAAGAGCGAAGGGGCGGCACGACGGTCACCGACTTCTTTTTTCCGGGTCGCCCCTTCGCCCCTTCGCCCCTTCGCGTCCGCATCCCCGCGTCTCTCCTCCCCGCGTCTCTCCTACCCCTTCGCCTCCTCCCCCCACTGGCTTTTCGCTTGAACGATGTCATCAACTTCGTTCATCCTGACCTATGAGACTTTGAACTCCGGTCACGCCACCTCTACAAGACACCCAAAACCCCTTACACCTCTATATTTTTGTTACCTCGCCGGGCCCCACTACTTGGCACTCGGATTGCTAATTTGACCGAGGTCTCTCGTCCCCGAGCCCACCACGGGGGTCCGCAAGAGGAAAAGAACAATGGGGTTTGATCTGGATTCACCACGAATCGATAAGTGGAGCGCGGACGTCGAGCAGCTTCTGGAACGCTGCGAACGCGCATCCTCGCACTACGACGTCCTCGGCCTGGCATCCTCTGCCGATTCGGACGACATAAGCCGCGCTTTCAGTCACCGCGTGGGAATGCTCCAACCAGCCCGCGAGGGTCTGCAAGTCTCGGGATCTACCGCTTCCCTGAACATAGAAGGTGCAGCCACCAGACGAAGTATGCTTGCCAGACTCGAATGCGCGTTTGGCCGCGTGACTCTGGCTTATTCCGTGCTCTCAAGCCGCAAGAGACGATCGGACTACGACACCTCACTCTCACCGAGCCCGCCGACGACGAACGTTCAGCAGGTTGAACCGAGTGGACCTCTTTCCGGCGAGGCTGAGCCTGCCGGCGAGGCTGAAACCGATGAGGTCTCCAACGGGAATCGCCGTTGGGATCGTCGTCTTAATCTATACATCGCCGCCCAGGTCACCGGCTACGACCGGGATCTGGGACGTTGGCAGGAGCCTGCCGAGACAGTCGACGTAAGTAAACTCGGGATAACTTTCAGAATCCGAAAACATCTGGCCGTCGGAACCATCATTCACATTTCCTTGCCGATGCCGACGAAACTCCGAATGCATGATTTTGACGCGCCCAACTACAACTGCTACGCGATTGTCAGACGGGCCGAGCCCTCGAAAAAAGGCGTCAGGCTGCTCGCAGTTGAATTGATCGGCGAAGACCCGCCATCCGGTTACCTCCAGACCCCCTGGGCCTCTTTTCAGGACCGGCAATGGAACGGCTCAGAGCGCCGCCGCAAACCGCGACAGCCCAAAGACGAGGTGATCTGGATCGAGTACTTCACCGAATCAATGCGCAGCATCCGTCGAGAAGCAGCGCGGACCGAGAACGTCAGCGAAGGCGGCATGCGGGTGCGTATCAAATCGGCGCCTAACGAATTCGAGTACGCGCGCGTCAGTTATCCGGATGGGCGCCTTCAGACATTCGCCGTACTCTGCGATCGATACACAGGAGAGGACAACTTTGAGCGGCTGTGCTTGAGGTTCCTGGCAGAGAACGAACTTGCGCGAGCTGCCGCGATATCGCTGGAGCCTGGCGTTATTGCGCTGCCCGGACCGGACAACGCGAATGCGGGCCAAACCTCAAAGGTTCTGACCTCGATACCGGTGGCGGTTGAACGGGCTCTGCCTCAGGTCAACGTTCAGGCTACTCGCGCGTCCAGTTTTCGTCGCCGCCGAATTCTGATCGCCGACGACGACGGTCCTCTGCGAAAGACGTTGGGCAAGATATTGAACACCGCCGGATACGATGTGACGCTGGTGGAAGATGGGAACGCGGCGATCGCGAAGGCGGCCACCGAGCAGCCGGACCTCGTGATCACCGACGCATTGATGCCAAAGCTGCACGGTTTTCTTGTGTGTAAGACGCTGAAGGGGTTTAATCCCCCGCCAAAAGTGATAATGCTGACTGCAGTGTACACGAAGCCTGGTTACAAGTGGGAAGCTCGAGACAAGTATGGTGTGGATGATTTGCTGACAAAGCCGTTCAAGGTTCCGGAGCTCCTCGCAGCAATAGAAAGACAGCTCTCAGGGATCGAAGCGGCTCATGCTCAATAAACAAATTGATGTTGTCACGCCCCGACGGACTGTGCCCCGCTTCTGGAGGACAAAATGTTAAGTCAAACAGCCGTTGAAGGGTTCACTGATCCGACGACCGCCGTCGATCAGGAATACTCCGCCGAAGAGATAAGTGCGTACTATCTCGAGCTCGAGCAGGTGCTGGATCGTATCGAGCGGGCGGTAAATCATTATCAGGTCCTTGATCTGGACCGGCTGGCTACTACGGGCGAGATAAAGCTTGCTTATCTGCGCGCGGTGGCGCTGCTCAATCCGTCTCAACTGGGTATAAACGTAGACGTGCCGGATAGCCTGCTGGCGCGAATCGACCCATCGTTTGATCGAGTCTCTCGTGCCTACTCGACGCTGGTGAACTTCGCCCGGCGGCTCGAGTACGACACGTCGCTCAGCGGTCGGGGGACTTCGCCTCTAACGTTCGACAAGCAACAACGACGTAATTCCAAAGAAGTCACCTCTCCGCTTGCGATGGCCGCACTTCGCGCTGCGCAGACTGCAAAGCAGAAAACCGCGGTCAAGAAAGAGCCGAACTTCGATGCGGCGTTGAGCAGCGCAGCCAAGAACGGTGCCAGCGACAACCGGCGTCGCTGCGAGCGCTTTCGACTTTCAGTGCCGGTGCACGTAACCGGCTACGACCGTAAAGGCGGGCGATGGCACGAGGCCACACGCACCGTGGACGTGAGCCGGACCGGCGCACAGCTCAACTTGCGCAAGCGAATCAAGAAGGGGACCGTGCTCTATCTGACCATGCCTTTGCCGGTCAGATTGCGGACTCGTGATTTTCAAGACCCGACTTACGTGTCTTATGCATTGGTGAGAAGGGTCGATACTCCCAAGGGTCACGTCACCGGCATAGGTCTCGAGTTCCTGGGACCACATCCACCAGACGGCTATCTCGAACGGCCCTGGGACGTGTTTCAATCGGAACAGTGGTCGGGAGGGGAACGCCGCAGGGCACCTCGCGAGGAGAAGTCCGAACCGGTGCTCGTCGAATACTTCACCGAATCGATGGAGTGCATCAAGCAGGAAGCAGCCGTCACCGAGAATGTCAGCCGCGGCGGATTACGGGTTGCAGTGAAAGCAGCGCCGTCTGAGTTCGCAATCATCCGGATTAATTCCCTCAGCCGGAACTTCACGAGCTTTGCCGCGGTGTGTGATCGGTATTCGGGCGATGACGGACACGAACGGCTGTGCCTGCGCCTGCTCGAGACCGAGTGGCCGCTATAGTGGTCATACCGCCGCTGCGGTTGTGATCATCGAACTCGCAACGTCTGCAATATCGGCCGCACTGAGCGCCCCGCGAATGTACACGGGGCGCGTAGTGCGGTCGAACGCGCTTTCAAAGAGGTGGTCACACAGCCGGTCTATCTCGTGCTGAAACTGCACGTCTATTGACCGAAAGCCGTCGGCGACCAGTGCGCTAGACACCGGTAGGCGGATCAGAAGATCATAAGTTCCCATCCATGAGCGGCAGTACGCTGCGAGCGCATCGGCCTCAGTACCTGTTTCGCCATACCGCCGAACATAGTAAGCGAAATTGTCTAGGACCGATCGGTCACACACCAGCACATCAGCTCTCGGCGACTTCTCAATCTCGAGTTGGACCTGTCGAGCGATGATCCATTGATAAGCCTCGCGTGTAGCGCGGTCATTCAACGGAAACGGACACTCGCGCGCGATTTCAGTCAGCAGTTCGACGGTCCGACCTCTGCGCTTCAGCAATCCAGCGAGTTCGTACGCGACCGTAGTTTTGCTTATCCCGTGAGTTCCCACCAGCGCGATCTTCAGGGCTCGTGACGTCGGTTCTGGCATCAGGTTCACCTCAGGGCCACCTTCGGATCTCGCAACCTCGGAAGCTCATACCAGGCACGATCGCATTCTTCAAGTTCCTCCGGGGTGAGTTCCAGCGCCGCGCCCTGCACGGAGTCGCGGAGTTGTTCAGCGCTCGTAGCGCCTATGATGGCTGACGTGATCGCAGGCTTTGAAAGCGTCCATGCGACCGATACGTGCGTCAGCGACTTTCCACGTTCGCTGAAAAATCTCTTGAGTTTGTCCACCGCATCAAAGGCCTGGTCGTTCCAGTACCGATCGGTGTAGATCTTTCCGACAACGGCAAAGCGAGTATTGGAAGCTGGCCCCGCTTTGCGATCGTGCTTGCCGGTGAGCATCCCGCCTGCGAGCGGGTTATACACGATCACTCCAACCTTTTGGTCCAGACAAAGAGGAATCAGCTCGTTCTCAATTTCGCGGTACAGGATATTGTACCGGGGCTGCACCGAGTCGAACCGCGCGCAGCCGATTCGGTCGGCTGTCCACAGCGCTATGCCGAGTTGCCAGGCTTGAAAGTTTGAACATCCGACGTATCTAGCCTTACCGCTCTGAACGATTGTATCCAGTGCTCTGAGCGTTTCGTCGATGGGAGTCTCCGGATCCGGAGAATGCACCTGATATAAGTCCACGTAATCGGTTTGAAGTCGCCTGAGACTGGCCTCGATGGCGGCGAGGACGTGTCTACGCGACAAGCCGGAGTCGTTGGCTCCGGTGCCCATTTGCATTCTGCACTTTGTCGCGAGGACAAACTGATCGCGCTTTCCGCGGAGCCAGCGGCCTACGATTTCTTCGGTGCGGCCGGATGTTTCGAGAGAAACGGGTACGGGGTAGACGTCGGCTGTGTCAATAAAGTTAACCCCGGCGCGGGCCGCTTCATCCATGACGCGAAACGAGGCAGGCTCATCGCATTGGCGGCCGAACGTCATGGTGCCGAGACAGACTTCGGTGACCTTCAACCCAGTACGGCCAAGTCGTTTGATTTTCACTTACGCACCTCCAGGGATAGTAGGCAGTATGCAGTAGGCAATAGGCAGTTGGGAAGGAAGCGGAAGAGCGAAGGGCGAAAACGCCCAACGATGTAGTCAAGTTTTTCCGGCTCGCCCCTTCGCCCATTCGCCCCTTCGCTCCGCATCTCCCGCGTCCCTCCTTACAGCGTCCCCGAGTACCTCCTCACCGCGTCCCCGCGTCCCCGCGTCTCCCCTCCTTGTCGATTACCCAAGACGTGCTTATAATTTCGGTTCCCGTGGTTCTATAACGAAGAGGTTTTGATGAAGAAGGTAGTTGTCTGTTCATTGATTTGCGCTTTTTCCCTGGCGTACCTATTTGGCATTCCGCTTAGTCCTGAAACCGCTTACGCAGCAAGCGCACCCCAATTCAAACGGATGCTCCCGGAAACAATCACCGCCGGAGCACCAACCTTCACCATCCGAATCGAAGGAAGACGATTCGACGACGGCGCGCAGATAGTCTTCGATGGATCCCCGCTGGACACCAGAGTCCTGAACAACGGGAGATTGCTGCTCGCCGAAGTGCCTGCCACCGCCGTAGCTTCACCAGGCACGCATTCCGTTATGGCAAGCAACTCGGACGGAATGACTACCCCGACCCAGACCCTAACCGTCGTGCAGCCCGACCCCGACACAATCATCAGGCTCGACGTGAACGCCAGCGAGGAAGGCTCTCCGCTCAGGGCTCCACTCGAATTGCATGGCAGCGAGTTCTCCGATTCAACCAAGGTGTTCGTCTGGGGAAGATCACAGGCCAAGGTAGTCGACGGTAGCAGCATTCAGTTCGTTATTCCAAATAATCTGCTGCAGGATGCGGCACGAATTCCCGTTTACGTACGCGATAAGAAAGGCAATTTTTCAAACACCGAAATCTACTTTGTAGTCCCTCGTCCACCTCAGATCGATTTTCTCGATCCGGACACGGTCGAGGTTGGAACTGAGGATGTTCCTCTAAGCGTCCACGGACAATTCAAACCTGGCGCGCAGGTCGTCGTGAACGACCTTGAGTTGCTGACTACTGAAGGGAAAAACGGGCGGCTTGAAGTGATGCTCCCGGCGGCGCTGATCGCTCAGCCTGCGCAACTAAAAATTCGTGTCGCGCAGGAGGGAGTGCAATCAAACGATGTCACCCTTGCCGTCACGCCAACTGAGGGTCCATTCATTTACACCATCGCGCCAACCCTGATTCGCATCGGCGAAGGCCGTCTGTCCATTGACGTAATCGGCGCAAATTTCAAGGAAGGCTCCACCGCTACCGTGGACGGCATGGACGCCAGAATCAAGAACAGGACGAGGAAGAGGCTGTCCGTCGTCGTTCCTCCGGCAATCCTCGACCAACTAGGCACTCACACGGTGCAGGTCTTCGACGATACCGGTGCTGCGACCGACCCCTCGACGTTTCTGATAGTCCCGGACGTCCAGGTAAGCACGCTCGCCGGCAAGGATAAGCCCGGATTCAGCGCCGATTGCGTTAACAGCGATGATTCTTTTCTCCGCAGGCCTCGCCGACTGGCGTTCGGTCCTGACGGATTGATCTACTTCACCGATCAGCAGAACCATGCGGTTCGCACATTGAACCCAACGACGGGCGAGGTCTGTACAGTAGTCGGCGTGTCCGGGAACGAAGGATATCTGGATACCGGCAACGCGCTCGGCAGACCTGAGGCGTTCTCGTTTCCAAACGGAGTTGCGGTTGATCCGAATGGAACGATCTATATCAGCGAGAACGGCAATGGCGTAATCAGGCGAGTCACCCGCGCCGGAGGGACTCTCACAGTCGATACGTTCGCCGGTACATTCCGACTGATTACTGAAAAAGAAAAGCAAAAGGGCAGAAACGCAGATAAGGAAGGAATCGTGGGGTTCCGCGACAGCACCCTCCTGGATTCGTCGTTCCGATTGCCGGATGACATGGTGATCGCACCGGACGGAACAATCTTCATTGCCGATGCGGAGAACCACGCGATCAGGCGAATCGTAGACCGGGGTGGCCAGAAAGTTGTTGAAACGGTGGCGGGTAACGGCGTGCCCGGCTTCGCGGATGGGTTCGGAGTCAACGCCCGATTCAATACGCCCACCGCCATCGCGCTTTCGCTGGATTCCACCGCGTTGATTGTGGCCGATACTAACAACGGGCGAGTACGTCACATAGACCTGACTACCGGAGCTGTCACTACGCTTGCCGGCAGCGGGAAGATCGAGGTTATCGATGGCCCGCCCGCTGAAGCCGGTTTCATTCAACCGATCGGGATCGCAGTAGACACAAACGGCATCATCTACATCAGCGAGCTCGGTGCGGCAGATATCCGGCGCATCGATCGGTTCGGCAACGTTAGCACGCTCGCAGGCGGTACCAATGCCAAGTTCCGCGATGGCCCGGGTGTCGACGCAAAATTCGACGGGCCGCGCGGGCTGCTGATAGATCGCGACCACGCAATCCTGTACGTCGCTGACTACGACAATCTCCGAATCAGGAAAGTCGCGCTTAACAAGTAGGCAGTTTTTTTGGTTTCAGGGTTTGGGGTTTAGAGTTTCAGGTTCCCCGGGGACCGAAACTCTGAACTCGGAACCCGAGACCCAAAAACCGCCTCCTCTGGCGCAGAACTCAACTCCGGTGCCGGTAGGTTATTCGTCCTTTGGTCAAGTCATAGGGAGACAACTCGACGGTGACCCTGTCTCCCGGCAGAACCTTGATAAAGTTCTTGCGCATTTTGCCGGACAGGTGCGCGAGTATCTCGTGACCTTCACCAATCTGCACCTTGAACGTTGCATTGGGCAACGATTCGGTTACGGTCCCTTCAACGGGAATCATGTCGTCCTTCGGAATGGCCACACCTCCTTCTAGAAGCCGATGTTCAACTATTTGAAACTTGAAACCCACAAAAAGCTGAGATTCAACAGAGGAGCTCGATACAACCTCGGTAGAATACCGTAACTCAGTCCCAACGTCTAATGAGTACCGGCTTCAAATCTCGGCTTCCGGGTTTCGGTTTCTCGGGTATTGAGACCCGCGAGCCGCACAGCACTTGTAGAAATGCGTCGTACCGACTCCCCTCGCCGCCACCCTGCCGCCCCTCTCCCCATAGCCCTCTCCGCCACTTCAAGCCCTTCCGACTATCGGTACTTGACAATAAGAGACTCATATTTTATGCTGTCTTCGTCCTAAATCTAGAGGCCGTAAGAGGGCTCGGGATTGTGATTGCATGCAGTGTTTTGCGCTGAATTTGGTTCGCGAAGATTGAGTAGGAGGGTGTCGAGCCGAGAACTGGCATTCAGATGGTGAAATTCAAGGATTATTACGAAGTCCTTGGGGTTAAGCGCGATGCCACCGACGACCAGATTCGGCAGGCCTATCGCAAACTCGCCAGAAAGTACCATCCGGACCTGAACCCTCGGGATAAGGCCGCCGAGGAAAAATTCAAGGAGATCAACGAAGCCAACGAGGTCCTGTCGGACTCGGACAAGCGAAAACGATACGATCAGCTCGGAGCAAACTGGAAAGACGGAGCCGAGTTTACACCGCCGCCGGGCTGGGGCCGCGTCAACGTAGAATTTCGTGACCTCGGTGACGTGTTCGGCGGAGGAGGTTTCAGCGATTTCTTCGAGTCGCTCTTTGGACGTGCACGACAAAACGCCGGCGCCGGCGAGCAGCGGAGACGTCAGTCGCGCAAAGCGCAACGGCATCCCGCGGTGGAAGCCGAGATGGAAATCTCTCTCGAGCAGGCGCATCGCGGCGGCCGTCATCGTCTCGCGATTCAGAACATTCAGCCATGCGCCGCGTGCGAAGGTACCGGAACTTCAAAGGGTGCGATTTGCAATGTCTGCCGCGGATCGGGTCACGTTATGATTCCCAGAACAATTGACGTCAACATTCCTCCTGGGGCACGAGACGGGTCGGTGATAAAAATAAAAGGTCAGGGCCAGTCCGGAGAATTGCTCGTGCGTCTGCGGGTCAAGCCTCACCCGACGTTTACAGTGAACGGTGATGATGTGAGCGTCGAGATACCGATCGCACCGTGGGAGGCAATCCTGGGCACTACGGTCGAATTGCCCACGCTCGATGGGAAAGTAGAAACCAGGGTGCCCGCCGGGTCGCAGTCCGGCCAGAGGCTCAGGCTGCGAGGACAGGGTCTCAGCAAACGTGAAGGTGGACGCGGGGACGCGTACGTAAAGCTCAAGATCGTCGTGCCCAGTCATCCTTCGGAAGAAGAGAAAGACATTTATCGAAAGCTCGCGGCTACCAGTCACTTCAAGCCGCGCGGAAACTGAGCAGTGGAACGAGCGAGATCAGCAAGGGGAACGGCATGGATATAAACAGGTTCACGGAAAAGGCTCAGGAAGCCGTCAAATCGGCTCAAACGCTTGCGACCCGATATGGAAACCAGCAGATAGAAGTCGAGCACTTGCTGCTGGCGCTGCTGGAGCAGCAAGGCGGGCTCGTGCCCTCCATTCTGACCCGCGCGGGCGTAAACCTGGACGTGCTGCAACCGACGATCGAACGAGAGATCGATCGCCTGCCCAAGGTGACCGGCCCCTCGGGTCCGGTGGATCAGGTCTACATCACCGGAAGGCTCAACAAAGTCTTCGTTGCCGCCGAGGACGAAGCAAAGAAACTCAAGGACGACTATGTGAGCGTCGAGCACTTACTGCTGGCGATCATAGACGAAGGGGGAGCTTCGTCTCGCGCTCTGAAAACTGCCGGCGCGACGCGAGACCGCGTGCAGCAGGCACTTGTCCAGGTCAGAGGGCATCAACGAGTGACTTCGCAAAATCCCGAAGCCACCTATGAAGCTCTGGAGCGATACGGGCGAGATCTGACAAAGATGGCCAGCGCAGGCAAACTCGATCCGGTCATCGGGCGCGACGATGAGATTCGGCGCGTCATCCAGGTGCTTTCTCGTCGGACCAAGAACAATCCTGTCCTGATTGGTGAACCCGGAGTCGGCAAGACTGCCATCGTCGAGGGACTCGCGCAGAGAATCATTCGTGGCGACGTTCCCGAGAGTCTTCGAAACAAGCGTATCGTAGTCTTGGACATGGGCGCGTTGGTTGCGGGCGCAAAGTATCGCGGAGAATTTGAAGAAAGACTGAAAGCGGTCCTCAAGGAGATTCAAGCTTCGGAGGGCGAGATCATCCTGTTCATCGACGAGATGCACACAATCGTGGGAGCAGGTGCGGCAGAAGGAGCGGTTGACGCGTCGAATCTGCTTAAGCCGATGCTTGCCCGAGGCGAACTGCACTGCATCGGCGCAACAACTCTGGACGAGTATCGAAAGCATGTAGAGAAAGACGCGGCTCTCGAACGGCGTTTCCAGCCGGTGTTAGTAGACCAGCCTTCGGTTGAAGACACGATTTCGATTCTGCGAGGGCTCAAGGAGCGCTACGAAGTCCACCACGGCGTGCGCATCAAGGACTCGGCGCTGGTGTCAGCGGCGGTATTGTCGCATCGCTATATTTCGGATCGTTTCCTGCCCGACAAGGCTATCGACCTGGTGGACGAAGCTGCAGCCAAGCTGCGCACGGAGATTGACTCGATGCCCGCGGAGCTGGACGAAATTCTCCGTCGAATGATGCAGCTCGAGATCGAGCGCGAAGCCTTGAAAAAAGAAACCGACGCGGCATCGCGGCAGCGCCTGGAGAGGCTCGAGAAGGAGCTGGCGGACCTTCGCGCGAACGCCGATCAGCTAAAAGCTCAGTGGCAGATGGAGAAGGAGTCGGTCCAGTCGATTCGGGCCATCCGGGAAGAGATCGAGTCTACAAAAGTCGCGATCGAGAAAGCGCAGCGCGAATACGATCTGAACCGGGCGGCAGAGCTGCAATACGGCAAACTGACTCAGCTTGAAAAGAAGCTGCGAGAGCACGAGCAGGCGCTTGACAGCCAGCACACTCGAGGCCGGCTCTTGAAGGAGGAGGTTGACGAAGAAGATATCGCAGAGGTTGTGAGCCGCTGGACGGGAGTGCCCGTTTCAAAGCTGCTCGAAGGCGAGATGCAGAAGCTGCTCTCGCTCGAAGAGCACCTTCACCGAAGGGTAATAGGTCAGGACGAAGCGGTGAGCGCGGTCTCGGATGCAGTGATCCGGGCGCGATCCGGTTTGAAGGACCCCAATCGTCCGATTGGATCATTCATCTTCCTCGGCCCCACCGGAGTCGGCAAAACCGAACTGGCTCGGGCGCTCGCCGAGTTTCTGTTCGACGACGAGCACGCGATGATCCGGATAGACATGTCCGAGTATCAGGAGAAGCACACTGTAGCGAGGCTGATCGGCGCGCCTCCGGGTTACGTGGGTTACGAGGAGGGAGGCCAGCTAACGGAAGCCGTTCGCAGGCGGCCTTATTCGGTTGTATTGTTTGATGAGATCGAAAAGGCGCATCACGATGTATTCAACGTGCTCCTGCAGATTCTGGACGACGGCAGGCTGACCGATGGACAGGGCCGGGTGGTCAATTTCAAGAACACGATCATCATCATGACCTCGAACATCGGGAGCCATCTGATTCTTGAGTACAAGGGTCAACTGGAAGGCGATCCGTACGACGGGATGAAGGAGCAGGTGCTCGACGCTCTGCGTCACCATTTCAGACCGGAATTCCTGAACCGCGTAGACGAGATCATCGTGTTCCATGCGCTGAGCGAGGAGGACCTCAAGAAGATAGTAGATATTCAACTCGAGCGGCTGCGCGCGCGGCTGTCTGAGCGTGGGATCAGGCTGGAGTTGTCGGACGAGGCCAAGAGCCATCTTGCACACGCGGGGTATGATCCGGTCTATGGCGCCCGCCCGCTCAAGCGGGCGATACAGCGCGAAATCGAGACCCCGCTTTCGCGCCTGATACTCAAGGGAGATGTAACTGACAATTCTGTTGTCCGGGCCAACTCAAGTCGAGGGGAGATAGTTTTCTCAACAGAAGTAGCGGCAGAAGCCGAAGCCGGGAGGTGACGTCCGCCGCGGTCATGCTATCATGACCGCACTCATACTTCGGCGATCCACACGGGGAGGTCGAATGAGTAGCCTCTATGTTCTGCGCCGCGCAAACGGCAACCTGTTTACGCACCGGCTGGGTGATAAAGAAGTGATCCCGGTCTGGAGCGACCGTCAGTCAGTAGATCGGTACAAGGAACGAAATCCCGAGCTGATGATTTTCTTCCCGGCTCGCGTAAACCAACGAATGCTGGTAAGGCTGAAGAGCGTCAGCAGTTCCGCCGAGTTCTTCCTCTTGTCGTCGGACGATCCATCCGCCGATCTGGAAGACGGCAGACTCGTAACGCCCGAGGAGATTTCTATGGTGGTCGCGCCGGGCGCTCAGACATTAACGACGGGGGTATAAGCTGAAATCGGCACTCGCAGCACGAGAGAGCGAACGTGCCGTGAAAAAACAGATCGTCGACAAAACAAAGCAAGCCGTCTCGGACAAGCTTCCCGAATCGAGCGTCCGACACCGGGAAAATGAGAGGCAGGATCGGGAGAAGCAAATTCGGACGATCAAGACTCGGGTAATCAAGTTCGGGTAATCAAGGAGGATGGGAATGATCTCTTACGACGATATAAAAGAGTTGCAACAGTACAAGTCGTCCGCGGATGCAATGGTCTTGAGCCTGTACCTGGATGTTGACCAATCGAGGGCTGCCAACCTCAACAGGCGCTTTGAGACTACGGTGGAGAATCTGTGTAGAAAGCTAGGTGAGAACAACTCGTCGCCCAACGGGAATTCTCGTCTTGCCGCCGAGTGCGACAGAATCCTCCGTTTCATTCGCGAGTACGTTCCTCACGGGAAGAGTCTTGTAGTCTTCAGCGATTCGGCGAGAGGGTTCTGGTGGCAGCGCGATTTGCAAGTACATCTTCCGACCGACGCACGCTGGTCTTCAAAACCCTGGCTGCGACCATTGCTTGACGTACTCGAAGACACCGATCGCTTCGCCGCGGTGCTCATCGACAAACACCGCGCTCGAATACTGACGGTTGATGCGACCGGTATTAACCAGCGCGCCGAGATTATTTCAGATGTCCCCCCGAGACATACGACGACCGGCACTGATCACATGTGGTCTCAGTCGAACATGGAACGCGATCATATCAATCACATAAAGTTGCATGCCCGTAAGGTCGTGGAGGAGCTTTCGGCATTTCTGGATGCGTTAAAGATCAGCAGGCTCGTTATCGGCGGACCTGTAGAGGCGACGTCGATGTTCATTTCGGAGCTTCCGAAGCGGCTTCAGCGAATGGTGATTGGGACGGTTTCGATATCGGTGGACGCTCCGGAGGACCGTGTACACGCCGAGCTTCGAGAGGTTCAGCACCGGAGCGAGCAGCAGGACGAATCGCGAATGGTCGAGTCGATGATAACCGCGGCCAAGAAGGGTGATCGCGCGGTGTTGGGTGTCGCGGATACATTGGAGGCTATTCATCAGGGCCGTGTGTACAGACTGGTAGTCGCAAGTAACTACCGGACCGAGGGCAAGGAGTGCCGGTCCTGTCATGTGCTGGTGGAGTCTGGTGAGGACAGTTGCTCTTTTTGCGGAGGGCAACTCGAACCCGCCCCCGACTTGATAAACCGGGCATCGCACCGGGTTATCGAACAAGCAGGGCGTGTTCAGCTTGTATCAGGCGAGGCTGCAAGCAAACTTGCCGGTACCGGTGTAGGCGCGATCTTAAGGTTCTGACAAGGGGTTGTCACAAGCTAACCAGGAACCAGAAACTGGAAACTGATTCAGAGGACCAATGACACTCGTACCTACAGTAGTGGAGTCGACTTCTCGCGGGGAACGTCACTTTGACATTTACTCGCGACTGTTGCGCGATCACATAATCTTTCTCGGCGACGAAGTAGATGATGTGATCGCGAATCTGATAGTGGCGCAATTGCTCTATCTCGAATCTGAAGATCCGGATCGCGATATTTCGTTGTACATCAACAGCCCTGGGGGCTCGATCAGCGCCGGGCTGGCGATTTACGACACGATGAAGTTCATAAAACCGGACGTGGCCACGATCTGCGTGGGTCAGGCGGCCTCAATGTCCGCAATTCTGCTAGCCGCGGGAGCAAAGGGCAAAAGGTATTCGCTTCCTAACTCCAGAATCATGATTCACCAACCATCGGTGGAAGGGCTCGGCGGACAAGCAAGCGACATAAAGATCCACGCCGAGGAAATGCTGCGAGTCAGAAATCTCTTGTCGAGAATCCTTGCGGAGGTGACCGGCCAGAGCTTCGAGAGAATCGATGAGGATTCGGAGCGCGATTTCATACTGAGCCCGCTACAGGCGTGCGAATATGGGTTGATTGACAGCATCTTCAGTTCGCGCGAGCTGCCGGTTGGAGCGGAGAGCTTATTGAGGTGATCAGAAATGGCTAGAGGCAGAAGAGTGCTGCTCGAGCGGTTTCACAGCGACTCTTACAGAAGGCCGAGCGGTCCGCTGTGGCAACCGGCGGTCGATGTTTACAAGACTCCTGATGGTTGGAAGATAAAGTTCGACCTGGCGGGAGTGAAACCAAATGACGTGGAGGTGGTGCTGCTCGATGGGCGAATCGTCGTGCGGGGGGTCAGACGCGATTCGGTTATCAGTGAAGGCTGGAGCTATTACCAGCTCGAGATCACTTACAGCAGGTTCGAGAGAGTCCTGCAGATTCCCTGCGATCTTTCGAACGCCGAAATAAAGACCGAGTCTTGTGACGGCTGGTTCATCCTAAATGTGACCGGTTGTTCGTCGAACAAGGGGTACCAAGAAAAATGACACAATCAAGAACGTTGGAACTTCCGATATTGCCGCTGCGGAGCATGGTAGTGTTCCCATCCGGGATCTCGCCGCTGACGGTGGGCCGTCCCGCATCCCTGAAAGCAGCCGAAGCGGCACTTGCGACAGAGGAGAAGCTGCTGGGAGCAGTCACCCAGAAGGATGAAAACGAAGCAGAGCCCGGACCTTCAAACCTGTACCGCGTCGGCACAATGGTAGTGATCAACCGGATGATGCGGTCGCCGGGTGCGGACGAAGTGCTTCACCTCATCGTGCAGGGTCAGGAGCGATTTCGAATCATCGGGTTCACCGACCAGTCGCCCTACCTAAAGGCTCAAGTCGAAATCCTGCCCGAACCGGCGCGAGAACATACTCCGGAAGTCGAGGCACTTCAGCGAAACATAAGCGCGCTGATACAAAAGGCCTTGACGCTGCTGCCAAACGTGCCGACCGAGATTCGAAACGTGATCCTGTCGGCCGAGGACTCGATCAGGCTCGCATATTTCCTCGGGTCGGTACTCGAGTTGGAGGCCTCCCAGGAGCAGGCACTCCTGGAGGCGAACACTGAGAGCGAGTTGCTGGGGCTCATGCACAGCTATCTCACGCACGAAGTCGAAGTGCTCGAGATACGCAGCAAGATCGCCAATCAGGCGCAGGAGGAACTGGGCAAGGCTCAACGCGACTACATCCTCCGAGAACAGATGAAGCAGATTCAAAAGGAGCTCGGCGAGGGTGAACCCGAACAGGCCGAGGTCGCTTTGCTTCGGGAGCGGATCGAGAAGGCGGATCTTCCTGACGAGGTGCGAACGGAAACGGACCGCGAACTGAAACGACTCGAGCGTTTGCCTGCGGCTGCGCCTGACTATCACGTCATCCGCACGTACCTCGAATGGATACTTGAGCTGCCGTGGAAGAAGGGCACCGACGATAATCTGGACCTCAATAACGCTCGTACAGTCCTGGACGAGGATCACTACGACCTGGATGAAATCAAGGAGCGGATACTCGAACACCTGGCGGTGATCAAGCTCAATCCGAAGACAAAGGCTCCGATCCTGTGTTTCCTGGGTCCCCCGGGCGTCGGCAAGACCAGTCTCGGGCAATCGATTGCCAGGGCGATGGGCCGCAAGTTCGAACGCATGTCTCTGGGCGGCGTACGCGACGAGGCCGAGCTGCGTGGCCATCGACGCACCTATATTGGCGCGCTCCCGGGACGTATCATTCAAGCGTTGCGTCGTGCGGGTGTGAATAACCCGGTGATGATGCTGGACGAGGTCGACAAGCTGGGTATGGATTTTCGTGGAGACCCCGCTTCGGCGCTGCTGGAGGTACTTGATCCCGCGCAGAACTTTTCGTTCAGGGATCATTATCTGGACTTGCCATTCGATTTGTCGCGGGTCTTTTTCATCGCCACCGCGAACATGATGTCGCCGATTCCTCCCGCGTTGACCGACAGGATGGAGGTCATAAGGCTGTCCGGTTACAGCGAGGAGGAAAAGCTTCACATTGCGAAGCAGTATCTGGTGCCAAGACAAATCAAGGAGGCAGGACTTACCGCAGAGCAGGTAGTGATACCCGACGAGACGGTTCAATCAATAATCAGCCGCTACACTCGGGAGGCGGGCGTTCGGCAGCTCGAGCGAACTATTGGCCGGCTGTCTCGCAAGGTGGCGCTAAAGGTTGCGCAGGGCAAGGGCGACAACTTCACTATTACACCTGATCAGCTCGAGGACTATCTTGGGCACGAGATGTTCTTCCATGAGACCGCTCGGGAAATACTGCCGCCCGGAGTGGCTACGGGATTGGCGGTCACCGAAATGGGCGGCGAAGTGCTGTTCATAGAGGCGACGAAGCTTCCCGGCTCAAAGGGTCTTACACTGACCGGCCAACTGGGCGAAGTAATGCAGGAGTCGGCCAAGGCCGCTCACAGTTTCCTGTGGGCGCACGGTGAGGAGCTCGGGATACCTACTGCCGAGGTGTTCGAAAAGAACGGCGTGCACGTTCACGTTCCGGCTGGGGCCACGCCAAAGGATGGGCCTTCGGCCGGCGTGGCGATCGTATCGGCGCTGGCTTCGCTGTGCTCGGGACGAGCGGTGCGCAGCGACACGGCGATGACCGGTGAGATCACCTTGAGCGGTCTGGTATTCCCGGTGGGTGGCATAAAGGGCAAGGTCCTTGCGGCACGACGTGCCGGCTTAAGGAGGGTAGTGCTTCCCAAACGTAACGAACCCGACTTGAAGGATGTGCCTGAAGAAGCGCGGCGGGATCTCGAGGTTGTGTTTGTGGAGAGCATTCGGGAGTTGCTCGGGGAGACGCTGGAGCCCTCGCCTGCGGGGGCTTCGCCCGAATCTCATGCGCCGCTTGTACCGGGGCAAGTCGGGTACGAAGCTCCAGAGGCTAGAGTTGAGCCACTCGGCACTCAGAACTAGTTCTCATGTGGATCTTGCTGACAATTCTTGTGGGAGGCGCGGCGCTGTTAGGTTACCTGGCCGTGGAGAAGAAGGTGAATCAGACCCGCTGTAGGAATTGCGGGAGCTGGGTTTCTATCGACGCGCTTCCCGAAGAATGTCCGCGCTGCGGCACAATCATTGAAGAAGATCCCGCGCCAGATAAGAGCACTGAGTTCTGAGTGTCCGGACAAAAATGGGTTTCTCTGGGCGATGGCCAAAACTCGTCCTTATTGCGGTGCCTATCATCATCGTGCTGGTAGGCGCCGGAACCCGCATGTACGAGAGCCTGCAACCGAACACGAAAAAAGCTATAAGGCTGGTCCAGGAGAGTAACTCACGCAAAGAGAACTTCACGATTCAGCAGTATCTCTACACCACTGTGTATCACCGGATGGACCGAGGCGAAGCGATAACGATCGACGGCTGGCACGCCAGTGTGCGTCCTGGCTCGACGGAGGAAGCAGACGTCGATTTTGTCTATCGGGACAAGCACGGAGTACACGTTGCGAGTTGGTCAGCAAACCTCACGAAGGGCAGCGTGGACGCAAAGAACGATGCAGCCCGGGATCTGTCGTGGCACTAAGGTGAGTTACCGCGCCGAACGAGTTTAATCACGCCCCCGGTTCGCGTACTCACAGAGGGATAGCACTCTGTCGCCCGCTCCGCGGGCTCCGGTCTTTGTTGATCATCTTTCCCCCGGTTCGCGGACTCACCGGGGGCTACATTCTGTCGCCCGCTCCGCGGGCTCCGGCCTTTGTTGATCATCTTTCCCCCGGTTCGCGGACTCACCGGGGGCTACATTCTCTCGCCCGCTCCGCGGGCTCCGGTCTTTGTTGATCATCTTTCCCCCGGTTCGCGGACTCACAGAGGGCTACATTCTCTCGCCCGCTCCGCGGGCTCGGGGTGCGGTGGCAGTCGATCCATTTACCCCACGGCTCTTCGCGATTGATCATCTATTCCGATGTCTACCCAGGGTAGCCGCAGACGGCAACGCTCGGCTGGACCGCGCAACCCTTCCGGGTTGGCACTCAGGACTCAGCACTCAGCACTTCCTAAGTTCGAAGGTTACTACTCAACTCGGCGTCGCGGCGCACTCGCCATATCTTGCTGTCGAGGTAGTAGTGAGTGAAGGCCCCACCCCA
>DATFXM010000090.1:0-21459 GCA_035315885.1 Blastocatellia bacterium
CATGTCTTGGTATCGAACCTAGGCGGGTTGAGTGCTAGGACCTTAGGTCGGAAATCAGGTCGGAAAATGCTGCCGAAGGTCGCCAACGCTGTGCAACGAACTGCAATGAAAGCTTGGAAAACAAAAGGACGAGCAACCAAAAAGTTGTACTCATAACCCAAAGGTCGCGGGTTCAAATCCCGCCCCCGCAACCAATTCCGGCCACCGCAAGGTGGCCTTTCCATTTGGGTTATCGTCTCTTGCCATACTCACCTAGTGGATCAGGTCGCTCGCCGAGGACACAACTAGGACACAATTAGGAAATATCTCTTCTGCCAGCACATTCGAGGCCTTCTGGGCGACCTTCGGTTCAAGGTGGACGTAGATATCCGAGGTCGTGCTGATCTGAGTATGCCTCAATTGCTCCTGAGCAAGCTTTAAGTCTTCGGTTGCGGCGTGAATGATGCTGCCGGCCGAATGTCTGAAGAGATGAAATCCGTGCGATCGTTCTCCACGTGTGATGCCCGCAGCGTCAAGTGCGGGGTAAAGGACCTCTTTCCGAAGGAAGTCCGGATCCAAAGGACTACCGTATGACCTGGAAAAAACGAAATCGTTCGGATCCTGCCAGTCAGATTGCTGCTTATGCTGTTCTAGGATTTCGGACAACGTCGACGAGATGCGAATCGTCGCCGCACAAGCTTCTGTCTTCGGACTCTGCAGCCTGCCTCTCCATAGACTATGCGTGATAGTCAACGTGCCTGGTGCAGCGGCGATTCCGAATTCCTGCTGCGACCAGTCAATGTATGCGAGCCCGAAGCCAGGTTCTGGTCTGATGAGGCCCCGTAGCCACACTGCCGGGCCGAAGATGAACCTAGTATTGCTAGGTTGATTGCGGCCCGTTCTTGAACGAAAAGTCGAGAGTATTGTTCGGTTGCGACCATCAATACCGATCTCGAGGTCGGACAGCCTCATCTGCGATAGTGCATACCGTAGATCCCTAATGGGTGCGACTTGGGGATACACCTTCGCCATCTCTCTGAAGCTATCATCGCCAAGTGCTAGCTCACCCGATGGCAGACGCGGCCAAGGTATGTCGTTTGCAGCTAGATATTCTGAGGCTGTTGAGACTCTGCGCGAGATTATGAAAACTGCTGTTGCGAATCCATCGGCTCGCGTCGCTGCGGCAAAAGCGATTTTTGAATTCGCGATGAAGGGCATTGAGCTTGAGGATCACGAGCGTAGATTGGCCGAGATCGAAGAAACGCTAAGAGACAAGAGTGAGATCTCTGAGCCGCGGACGGATGATATAGACGAGCTGCGTAATACCGTTGCACGAATGTAGACAAAGTTCCTCAGTGTTCATTTCGTCCGAACGGGAGGTATGAATGAGTCTACAAGTAAGTAAACGCTTGTCAAAACTTGAGCGGACCTTAAACACTGATGAAAAGACAAGAATGGATGTGATTGAACTAGAACGAGCAGTATTATTCAGGACCAGACTTGAAGGCGGCACTGTGTGGTTCGAGGCTGGCGGTCACGTTCTCTATCCGCTCAACCACCCCAGGACGCGAAAGGCGTTTTGCGCGATGCTCGAGGCTCAAGATACGCGGATAGAAGGTCTGATACATGATGCGCTCGATTATTGCCTGGAAGTTGATCCATACCAACTCGACGCGAACTATCCACTGCTTGAATACTACTTGTGGACTGTTCTGAATATCTCAGTTAGCGACCAGCCGTTTCGCCCTCTGGCTCTCGACAAGCACTTGACCCTGTACGCTCCCTGCGGGCGTAGGGATAGTCGGATATGTTGGGGCACAAGTCGAAGGCGCCCTGTTGACAAGCAGCGCCGCCGGGGTGTGCTTCTCTCTTTCGCTTTCTTCTTCGGCCTAATACTCAGTTTGGTTGTGCTCGGCATTGCCGCAGCGTTCCTCGGTCGCTTGCTGACTCGGTGGAGCGTTGCGTTCGCAATCGGAACAGGAATCGTTTCGCTTGCAGCAGGTCTGGCGGCTATCTTTGGCCCCGCGCTACGCAGTTACGTACCAGACCCGGAAACTCCGACCTGCGCCTTCGCGACGTATCGTGGCGACGCGTCCACGCCGGAAGAGCGGCTCCTATTGACCGGAGATGCCTTTGTTCACTAGAACTTTGACCTCAACGCGGCGGTTTTCGGCCCGCCCTTCCTTGGTCTCGTTGGATGCCGCTTCCCCGTATTCGCCCATGGCGCCGGGCGCCACGATATGCCGGACTGGCACGCCACCCTGCTGCATCAAGTAGGTGATGACTGCTTTCGCGCGGGCCTCGCTCAGTTTTGTGTTTATCGCGGCGTTGCCCGTCGAGTCGGTAAAGCCCGTCACCTCAACGATGTATCCGGTGAGGCCTTTTGCGGTTTCTGCCAACTGTTTGAGTTGTTGCATATCCTCGTCTGAGATCTTAGTGCTACCGGTTGCGAACTTCACGGTTGCTTCGGTCTTCGTTTCATATTCGGCCAATGCGGTAAAGCGTTGCGTGTTCGACCGGATGTCACTCTCATTCCGTTCAATCTTCTGTTTGTGTGCCGCGATCTTCTGCTGGTTGGTTTCGATATCAGCTTTGTTTCGCGCGATCTCCTGCTTGTTGGCCCCGATGTCCGTCTGGTGCTGTAAAAGCTGCTTCTCATGTTCCAGGACTTGCTCTGCGGTGGGTTCCAGGCCGGCCTGAATCATCTGGGACGTTTCAAGATCGTCATCATCCACGGTGATCCTCCTCGCCACAACCCGCCGCTCGGCGTCGGTCGTTCCAACGACAACCACTTTGAGTCCCGGTATCAGCACCGTGGCGGACATTTCCTGCTTTTGCAAACCAAACAGCCCTCGATCATCTTTGACTATCGTCTCATCGGTCAAGACTACAGTAACCTTTCCCTGCGCGGTGTTTACGATCATCGTTTCTCCGGCGCGCCCGCTGATCATCCCTTTGACTTTAGTTTTAGCAGCGCCAGAAGCCGCTACCGATACCAGTAAAAGCACCGCCATCAAACTCGCTACAGTCGTCTCCCGTTTCCTATTCATCGTTTCCTCCATCTCCGTTCCTTGAATTCAACCCCATAGGCTAGTACCCTCAGATTCTATTGGTGGAGCGGCCGGTTTAGTCCTGTCAGAATTAACAGGTTTTAAGCCAAAAAAGTTGACAGGCCCAGGCAACGAAGGGCATTGCTTGAGAAGGCCCTGAAGTCCCGTCGCACTCATCGAGGTTGGCCGAGTAGGACTCGTATAAATCCGACATTGCGCTTGTAGGTGAGGCAACCCTAAATTGGCAGCCATTCGATCAATGTCTTCCCACACCTCATTCTGGTCAGAATCGGCTCGGCCCCGCTCTCTCGAACGGGAAACCGAAGCGAGCTTTTTGCCCGAGCCTTAAAAATAGATGGGATCAGCAACAAGCGGCCGCGACGATGTCGTAGCCTCGTTCAAGCTCTTGCATCTTCAAAATGATTCTCTTTTCCTTCTTGCTTGCCTTTTGGTACCTCGAAGCATTCTCTCGTACCAGCGATTGGCGTTCTCCCATCGTTAGCCCCATCCTGTCCTCCCTGAGCCCTTGGTATCTCAGGAAGTTGAAATCTTTTCATCAAGATTTCTTTCGTGAGGCAACGAATCGGTTTCATCAAGATTTTTCGTGAGTCAATGCGAGATATTGTAGGCACTATTTGGTTCTGCTATAGTCTCCCCGATATGAATGTCCGTTGGTTGTCGAAGGCGTCGTTGTTTGTTGTTTTGGCTCTGGTGGCCTTCGGCGTAACCAGATTTCCCCAAACACCCCACGCTGAACTAGTAAGCAAGCAGCCAACCCTTCGTTTCGGCCAGTCAATTGCGCTCTCGGATTTCGACTCCGACGGGTTAATCGATCAGGCACGAATCGACCGCTTTGGCGCACACCAGAGGGTTGAGATAGCTCTCAGCCACGCAACCAGGCCGCTGGTTCTGTGTTTCGATGCGCCAGTTGGAGAACAGGGCTCGCTTGTAGCCGAAGACGTTGACAGCGACGGCGCAACAGACCTTGTGTGGACTGATCTTCTACACTCGGCCGATGTAATCGTATGGCTTGGTGACGGTACCGGAGAGTTCGAACGGGTCTCGGCGAGAGCGTATGGCGACCGATTCACCCTTGGCACCAAAAACATCGGCGTTCCAGAACAGTCCAATCGCGAGTCTGCCATCAACTCCTCGTCGAGTCGGCAGTTCGACCAGTCGCTCAGTCACACATCTGTCATTCACGTCGCGACACACATTCTGAGCATTCGCGGCAATCTCGCCGGTGCTCTGTCGCCCACACTAAGCCAACCGGCCGACAGAAGCCCTCCAATCCTTTTCTCCTAGATCAACCTTTCACCGAATCGCTGCTGATCAAACAGATCGCTCCGCAGGATTCTGACGTGCTGTGCAAGTATGTGAAGCGCGTGCCGAACTAACAGGATCTTCGTGTTCCTCTGCCTGTTGCCGACGGCCGCGCGTGCTTGCCAGTGGAGACGGGTTACCCGACGTAGGCTCACGTCGGAGGGAGATCATCAATGAAAAGAATGCCAGACACCGAGGCGACTGCGACCGTCGCATTGAGCGCGCACTCCGAAGCTCCCAGCGAATCGCCGCTTTCATCACGCAAGCGTAACCTAATGAGATTCTCAACCCGCGTCGCTGTAGCCGCGGCAACATTGACAGTTGTGGTGCTGGTCCTGGCTGTCGTTGCGATCAAACGCAACGGCTCGTCGGGGGCCACCACGGCGAAAAGGGCGGATGGCGATCCGACTGAGGGGTCAGCGGTGATTGCGCCGAATGTCGTCCGAATCGATGGTTGGCAAATGGAGAGCATCACACTCGAAACGGTGAGCACCAGGGCCTTTCGAGCCGAGAAGATTGCGACCGGCAAGATAGGCTTCAATGAAGACGTGCTGACTCCGGTCTTCTCGCCTTACACCGGTCGTGTCATGCGTCTACTCGCCAAGCCAGGCGACGCGGTAAGGGAGGGCACGCCTCTCCTCGAGATCGACACGCCTGATTTGGTGCAGGTAGAGCAGGACTTGATCGCGGCCAATGTTTCGGTTTCGAAGCAGAAGACTGTGCTGGGACTGGTGACGCGCGTCGAGGATCGACAACACCGGCTCTATCTGAACAAAGCCGTGGCGCTGAAAGATTGGGAGCAGGCTGAAGCAGATGTGAAAAATGCCGAGCGCGACTTGCATTCTACGGAGAGTGTTCTTGTATCCGCGCGCTCCCGGCTGCGAGTGTTCGGCAAGACGGATCAGGAAATTGCGCAAATAGAAAGCGACCGCCAGATCGACCGGATTGCCCGCGTCGCTTCGCCAATCGGGGGCACGATCGTCGCGCGTAAGGTTGGTCCCGGTCAATATGTCAAGCCGGATAGCCCCGATCCGCTATTCACGATCGCAGATCTCTCGACTGTATGGTTGACCGCCGACGTGTACGAATCTGATGTTCCGTTGATCAGAGTCGGCCAGCCAATCCAGGTCCGAGTCGCTGCATTTCCAAACGAGTCTTTCAACGCGCTCATATCGCATATTGGGGCTTCCGTTGATCCGTCTACGCGTCGAGTAGCCGTGCGCAGTGTGGTT
This sequence comes from Blastocatellia bacterium, assembly GCA_035315885.1. Taxonomy (GTDB): domain Bacteria; phylum Acidobacteriota; class Blastocatellia; order UBA7656; family UBA7656; genus DATFXM01. Next base: position 5,585 of record DATFXM010000090.1, read on the forward strand.
GAGAATCGAGGTCGCAAGTTGAAGCCTGAGATGTTCGCAACCTTCCGCGTCGTGACCGATTCGCAGATTCAGTCGCTGGCCGTTCCAGTCAACGCCATCGTCCACGACGGCAGCAAGACATGCGCGTGGGTGAGCCGTCCGGTGAACCAATTCGCACGCCAGGAGGTCCTCGTGGGAATCGAGCAGGACGGCTGGGTGCAAATTCTCTCGGGATTGCAAGCCGGAGATAGAGTCGTTTCGCAAGGGAGCGTCCTCTTTAGCAATCTTGCGAGCTCATAAGGTCTGAGATGATAAGACGAATTATTGATTTCTCTTTGAGACGCCGTTCGATGGCGTTGGCGATGGTGCTGCTTCTGCTGGCCGGCGGAGTCGTAGCCTTTTACCGGCTCAACATTGAGGCCTATCCCGATCCCTCCCCGCCGATGTGCGAGATCATAACTCAGAGCTCAGGGCAATCCGCCGAAGAAGTTGAGCGCTACATCACCATACCCATCGAGATTGCGATGGCTGGCATGCCCGATCTCCAGCATGTCCGTTCAATCTCGCTCTACGGGCTATCGAGCGTTAAGGTCCAATTCTCCTATGACGCTGACTACCACTTTTCGATTCAGCAAGTGTTGAATCGGCTGGGCACGCTGCAGCTTCCGAATAATGTGCAGCCCTTCATCTCGCCGGAAAGCGCGGTCGGCGAGATCTATCGATATCAACTGGTCGGTCCTCCTGGCTACAGTCTCACCGATCTGAAAACAGTCCAGGACTGGGTGCTGGAACGCAGGTTTAGAACAATTCCCGGGGTCATTGACGTCGTCGGCTGGGGAGGGCTTTCCAAGGAGTATCACGTCGATGTCGATCTGAATAAGCTGGTCGCCTTTCACATCACGCTGCCGCAAGTACTGCAAGCCATCTCCAACAGCAACCTCAACGTCGGTGCGCGAACGCTGGACATCGGACAACAGTCGGCCAACGTCCGAGGGATCGGAGTAATTCGCACGGTTGACGACATCAACCTGATCACCCTTTCGCAGTCCGGCGGAACCCCGGTGCTGCTAAAGGACGTGGCTCAGGCCGAAGTCGGACACACCCAGAGATTGGGGCTAGCGGGGCGCGACGGCGACAACGACATAGTCGAAGGCATCGTGCTCATGCGCCGAGGCGAGAAGACCCTTGAAGTCATCAAGCGAATCGAAGCTGAAGTTGAGGCGATAAACAAATCGAAAGTATTGCCCGCCGGCGTTCAGATCAAGCCTTATTACGATCGGCGCGAATTGATCCACGTCACCACCGGCACGGTGCTTCACAATCTCGTTTTTGGAGTCGTGCTGCTTTTCTTGATTCAATATCTTTTCCTCGGCGACCTTCGCAGCGCCGTCATCGTGGCTGCATCGATCCCGTTCGCCCTATTCTTCGCGATCATCATCATGTACCTTCGCGGAGACTCGGCAAATCTCCTTTCGGTCGGGGCCATTGACTTTGGCATCATCGTCGATGCGACCGTGATCATGGTTGAAAATATCTTTCGGCATCTGCGCGAACGAGGAAGCGGTGTAAGTATCTTCGAATCACCTCGACCACGTGATTCCAAGCTGCACAGAATTCTTTTGAGTGCGACCGAAGTCGACAAGTCGATATTCTTTTCGACGGCGGTGATCATCGCAGCGTTCATACCGCTGTTCACGATGCAAGGAGTCGAAGGTCAAATCTTTGCACCGATGGCGAAGACTTATGGCTACGCTCTTATTGGCGCATTGATCGCAACTTTTACAGTCGCGCCGGTTTTGTCTTCGTACTTGCTGCCCGATACGGTCACAGAAAAGGAGCCGTTTCTTCCGCGTATGTTAAAGCCGATCTACTTGAAAGTGCTCCGGCGCGCGTTGAAGTATCGCTACGTCACCGCCTCGATTGCGATCGTCTTGCTGGCCGGCACGATGGCACTCGTTCCAAGACTCGGCGCGGAGTTTTTACCTAAGCTTGAGGAAGGGAATCTGTGGCTGCGCGCTACATTGCCGCCGACGATATCGCTGGACGCCGGCGAGCCTTATGTAGCGATGATGCGCGAGCTGATCCGAAGCTTCCCCGAAGTGACAACGGTGGTGTCTCAACACGGACGCCCGGACGACGGTACTGATCCAACCGGGTTCTTCAACGTCGAGTTCTTCGTGCCGCTGAAGCGTTTCAATGAGTGGCCCGAGGGCATGACCAAGATGAAACTGATCGACCAAATGAAAGCCGAACTGGAGAAACATCTGATCGGCGTCGATTTCAACTTCTCTCAAACGATTCAAGACAACGTCGAGGAAGCCGTTTCTGGGGTTAAGGGTGAGAACTCTGTGAAACTGTTTGGCTCTGACCTCGAAGCGCTCGAAGAAAAGGCGAACCAGATTAAAGCCCAGCTCGAGTCTGTCCGGGGAATTGAAGACGTCGGCATCTTCACCGAGCTTGGTCAGCCGAATGTTCTGATCGAAGTTGATCGCGAGCGGTGCGCGCGCTACGGACTCTCGACCGGAGACGTAAACGCCATCGTTCAAGCCGCGATTGGCGGACAGTCGGTCACCGACTTGTTTGAAGGCGAGCGCCATTTTCCGCTGGTCGCTCGGTTGCTGCCGCAGTACCGACAGAACCTCGACGAAATAAAAGCGATTCTGGTTCCCACTCCCAGCGGATCGCAGATCCCGCTCGGCCAATTGTGCAATGTCAGCATTCGTTCAGGTGCGTCGTACATCTATCGCGAAAACAACGAGCGCTACATCCCGATCAAATTCAGCGTCCGTGGCCGTGATCTTGCAAGTGCGGTCGCTGAGGCACAGTCGAAAGTTGAAAAGGCTATCAAACTTCCGTTCGGCTATCACGTAGAGTGGAGCGGGGAATTTGGCGAGCTTAACGAAGCCGTCGAGCGGCTGACCTACATCGTGCCGTTGAGCATACTGCTGATCCTGATGCTACTCTACGGGACCTTCAATTCTCTTCGGGACAGCCTGCTGGTCATGGCAAGCATACCGTTTGCGCTGATCGGAGGCGTGCTGGCGTTACTGGTTGCGCACATAAATTTCAGCGTATCGGCGGCTGTAGGATTCATATCATTGTTCGGCGTGGCAGTGATGGCCGGAATCATATTTCTTTCGTACTACAACCAGCTGCGACGTCACGGTCACCAGCGCGAGGAAGCGCTCCTGCGTGCCGCCGAAGTAAGGATGCGCCCGGTACTGATGATGTGTATGTCGGCGTGCATAGGCCTTTTGCCGGCTGCTGTTTCTCGAGGCATCGGCTCTGAGACTCAGCGGCCGCTGGCGACGGTGATAGTAGGCGGAATGCTGCTCGCTCCGGCTTTGATACTCTTGATTGTGCCGGTGCTGATAAGTTTGATTCCGCAACGACGAAACATCGAAGAAATTGAAGTGGTCGGTCCAGAAATGGAAGAAGAGGAGAAAGAGGAGATGCTGGCGTCGGGAATTTATTCGGATGAAATGAAAGAAAGATAAATTGCAAATTGCGTGACCGCTGTTCTTCATCTCAATGCAAGCTGGGAATCGAAGTTCCACTTTGAGCGGTCGATTCCCTTTCCCTACTCGTCGGAATTCCTCGGCTGCCTTATAGCAGAAAGTTGCGAGAACCATAATCTTCCGTGATTTGGATAACGGTAAGAAACTTCTTCCGACCGCGGACACACTGCGGACACAGTAGCATCCGATACTTAGAAAAACATTACAAAGCTGAACAAACTAAATTTAAGAAAGCAAAAACACGAGCAAATCAATTGTAATCCTCATAACCCAAAGGTCGCGGGTTCAAATCCCGCCCCCGCAACCACTTACGAAAACAGGGGGCAGAAAAAGGTGCAGAAAACCTTGATCTGTCCCTTTTTCATTGGATCACTTCACTGGCCAGTAGCTCAGTAGCAACACCCACCTTCGCTTCACCCAACGTATGAGTGGAGATGTCAGCGGTTGTGGAAATCGTCGAATGCCCCAGGAGCTCTGAGCAAGTTTCAGATCACTTGTCAGCGCGTGGACGATGCTCGCGGCTGAGTGTCTGAAGAGGTGAAATCCGTGATAGCGCGGCTGGCGTTCAATCCCGGCTCGTTCCATAGCCGGATTAAGCACGATGCGTCGCAAAAAAAGCAGCGTCGTGCGGCAGTGCATCTGACCGAGCAAAAATGAAATCGCCCGGTTCCGTGAATTTCCTCTCGCACCGGTGCTTCTTTAGCAGTTGAACCAGAGCACCAGGAATGCGAAGCGTCCTGATACTAGCTTCCGTCTTGGATTCTTCAACTTGGATTCTTCAACTTGGCCTCTGCTGTATGTCCGCACGATTGCGAGGATCTTCTTCTCCTCGTCGAAGTCCCAACTGTAAGACCATCAGTTCACCCCTACGCAGCCCGGTGATCGCGGCTGTGATAAAGATCAACCGATGTTCATTCAGAATCTCTAGAAGTACCTTGCGCAGGGATTCTGGTTTCATCGTCGGCTTGCGCTTCGTCCGGACCCGAGGCCTGTGAAGGCTCTTCCGCTGTGATGAGATCGAGATCGCAAGCCACCGAGAACATCACGTTGAGCAACGCATTGAGATTCAACGAATACTTGCCGGATTTGGAACCTATTAAATGAGCGATATCGCTGGGGGCGATCTCGTCAATCATTGATTTCCCATTGCTAGCAAGACATGGTGTTTGAGCATAGAGTCATAGCTGACCAGCGCTCGGGCTCGACCGGACAAGGTATCGTTCGATGGCCTCATCCACTACAGTTCGCGAGGTAGACTCAGGTGTTGCTTGAGATTCGCCGCCCGCTATGATAATTAGTGCTAACCCGTTAAATCCATTTAATTTTTCCTTAGGCGTTGGCAACGCCTGGCTTCATAGAAACTAATCTGGTACCAGAGGACACTCGCGGATGACGGTGGGCAGCGGAACGAAACTTGGCCCGTTTGAAGTCCTTCGCGAACTCGGTCGCGGCGGGATGGGCGTCGTCTATCTCGCCACCGACACGCAGGTTGAGAAGTCGTTTCAACAGCGCAGCGACTCGTTGCCACAAGTCAAATGGCAGTTCGGCTTTGAGGCTCTGCGCTCAAACTCGCGATGCGCCAACCCCGTGCGCCGATTGGGTCTTGAGCCGTGAGTAATTGAAGTAGTAACGAAAAACAACAACGAGGGTCGCGATGACTAATCACGAGTCGTCTTTCCGTTTCGCCCGGATCTTGCTTTTAGGTCTCCTACTGTTCGGGTGGTGTGAAGGAAGCGCGCCCGCACAGCCTGACAAGCGACAACTAACTCTCGAATGGATCTTTGGTCCGGAAGGTCGCTCGGTAGCGAGCGTTCCGGCGACTGCATGGCTTGACGATGGCACGCTTATCATTCTTGACAATCGTCGATCGGCGCGCGAATCGACGTTCGAAAAGTTGAACCCGACCAGCGGGCAACGACAGTCAATCCTCGATTCGGCCCGAGCCTTAGCGGATCTGAAGTCTGCTGCCGGCGTTGAAGCGGACGTGCTTCCGTGGCCAATTGCCTTCGATGGCTCAGGCAAGCGGGCACTTTATATTTTCAGAGGAGATGTTTTTGTTCTCGACATTCCGGATGCGCGTTTTCGTCGCCTGACGTCTACCGCGCCAGAAGAGACATCAGCGAGTTTCTCACCGAATGGCCGGCGGGTCGCTTATGTCCGAGATAACGACCTGTACTTTTTCGATCTCGATACGAATCGTGAGACTCGGATCACGCGTGATGGTTCAGAGACGCTGCTTAACGGAACGCTTTCATGGGTGTACTGGGAAGAAGTTTTCGGGCGGCGCGACATTGGATACTGGTGGGCGCCAGACTCGCAGGCGATCGCGTACTTACAGTCCGATGATTCACAAGTTGACCTCGCTTACTTCACCGATATCGCCCCGTTCTCGCCGCGCGTAATTCGACAACGATACGCGAGAGCGGGCCGCGCGAATCCTCGCGTGCGCCTGGGAATAGCCGAACTCGAGAACCCGAGCACGACCTGGATCCAGATAACGGACAAGCCATTCGAGTACATCGTGCGTGCGACATGGCTCCCTGATGGCCGCCATTTGAGTTTTGAGACCATGCCGCGCTTGCAGACTGAGCTGTCTCTGTATTTTGGTGATCGGAAATCCGGAGCGACCCATCGCATACTTACGGAATCAGATCCCGGTTGGGTGAACATGACTGACGACCTGTACTTCTTCAGTGATGGAAACCATTTGCTCTGGCCTTCGGAACGGGATGGCTACATGCATCTGTATCGGTATCGAATGGACGGCACATTGGCAAACCAGGTGACCAAAGGTCCATGGGCATTGGCCAGTGCGGGTGGGATTGCCTACTGGGTGCGGCAGGCATTAGTCGGCGTTGATGAGAAGAATGACTGGATTTACTTCACGGCGCTCGAGCGATCATCAATCGAGAGGCATTTGTATCGTGTGCATGCGGATGGCTCCGGATTCACGCGCATTTCGAAGGAACCGGGGACCCATCGCATTTCGATGTCGCCCGACGTGCGATACTTTCTCGACACGTACTCGGACATTCGCACCCTGCCGGCGCTACGACTTCATGCCAGCGACGGCTCGACGCTGCAAACGATAGCTTCCCCGCGCTCGCAATTAATTGCACCTTACGACGTTCAGTTCCCGGAGTTATCCACAATCCCCGCGGATGATGGCTTTCCGATGCCGGCGCAAATCCTAAGGTCAAAAACTTTTCGACCTAATCATAAGTTCGCAACGATCATGTTTGTTTACGGCGGACCTGCGGCGCCGCGAGTCTCAGACTCGTGGCAGCAAGATGCTCTGTGGAACCAATTGCTGCTTGACGCGGGTTATATTGTCGTCAAAGTTGACAATCGATCAGCGACCGCGATCAGCAAGCAGTTGGAAAACACGGTCGTCAAGCGTCTGGGCGAATCGGAGACACCTGATCTGGTGGCTGCGGCGCGCTGGCTGAAGAAACAGGCATGGGTCGATCCTCAGCGCGTGGGCGTGTGGGGCTGGAGTTATGGCGGGTGGATGACTCTGAACTTGATGACGCGTTCGCAGGAATTCAAGGCCGGCATCGCAGTGGCTCCGGTTACCGACTGGCGTTATTACGACTCAAAGTGGACTGAAGGAGCGATGCGAACGCCGCAAGAGAATTCTGAACGATACGCAAGTACGTCTGTGGTCCCGCGCGCAAAAGATCTGCACGGCCATCTGTTGATCGTTTATGGAACCTATGACGACAACGTACATCCGTATAATGAGATGGCATTCATTGACGCGCTGGTCGCCGCAGGCAAGAAGTTCGACATGATGGCATATCCGATGCGTAAACACGGTATCACCGATGAAGCCGCCACACTTCATCTGTACCGGCTCATGCTCGATTTCTGGAAACGCAACCTTTAGAGGTGACACTCGCCACCGGCACAAAACTGGGCCGTTACGAAATCCGCTCGAAGATTGGTGAGGGCGGAATGGGAGAAGTTTATCGCGCGACTGACCTAAAGTTGAATCGTGACGTAGCAATCAAAGTGCTTCCGCGAACTTTCTTGAATGATGCCGAACGTCTGGCGCGATTCCAGCGCGAGGCTCAAGTCTTAGCGTCCCTCAATCACACAAATATCGCCGCGATCTATGGCGTTGAAGAAGAAAATGGATTCCGTGCGCTGGTAATGGAGTTGGTTGAGGGTCCAACACTCGCCGACCGCATTGCCCCAGGACCCATTCCATTAGACGATGCGCTGGAGATTGCAAGACAAATCGCGGAAGCGCTCGAAGCCGCACATGAACGCGGCATCATCCATCGCGATCTGAAACCTGCGAATGTGAAAGTCACTCCGGAAGGAACGGTCAAGGTGCTGGATTTCGGACTTGCAAAGGTCTTTGAAGGCGACGCCCAGGTTACCGATCTTTCACACTCGCCCACTCTCATCAAAGGCACGCAGGCCGGAGTGATTCTGGGCACCGCGGCTTATATGAGCCCGGAACAGGCGAAAGGCAAAGCAGTTGACCGACGAGCAGATATATGGGCGTTTGGTTGCGTGCTGTTCGAGATGCTCTCAGGAAAGCAGACGTTCAGTGGGGAAACCTTAACAGACACGCTGGCGGCGGTGGTGCGAGCTGAGCCGGAATGGGAGACGCTGCCGCAGTCAACGCCGGATTCGATGCGCAGGCTGCTTCGGCGATGCCTGACAAAAGATCCAAAGCAGCGGCTGCGCGATATTGGCGAAGCTCGTATAGTTGTGAGCGACCCGGAGCTACAGGAGGGGTCGATAGCGGGTGCTGTGCCGGCGCAGGCCCAATCAACCTGGAAACGTGCCTTGCCCTGGGCGATGGTTGTCCTTCTAGCAGCCAGCCTGTTGGCAATCTGGTTAATGTACGTTTCGCACAAGCCGAACACTCAACCCCTGCTACGTGCCTCCATCAACCTTCCAACAGGCTTCACTCTCGATAAAGAAAACTCATCGCTCGCTCTGTCGCCTGACGGTAAACGGTTAGTTTTTGCGGCCTCCGGTTCTGATGGAACAAGCCAGCAACTCTGGATCCGGTCGATGGACAGCATGATTACCCAATCACTGCCCGGGACAAACGGGGCGACGTATCCTTTCTGGTCGCCAGACGGCCGGTTCGTCGGTTTCTTCGCTGATAAGAAACTGAAGAAGACGGAGATTTCAACCGGCACTGTGCAAAACTTGTGTGACGCGATTGAAGGCCGAGGGGCGACCTGGAGCAAACGCGATGTCATTGTCTTTGCTTACGCCGCCTTCGGTCCTCTCTCCGAAGTTTCAGCCGCGGGAGGAACGCCGGTCCAGCTGACATCAGTCGAAAGAGCCGATGTTACGCACCGCAATCCGCACTTTCTGCCTGACGGTAAACGACTGTTGTTTTTCCGCGGGGGCAGTTCATCGAGATCTGAAAAGACAGATGGGATCTATAGCCTGGATCTGGAGACAAAGACAGTTGAACAGATCGCCAACGAACAGAGTGAGGGCATTTATCTAGAGCCCGGGTACCTGATATTTGTGCGTGACGGGAATCTGATGGCCCAACCGATCGATACCGACCGACTGCGCACCAGCGGTCAAGCGATACCGATTGCTGAAAAGGTATTTTTCAACCCCCTTAGGCTTACGGGCGGTTATTCGTTATCTGCGACCGGATTGCTCGTGTTCGACGGCGAGAGAGGTATTGTGAGGAGCCAGCTCACCTGGTTTGATATTGAGGGAAAGAGCCTTGGAACCGTGAGCGGACCAGCCTCATTCATTTCCTTCTCTATTTCACCGGACGGCAAGCGCGCTGAGGCGCTCGTTCTGGGCACAGACACGCATACCCAACTTTGGATGTTCGACCTAAACCGCGGAATCGCCAGCCGGTTCACCAGCGGCTCGGAAGACTTCTATCCTGGCATATGGTCACCGGACGGCCGGCTTGTGGCTTATAGCGGGGCAGGAGAGCCTTCCTTTCTTTACCTACAACCATCGAACTCGAGTTCGGAACCTCAAAAAATCTCAACGACACAAGGTTCGCTCATCCCTACCAGTTGGTCCCCAAACGGTGAGATGATCGTTTTCAATTCTCAAACCTCTCTGGGAGTGGACTTGTGGATCCAGCCCTTGAATGGCGACAAAAAAGCCTACCCATTCCTGGCGACCCCGGCAAACGAGATAGCGGGAACAATCTCTCCAGACGGTCATTGGATCGCGTTCATTTCTAATGAATCTGGAAGATACGAACTTTACGTGACTTCCTTCCCTTCTTCGGGTGTGAGACGACAAATATCTTCGGATGGAGCTGACGCGCCGCAATGGTTGAACGGCGGGAGCCAGCTTGCATACATCAATGCGGAACGCAAATTGATCCGCGTAAACGTCAATGTCAAAGGGCAAGAATTCGTACTCGGAGAGTCGCATATCGTTTTCGGGGGCAAGCCGTTACCGTCATTGGGTATGTCCGGCACCGCGTTGCCTCATCCTCTGGGCGGTTGGGATGTCCCCGTGTACATAAGCTCTGACGGCATGCGAATCCTGTTACCAGTTCCTCTCGAAACAAATGCAGCGCCTTCACTGACGCTGGTGACAAATTGGACGGCTGCATTGCAAAGATAGTGCTCAACTCAGGCTTCAGAATTGGACCTTACGAGACGGTAGCTTCAATCGGAGCTGGCGGCATGGGAGAGGTGTACAGGGCGCGTGATACGAAGTTGCTGCGAGATGTGGCCATCAAAGTTCTGCCCGCAGCCTTCGCGCAGGACAACGAACGCCTGATGCGCTTCAAACGGGAAGCACAGGTTCTCGCATCGCTAAACCATCCGAACATTGGCGCGATCTACGGTCTCGAGGAAGGCAACCGTCAGCAATATCTCGTGCTGGAATTCATCGAAGGCGAAACCCTTGATGAGCGAATCTCGCGCGGTCCGCTCCCGCTTGACGACGCGCTTGAGATAGCGGTTCAGGTTGCAGACGCTCTGGAGGCGGCGCATGAGAAGGGTGTGATTCACCGTGACCTCAAACCCGGCAACATCATGGTCACGCCGGATGGAACGGTGAAGGTGCTGGACTTTGGTTTGGCGCGAATGACGGAAACAACATCATCGGTGTCGGCTCGGATGGATGAGGATTCTCCGACTATGATTCAACCGGATCGCGTCCACAGCCCGACGATGCCGGGTGTGATCCTGGGCACGGTGGGTTACATGAGTCCGGAGCAGTCACGCGGCAGGCCGCTTGACAAGCGCAGCGACATCTTCAGCTTCGGCTGCGTGTTGTACGAGATGCTGACTGGGGTGCAAGCCTTCGGTGGTGAGACCGTTGCCGATTCCATCGGTGCGACGCTGCACAAGCAGCTCGATCACTCGCTGCTGCCCGCAGGCACGCCGGCGAATGTGAAGCGACTTCTGCATCGATGCCTTGCCAAGGACAAACGAAAACGGCTCCGTGACATGGGTGATGCGCGCCTCGAGTTGGATTCGTCGGATGATCCGATGACCATCTCCGGCGCGGCTCCCCAACGACGCCGAGTCAATCAGGTGTTGACTGCGATTGCCGTCGTATCGATTTTGGCCAGTGTGGCGATCCTCCTCTGGCCTCGTCCGTCCATTAAGCAGCCTGTTCGCCGGTTCGAGATCCCGTTAAAGGGCTCCCAAGTACTCTTCGGCAACACCGGCTCGATCTCTCCCGACGGCGCTGCCGTGGCGTACGTTATGGATGGTGCTCTCTGGGTGCGACCGATGGACGCCATCGAGGCGCGCAAGATAGCCGACGAGGCAAGTTCCATTCAGCCGTTCTGGTCGCCGGACAGTTTGTGGGTTGGTTTTGCACAAGGGCAGTCGCTCATGAGAGCTCCGGTTGGGGGCGGGCAAACCGAGAAAATCTGTGGTATGCCGCACAGCATGTCGGTCACCGGTGGCGGTGCGTGGCTGCCTGACGGACGTATCTTCTTCACTACCGGAAGTGGGGGCCTCTTTGAGACCCAGACGGGCATTGGCACATTGAAAGAGGTTTCGAAGCCGCCGGAAGGCTTCTCTGATTTTAATGATGGCGCCGCGCTCCCTGACGGCCGCGGGATACTGCTGACTGAGCACCTCTCCCCTTGGCGATTGGCTGTGTGGGACGGGACGAGGCTAAAGGCGTTGCTGTCCATCGAAGGCGCAAATCTATCGTCACCGGTCTACTCAGAAACGGGCCACTTGCTTTTCCAGCAATCTGACCTTGACGGGTTGAACGCGGGCATCTGGGCCGTGCCGTTCTCGTTGAACCGGCTCGAGGTCACGGGTACACCCTTCTTGGTCGCCGCGGGTGGCCGGAAGCCGAGCCTCGATTCGCATGGGACGCTCGTGTACTCGCACGGCGGTTCCGGTTCGAACACGCAACTCGGCCTGGTTGAGATAGACACGGGCAAATTGACAATTCTGTCGTCGGGAACAGCAAATTTGATCGCGCCGCGTTTCTCATCGGATGGCAAGAGAATCGTCTACACCGAGGGTGACGCGCGTGGAAGCGAACTCTGGCTGCTCAACCTTGGGGCGAGCACACCGTCTCGGTTCACGTTCGACCGCCGGCACTACGATGGCGTCTGGTCACCCGACGGCTCGCAGATCGCGACTCAGATCCTGCCTGCGAGCACATGGGAGTGGTCAAAGCGGTCAATCGGGTTCCTCGCAACGGACGGCTCCGGACAGGTAAGGAACAAGGTCGAGGGATTCAACCCATCGTTCGACGCAAAGTGGTCTGTGATGGTCTTCACACGCTATAGTGAGGAAACCAAATGGGACATCTGGTACATGTCGCTCGAAGGCGAGCACGAACCCAAGCAGCTAATCGCGACTCCTGTGTCGGAGCGGACGGGGGCGATCTCGCCCGACGGCAATTGGCTCATCTATGCCTCAGAAGGCGATACGGCATACCAGCTTTTCCTCACAAAATTCCCCAGCGCGGTTGGCAAGTGGCAGATTTCGCCTGGATTGGGTCTGCGTGCAAAGTGGTCCAATGACGGCAAACAGTTGTACTACTTGGACGAAGAGAGAGGTCTGCAGGTCGTCGATCTCGATCTTTCCGGAGGCGTGCAGATCTCACCGCCGAGGGCCGTCTTCAAAGAGGCAGTCGTCGGAGCACAACCACGTTTGGGATACGACATCGACTCTGCAGGTAAGCGGGTGATCTTGCCAATCGCTCCTCCTGGTTCGGCGTCAAGCTCCATCGTGATCGTTCAAAACTGGTACCAGGCGTTCAGGAATCAGCCACAATGAAAACGCCTGCTTCTCAAATCGGTCCTCATGCGATCCAGCGCGAAATAGGCCGCGGCGGGATGGGCGTGGTGTACGTTGCGCACGACTCGCGCCTTGATCGACAGGTGGCCATCAAGGCGCTGCCCGAGCACCTGTCGAGTGACGCGGATAGACTCGCTCGCTTCCAGCGAGAGGCGAAGGTGCTGGCGTCACTGAATCATCCGAACATTGGCGCGATCTACGGCATCGAAGAAGCCAACGGTCAGCAGTACCTCATTCTGGAATTCGTCGAAGGCGAACCGCTCGATGAGCGATTGAGTCGCGGTCCTTTGCCCATTGATGATGCGATTGAGATAGCGGTTCACGTGGCTGACGCGTTGGAGTCGGCGCATGGGAAGGGTGTGATTCACCGTGACCTGAAGCCCGGCAACATCATGGTGACGCCGGATGGAACGGTGAAGGTGCTCGACTTTGGATTGGCGCATATGACGGAAACAACTTCATCGTTGTCGACTCCGATGGATGAGGATTCGCCGACTATGATTCACCCGGATCGCGTCAACAGCCCGACGATGCCGGGTGTGATCCTGGGCACGGCTGGCTACATGAGTCCGGAGCAGGCACGCGGCAAGCCGGTGGATAAGCGCAGCGACATTTTCTCCTTCGGCTGCGTGTTGTACGAGATGCTGACAGGCGTGCAAGCCTTCGGTGGTGAGACTGTAGCTGATTCCATCGGCGCGACGCTTCACAAAGACATCGATCTCAATCGACTTCCGCCCGGCACGCCGCAAATGGTTCGGCATGTGATGCGGCGCTGCCTCGAACGCGACAAGAGGAAGCGGCTCCGTGACATCGGTGATGCGCGCCTCGAGTTGGAGTCGGCGGATGATCCGATGACCATCTCCGGCGCGGCGCCCCAACGACGCCGACTTTATCACCTGTTGGCTGCGATTGCCGTCGTAACGGTTTTGACCGCGCTGGTTATTGTTTTCTGGCCTCGTCCGTCGATTGAGCAGCCCGTTCGCCGGTTCGAGATTCCGTTAAAGGGTTTCGAATCAATCTATGCCAACACCGGCGCGATCTCTCCCGACGGCTCTGCCGTCGCCTACGTCATGGATGACGCCCTCTGGGTGCGGCCGATGGATGCCACCGAGACGCGGAAGATAGCGGACAAGGTAATTAGTATGCAGCCGTTCTGGTCGCCTGACAGCTTGTGGGTTGGCTTCGCGCAAGGGCAGTCGCTCATGAGAACTGCTGTTGCGGGCGGGCAAGCCGAGAAGATCTGCGACACGCCACAAGCCATGTCGATTGCCGGCGGGGGTGCTTGGCTGCCGGACGGACGTATCTTCTTCACTACCGGAGATGCGGGTCTCTTTGAGACGAAGACCGGCATCGGCACATGGAAGGAAGTTTCGAGGCCGCCGGCCGGCGTCACTGATTTTCACCATGCAGCAGCGCTCCCTGACGGCCGCGGGATACTGCTGACGGAGCATCCAGCGGTCTCCTCTTGGAGATTGGCTGTGTGGGACGGGACGAAGCTAAAGATACTGCTGGCTATGGAAGACTCAAATCTATCGTCACCGGTCTATTCAGAAACGGGGCATTTGCTATTCGAGCGAACCGACCTTGACGGGTTGAACGCCGGCATCTGGGCCGTTCCGCTCTCGTTGAGCCGGCTCGAGGTCACGGGTACACCGTTCCGGGTGGCGACGGGAGGCGGGAAGCCAAGCCTCGATTCGCATGGCACTCTCGTGTATTCGCGCGGCGGTTCCGGCTCAAACACGGAGCTCGGCTTGGTTGAGATAGCCACGGGTAAATCAACGGTTCTATCTTCCGGAACAACAAATGTGGTCTGGCCACGCTTTTCATCGGATGCCAGGCGTGTTGTTTTTACCGACAGAAGCGCGCGTGGCAGCGACCTCTGGCTGCTCAACCTTGAGAGCGGCACCCCGTCCCGTTTAACGTTTGACGGCCGGCGCTACGGAGGCGTCTGGTCACCCGACGGCTCGCAAATCGCTACCCAGAGCCTGATAGACAGCGACCAGGTGTCGACAATCGGGTTTCTCGCGACGGACGGCTCCGGGCAGGTACGGACCGACGTCCAGGGCGCTTGGCCTTCGTTTGACGCGAAGTGGTCCGTGATGGTTTTCGCACGCTACAGCGAGGAAACCAAATCGGACATCTGGTACATGCCGCTGGAAGGCGAGCACGAACCCAAGCAGCTCATCGCGACTCCTCTGTCGGAGCGAGTGCCGGCGCTCTCACCGGACGGCAATTGGCTCGTATATAGCTCGCAAGGAGACCGGGGGGCCCAGCTTTTCCTCACAAAATTTCCCAGCGCAATCGGTAAGTGGCAGGTCTCGTCTGGAGCGGATTGGTATCCAAAGTGGTCCAAAGACGGCAACCGGCTGTACTACGTTGATCTGGAGAAGGGACTGCAAGTCGTCGATCTCGATCTTTCCGCAGGAGTGCAGATTTCACCCCCGAGAGCCGTCTTCAGCGAGCCAGTCATCGGAGTACAAACCCTTTTGGGATACGACGTCGACTCCGCCGGCAAGCGTGTGATCTTGCCAATCGTTCCACCTGGTTCGGCGTCAAGCGCCCATTGTGATCGTTCAAAACTGGTACCAGGCGTTCAGGAATCAGCCACATTGAAAACGCCTGCTTCTCAAATCGGTCCACATGCGATCCAGCGCGAACTAGTTCGCTGCGAGAAAGGTGTGGTGAACCTTGCGTGCGGGCCAGACACCACCTCGCCGCCCAGCATGGTTCGCCCGGATGGGTGACTTATAAAATCGTCAAAGACTATTACCAGGTCTTGGTTTGGCGCTGACTTCATGTGTTCTCCGTTCCTGCCGTGTTCGTACTTCCGTCAGCCTCGGAACCGACGATTTTCCAGCTCAGCTGCACGACCGCAGACCGCAGAAACGTCTCGGCCAACAGTTTTTTGGCGTGACGGCGATTGGCGGTGCGAACCGTCCCTTGACTAAGCGGGAACGGAACGGCCTCGACTCTCTGCAACGAGGCTTAAGCGCCCACCCCCGAAATGGCCGTGACCCCGCCGTCGATCAGAAAGTCTGCCCCGACGACGTACGCAGAATCGTCCGACGCGAGGTAAACTGCCAGCTTCGCGATTTCCAACGGATCGGCCATCCGCTTGCTTGGATTGTTG
>DATFXM010000091.1:0-9641 GCA_035315885.1 Blastocatellia bacterium
CATCGTCGCCGCGGTGCTCTCGCCGACGACTGATATCCCGAACCTGCTGGTTTTCGCGTTGCCGATGATTCTGCTTTACTTCTTGAGCGTCGGCATAGCGTGGATGTTTCATCGAAAGCGGCAGTCGGAGCAGGAATTCAACGCCCTGGCTCGCAAGGAAGCGTAGGTCAGGCGTTCATATGGTGACACGCTTGACCCATTCTGAGTGTGCCTCGTACACTTTGTGACAGAATTAAACGCTCACTGCTCAGGAAAAGCCTATGATGCCCGTTCGGGCAAGAGGCGAAAGGAGTAAATATGATGGGAACTCGCGGCTTGTTCAAAAAGGCTTTGGTGGCTGTAATGGCCATGGTTCTGCTGGCAGGCTGGCTTCCGGGTGCTCTTGCGCAAGATAAAAAAAAGAAACAGGAAAAGGACAGCGAAGAGCGGAAGCCGAGCAAAGACCAGAGCCGAAAACAGAAAGAAGAGCTCAAGAGTGTATATAAGCACTGGTTGGATGAAGACGTTTCCTACATCATCACCGACGAGGAGCGAAGGGCATTCAAGGCGCTGAAGACCGACGAGGAGCGCGACCAGTTCATCGAGCAGTTCTGGCTGCGGCGCGATCCCGATCCCGATACTCCCGAAAACGAATATAAAGAACAGTATTACGAACGTATTCAGTATGCGAACGAACACTTTGCATCGGGCATCCCTGGTTGGAAGACCGATCGCGGGCGCATTTACATTATGTTCGGCAAGCCAGACGAGATTGAGGCTCATCCGGCGGGTGGTCCTTACGAGCGTCCGTCGTACGAGGGCGGCGGCTCTACCTCAACCTACCCGTTTGAGACGTGGTGGTACCGCTACATCGAAGGAATCGGGTCGGACATCGAGATTGAATTCGTAGATCCCTCGGGTTCGGGTGAATATCGAATCGCGCGGAGTCCCGATGAGAAAGACGCGTTGTTGTACGTGCCAGGCGCGGGTTTGACGCTTGCGGAGAGCCTGGGCCTTGCCGACAAATCGCAGCGAATAACCGGGGCAGGATACTACGGAGGTAGTTCGAATCAGTTATTCGGGGGCCGAGCGAAGGACCAGCCGTTCGAGAGGCTTCAGCTTTACGCCGACCTGCAGAAGCCGCCGGCGATCAAGTTTCCGGATCTTCAGGTCAAGGCCGACCTTCCGGAGGTGGCAACTGACGTTCTGCCGTTCAGCGTTCGAACCGACTTTTTCCGCCTGAGTGCAGAATCGGTTGCTACGTCGTTCACGATGCAATTCGATCACTCTGACCTCTCGTTCAAGAATCAGGGTGGAATTTATTCGGGTCAGGTGAACATCTACGCCAGACTCATTGGTCTTTCCGGCAGAAGAGCCGGGACCTTCGAAGACACGGTGAACACCGCCCGCTATTCCGACGCCGATCTCCCGACCGGGCAGACTCAAAAGTCGATTTATCAGAAGAACGTAGTGCTGCCGCCGGGGCGCTATAAGATCGATGTAGTAGCGCGGGACATCAGCAGCGGTAAGACGGGAATTCTCCATCACTCGTTCGAAGTTCCGAGGTATCAGGAGAGTCAGCTTGCTACAAGCACGATGATTCTTGCATCCTCGATCGAGTCGCTGAACAGCCGCGCGCTGCTCGGAGGCGAGCAGTTTGTCATTGGCCGGTACAAGGTTCGTCCCTACGTCAGCGGCGTGTACAAGCCGGGTCAGAATCTGGCCGTGTTCCTTCAGGTTTACGACGCCAAACTCGACCAATCGACGCTGCAGCCAGCGTTGAAGATTGAGTACACGGTCAAGAAGGGGGACCAGGAGATCCTGCACGTTCTCGAGGACGGTAAGACCAAGTCCGGGATTGTGGACATGAAGGGACAGCAACTGGTTGTGGCGCGTGCGATACCGCTGGTAGACAAGCTTGCCGAGCCGGGTACATATACGGTGACCGCGAAGATCACCGACCTGGTTTCGCAGCAGGTGGTCACGCCTACGGCGCAGTACACGGTCACCGGCCCGAAATAAGCAAGGCTGGTTTCTGGTCTGTAGTTGGACTGTAGTTGCGCAACAGACAAATAAAGAAATGAGGGCGGCTTCGTCGAGGCCGCCCTCGTTCGTTTAATCGCATTTTCTGCTATGATGCTCCTTCAAAAATCAATCTCGCGGGTTTAAGAAATTATGAAATTCTCACTGAGTGAAGTGTTCACCGATGACCTCGCGGTGGATGTAGGTTCCGTCCACACCTTTATCTACGCTCGGGGCCGCGGAATGGTGGTGAACGAACCCTCGCTCGTTGCTATAGACAGGGTCAGCGGCGAAGTGATCTCAGTCGGTAACGAGGCTCTGGAAATGCTCGGGAGATCTCCGGAAGACGTAGAGGTCACTTACCCGATGCAAGTCGGTGTAGTCGCGGACTCAGAACTCACGCAGACTATGCTCAAGAAGTTCGTACGCAAAGCTCGCGGAGGTCGCGCCCGCATCTCCCGGCGAATCGTTCAGGGCGTGCCCTCCGGCATTACTTCCGTTGAGAAGTTCGCCGTACACGAAGTGGTCAAAGGCGTCGGCGCAAGCAAAGTCTACCTCGTTGAAGCAGGCCTCGCCGCGGCGCTCGGAGTAAAGCTGCCTGTTCTGGAGATGAAGGCCTCAATGGTGACCGACATCGGCGGCGCGACGACATCAATTGCAGTAGTAGCCAATGCCGGCATCGTCGAATCTCAGACTCTTCGCATCGGCGGGCTCGATATGGACCGCGCAATCGCCGAATATATAAAGCGCGAGCGCAAGGTTCTCATCGGCGAACGCAGCGCGGAACGCCTGAAGATGGTGCTGGGCTCGGCCACCGAACCGGTTGAAGGTCACAAGAGTATGGTGAAGGGCCAGAACGTGACCGAAGGCGGACCTCAGATGATAGAAGTCTCGTCCGAGGAAATCACTGCGGCCATCGACGGAGTAATTCGGCACATCTCGGATGCCATCCGCGACGTCCTGGAACGCGTGCCGCCCGAAGTCGCAGGAGACCTCTACGATCGGGGCATGATGCTCACCGGCGGGATGGCATTGCTAGCGGGTATGGACAAACGGCTTAGTCGAGCTACCAAACTCAAGGTCACCATAGCCGAGAGTCCGAGACAATCGGTCGGACGCGGACTCATCGCGCTTTATGACCAGCCGCTGCTTTTGAGGCGAGTCGCTCGAAATCTCGAACTGACTTAGACCAGATATCGAGTTTTCAGAACCTCGACGTGGTGTCGCTCGTGTCCGGCGATTATGTATGCCAGAGCGCGAACACTGACGCGATTCTGATTCGCCACTCCAGTCCTCGACCAGCTCTCTTCATCCAGACTTCCAAGAAGATCAATTGTCGCAAGACGGACATGTTCAAACTCTCGAGCAAGCTCGGCAATAGTTCGCCTGTCTGAGTTGGACGAGGCTACGTAGTCATCTTGCTCGAAGCCCTGAAGCTCTAGCTGGTCGTTGCGAGCGAATCTCAATGTACGGTAGGCGAAAATCCGTTCCCCATCGATGACGTGCCCAAGTACTTCCTTGATGCTCCATTTGCCCTTGTCGTAGCGAAATCCGCCACGCTCTTCGGGTATGCGCCCGAGAAGGTCCAGAGTCTCCGTCATCTGCAGTTGTAATGTCTTTATTATGTCGCCGGCCGGCACACTCGAAATGTACCCTTCGTAATACTGCGCATACTCACCGCTGGCCGGTCTTACCGATGCACTCATCATTTGGATCTCCTTCTAAAGATGCCGCCAAGACACGCATTCTATAACTCGAGACATATAGTCGCAATCAGTTGCGCCGTCTCATTTTCGGATTGCGGGCTGCCCTGTCAGATTCGCGAGCAGGCGAAAGGCTCCCGGACTTCCAGCGATGAGCTGCCGCCTCAAGGACAGTGTCACGTAGACGAACGTGCCGGCGCCGTACCGCGCGACTAAGAGCGTTCCCCGATTTGTCGTGCCGTCCGGAAGACGAACCTCAAGCAGAGGCTTGTATTCATCAGACCAGCTTGCCGGAACGTCCCACGCGAGTTCCGTCACCCATCCATCAAAGTCTTTTGAAGAAATCCTGTTTGGTCGCGTCAGAAGCTCTTGCTCGGCGTCCAAAAACGCAACCGAAGCGTTATTGGTCAACCTGTTCGTCGAAAGTGCAACAGGGAAGGGCATAAGTTGAACGCGAGACGCAAGCAGCCGCCAGTCATCAGGCTCTTGCGACAGCAGCACCAGATTTCCTCCCTGACGTGCGTAGCGAAGCAGGCACCGGATCTGGTCGAGGACCTGGGGATGAGACGACCACGCCTGCTCGTCCACGATGATCGTACTGTAGCGTGATAGATTGCTGCAGCTTTCGACCGACTGCGAAGTTTGCGCTCCATTACCGTGTTCTGTTGTCGCTATCGCATCCGTCGGAATCTCTGAGTGCTCGATACCGAGCCCGGTCAATGCGGTTTCAAGCGACTGGTCGAGGCCGGCAATGAAGCCCACTCGCGCCTCGGGCGAAGACTTTATTCCAGCCGATTCGATTTCTATTTTCGTCGACGCGAGCGTCGCGCTTTGCCGCTGGGATTGGGATGCTGTGCCGGCGGCGGTCGAAGCTGTATTCTCACGCCGAAACTCTATCAGGACATCGGGAGAAAGCGGCGGCTTCAAGACGGGCAGCTTCAATGACAAAGTCACAGTCTTTTGTTCGCCCTCGCGAATGAACGAGAGGTGAAGCGGTTCGTAGTCGTCGTCGGTGACTGCGAGAGGAACGATCCACAGAGCCCCGCTCAACGGTCCGGGGGTGTTATTGCGCACTACCGCTTGCGCCTGAAGAGGACGACTTGAATCCCAATCCGTTACGAACGCTCGGGGTATTGTCGTTATTTCAACGGGAGGTACGATATCGAATCGCTCGAGCGCCGAGAGCGGAACGATCGCTTGTCCGATGTCGACTTCGGCAGCCGCCGCCAGCGTGGCTCCAAACGGCTCCGAAGGCTGGCTACCAGGCAGCGTAGTTCCGATCCCGTAATACTCCTGCTCTCGAAGATGCTCTGCGTGCGGAACCGTCGGAGCGGTTTCCACCGCGAGCTGATAAGTCTGTGCGCGTGAAGTTGTCGAATGCGGGGCGGACTCAATCGTTTCGGAAGAAGTCCACGTCCGTTGGCCTTCGACCGATAGCGCCGAGGGCAGCCTGATGACGATCGGATATGCGCGTTCGCTCTCGTTGATCAGGTCGACTCGCGCAGTGACACTTTGACCGGGTGTTACGCGGTCATCGGACACAGAGACATTCACGCTCAGTCCGATTACAAGCGCAAGCGCCCTTTCCAACGACTGAGTGAACCTGACCACCCGAGCTGCATCGGCACCGTAGCGCCCGCGAAGTTGTTCGACGTCTCCCTCCACGCGCTTTTCGATCAACCTCTCCTTCAGCGCTTCGATCACTTCGTCCCTATTGCTGATTGCACCCGCCGTGAGGTCACGCAATCGAGGCGCCTCGAGGGCGCGAATCAATCTCTCGGGTAGACTGAGATCTTCGGTCAACAAAGTGAGAACCTGGTCTTTCTTTGCTGCGGAGTCGCCGGCGGCAGCGATCAACCGATAGTGAATCCGCTGACGGTCGGGGGTCATTTGATCGTTTGTCGCGCCCCATGATTCAGCCACTCTGCGTGCGCGCAACCCACTCTCGGCGAAGGTGAGGCCGCGCAACGTGTCGTATTCAGTCACTCGCACTTGAACGATATCGGGCGCCACTGCAGCTTCGGGAAGTTCCAGTCGCTGGAAGAGTCGCTTTGGTTGCCACGCGTCCAATCCCTGTTCGAGGGGCGGCGAAGCTGAGGCAGAACGATCGAACGCCTCGCGAGTCAGCTTGGCGACCGCTCGTTGGATACCGTCCCCGCGATCTTCACGATCACTTGTGATCACTACGTCAGGGTGCAGCAGTCTGAAAGCGCGAACCATGCGCTTGACTGCTTCGTCGTGTCCCCAGACGCGAAGCGCTTCGTCGCCTGTTTGCGAGACGCCGAAGTCCCTGAGGTTCAGAAAGAAGACATCGGCGCCGATCAATCTCGCAGTGGCGAGGGTCTCTCGCGTTCTCAACTCGCCAAGAGCCGTCCCCAGCTCCGGTCGCGTCGGGCTGGGACTGCCTTCGCCGCGAGTCACCATCAACAGAATCACTCTGGCGCCGAGCTTCTTTCGATAGTAGGCTACGGTGCCCTCGTCTATGTCGGTTTGTCTTGCAGCAACTTCGACGATGGTGAACGGGTTCCTGAACTCTCGAAATACTTGATCGAGCGCCAGGACTCCAGTTTCATCGGATACGTTTGCCAGGTTGGAGTCTTGTCGTGGAGAGTTCGAATGTAAACCGGCGATTGCTGCGCCGTTGTTAGAAGCCCGTGAACGAACAACCAGAGGGCCGGCCAATCCGGCGCTTAATGCTGCTCCCAGGCAAAGCAGTGTCAGGCTGGTTCTCAACATCTGTATTATTAGAACGCGCTGTGAGCGCGAGCGTTTATTTTAACATTCGATTGTGAGTTTTTGTTTGTAGCGGCGGACGTGGTAGGATTTCTCCCTTGTTACCGCAGCACGAGCTCTTATAGCAGGACGCGCCCCCCAGCCCGTCTGGATGAATGGAAGATCCTAAAAATCAAAACTCCAGCGAGCAGCGCAAGAGGAAACTCGCCATAGCCCTGCTGTGTATCCTGCTTTCAGCACTAGCGGTTGTGCCGTACTTCTTTATGGGCCGTCCCGAAGAAGGGGATACGGCCCCGGCCGGCTTCACCCTCAGACAGCCTGATACTCACGACATGTTCCTGCACTGGGACCAGATGAAGTCCTTCTATCAGGGTCTTCATGCCGGCGAGATCTATCCACGTTGGGAAGAAGAAACTAACTACGGTTTCGGCGCCCCGACAACCAGCTACTATCCACCGGGGGTTTATTACGTCACCGCGTTTTTCTATGCCATCACCGGGGATTGGACGCGAACTCTCCTGGATGCCGAGCTGCTGTTTATGTTGGCGTCCGCCGCTGCAATCTACGTCTATTCTCGACGGTGCATGTCGAGACTTGCGGCGATCGCGGTGATGACGTGTTACGTTTTCCTCCCGTATCACTTGATCGATCAGTACCAGCGAGGTGCAATCGCTGAGCTGCTCGCCTTTGTCTGGGTTCCCTTGATGTTTCTGTTTGGCGAGCGGTTGATGGGCGTTCGATCGTGGGAGGGGCAGGGCAATGAGGCAAGCTGGCGTTCGCGGCTGACGGGCGTCGCGGGTCTTGCGCTGGTGTACGGTCTTTTTCTTTGGTCTCATCCACCAACCGCCTATCAGGCAACTCTGGCTTTCTTCGTATTCATTGTTGTGCTCGCAATCTTGCGGCGCGAGTGGAAGGGCGTGCTTCTGGTCGGTTTAGGTCTTGGAGGCGGCGGCGCTCTCGCTGCGGCCTATTTGTTGCCCGCTGCAGTCGAGCAGGAGATGATCAGGCACGAATACGTTTCGGAAAGCTGGCCGTACCACAACACGTATATTTTTGTTCATAACATCTTCAACCGCGAGGTTCACGCCGAATTCTTCAACAGGCTGGACGCAATCTGGATCTTCAGTACGCTGGCGATCGTCATTGCCGCGGTGGCGATCCTGGCATCGACAAGACGCGTGAAGAACTTTGATCGTGACTTGCGCGATCGAGTTCTCGGCTGGGTCGCGGCGGGCCTGTTCACCAGCTTCATGATGATTCGTTACTCCGAGCCAATCGGCAGGCATATCCCGAAGATTGATATCGGCGTATTCACGTGGAGAATGTTGACCATAAGCACAGTGGTCGTAGCACTCCTGGCCGGTGCCTGCCTTGAAGTATTTCAGCGAACGCGCGGCCGGCTCGAGCCCAAATTCCGCCGAGTTCTTGCCTTGTTTGGAATCTCGGTAGTTGCCGGAGGACTGCTCTTCAGCGTTGCTAACGTTGGATGGCCGATGCTCTATGCGCCGTTCTTCTATCCGCAGGAGCATCACTTGAATTACGCGATTATTCCGCGCACTGCACCCGACGACCCTGACGACTTCCCTCAGGATGTCCCACAGGCGGAGCTCGAATCGGATTTCGGGACGGTCACAGTTGAAGACTGGAAGCCACAACATCGGGTAATCCAGGCGAACCTGACCGACGACGATGTGCTGCTTGTGCGAACCTTTTATTTCCCGGGCTGGACCGCGAAGGTGGATGGCACCCCGGCCGAGATCAAGATCGGCGAAGAACTCGGTGATATGGAGATCGCCGTCCCGCAAGGCTCGCATCGAGTCGAGCTGGTTTTTGGGACTACGAAGGTGCGGCGGGTTGCTGCAATCATCACTGTTTGCACAGCCGGGCTGATCGTTTTTTGCTTTGTCGCGGCGACACTCGCGCGACAGCAGAACCCTGCGACCGTTGAAGTAGCGGTGTGATCTATCGGAGGGCGGTGCCATCTCTCAGCAAATGCATGATAAAGCCGAGGGATCTGCTCTTCCACGAACGAACGATGGCCGCCGCGGCGTCCGATTTTCCTATCGAACCGACATTTACTCTCTGGTTTTCCTGATCGCGCTTGCGGCAGCTTCGACGGTCCCTTTCTTTTATGCCGCCGGCGGACACCTCCCGCAGGCCCACGATCTCCGCATTCACTGGGTGCGCATGATCGCGTTCGATGAAGTGCTGCGGTCCGGTGTTTTGTATCCGAGATGGCTTTCAAGCCTGAACTACGGTCTGGGGGCGGCGACAACATCCTTCTATGCGCCGGGTATCTATTACCTGATGTCGGTGAGTCACTGGGTGACAGGAAACTGGACAAGCGCAATCGAGCTGGGGGTAGTCTCCGCCGCGGTTGCGTCGGCAGTTGCGTTCTACGGTTATGCACGACAGCTAATGCCGAGCTTAGGCGCGACCATCGCGACTGCGCTTTACCTTCTTCTCCCTTACCGAATGATCGATCTCTATCATCGAGGCGCGCTCGCCGAGCTTTTGGGTTTCGTGTGGATGCCTCTGGTGCTGCTGTCGTTTTCTTTGTCTCTGCGGCGAGCGAGTGCTCTGAATCTGGTGATGGGCGGCGTCGCGTTTGGAGCACTCGTGCTTACGCATCCTCCAACCGCGTATGTGTTCGCCCTTACGTTGGCAATCATTGCAGTCGTAATAGCGATCAGGTCAAGAAGCTGGCGACCGCTGGTTATTGTCTTCGTGTTCGGGATTATGGGCGGGGCGCTGTCGGCTTTCTATAGCTTGCCGGCGTTTCTCGAACTGTCGTACGTGAAGCAGGAAATCACTGCGACGTTCGAAGCGCGTGCTGGAGATCTAAAGGACCTGATCACCGGCGGACCTTTCGAGCAGATGCTCGCGGCAATTGCGTTCACCGGTCTCGTTCTATCGCTGGCTTGTTATTTTTTTTCTTCGAAGGCGTGGGTCTCCGAGAAGAGTGTCCGAGATGATTCGATTGGCTGGCTCATAGTGAGCGTGGCTCTTGTTGGGGCAATGGCGCCCTTCTCGCGGATGTTGCTACGCCCCCTGCCGGGATTCAATATCACCGGATTTTTGTGGAGATGGCTTGCGATTCAGGTCATTTCGGTCGCAATATTGGCGGGTCTGGCATTTCAGGCTGCGTGGCGGAGCGACCGGCGAAGGGTCGTACTGCTAGCGGTCCTGACTGGAACCGTTTTG
>DATFXM010000092.1:0-10306 GCA_035315885.1 Blastocatellia bacterium
TGCTCCTGCTCAAGAAGGCACACCTCGGCGAGGTAAGCGTCACGGTATGGCCGAAGGTGCTCAAAGAAATGTGCGATAAGAAAAATATCCACGTGCTGGAGTATTTCTCCAGTCGTTCCTTGCTCTAATTCGCATTCGGACTGTATAACGAACTCGCGCCGTCAAATTTGAGCGGCGCGCGTTCGCGCTTATAACCCTAGAGCGCTTGATGCCGACCCTATCTCTCCTTGCGTATTAGTCTTCCTAACTCCTCCTGATCGGGCGAAAGGAGCTCGGCGATCTGCTGGTGGTTTACGTCGGCTACGATGATTTGGCCAACCTCCGTGGTGAACTCTCGGAAGATGCCGTGAGCCTTCATCTTTGCCACCTGGTACTGGTTGTCATCGGTCGGAGTGACATAGTGCACCGAGTCTGCCTTGAAGCGGTGGACCAGGAAAAGGTGAACGAGGGTCATCAGCCGCTTCTTGCGCAGTGACTCCGCAAACGTGTTCTGGTCGCGCACTGAGAGTATGCTGCGACCACGCCGGTCGTGAATGGGGGCGAAGATGACATTGGCGAGCTTCTCCTCCCCCTTGTCGTAGACTCCCAGTTCGAGCAACTCCGAGCCGGCGCGGTGCGGCCGCATCTGGACCCGCAGCCCGCGGGGGAGATCATAATGCTCGGTCCACATCGACAGCCATTCCTCGAGGACCTTCTTGGGCACCTCGGTCTGTATCAGGTGCTGGTGCTGGGTCGAACCCTTGCCCATCGCCATGGTCGTCGCCGTCCGCCCCGACGTAGCGACCAACGCGGCATCCCCGCGCGGGCCGCCGACCAGCGTCTGTGGCGTGCGGTAGGGAGAGTCGACCAGCCGTAGTTTTCGTTGCAATTGGGCGAGGGCGAGCATGCCGTCCTGCTTGAGTGCGGTGGCGAAGTCCTCCGCGGCGAGGCCGTCGATCTGGTGGCCGCCATAGGTGATGAAGTTGAAGACGAAACCCAGCTTGCCGAGTTCCTCGGGAAACCTTCGCATTTCCTCGTCGCTCATGCCGGTGGTGTCCCAACTGAACGACGGCGACAGATTGTAGGCCAGCATCTTGTCCGGGAACTCCGCATGAATCGCTTCGGCGAACTCGCGGGCATCGTCAAGATTGGCGGTTTTGGTTTCCATCCAGAGCAGGTCGGCAAAGGGCGCCGCCGCAAGCGACTTTGCTATTGCATATGGAATACCGCCGCGCACCTGGTAGTACCCTTCGGGTGTCCTGGCCGCCTCGCTGTCCCAGTCAACGTCGACGCCGAGTTCGCGCGCTTTCTCGCGGGCAGCGTACAGCGAGGCGCGCGCGGCAAAGCGCCGCCATTCGGTGGCGTCTATCGCGACTGGTTCACCTTCATTGGTGCGGAATTCGATCACTTCAGCAACCGCCTCGCCGAAGGTTTGCAGCTCGGCCTCGTCCTCCCACGCGTCGAGGAAACGCGCCGCGACAGAGTCGAATATCGCGTCGAGAGTCTCCTTCCCCTCTCGGTAAGCTGCCGCTGCGTCGGCGGCCAGCGCCAGAATTCCTCGGCGCTTCAACCACTCGCGGGCGACGGCGCGTTCTCCGGCCGGGATGGCGTACAGAAGATGACCGTTAAGTTCGGCGATTCCCAGCTCGTGGAGATTCTGAATCAGGGCCAGGAAGCACGGCTTGTAGGGCGGCACATCGGGGTTCGTCGCGCCAACCAGGAAGGGTTGATCTCGTTCATCGCCGCAACCGTCAATCAGATTGGCAGCTTCGGCGTCAGTGCGGGCGACGATGATGCCCGGTACGCCCATAAGATCGAGCTGGAAGCGGGCTGCGTTCAGTCGCTTGTTCTGCTCGTCCTGCGGCACAAGCACTTTGCCGCCCTGATGGCCGCACTTCTTGGCGCCCGGACGCTGGTCCTCGATGTGGTAGCCCGGAACGCCGGCTTCCGCAAAGCGGCGGATCAGGTTGCGCACGTGGGCGTCGCCGCCGTGGCCAGTGTCGGCGTCGGCGATGATGAACGGCCGAAAGTCGTGGGCCTGCGTTGCAGCGCGCTGCGACTCAGTCATGCGAGAGCGCAGGTAATGCTGATTGCGATCCGCTGCGAGCAGGGCGCGCACCAGCGTCGCGGCTTCGTCGGGCACCTGGCTGAGCGGGTAGCTCGCGAGATCCGGTCCCGGATCCTCGCTTGTGCCGCCCTTAGCCGAGGTCGCCCAGCCGCCAAGGTAGATTCCTTCGATCCCCATCCGCTTCATCGCAACACCCTGCCCCGGCGAGTATGGACCAAAGGTGGTGATACTTTTACGCTCCGCGAAGAGTTGGCGCAGGCGGTCGTAAAACGCTGACGCGGCCTCACGCGCCAACGTGTAGTCGCGGGCGATCGTGCCGCGCTGCTCAACCACCTGGCGCGCGGTGTAGAGGCGCCAGAGCCCCGCGAAACGCGGGCTGTCGAACCACTGCTGAGTTTCGGCGATTTCCTGCTCGAACGACGTTATTCTTGGGCTCATTTTTTCCGAAGTCATAAGTGCCCTCCTTCTTCTAGCGAACAAAGTCCAGGTTCTCGGTGATCCTCGTTCCGTCTCGCTCGAAGGCCTCGATGTAGGCGCGGATGCGGGATCTGGCAGTGGCGAGATCGTGATTGTTGAGGTTCAGGTTTAGGAGATCGATGTACCACCAATCTACAATAGTGTTCGGTCTGACCCGAGGTTTACTGACCTCTTGCGCCGCATTGGTCTTGGAGGCTGACGTTATTCGAGCTGGGAACCCGCTGCCAGAGCAACGTTTTGTGCTTCAGAACTTTGATGACAAGTTGCGAAAAGTCCTGGTGGAGAACACCGAAGAGATTGCTATTTAGTCCCAGCATACTCCTCGACTGGGCGTGCACCCTTTCCGACGACTGGGCGCCCTTATAGAGATGGCTTCTATTAGAGCTTTGGCCTACGAGAATGTACAATCCGTCCACGCAAGCGTCAAGAGGCCTTTCAGTTAGGGCCTTCAAAACAAAGCCGAGTTATGCGTGAAAGCTGTACTACAAACCAGCGTTTAGTACAAATCGCCTAGACATGAAAAAGCGAAAAGGCGGTGATTGACAAAGCGCCTCGTCTGCTTTAATGATCATCGCTCGGCTGCCTTGAACGCCAGTATTAGTTTTGAGTGACCGAACTAGTGAACCGCGTCTTTACAACTCCTTGTGGGGTTGATAGGCTGCAGCGATCATTTTTGATCTGTTTATCGGCAATTTCGCACCCAAAACCTCGCCTTTGGGCGGCATTATGTTGCGACAGACCCACCGAGGTCGGTACAACCTCGTGATCCAGACCCGCAAGAACGCCCCAGTCGAGTTACTCCGTGCTGATTAATAGCTGAACAGAAAGACTGATCCTTCAAAGAACTTTATAATTTTTGTGCGAAGAAGTGGGGAAGAATGATAGGACAAAGCCTCTCAAATCGTTACCAAATTGTTTCCGAACTCGGTCGTGGCGGAATGGGCGTCGTTTACAAAGCTCATGATCCCTTACTGAACCGAGAGGTCGCAGTCAAGCTGATCCCGCCCGCAATGCTCAGCACCGAAGCCGAGCAACGGTTTCAACGCGAGGCCCAGCTTGTAGCGCAGATGGATTATCCCGCCGTCGTCCCCATCTACGATTTCGGCAAGGATGAAGGATCGCTCTTCTTTGTCATGCCGGTCGTACAAGGAACCAATCTCCGTGGTTTCCTGCGTGAACAGACGCTGACGCTCGGAGAGGTAATTGATATCGGAATCCAGATCGCAGAAGCACTTGAATATAGCCACGCTCGCGGCGTCATCCACCGAGATATCAAACCGGAAAATGTGATGGTATCTCGCGAAGAAGGTGGCAGAGTCAGAGTCCGCATCATGGATTTCGGTCTCGCGCGGGCAGCCGCCGAAAGCCGGATTACCAAAACCGGAACCATTGCCGGAACCCTCGCTTATTTGAGCCCCGAGCAAGTGTCCTCCGCAAGCGGTGTGGATCATCGCACGGACATATATGCCCTCGGCAACGTGCTCTACGAGTGTCTGACCGGCGAGCCGCCTTTCTCCGGCGAACTGCAATCAATTCTCTATAGGATCGTCCACGAGATTCCGCAGCCGCCGCGGTCGATGGGGGCTCCCATAAATGAAGACCTCGAATCTCTCATCCTTTCCTGTATTGCTAAAGAGCAATCCAAACGGCCACAGCGCGCTGGTGAAGTTGCGGAGGCTCTGCGCCGGTGTCAGGGAAGGCTCCACGATAGCGATCTTACTAAATCAGTGTTGCTAACTCGGACGCTCGTGCTGCCACGGCCAGCACTGTCTCCATTCATCGGCAGAGAGAAAGAGTTGGCAGAATTGCAAATCCGGCTCAACGCGGCCGTCGCCGGCGAATGTCAGTTTGTGGTTGTGGGCGGCGATCCTGGAGCAGGCAAGACGCGCTTGCTGGATGAAATTGAAAGTCTCGCAAAAGCGCGCAAGCTTCTGGTGCTTCACGGACGATCGGTTGAACAAGACGGAGCGTTTCCTTATCAAGGTTTCTGCGAAGCCATTCAGGAGTACTTCCGGCAACGCGACACTGCAATTTCGACTTCGGGTTCATTAGACCTTTCAGATTTAGCCTCTGATCTCGTGGGGTTGTTTCCGATGCTTACTGAGATCAGTGATATTCGCTCGGCCATCACTGGTGAGTCGAAGCTGATGCGCGTCGGAGAAGCCCAGGGTGCGGAGAACCGCACTCACATTTTCGAGTTGCTCGCTCGTACGTTGACTCGCATCGCTGGCGGCAAGCCGCTTATCATCTTCCTTGAAGACCTCCACGCCGCGGAAGTTTCAATAGAAGCGTTGCAATATATTGTTCGTCGTTTGGGACCAACTCCGACCTTGATAGTCGGTACTTATCGCTCGACGGAGGTAGATGCTCGTCACCCGCTTACCCGTATGCTGGATAGCTTCCGCGGTGATCGGCGCTTCTCTTCCATCGCTCTCGGAAGCCTTTCGCCTTCGGATCACCGGTTATTTCTTGAGACGCTGATCGGCGGCCCCGATCTATCCGATACACTTACAAAACGTCTCTTTGAAGGAACAGAGGGCAATCCATTCTTCACGAAGGAGCTGGTTCGTTCACTCCTTGATTCTGGCGGGATTAATAAAGATAACACTGGCAGTTGGACCCTTTCGGCTGAGACCGGAATTTCAACCGATGCACTGCCGGAGACAATTCAACAAGCGGTTGAGAAGCGAATCGAGAGATTGCCGGAGGATCTACGAGAGGTTCTTTCCATCGCTTCGGTCATCGCCAAAACGTTTGATTTTGCGGACCTCGAGGCCCTGGCCGGCGATAATGAAGACGTGGAGAAGGCCATTGATCGGCTGGTTGATGATGGACTCATTGAAGAAGAGCGCGAGTCGCGCGGCGATCGCCTGACGTTTTCAAGCGCTGTAGTGCGCGATGTGTTGTACTCGGGGATCTCGCGTCGCAAGCGCAGATCGCT
The DNA here is from genome assembly GCA_035315885.1 of Blastocatellia bacterium. GTDB lineage: Bacteria > Acidobacteriota > Blastocatellia > UBA7656 > UBA7656 > DATFXM01. The sequence continues at coordinate 5,466 of DATFXM010000092.1, forward strand.
TCATCGCAAATACGCCGAGCATATTGAGAAAAGACATCGCGGCCGCCTCGAACGCGTGTATCCGCGACTGGTCTACCATTTCTCTCAAGGAGACGTTCCCGACAAAACGGTCGAGTATGGGCTGCGGCTGTCTAAGAACGCTTTGGATGCATTCAGCGCAGAAGAAGCCGCCCGCTCCGCAAAGACCGCGCTGGAGTTTTTGGATGAAGAATGGGAGGGTTCGCGATCCACTGAGGGAGAAGCACGGCTCCTTCTTGCTCAGGCCCACCGGATGGCCGGCGAGATCGATGGCGCTCTCAAGGAAACCGAAGCGGCCATCAAGATATTCGAACGCGAAAAAGAAACTCAGCGTGCGGTGGCTGCATTGGTTTTTGCGACCGAGACTGCGTGGCAGGCACGAAGAGTGGAAGAGACCACCCGCTGGGCTCCTCGGGCAATCGAAGCAGCGAGAGCGATTGGAGATACCGAAAGTCTTAGGCATCTGCTCTCCGGTGCTGCAACCCTTGCTAACTTGCGCGGTAAATATGAGAGAGCAAACGAATATCTCGAGGAGGCGATGAGGCTCGCGCCGGGCTCGAAAGACACCGAAGCGCATGAAGAGATACCAAAAGGCGGACGGCTCGTGGTGGCTATCGCCAATCCCGTTAAGGCGCTTGAACCGATAAACATGGAGCTTGTGGAGGAAGTTGAAATTCTCTGCAATGTTTTCGAAACCCTGCTAGCTACGGATCAGGATGGCAATCTAGTTCCGAATCTTTGCGAACGATGGGAAGTTGGAGACAACGGTAATTCGTTCGTACTCACCTTGCGTGACAATGTTCATTTTCAGGATGGGCACCCTCTTACTGCCGAAGATGTCAAGGAGTCGTTTAAAGAGTCGATTCGGCATGCCTCACAGGAACTGCCATCGGCGATCTCCGCAATTCGTGGCGTTGGAGCATTTGCCGACCGGCAGACGAACGATCTTGCCGGCGTGATAGTTCATTCGAGCTACAAACTCGAGATACTGCTCGAGGAGCCGCTCTCGATCTATCCTGCTCTCCTTGCTGATTACAAGACAGGCATTATTCGCCGTGGTCCCCAAGGTGTCGGACTTCTCATAGGCACGGGCCCTTTTCGTCTCACGTCTCGTGAAAACGGTCGCATATCGCTCGAATGCAATCAGCAGTATTGGAAAGGCTCGCCGGCAATGGTTGATGCGATCGAGTTTCGCCATGGATTGAGTGCATCTGCAATTGCTTCCGGCTTCCGCTCCGGTGATATCGATTTGGCTCGCGATTTATCTCCGCAAGATCTGGAAGAATTCTTGCGCGACCCTCGTTTTAGGGGCGGACTAGTCGAAGCACCGCGAAAGAACACTTACTTCGTGATGTTTAACTCGGTTGCGGGTCCGTTTGGGCAGAACGTAACGATCCGTCGCGCGCTATGCGGTGTTGTACGCACAAACGATCTTGTCTGGCAAACACTCGGACGATTCTCGCAGCCTGCCGTATGTCTGATTCCACCCGGCATGCTCGGGCACGATCCGGGCCGGCGACGTCATCTGCTGTCGCGCGAGGAAGCGGTTGGGATGTTGCGAAGCGCCGGTCTGACCACACCTATCCGACTTCGGGCGTCGGTGCATCCGTTGCTACAAGATCGATATGGATCCTTGTTGAGAACCTTGTTCGCGATCTGGTCGGAGCTGGGCGTGGAAGTCGAGATCGCTACCACCACGATGGCTTCTTACCTGGAAGCCGACCAGCGAAATGATGGCCTCGATCTCCGAATCGGTCGCTGGAACGCCGATTACGACGATCCGGATAACTTTACTCACAGTCTGTTTCATTCTCGTGTGGGACTCTATCGTAACTATGTTGCATCGCGCGAGGGCGATCGTCTTTTGGAAGAAGCCCGCGCTGAAAGCCGGCCGGGCGCGAGGGCATCCCTTTACCGACAATACGAAAATTATCTTTGGGAATCAGGTGATGTTCTCCCGCTTTTTCATGACATCGATCACCGTCTTGCGGGCGCTAAGGTTCGTAAGCTGAAGCTCCAGGGTAGCGCTCCTTTCGTGAACTACGCAGAGCTCGGCAAGGTGGAGACATCTGCAGCATCAACAGAGGCTCGTCGAATGTCCGGTGGAGTAATCCAGGTACCGATAGCCGGTGTGGTATCCAGCATTGACCCGACAGAATCGTCCACGACTGAAGATGGCGAAGTCCTAACGAGCATCTATGAGACGCTGACCAATGACGCTGGCGGGAGAATTGTGCCCTGGCTCGCGGCAGAGTACCGGGCGGAGGATGGCGGTAAGAAATATCGTTTTCGCTTGCGTGATGATGTTCGATTCCATGATGGCCGGAGGCTCACCGCCCGGGATGTTCGATTTTCCTTCGAACGTCTTCTGCAACATCGCGAGAGCAAATGTAGATGGTTCTATTCATCGATTAGGGGCGCAAAAGAGCTTCTAAACGGAGAGGGGTCGGATCTGTCCGGCTTTCGCATTCATTCAGCAAATGAGTTCACGATTGAACTAGAAGAGCCAGTCTCCCTTTTCCCGGCGCTGGTATCCTACGGCGGATCGGCGATCGTTCCGGAAGGCACGGAGCACTTCGGGACAAGCTGGCAAGAGGGAGCAGTGGGGACTGGTCCATTCCGCGTCGTTAAGTTCGACCCCAGTCATCGGCTCGAGCTCGAACGCAACAAGGCCTACTGGCGCAAAGGCTATCCTAAGAGCGATGAGTTGATCTTCAATTTTGCAGTATCGCCCGCGGATATTCTTTCGGAGTTCCGGGCGGGCAGGTTCTCACTGGCGTCGGATTTGCTCCCAGCGGAAGTTGAGGCGTTGCGTCGAGATCCCGACTTTGCTTCCGCGTATCGAGAGACGCCACGACTTATTACTTATTTTGCCGCCTTCAACACCAATAGGCCGCCTCTTGAAGACAAACAGTTGCGCCAACGACTCGTGCAGTCAGTCGACTCCACTTCGCTCGTGCGTCAGACACTCGGTCGTCTTGCAGTGCCTGCTCACGGATTGATTCCGCCTGGACTTTTGGGTCACGATCCGGCTCACATTTCAAGGAGCTATGCTGCTCCCTCGGCTCGCGAGCATTCCTCATCAGAGATTGAATTGACAGCCGTGCTGAATCCGGTTTACTTCGGGGAATATGGTGCCCTGACGCTCGAGCTTGAAGGTGCATTTCGAGCGCAAGGAGTAAGAATTCGAGCGGCTAACAGGACGATATCGGAATGGATTGAGGCGACAACGCGAGCCACAGTAGACGTCGTAGTTGGGCGCTGGGGAGCAGACTATCCAGACGCTCACACGTTTGTTCACTTATTGCACTCACAGGAAGGTCTACTCGGTCGTCTCTGTGGATCGCCAGAGGTGGACAATCTGATCGACAAAGGAAGGGCAGAGACCTCGGCGACGGCTCGACATTCGCTGTACAGGCAGATCGAAGAGATTATTTCACGAGACGCGCTGCTGCTGCCTCTCTTTCATGAGCAGACTTACCGATTTGCGCGGCCGGAAATTGAGGGGTTGTCGCTTTCTTATGGGGTTACGGCGGTCGATTATGCGAGCTTACGCGTCAGAAGTTGAGTTAGCCCGATGTATCTTGGAGGTCGCATCTTCCTGCTGGAAATGCAGGTCCTCGCCTCTGACAAGAGCAAATTGATCCTTCGGAACTCCTAAGGTAAATTAGGTGGGATAGTGGCTGCTTTAGCGTAAAGCCATTGTCGAGCTGTACCTGAATTGGGAGTTAAGACTTCTTGCCTCCGTAAAATTTTTATACAAATCACCATTCCGCCCGCGCCGATCTTTCTGACGATCGGGTAATGGGCCGGAGTTGTGTTGGTTGATAGCTCCGTGGTTCTCTTACTCAGATCTATTTAGATGAGGCGAACTCTCTTGGCCGACAAGCATAGCACAGCTCCGGCAACTTATAAGTTAGGGTAACCCGGCGGACATAATCTTGAGAACGACCCTCGAGTCCCGGTGTCTTCAGCCAGAAGGAGCTTACCTTTTCCCTGACAGGTTACCGCACGCCAAATCATCTCTTCTTTTGGTCGGCGTCACTCGTTCAGCAGCATCCCCTCGAAGAGCTTCTGCCCGCCAAGCGATGTGTGAAACGCATAGCCCGCAATCGCCACCACGGCGAGGAGCACAGTGAGCGAATTGCTCGCGTACCAAGCTGAAAGATGGGTGTGATCGGGACACTGAACAAAAGCCCGCTAACAAAAATGGCGATGGCGAACGTCAGGAGGCCGAAACGCAGCAAAGCGATGGCGGAAAGCGCTACCAATAAGCAAGCGAACGGGGCGGTAACCATCGCGCGCGCGCGTATACGATAGCCTTCTCTCTTGACAAGACTAAAATCACTGCTGGCACACATGTCCCCTAATGTCCCCTCTCCATGCGCGCGCGCGTATGCACTTCGATGACAAGGTGAGAGAAATCTATAGTCCTCGCGCCCGCGCGCGCTCGCTTTCTAAGAAAACTCTTGAATGAGGATTATAAAAGATGTACGCGCGCGCGTAGAGACAGGACATTACAGGACATTTTTTACGGATGCAGCTGGGGGTGTGCGGTTCGACCCAGCAGGGACAGGCGCTTTATTCCAAGCTTCTTGGACAGCCGCTGGCTCAGATGATGCGTGGCTGGCACTCGATCGAAACGGTAATGGCAGGATTGACAGTGGCCTAGAATTGTTTGGGAAGGGGCCGGTAAGCTGGCGCTTGATGTCTTCGATGTCGACTTGCGCCCAGCGTTCAGCCAGTTTGCCATCGACAAATCGACAGCGCTCGTGCACATCGAAGCGAAATTTCCGACCGGTGGCGGGGATCCCCAAAAATTC
>DATFXM010000093.1:0-95804 GCA_035315885.1 Blastocatellia bacterium
ACCGCAAACACGTCCCAGATCAACGGGCTGCGGAATTGTGGCCATACACCCATCGTGTTGGGGTAAGGAAACAGCCAGTACGCAAGCCACGGTCGTCCGGTGTGCAGCAGCGGGAACAGACCTGCGCACGCCACCGCAAACAAAGTCATCGCTTCGGCGAACCGATTGATCGAAGTGCGCCACCGCTGCCGCAACAAAAACAGAATCGCGGATATCAATGTGCCCGCGTGCCCAATCCCAATCCACCAAACGAAGTTGATGATGTCGAAAGCCCATCCCACCGGAATGTTGTTGCCCCAGATCCCGATGCCGGTGAGCACGAGGTAGCCGATGGTGTAAAACAAACCCAGCGTGATGGCGAACGAGATGCCGGCGCCGATGAACCAGCCGATAGGTGTTCGCCGCGTGAGCGCGATGGAGCTGATCTTGTCGGTGACCGACGAGAACGTCAGACCCTTGCCTAACTCCGACGGCGGCGAAATTGTGGTCTCGGTAGATACCGATTGGTGCACGTCTTCCTGCATCTTCTAAGCCTTCTCCAACTCGGGGTTCGGGTTCCTGACCACGCCCAGGTACGTCGTGCGCGGTTTGGTGTTCAGCTCACCCAGTAAGCTGAAATTCCTTTCCAACTCTTTCAATTTCGCCACGCGGCTGCCGTGGTCGTTGATGTCGCCGAAAGTAATCGCCTGCGTAGGACAAGCAGCCTCGCACGCAGTCGTGATCTCACCATCCCTGACCCGCCGGTTCTGTTTCTCCGCAGTGAGCTTGGCGCTTTGAATCCGCTGGACGCAGTATGTGCACTTCTCCATCACACCGCGGCTCCGGACGCTGACGTCCGGGTTCCGCATCATCTTGAGACTTGCGGTGTAGAAATCCTGATAAAGCAGGAAATTGAATCTGCGCACTTTGTACGGGCAGTTGTTCGAGCAGTACCGAGTGCCTACGCACCGGTTGTAGACCATGTCGTTCAGACCTTCGGCACTGTGAGACGTAGCGGCAACCGGGCAAACGACTTCACATGGTGCGTTCTCGCACTGCTGGCACAGTACCGGCTGGAAATACGTTTCAGGGTTGCGCTCATTTCCCCGATAATACGAATCGATTCGCAGCCAGTGCATTTCTCGACTCCGAAGAACCTGCTCCTTTCCTACTACCGCGATGTTGTTCTCCGCGACGCACGCGACCACGCACGCGCTGCACCCGATGCACGAGTTCAGATCTATCGCCATTCCCCAGGCGTAGTCTTTGTACTCGTAGTCGGGATACAGCGACGGATGGTGCTCTTCGCCGTGGCCGTTGTTCTCCTTGTCCGAGGACTCTTCGTGCTTGCTGTCTTCGGGTTCGAAAGAAAGCTTCGGATCCCTGCGGAAGTCCGCGAGCGTCCCCGAACGAATCAGCTCACGCTTACCAACCACTGATTCGTCTATCGCATGGTGAAGCTGAGTCGTAGCGATGATGTACTCTCCCGAAGCCTTTCTGATGCTGACTCCGGCGGCATTCCATTGCGCGTTGGACGTTCGAAGGCGATAGAAATTGAAGCCCGCGTTCGTTCCTACCCGGCCAGCGGAGGTTCTGCCGTAACCAAGATGAAGCGTGACGGTTTTGTCGGGGTGACCCGGAACTATGAACGCCGGCGCGGTGAGCAGTGTGTCACCGTATTGCAGCTCGACCTTGTCGGCAATTATTTCCCCGCCGATTCGCCCGACCTTGTTTACGGCGATTCCGTCCGCGGACTGACCGATTCCGAGCGCCGCGGCGGTGCCCGGGCTGATCAACACCGCGTTGTCCCACGTCGTTCTCAGGATCGGCTTTGGCAGCTCCTGCAGCCATCCGTTGTTTGCAAAATGACCGTCAAACACAGTCGGGTCGGGGCGGAAGACGATTTCGTACGATCCCTGAGATGGCGGGGGTTGCGCGCCTATTGGTTGAGTCGACCAGTTTGTGGTGGTCTTGAGAGTCTTGGCCGGGAGCGTGGTGCCGGCTACGACGCCGTCGTGAACCGACTTGCGCCAGAACCGCTCGAACTCGGGAGATGGTTGCGATGGAGCCGGACTCGGCGTTCCGGGCTGTTTAACCGGAGGTTCCTGCCCGCCGCTCGAGGTCCGACGCTGCCAATAGTCGCGGACGATGTCGTAAGGCTTTCGCTCCGGCTCTCCAAGCATCGCCGAGAGAACTTCATGCGCGGTCCTGCACCCCTGATAGAGCGGAGCAATCAACGGTTGGATGACGCTGACGGTTCCGTCAAACGCTCGCACGTCGCCCCACGACTCGAGGTAGTGCGATTCCGGAATGTGCCAATGACACAGCTGCGAGGTTTCATCGTTGTACAGGCTCAGATGAATTCTCAGCGGTACCTTCTGAAGCCGTTGTGTGAAGGCAAAGTCCGCGGGAGCCTCGTAAACAGGATTGCCACCCAGGATCAGCAGCAACTCGACCTGGCCGGCGTCCATGTCCCGAACAAGCTCGGCGAGCGAGCCGATCTCTTCGACCGGACTCGCTTCTACCGGATCGGTATAGATGACAGTAGAGCCTGCATTCCCCAAGGTCTCGTTCATAGCGTGAGCCAGAGCGTGGACGATTGGAGGCTGGGGTTCTCCGGCGATCACAATGCCTCGACCGCGACTCTTCCGGAGATCGGCGGTCACTGCATCGACTAATCTTTCAAGACCTGATGGCGCTGCAGCCTGGCCCAGCCCTGCAACGCCGATTCGCGCTGCAACCGCACGGGCGAAAGTCTCGACCATTCCCGCACCGACCGGCTCGCGATGATCGGCAACCGAACCGGTGCTGCTTATGGTGCTCTCGACTACGTACAACCTGTTTGGATCGCGGCCCCTCTCGGCGTCGAGGACTCGCTTTCTCGCGGCAAAATCGTGGGCATACCGCAAGTGACCGGGCCCGCTTGCAAGAAAATCCGAGTCGAGCGAAAGGACTACGTCGGCCTGATCGAACTTGTAGACCACGTTTGCATATTCGCCGAAAGCCAGCTTTGACCCTTCGCGAGTACTGTTTCTTCCGGCGGGCTGATATTGATGCCACTTGGCGCCGGGGACGAGCGTAAGCAGACTCCTGATCTGATAAGCCAGAGTTGGCGACGTGATCGTGCCGCTCAGCAGTCGCAGCGTAGGCTTGCCGCCGGGCGCAGATCCGATTGCTCTCTGAGCCTCGATGGCCGGTCTGATTGCGCCCAAAAACGAAGACCAGGTGACTATCTCGCCTAGGTAGGTCAAGGTTTGAGACCGGTCGGGATCGTAAAGCCCAAGCACGGACGCTTGCGAGAAGACGTCGGTGGCGCCAAGACTGGCCGGATGATCCTTGTTCCCTTCGATCTTTGTTGGCCTACCCTCGTGACTCTCGGCGAGCACCCCGGTTCCAAACCCTGCAAGCGGCATCGCGGTGGCAAAGAACAGCGGTCTGCCAGGCACTATTTGCTCGGGCTGGCGAACGTAAGGCGCGATATGTTCGGTGGGCTGTCTGGTGCAGGCCGTCAACCCTGCAAGGGCGATTGACGCGCCCATCAATTTAAGGAACGTCCTGCGGCCCGGCTGATCATTCCATTCCGAAGCATTTTCGGGAAATTCCCTGTGCAGGAACTCCTGAAACTCTGTGGAGTCAGCCAGCTCCTCGAGACTTCTCCAGAGCGGAAGTGCTGAGTGCTGAGTGCTGAGTGCTGAGTTTGCTGGGACGTGATTGGAACGGAGTCCCAGCGATTTGTCAGCGCGATCTTGATCGACTGACGCCGCGTCACTACGGTGGCGCGGCTGGAGTTGAACCAGGTTCCCTTTCGTGCCGTAGTTTTCAGACATTCGGGTCTCTCTCGCGCTGCTACGCACTTGATGTTAGCCAGAACTCAGCACTCAGAACTCAGAACTTCTCCTCACCTGTGGCACGTACTGCAGCTAGTCAGGACCAACGTGCTTCGCAACTGGTACTCCTTCACCAACTGGGGACCCCGTACGCTCTGGTCCCACCTCTCGGTCCCTTCGGCGCTCGCCTGCTCCGACGGAGGCCAGTCCATCTTGAACACGTCCTCTTTTGGCCGTATGAACTTCTCGGGATTGCGATGGCACTCGAGGCACCACTCCATCTGCAATGAAGCAACCTGATAAGTCAAAGGCATGAGATCGACTCTTCCGTGGCACGTAGAGCAACCGACGCCTTTGTTGACGTGAATGCTGTGATTGAAATAGACGAAGTCTGGCAGATCGTGCACCCGGGTCCAATTGATTGACTTTCCTGTCTTCCAGCTCTCGCGCACCGGTTCGAGGTAAGGGCTGTCGGCCCAGATTTGTGAATGGCAATTCATGCAGGTCTTGGTCGGTGGTATTCCGGCAAATGCCTGAGTCTCGACCGAGGTATGGCAATAACGGCAGTCGATGGCGTCGTCCCCCGCGTGATGCTTGTGACTGAACTGAACCGGCTGCTCACGCGGAAAGAACGCCTGAGTGTAATATGAGGAGCGATTGAATTCGAGCAGCATCCAGATGAGGATGCCTGCAAAGAAGACCGCTCCGAAAATGCTGGTTCGGGCGATGAAGTTCGTGCTTCGATGAAATGTCTGGCTCATTGCATCGTCACTTGCTTCTGATTAGCAGGGTCTCATATAAACGCGAAGGTTTACTGCGGATGGAAAGCTTCCGGAACGCTTTTCCCCTTGGTCACGATTGCCAAATGAGCGCGCGGAAGCTGCAGGTAAACGGGGCTGCTGATTGCCAGCGCGTACCGCGCACAGATTAGTGTTTTAGCCAAGAGCGCAACGCCTTGCAAGATCGACTCGAGGGAGAGAGCGCTCCAGCAAGGGTGATATTCAAACATTCAAAACAGAAAAGGGCAAACGGAAAAAGGTTTCGAGTTTCGAGTTTCGGGTTTCGGGTTCGACTGAAGAAGCTGGAGACTGACGCTGAGTGATGTCGGATCGCCAAAGGAATAGGTTTCGAGTTTCGGATTTCGAGTTCGACCGATAAGCGCGAGACTGAGGGCGAGCAATAAATGATCGACACGCAATATTGAATCGATCATGGAAACTTGTTGTGAGCAAACCCTAAACCCGAAACCGTAAACTCGAAACCAACCATCGAAGGTGGCGAACATTGCCACCCCAGTCGGCCCTGTGTATACTGAGGAGTCCATTTGCCGCTATGGTGTAAGTGGTTAACACGCCGCCCTCTCAAGGCGGAGAGTACGGGTTCGAGTCCCGTTAGCGGTACTTATCTCCCGATTTAAGGTAGAGCCCCCGCGGCTCTACCTTTTTGGTTTTTTGATGTTGCTCCCTGGGTCATGACGTTTGGTCCAAACCCTTCGCGACCGTGAAAAGGGTAAGGTATCTCCGTCGCACAAACCGGGGACGATCTAGACGCTCAGCGATGAGTGCAATAAAGTGCATCGAGTGTTCACGGCCAAACGCGGCCGATGCTCGCACCTGCATCTGGTGCGGCGTACCACTTGTGAATCGGGAAAGCAAACGCGACTTCGAACCCGTGCGGGCCGAGGTTGAGTACATCGAAGGCTTCGAACGCATCGACGGCCCCGCCACCGTTTCGTTGACCATCGGCCCGCAAGGCATCGAGATCAAAGAGCTGTTTCCCGGGACGCGTTCCGTAGTCATCGCATCCGACCAGCTACTCACCGTAAGCTTCGCCGGACCTCTGCGACGCGTCGGCTTGTTGCGCAGTCAAAAAACAGTCGGCTGGCTTCGCAGAAACACCGCGGAAAAACGGACCCGCAAAAACAGGTCCGCTCTCACAATCAAGTATTCGGAAGACGGAGAGACGCGAGCCCTTGTGGTTGAACGATCGGATGAAAACGGGCCGGAGGTCCTTCAGCGGCTGGCTAGAACTATCCGGTTGTTGATCAGGCTGGCTCGAGGTTGATTGAGGTTAGAACGCTCGTTCCTGAAACGACGACTCGTCCGCAGACTGCGCCAATGACTCTTCCTGCTCATTCTTCTTTGTCCCGCCTTCGGTGACCTGTTCCTTCAAAGTCTTCCGCGATTGCAGCCTTCGATGCCGCGGCTCTATTTCGCTGCTGAAGTATTGCACAAACGCCTCGATCACCGTCGGATCAAAGTAAGTCCCCGATCGCATCGTCAACGCAACCAACGCCTTCTCCGGCGACCACGGCTCGCTGTAGCAACGCTCTTCGGTGATCGCGTCGTAGGCGTCGGCGACCGATACTATTCGGCTTCCCAAAGGTATATCTTCCCCCTTCAACCCGTGTGGATATCCGGTGCCGTCCCAACGCTCATGATGCGCCGCCGCGACAAAAGGTACTTCAGACAGATCAGCAGGAAACCTGATATTGGAAAGCAGTCGAAATGTGTGTTGTGGATGTTGTTTGACGTGCTCGTACTCCTCTTCGGTTAACTCCGCGGGCTTCAGCAGCACGTCGTCACGCACTCCGATCTTGCCGTAGTCGTGTAACAACCCGGCATAATAAACGACCCTGATCACTTCCTCACTCAGTCCCATCGTCCGGGCAATGCCGCCGGCCATCGCACCGACCCTCGCCGAGTGACCCGCTGTACTTTCGTCGCGAGCATCCAGCGAAAGCGCCAGCGTGCGGATAAAACTCTCGACCGAACGCCGCTGCTCCTCGAGAAGATATAGATTCTCCATTGCAAGCCCCGCTTGCCGGGCCACCGCGGTGAGGAACTCGAGCGACTCGTCGTCGAACGCTCGGTCATTTTTCAGATTGTCGATATAGCAAACGCCCCAGACGCGGTTACCGGACCCTATCGGTGCACACATCACCGAACGGATCGACTGCAACCGCGCGGAGTCTCCGGTTGAGAACCGCTCGTCGTTTCGGGCATCAAGACTCAGCACGGCAACATTGTCGTCGCAAACCAGACGCGTGATGCTGCGGCTCGGAGAAACTATCGCCTGCGGATCGCAAGTCGCGGCGAGCTTGAGTGTGTCTGTGCCGATGTCGCGAAGAAGAACGGCGCACCGCTCTCCGTGGAGAGTCCGGTGCACGAACGCGGCCAGCCTGTCGCTTAGCTCCTGAGTCGAATGCGATCTCAACAACTCGCTGGTGAATTCATACAGCGCTCTCAACCATTCAAGGGTGCGGTCGGCCAGCGCATCCGTCCTGGGCAACCTTGATGTGTCCAGGAACTTGGTGTCTTCCGGAGTTATAACTCTGACCGGAGTCAGATTCTCGTCGGTAGTGATCTCAAATCCTTCAGGGAGGCCGCTGGCGTGAAAGATGAACTCAACACCTCTTGCGCGCCCGAGTCTGATGACGTCTCCGTCAGTCAACAGGTGCTCGCCGACCCGATCTCCATTCACGTAGGTGCCCGAGGTGCTCCCGAGATCCCGTAGCATGTAACCCGACTCCTGATGCGTGATCTCCGCGTGATGTCGAGAAATGTACGGATTGTCAAACGCGAGGTCGTTGTTTTCCAGACGACCGATGCGAAAAGGCTTCGCTCCGAATTTCAACGCTCGGTGTTCGCCACTTCTGTGTTTGTAAGTCAGGCAGGCTTCGTCTGCCATACACCCTCACTGTCTGCCGATTAGTAGCCGCGCATTTCGCACGCGCCGGAGTTCACGCACCGGCGCTCCGGTTCCATAAAGCAGCTCTTGTCTCCCGCTCCGGCATCTGCGCTCACGACGACTGGAAACTTCTCCAGGCTCGGATGACACGATTCACCGATCGCTGCTTGAGGCTTTCCGGTACTCTCGGCATCGCTCGAACCACCAGCCGGCGGTGGAACAACTATGACGACCACCGGCCCGTTCGGACCTGTACTGGCGGGCCGGCCGGATTCGAGCGCGGAAAGAGCCGCCTCCAGCGCCCGCCGGACAACTTCGTGCTCAGTGTTGCTCATTAGGGTTACCGAGGGCTCATTCGTATTCGATCGTGTCGACGACGCCAACGATTGCGGAATCGATAGCCGCGCCTGGTTCTCCGGTGGAAGTTGTCGAAGCTGACCAGCCTTCTCTAACCACGACCACGGTGTCGCCGATCCCGGCGTCAACCGCATCGAGCGCCAGGATCTCATCACCTTCAGAACTGCCGTCAGGGTTTACAGGCTGAACAACCAGCAAGCGGCCGCCGACGTATCGCTCGTCCTTTTGTGTCGCGACTACATTCCCAACTACCCGACCGAGGATCATCGTTTTGGATAGGCGTCTTCGACAATCGTTGTCATTCGATAGTCGTCTTCAAAGCAACTTGAATCAAGCCAGATCCGCGGCGGACGTCCCGGCCTGGCCACGGCCTGACGGATTGTGCAGCACGTATCCAGCGCTTATTTGGAGTTCAAGTAGACAGAGTCTACGATTCCCACGATTGTACAATCGGTCGGCACTTCAGCCGGGAGGAAAGGGAAAGACGCTTCCCGTCCCCTGCACCAGAACACCACTTCGCCCGAGCCCGCTCCAACCGAGTCGACAGCAATCATCGGTTTGCCATTTTCCTGCAGAAGCGCGTTTAGAGGTTGAATTACGAGTAGCTTTCGTCCCTCCAGGGCATCGCTCTTGACGGTCGCCACGACCGTCCCGCAGACTCGCGCAAGTTGCATAAAATGAAACCAGTTTAATAATGGGGCAGAACGGCTAAAGATTGCTCTCCCGCGGGGCCAAAGTCAAGAATTAAACCGCGTTGTTTTTGTTTGATTCCTGACTGAGTATGAGCCGGCGCTGCGGCCGCCATTAACTGCCAACAGAGCTGGGTTCACCCAAAGAGCGCAAGGTATGCAAAGAGCGCGAGGTTGGGTTTAAACCGTTACTGTCACTTCTAATTCCCTGAGGCCAAATCCAGCTCGCTCCGCCTCACAAGATAAATCCGCTGCACAACCACCGGGTCGAGCGGGACCGTTGAGTTCGTAAGCGTCGGAGCCTTTGCGATCGATTCTACGATGTTCATCCCGTCGATGACCCTGGCGAAAATCGAGAATTGACCGTCGTATTCAGGATCGTCCGTCACGCAGATGAAGAACTGACTGGTCGCGCTGTTAGGGTCCGAGGTCCTGCGGGCGGCTGATACGGTGCCACGTGAATGGCGAAGAGTCTTCGAGAACTCGGCAGGTATGGTCTTCTGACCCGGTTGTCCGTAGCCCCAGGTCGACGGCGCTCCACTTATTGTATTTGGATCCCCTCCTTGAATGGCAATCGGTGAATTGCGGCGATCTTTGACAATTTTGTGAAAGCGGGTGCCGTTATAAAACCCTTCCCGCGTCAGCTCCTTGAAGTTGGCGACGTGGCGCGGCGCGTCATCCGGAAGAAACTCGAAGACGATTCGGCCGTAATTTGTCTCCAGAACCGCTACTTCGTCTCTGGGCCCGACGTTTGGCTTGCAAGACCCTAGGATCAGCCCGCAGAGAGCCGCCAGAATCAGGGCGCGAACGACCCCGGTCATCGGACGCCTCCTTGATTGTCCAGCAAGTGCTTCAGCACGCTGTTCACTACCTGAGGATTTGCGCGGCCGCCGCTCTGCTTCATGACCTGGCCTACAAAGAAACCGAGCAGCGCGGTCTTTCCTGCGCGGTATTGTTCGAGTTGCTTCGGATTGGCGGCAATAACTTCGTTGGCTATTCTGGCGATCTCGGACTGGTCAGACAATTGACCGCCGCCTAGTTGTGCCACCACTTCTTCCGCGGTTTTTCCCGACCGGAACATCTCTACAAGTACTTCCTTAGCCATTTTGCCGCTTATCGTCGCCGTGTCGATCATCTTGATGACTCCTGCGAGTTGGTCAGCCTGGACCGGCGATGACCCGATTTCCAGCCCCGCTGACTTCAGCTCATGCACAAGCTCATTGAGAATCCAGTTTGCGGCGGCCTTGGGATTCCGGCAGACCTTTACCGTCTGCTCGAAATACTCCGCCATCTGGCGCGAGTCGGTGAGTTGCGCGGCATCCTCGGATGACAATCCGTATTCGGTCTTGAACCGCTGGCGTCTCGGCTCCGGAAGCTCCGGCAACTCGCTGCTGAGCTGCTGAATAAACCGCCCGCTAACTATCAGCGGCGGGAGGTCGGGCTCGGGAAAATAGCGGTAATCGTGCGCCTCCTCTTTGGATCGCATCGAATACGTCCTGGCATCGCGCTCGTTCCAGAGTCGAGTTTCCTGAACGATGGTTTCGCCTCTTTCAATGGCTGCGATTTGACGGTCAATCTCATATTCGAGGGCCTTCTGCAGGAAACGAAACGAATTCAGATTCTTCAACTCGACTTTTGTGCCGAGCTTCTCCTCCCCTCGAGGCCTGACTGAAACGTTCGCGTCGCACCGCAGACTTCCCTCCTCCATATTGCCATCGCAGACTCCGATGTACAGCAGAGTTCTGCGAAGGTACTGCATATAGTCGTAGGCTTCCCACGAGGATCGAAAATCGGGCTCGGAGACAATCTCTACAAGGGGAACCCCGCTTCGGTTCAGGTCAACATAAGACTTGGTCGCCGACTCGGGCATGCCCTCGTGAAGCAATTTGCCGGCGTCTTCTTCTATATGCAGCCTGGTTATGCGGAACCGCTTCGACTTCCATTCCAGCGGCTGGCCGTGCTCGTTCCGTTCGGCGGTCGGTATCTCAACCCAGCCGCGCTCGGAGAACGGCCTGTCATATTGAGAGATCTGGTAGCCCTTCGGAAGATCGGGATAGAAATAGTTCTTTCTGGAGAAAATTGATTCGGGGTTGATGTCGAGGTTCAGAGACAACGCCGCGAGCCCGGCCATTTCGACCACCTTGTTGTTGAGCACCGGCAAAGCACCCGGAAGTCCGAGACAAACCGGACAGGTATTCGCATTTGGTTCATCTCCAAATCGCGTAGAACAGCCACAGAAGATTTTGGAAGCAGTCCTAAGTTGTGCGTGTATTTCGAGGCCGATTACGGCTTCATACTTCTCTCTCGTCATGGTCGTGCCCAGTCAAAAACGAGAGTATAGCAAAGGAAGTTCTGAGTGCCGAGTTCTGAGTTCTGGGTGCTGATCCTGAGTTCTGAGTACCAACCCGAAGGGGTTGCGTCCGCCGATGTCGGACTTGATCGCGTGAATCGATGATGGCCGACCCAGAGTAGCCGCAGACGGCAACCCTGGGCTGCACGACGCAACCCTTTCAGGGTTGGAATCTCAGACTCAGGACTCAGTACTCAGCACTCGGAAGTCAGAACTCTTATCTTCGCTGGAACTGAAAGCCGTTCGAGCGCTCGCCGGTGGATGGATTGAATACCGTCACGGTTACGATCTGAAACTGCGGCAGCATGACCTTTATCCCGTCCTTCCCAAGCTTGGAGCTGATTCGCGTGGTGGAGCCGTCGGCGAGCACAAACGAGCTGTCGTAATTCAGCTTTCCAAGCGCCATCCCGTCGATCTCAATCACCGAAGAACCGTTTACAAAACCTACGCCGTCGACAAACACAAATTTCTTGTTAACGCTCACCGAACCGATCACCGGCTTCGAAGGCCCGTGCGGTACAGTGTTGGTCAGTACGTTGAAGGCGTTCGCTCGGCCGGAGGACTGAACCTTCGACGCAAGCGAGCCCAATGGGTCGGCCGTCCTCACGATTCGATCGCGGATCTGTGACGGTGTAAGCTCAGGCTCTCGAGCTACCAACAACGCAACGATGCCCGAAACAAGGGGCGCGGAGAAGGAAGTCCCCGAACCCGACGAGTACGTTCCGCCGACATTCGTGCTGAAGACTTGCACTCCGGGCGCGCCGACCTGCACAACCGAGTGGCCGAAGTTGGAAAACGACGCGAGCTGGTCATTCGCGTCAAGGGCGGCCACCGAAATGATCGATGGTACCTCGGTGCTCCACGTTGAAGGATAGTCGGCCACTTGTTCCAGGTCGTCACCGGACCCGTCGTTACCGCCATTCCCGGCCGCGCACACGAAAGAGATTCCCTGTTTGTTAGCCTTTCTAATTGCGTTCTCGAGTGACGCTGAGTTCCCAGGTCCGCCCCAGCTTGCGTTGATGATGCGAACGTTGGTGCCTCGCTTCTTTTGATCGATAACGTAATTGATCGCCTTAACCGCGTCGGACGCCGAGCCTGAGTCGCCGCCAATGAACTTGAGCGACATCAGTTTGACGTGCCAGGCCACTCCCGAGACACCCGCCTCGTTGTTTCCCACCGCACCGATCAGACCGCTTACAAACGTTGCGTGCGCGTCGACGACCGGATCTTCAAACGTGTCGGGCTTGTTGCTGATGAAATTCCAGCCGTTCACGTCGTCAACGAATCCGTTGCCGTCATCGTCCACGCCGTTACCGGGGATTTCGCGCGGATTGACCCACCGATTGGGCGCAAGATCCGGGTGCTGAAGATCAGCGCCGGTGTCGATCACCGCGACTACAACATCATCGCTGCCGGTAGTCAGGTCCCATGCGTTCGTAGCGTTTATGTCCGCGCCCGGCAATCCAAAGCCATTATTCAAGAGATGCCACTGCAGCTGAAAAAATGTGTCGTCCGGCACTGCTGCGGGATAAATCCGGTAGTCAGGTTCTGCGTATTCCACCAGAGGGTTCTGCGAGGCTTCGGCGATTGCTTCCTCGACCGAAGCTCCTGCCCTCAGCTGAACCAGCACGGGTCCTCTTTCGGCGTCTTGTTCAAGACGCGTGAACCGCGAACCGCGAACACCCGCTACGATCTCGCCCACCTTGTCGTCGGTCATCTGTTGATCTACGTCGTCGCGTAGCTTCAGCAGTATCCGGCCGTCGACATAGTTTTTGTTTTTCTTCGAGGCAGCCTTAACTCCACCCGAAATAGACAGATTCACCAGCAACAGTGCAAAGCAACCGCAAGTGATGCTCAGATACGCTAACTTCTTCATGAAACTCTCCCGAATAACTTAACCTGGCTTGGCTATCACCGAGACGCCGGCTCGGGCAGTGGCCGCTGTTTGAGCCGGAGACGCGCATTCGCACCAAGGCCCGTGTTTGTTTACAAGTTCGGCTGTTTCCGACTTTGGGGAGAATGGTCAGGAAACGCAACCGGGCACGACCGCAATCATTTGCGCGGTTGCTCGGTTGTCGCTGGAGGCGCGGTGCGGCTCACGAATCTCTTCGAAATGTCATTGAAAATCACAAACCCCATCAAAAGCATGAGCATCACCATTCCAACCTGCATCATGCGTTCTCGCACGCGGACGCTTAAAGGGAGGCCAAACAGGCCGAGCACCGCTTCAAGCGCCAGCATGAAAATCAGACCGCCGTCCAAAACTGGGATCGGCAGCAGGTTGAAGATTCCAAGGTTCAGAGACAGGAGTCCCATTAACTGGAACACCGGCATCGCTCCTTCTTCGGCGGCCTGACCAACGATTTGCGCGATGCCCACGGGGCCGGTGAACGTATCGCCAAACGAACGTTTTCCGACAAAGACCTGGCCGAGCACATTCTTGGTCAACTCGATGGCTCTGGCGTTCTCGCTGAGGGATTGTTTGAGTGCTGCACCGGGGCCCAATTTAGTCACCACGATGTCTGCGTCGGTGGTTGCCGGATAGAATCCGATACGGGGCCTGCCCTCTTCCATTCTGGGCGTCGCCTGTATTTGCAGCTCTTCGTCGCCGCGCTTGACGGTGATCGTGACCGGCTGGCCCTCGCTGGATTGGATGACGCGGGTGACATCGAACTGGCCGTGAAGGACCTCCGCCTGGTCGGCCCTGGGCTCAGAGGGATTGTCGCCCGGTACGAGCGGCTTACCGTTGACCTTGACTATCTGATCCCTTGGTTTGAGTCCGGCCTGTTCAGCAGGTGATCCGCTTGCAACCTGCACGACGATTATTTTAGAACGTGGTCCGTAGAAGGCTTCGAGTCCCGCCTCGCCTATCTTCTCCGGACCGACGACCATCGTGCCGACGTGAATAGTGAGTTCCTTTAGTTCATGTCCGCGGCGCACGGTGATCGGGAGGTCGCGATCCGGGTTTATCGCGATGGAGTCATCCACGTCGCGCCAGGTCGGAGTCTCTCGATTGTCTACACTGAGAATCACATCGCTGCGCTGGATGCCCGCTGCCTCTGCTGGCGAGCCGGCCTGCACGGCGTTCACGATTGCCGCCTGGGTTTTGAAGACCGGTATTTCGTAATGAATGCTCGAGATTATGGCGGGAATGGCAAAGGCGGTCAGAATGTTCATCACGGGCCCGGCAATCGCTACACAAAAGCGTTGCCACTTAGGCTTTGACATGAACTCGTATTCAGCGCCGGTGCGTTGTTCATCGAGGCTTTCGCCGGCCATTTTGACGTAGCCGCCAAGCGGGATCAGGCTGACGCGGTAGTCCGTATCACCTCGCTTAAGTCCGAAGAGGCGTCTTCCGAATCCGACGCTGAAGACGTCAACGCGAATGCCAAACAGCTTTGCTACGATGAAGTGACCAAACTCGTGGATGACTATCATCCCGCCGAGCACCAGGGCAAAAACCACTGCGGACTTAATCAAGATTTCCAAACAATACTTCCTTCAAATCACATTTTTTATCGGCCGCCCCAGGGCGGCCTGACGTAACCAAAGAGTTTATCTTAGCGGCGTTGTGGTGTCTACAGTTTGGGCTTTCAACCGGTTCCCGGTTTCTAGTTTCTGGTTTCGGTTCGTATGTCCGGTTTCTTCCTGGTCTCTTGGTCCACTAAACACCGAGAAATGAAAACCAGGAACCAGAAACCAGAAACCAACGCGCTGTTATACCTGTCTTGCGATCGGGAGTTGACCGGAGACGTAAGACCTCGCATATGAGCGACCCCAAAGGTCTGCCTCGAGCACCGCTTCGATGCTTGAGCACTTCTGCGTCTCATGCGCTGCCATAGTCGAGGTGATCGTGGCTGGGATGTCCATGAAACTGATCTGCTTCTCCAAAAACGCAGCGACAGCTACTTCATTAGCTGCGCTCATCGCGGCAGGCATCGTGCCGCCCTCACGCATCGCGTCGTAAGCGAGCCTCAAACAAGGAAACCGCTCCAGGTCCGGCTCAAAAAACTCCAGTCGAGCCAGCTTATCGAGTCCAAGCGCCGGAAGCTCAGTCGGCAGACGTTCCGGAAAGGTCAGCGCGTACTGGATCATCAGCCTCATATCGGTAACGCCAAGCTGCGCAATTATCGAACCATCAACCATCTCGATCATCGAGTGGACGATCGATTGGGGATGCACGCAGACTGAAATACGATCCGGTCCGAACCCAAACAGCCAGCCCGCCTCGATGACCTCCAGCCCTTTGTTCATCAACGTAGCCGAATCAATCGTGATCTTGGACCCCATCTGCCACGTCGGATGAGCCAACGCTTCTTCGACAGTTGCCTGCCGCATTCGCTCGATAGGAGCGGTTCTGAACGGACCACCTGAGGCGGTGAGAATCAGGCGCTTTACCTCCCGGAGCTTCTCGCCACGAAGGCATTGATGCAGCGCGTTATGCTCGCTGTCGACCGGCAGAAGTTCCGCCCCGGACTCTCGAGCGGCGCGAGTCATTAGCTCGCCCGCCATGACCAGCGTTTCCTTGTTTGCTAGGCACACTCGTCGACCAAGCTGTAGCGCCTTATAAGTAGGCGTAAACCCGACAGCTCCAACCGTGGCTGAAACGACGGTATCGACGCCGTCAAGCGACGCTACCGCTACGAGCCCCGCTTCCCCATGCAGAATCTCGGGGATTGACTCGGCTCGCGCCTCATTCAGTTTTGCTCTAAGCGAATCGATGTCATTCTCGGTCGCAACCGAGACGAGCCAGGGTTTGAACCTGACTATTTGCTTGGCAAGTCGGTCGATATCGCGTCCAGCAGCAAGACCGGCTACCACAAAACGGTCTGCCAGGGAATCGACTACGGAGAGAGTGCTCTGCCCTATCGAACCGGTTGAGCCCAATATGCTTAATGTCTTCATGCGATGGTGAGAGTCGGATGCGCGATTCTAGCACGTAGCGAGGAAGGCTACAAAGCTAGGGGAGGGGAGATGAGGGGATGAGGGGAAGGGGGCGAAGGGGCGAAAGCGCGACGCAGTGACGCGGGGAGGAGGGACACGGTGAGGAGGGACGCGCAGCTTTGGGAACTGACACGAGACCTTCGACCAACCATTTCACAAAGGAACCGGACAGTACCGGAGCATCTCCGCGTCCCTCCTCCCCGCGTCCCCGCGTCGCCTCATCTCCCTCCTTCCCGGAGCTACCTTTGCGAACTGGCTGCTGCCTACTGCATACTGCCTACTGCATACTGCCTACGCCTAATGAAATTGTTGGTAATTAAACTCAGCTCGATCGGGGATGTTGTACACGCCCTCCCTGCGGTCTCACTGATCAGAAGGGAGCTACCGAACGCTGAAATAAGCTGGATAGTTGAACGCCGCGCAAGCGACGTACTGGTCGGCTCTCCGGTAATTGATGATCTGATCGTCATTGACAGCCGAAGCTGGCGAGCACAGCCATTCAGTCCGGCGACAATCGAGGACTACAAAAGCTGCAGACGGCGGCTCGGTACCGGCTTCGACGTTGCCATAGATTTTCAGGGACTGTTGAAGTCGGGCATCGTGGCCTCATTCTCAGGCGCCACCCGCCGAATAGGATTCGAGACATCCGAGCTTCGCGAGTCTGTCAGCAGATACTGGCTGACCGAGCAAGTCACAACAAGCCAATGTCAACACGTAATCCAAAAGAACTGCGCATTAGCGCGCGCCGCTTTGAACCAGTCGGACACCGCGCCTCTCTCCGAATCCACCCTCCTGGGAAATTACGAATTCCCGATAGCCCTCTCTCGCGACGATGAGCTGTACGCCGGCCAGATTCGCGAACAGATGGGCGGAGCTTTCGCCATTCTCAACCCCGGCGGGGGCTGGCCGACAAAGCTTTGGGCTGCGCAGAACTACGGCGCTCTTGCTGACCGGCTCTGGACCGAAAGATCGTTGCCCTCGATCGTGACCTACGGCCCGGGTGAAGAACTTCTGGCTCGCACCGTCGCCGACTCCTCGAATTCCGGTCGATGTACACCGGTCCCGTCTACGCTTAAACAGTTTGTTGCTTTGTCGAGGCAAGCATCGGTGTTCGTGGGTGGCGACACGGGTCCATTGCACCTCGCCGCTGCCGCCGGAACGCCCATAGTAGGACTGTACGGTCCGACGGCCTCGGCGAGAAACGGTCCGTTTCATCCCGATGACATAACGGTGTCGAGAGATCTTTGGTGCAGGGCAAACTGTCATCGAAGAAAGTGTTGGCACTGGGAATGTATGGACATCCGGGTCGACAGCGTTGCTGCTGCAGTCGCCGACAGGCTTGACCGAATCGTCAGCCTCGGGGCGATGAAATGAGCTATCGGCAGTTCGCACAGCGCATAAGGGTTCCGAGCGGGTTCGTTCTGTTGCCGCTGTTATTTGTGCTCGCGAGGCCGACCGCCACGATGCTTATCGCGGGATTGGCCGTCGCTTCCGTTGGCCTGGCAACGCGCGCATGGGCGTCCGGTTACTTGAAAAAGAACGAAGAACTGACGACTGCCGGACCATACGCCTACACGAGAAACCCGCTGTATCTCGGGACGTTTCTGCTCGGCGCGGGAGCGGCGCTTGGCAGCGGCAGTCTGATTTTCGTAGCAGTATATTTAGCGTTCTATCTTGCTCTCTACTTGCCGGTGATCCATGCCGAAGCGGAAACGATGAAAAAAATGTTTCCCGACAGCTACGCCGGCTACAGTCACGACGTCCCGCTCTTACTCCCGAAACTACCGCGTTACCGCGCGGCCTCCAGTGCGGTAAAGTTCGATCCGTCTCTTTACCTCAAGCATCGGGAGTATCAGGCTGCGATCGGTTTTGTAGTAATATATGCATTGCTCGTGCTCAAATGGATCGCGCTCGCCGAATGACTCACTGAAAATGATCGGAGCTCAGCCCCTGATGCAGGCCTTAACTGTCGTCGCGTTGATGATCTCGTTTCTGGGGGGACTCCAGGAAACGCGGACGGCCTCGCTCGACGCAAAATCCACCGCGGCAAAATCAATCAAGCCCTTCTCAGAAGCGCCCTCTACAATCGAAGCGTTGCCGTTCAAAATAGGCGAAGTGCTCACCTACGAGGCAACCTTTTCCAAATTCATTTTCTCGGGAACCATCGGCGAGCTCACGCTATCGGTACTCCTCCCGTCGGATCCTTCGAAATCGAAACTGTTGGAGCTTCGCGCCGATGCGGCCTCGAAGGGTTTCTTCCCGGCACTCATTGGATTGAAGGTCAAGGATCGGTTCAGCGCATTCATCAATCCCCGCGACTTCGGTCTCGAGTACTCGGCACGCAATATTGAAGAAAACAAAGTCAAGCGAACTCACCAGTCCACGATAGTTCGCGATTCCGGCAAAGTTCGGGTCGTTGACAGTGACCTGACGAAGGACAACGTTTCAACGACAACAAAAGAAGCGCCGTCGCCTTGTTGGACGCAGGACGTTTTGTCGGCTCTGTATTACGCCCGGTTCCAACCGCTCCGGGAAGGCGACACTATTCCGGTCCCGATCTCTGATCTCGGCTCAAACTACAATATCGAATTGGCTGTGCTGCAACGCGAGGAAGTAAAGGTCACCGCAGGCAAGTTCAAGGCTATCCAGATTGACATTCGCGCATTCAACGGGCGCTACGTCAAGAGGTCTGGTGAATTGATGATCTGGCTAAGTGACGATAATCGTCGCATTCCAATTCTGGCAAGACTGAAAACATCAGGCTACACCGCTACGATCGAGCTGAAGAAGATCGCAAGCGGTGAGCGCGCCAATTGATTCTCAGCGGTTGATCGTTGATTCAAACACTAAGGCCGCTTTACATTCTGCGCGCTTGTAATCGTAAGCAAACCCGTCCGGATCTACCGGCTCGAGATCGCTATTCAGTTTCAGTCCCATCGCAGAGAGCGCTGGAGCCAGCTCCCGGAGCCGCCCCGGGCACTGCCCTCTCTGCTGTCTGAATCTCTCGATCAACCCATTTATCGCATCCAGCTCGTCGAGTGATCGCAACTGCTTGAGCCGCGCCAAGGCCTGAATACGTATTTTCTCATCGTCGCTGTCGAGATAACTTCGATAAATCGTATAGGCGACTTCGCGGCTTTCGCCTTTGATCTTCATTACCCCGACCATGTCGTTCATCCACCACGGCGCGCCTTCGATACCGCTCCCGATCTCGTACCACCTCGAGGCCTTCGCGTAGTCTTCCGCCTGAGCCTCGCCCTGCTTGCCGTTGCCGGATTGCCAATAGATGTAGGCGAGGTCGCGACATACGCCCCAATCTGTCGGGTTCTCGCGATGCCCCTTCTCCAGCAAAGCTATCGCGGCATCCATATCGCGCTCGGGCAGAAAAATCGCTCCGAATCTGTATGCTGGCGTATGATGTGGGTCCAGAGCAGTAACAATGTTGAGGAGCGGCGCCAGCAGCGGCATGTCTATGTCTTTTGTCGCGGCCGATAACCGCTTATCACTCTCGACGAGCTTTCGTCCAAAGTATTGCACAGTTCTGATCCAGTAGATGTCGGCTACAATCGCAGACAAACCGACGCTCATCCGTCTGATCGTTTCACCGGAAGACAGGTAAAGCACGTCTTCGGACGACGACGGAGGCTTGACGCTTGTATCGATCCAGCGCTGCATCGGATAGAGCGATGCAAACCCGAGCACTATGATCAATGCCGACTTCCATCCCTTCATTCTGGATCCCCGCCGTTGCGACTCATTTGAAGCTACGCCTTCTAAAGATGGTGATCGCCGCCGATAGCAGAATGGCAATGTAGATCGCGGCATAGATCGTCGACGCCAACGCCATCTTCATTGGGACAATGCTTCCGTGTCGCGCCTCTGATATATAGCCGAAGTTCTGAAGGTTCGGAAGCACATAGTACAACGTCATCAGCACCGCTCGAGAAACAGCCGAGCCGGTCATTGCGGCCATCTGCAAAAGGTCGCTGCTCAGTTGGCCGATGACGTACACAGCGAACGAAAACAACGCCGACAGCATCGGCGTCGTGAAGCTCGAGAACATGAGCGCGATCGCTACAACTAGAGCTAGCTCGAGGTAGATCAGGAATCCCGCTGCCAATATCGCCTTTTGAACATTAACCCACCCGCGGTTGACGTACAGAATCGCCGCCTCTGTAGCGAGAATCATCACTGCCGAGTTGACCAGCAGCGTCAAACACAGCCCGAGGTATTTCCCCACGATGAACTCATGGCGGTGTACCGGTTTTGACAGAAGGTTGTAGATCGTGCGGCGATCGATCTCCTTGTAGACCAGTCCCACCCCGATGAAGATTGCGATGAGCGCACCGAACACTCGCATTGCGCTCAAACCGAGACTCGCGGTGAATTCCGTCTCTTGAGAAATGGAAAGGTCGCTCACAAAGATAGACGCGGCAACAAGGATGAATACGAACAGGAGAAGGTTGTAAAGGACTCTATCGCGAACCGATTCGCGAAAGGTGTTCACGGTGATCACCCAGATGCGATGCGCGCCGTTTGAATTAGTTGTTGCTTTGGCGAGACGATCTTCCAAGGGCTCAGAGTTGGCGCGGGTTTCGCCCGCTGCGGTGCTGGTTGTGATGGTGACTTCGCTTTTGTTCAAGGTTCAAGAATCTCTCAGACTGCAATTTCAAATTTCAGATTTGAAATCTCAGATTTCAGATTTCACAGCTCAAATCTCAAGTCTCAAATTCAAATTTCAAATCTCAAATTATTTTCCATGCAAGCGACTCAACGCCTGCTTGATCCGTTCGGCAACCTCACCCTCACCCGCCAACTCCAGCCCACGCCGAAATGCATCACCAGCGCGCATCGCCTGCCCCGCCTGCTCGTACGCAATCCCGAGTTCGTAGCACGCCTCCGCATCGCTTCCCGACGCAACCACCCTCTCAAGCTCCACAGCAGCTCGCTCAGCCTTCCCAAGTCGAAGGTAGCACAGCGCAAGATTGTATCGCGAAGCCACCGCCGAAGCCTTCAACCGTAAAGCCTGCTCGAAACAATTCGCAGCCGTCTGATAGTCGGCCGCCTCAAAATAAACCGTTCCCAGGTTGTTGTGCGCTTCAAACAAGTCTGGTTGCAGCGTCAGCGCCCTCTTAAAGCTGCGAGTAGCCGCCGGCCGATCGCCCAACCGCGCATAGACACGCCCCAGAGCGTCAAACACAACCGCCTCGTCAGGCTTCATCGCAGCCGCCGACTCCAGCCGCTCTCTCGCACCCGCCACGTCGCCTGACTCCAAAAACGAGACTCCAGCATTGTACTGCGGAGCCCAGTACGACGGGCATACTCGCGCCGCGTTAGACCAGAGCGCCTCCGAACTCGCCCAAACCATGTTTCCCCTCACGGACACCACGATCGCAGCAGCCAACAGCAGAACTGCCACTGTGATTCTAGAAGCAGGCAACCGTTTCGCGCCGAGCAGGACGCTCGAAAGCAAGAACGCGAACCCTGCAACCGGCAAATAAAGATAATGGTCAAACACCAGGTACTCTTCGCGAGAAATCTGACTCAAATTCAACACCGGGATAAGCGGTACAAGAACAAGCAGCAGACCCGGCCACACATAACGCGGTACGCGAGCTCGCCAATAAATCAACGATGCAACCGTGACCGCAATAACCAGCGCCGGTATCAGAAACGCAAGCGCGCCCGCGCGGGTTATGAAATGTGTGCCGTAGGTGACGCTCAGTCCGACCGGCCAAATCAGGTGAAGCAGATAACTGCAAATCACAAACGGAAGCGTAAGCAGGCTCTGTATGGCAGGGCGATCGACCGCCTGCGGATTTCGAAACATCATCTCCTTCAACACGAGGTAACGCGGGATCAGGTATAAGAGACTCGCAAGCAGGTAAGGAATCGCAGCGCGAGCCGCGGACGAGAGCCTCGAGCTAGTCGAGCCGGCCGATTTAATCAGCTCGAGTCCGAAAACCATCACGATCAAGCTCAGCGCGGTTTCCTTGGAGTACGCCGCGAGAACAAACAGCACCAAAGACCAGGTCATGCTAGTTCGATTAATGCCGCTCTCTGAAGATCGTTTCGAAGTCGCAGCCGATTCTCGCGCTCTCAAGTAAAAGCACAGCGATCCTATGAAAAATATTGAGAACAACGGGTCAGTCAATCCGCTCACCCAACACACTGACTCCGCGTGGACCGGATGCACTGCGAACAAGAGTGCTGCGCCGCCAGCCACAATTCTCTGACCGCTGAGGAGCAGTAAGAGGTAAAAGACTCCTATTGAGCATGCGACGTGAAGTGCCAGACTAACCAAATGCCAACCCTGCGGCCAGAGCCCAAACAAGTGATACTCGACGGTCAACAATACAGTGAACAGCGGCCTGTAATAAGGAAGCGGCGGCGGTGTCCCAGGCTCGGCTTGATCGCGAAACGACCAGACAGATGTTGTAAAGGCATGACCCACGTTGCCCCACGAACGAATCGACTGGTTTTGCGTGATCTGGTCGGTGTCGTCGAAGACAAACTCGCCGCCAAGCGAATTCGAGTAGACAAGAACCGCGAGAAGGCCGACCAACATGATTATCCTGGAGTTCGTTAGCCAGACGGAGTTCTCCTGTGCCGACGTGCCTCCAACCGCGGCGACTCGCTTTTGCACTCTGGATTCGTATCCTCCAGTCCCGACCGACATTCGGTTTCTTGCCCTCAACGACGCTACTCGAGCGCGGGTTTTTGTGACGCGTCTTTGGTTGCTGCGTCGTCCCGCGCCTTCTTGAGCTGAGCGAGCCGCTCTCGCCACTCTTCCGAACGCGGGCCATTCGGGTCCAGCTCGAGCGCCTTCTGCTGCTCATCGACAGCTTCGGAATAACGCCGCAGCACTGCATCGGCGAACGCCAGGTTGAAATGAGCAACGGGATTGTCGGGCGTCAGCGCGGCAACTCGCGAGAAACGCCGGCGAGATTCGCCCCAGTTGCCCGATCGACCACACAACAACGCCGAGTTGGTCAGCGCTTCTACGGAATCTGAATTGATGCTCAACGCAATCTCGTATTCGTTGAGCGCCGTAGCGGGGTCTCGCTTGTTCTCTGCCAACGATCCCAACGCAAGATGAGCCAGCCGCGAACCCGGAGCCCTTTGGGCGGCTCGCACCCAGAGCGTTTCGTTGCTTTGCCATTGCGCGTTCTGCCTGATTGTCAAAATCGAAAGCAGCACGATGAGCGATGCCGTAAAGGCGATTCGAAGCGCGGGCGGCTTGATCGCCCAAAGGCCGAGCGCCACCAGCATCCCCGCGCCGATCAGCGAACCATAAAGATATCTATCGTGAACTATCTCTTCACTCACAAAGGCAGTCGTATTCAAATGAGGAGCCAACGGCAGTATCAGCCACAGAGCCGCGGCGGCAACTGCCTTCGACTTGCCAGCGCCCCACAACAGCAACACAGCGACGACTGACATCGCGGCAAGTGGTATCCAAAAACTCGTGAGGCCGAGCTGTCTGACGTAGCCGAACGGGTACATCAGCGACAAATCAACCGGATAGATCAACAACAAACAGTACTTCGCCAGAAGTGCCGGCATCGTCTGCAGGACGTTTGAAAGCCCAAGGTGCGCGTCGTCGGGGAAGTTCAGATTGCGATTTCTACCGAGCAGCAAGCCGAGGGCACCGTAGCGCGCTGCAAGATATACGACCGCCACGGCAACGGTTCCGACGAACATCCGCTTCCCCGCGGCTGAAACCGCCGGCCCCTCCTTCGATCGAAAAACGAAGAGCTCACAACCAAGCACAATCAAAGGCAAGACGAGCGTCTGCTCCTTGGTAAATGCGCCGACCAGGAACAACGCCAGCGCTCCGGCAAGCCATCCGATTCTCCCTCGCTCGCGGTAGACCAGATAACAATCAAAAGACCCGATCATAAACGCCGTCGAAAGCGGCCCGACGACGCCGGAAATCCAGGCTACGGACTCGCTTTGAAGCGGGTGCACTGCAAAGATTGCCACAGCTAGTCCGGCCATCAAGATGGTCGAACGCTCGCTGTGCCTGGTCGTCAGCTCGAAGATCTTTCTTGCGGCAGTGAATACAAGCAAAGCGTTCAAGCAGTGCAGGCCGATGACTATCAGATGCCACGTTCGAGCGCTCGAGGGCCCAGCTCCGGCAATCTGCCGCCCGATCATCAGCGCGATAAGAAAAACCGGCCGGTAGTAGATGCTATCGAGCCTGCCGCGTGCCCGGTCAGGTTCGATGTTTGACCAGAAGTCCTGTGTGAAGGCTCGCTTCACATCTTCGACATGCAAGCCCGCGCGGGTTGGGTTATCAGCGATCTGCGGGCTGTCATCCCACACGAATGAGCCGGACACTGAGTTGGCAAAGGCGGCCAACACCATCACCACCAGCGCGAGCATCACTGTTAGTTTCAGGTTTGAAAGATTGAAGGGTGCGGCGTTAGGCGAATTCGGGTCAAGCTCGTGCAAGGCAGTCCCTCATCGTTAGTGCAAGCGTAAGAACTGCGGCGCTGGGACCGGCATGAACGGCCGGCTACAGCAGCTTCACAGTCTTCGTTTCCACGTGGGGGCTGCGCAAACGGGGAAAGGGGGAAGAGAAACTTCTGATAGTGAGTTCTGAGTGGTTATTCTGAGCCTGAGTTCTGAGTGCTTAACGCGGCGGTCATCACTCAGAACTCAGCACTCGGAACCCAGAACTTACTGAATGGGCTGGCCGTCTTTTGGTATCCGATCCTGTGGCGTAGCCGACGGCGGAGTTTCTCCGTCAGCCTCATAAACCACGCTTGTCTCGTTTGTGTAATAGGATCGGTTGCCTGTCCCGAATGTTCCCGACTTGCTGGGCTTGGCGGTAGCATCGAACATCGATGCGCCTTCACCTTCAATCGGAGTTGCCGTAAAGACGTAGCCTCCCTTGTTTCCGGAAGCCAGGGCCGAATCGATATTTGCCTGCGCGCCCAGCGTCGCAAGGTCGGTGAATTTGCGTCTTCCTTTTGTTACCGAGTAAAGCACTTCGGCATCGCGTATAACTTGAAGCTCTTTGATCGCGGCCGTCTCGCGGGCGGCCTGTTGTGATCTGAGCAGGTTTGGGACTGCGATCGCTGCGATAATGCCGATGATTGCCACAACGATGAGCAACTCGATCAGCGAGAACCCTCTCTGCCGTCTCTTCTGCATTGTCTCCACCTCAGCTCTCAATTTGACCCCGAAGGGGGAAGCTCAATTTAGCTTGCTTGCAAAATCGAACGCAGCCGTCGGGGCGCCGTTCATTATAATTCGAGCTGATGGCGGTGACTATAACACAAACGGGTGAGCCTCGAAAGACCCACCCGTTTGTAGAACACTGCGGGATGTGGTGACGACTACTCGATCGGAGTTGCGCCGGCGGTCGGCTGACGCTGCGTTGCGCTGTAGCCAGCCAGGGCGGCTCCCGAACCATCTGTATCCTGATAGATCACGTAGGTCTCGTTCGAGTAGAACCCTCTGTTTCCGGTGCCGAAGGTACCCGAGGACTGCGGCAAAGCCGTAGTATCGAAGTACGACGGGTTGCCGCCAACCACCGCAGGCGTGCCCGTGCACACAAAGTTGTAGCCGCTCTTCGCGCCGGCGCCCAATAAACTGTCGATGGCGCTGTCACCAGCCAGCGTGCTGAGGTCTACACAGAAATCCCTGCCCCGACCACGGGTCGACTGATAGGTCGCCTGGGCGGTGCCGACGGTGCGAGTTGACCCGATGGCTGACGCCTCGTTGGCCGCCTGACGGGATTTAAGCAGGTTTGGAATTGCGATAGCAGCGATGATGCCGATGATGGCCACCACTATCAGCAGCTCGATCAGCGAAAATCCTCTCTCTTTCTTCATAAAGCTCTAAGCTCCTTTTGCAGTTTAATTGCCGTAGGTCACTCTTCCTAGCGGCCAATCTACGACAGATTGCGTTTTGTTTATCAACAAAGCCCGTGCCAGTTTGCTATCCGCCTACGTCGTCACCGAACTTGTTGTCAGGAAAGGCGCTCAAATTTGACCCCGTCAAGCTGACCGAACCTCTTAACAAAAAGCGATATGCGCCAATGCCACTTTTTGTCATGAACAGTGCCGTTTTAACGGGGAATCGGGGCGCTTAAGGCTGTCGCCGGAGCCCCAACTTCGAACTTGATTACCGCCGAATCGTCCACGAAGAAGTACGACGAAGTGGACGGCTCAACTCTTGGATCCGCAGTGCAGTGGAAATGCTCTACACCATCGATTACATCGATCTTGAGGTCGAACGTATAACCGCTCTTCTCGCCCGCAGCGATGTGCTCGTCGATCGTTCCCTCAGGCGCTAAATCCGTCAAAAGCGCATAACGCTTGTGCCGAATCTTGTACAGATTTTCTGCCGACGTGACGGTCCTTAGCGTCTGAATCGCCGAACCGGATTGCGCGTATTGCCGGGCTTTAACAAGACCTGGAACTGCGACCGCCATGATGGTCCCGATGACCGCAATCACAATCAGAAGTTCAACAATCGAGAAACCTCTGGAATCTTTCATCGTCTTCTCCTCGCGCCTTGTTTTGAGTCCGCGTAATGACGCCGCGGTTTATGAATTCAGCAATGTCCGTGCCAGCAAACTCAGCTGAATTGCGAGCTCAAACCGTAACTCGAACGGGTTATGGGGGAGTGGATGTTCCCGATGAGCGTGACAACAACAAACGCTAGTTGAGTGGCAAGATTTGTCGCCAGTGGCAGGAACCAGCAGAACAGAATGAGCCTTGTAGCGGCGGCTACAATTCAACACCGCCAAACAAGGCTCAGTTCGATATGCGCCAAAGTGCGGTTGGCTATTTGTGAACCGCGCTGTCAGTCAGAGGTCCTGATTCGCGTAGCAGACTCGCAGTCTGCCGGATCTTATGCTTGTCCAGCAGGTGTCGAAGACTCCGCACTGACATGTTTAGGATCTCCGCCGCGCGGGTTTGATTTCCACCCGTGCGTTGAAGCGCTTTGATGATGTAGTCCTTCTCCAGCTGGGCCAGATAACCCTCGAGGTCGATTCCATCTTCCGGCAAATCCAGCTCGGTCATCGTTCGAGGCTTGAACTTCAGAATGCGCTCTGGGAGCCATTCTGGCTTGATTCGTCGCTCGGGCACACCAGGAGGCGGACCTACGTCGTCCTTCCTGCGATCAAGCCCTGCTACGCGTCCCGATTCCAACGCAACAGCCCGCTCTATCGTGTTCTCGAGCTCTCGCACGTTGCCCGGCCAATCGTAGGTTTCGAGGTAGCGCATTGCCTCTTCTGAAATCTGTAACGGCTGGCGTCCGGCAGCGGCGCTGTATTTCATCAGAAAGTGCCGCACCAGATCCGGGATGTCCTCGCGTCTCGCTCGCAGCGGCGGCATCTCAATCGGAATCACGCTGATGCGATAGTAAAGATCATTGCGGAACGTATTCTCCTCAACCATCTGCGCGAGATCGCGGTTTGTAGCGGCAACCACTCTAACATCCACCGGAATCTCTTCAACGCCACCGACACGTCGGATGGTCCGCTCCTGAAGAACCCGCAACAGTTTTACCTGCATCGCGGGTGTAGTCTCGCCGATTTCGTCCAGAAAGATCGTTCCACCCTCCGCAGCCTCAAACAGCCCTTTGCGATTTGAAACCGCGCCGGTGAACGAGCCCTTCATATACCCGAACAGCTCCGACTCGAGAAGCGTCTCGGTGAATGCGCCGCAGTTTATCGACACGAACGGCGCCGCGGAGCGGTCCGACATGTTGTGGATCGCCCGCGCTACCAGCTCCTTTCCGGTGCCCGACTCTCCGGTGATCAGCACGGTAGAGGTAGTAGCGGCGACCGTCTCGATCATCTGATAGATCGCCTGCATCTGCGTCGACTTGCCTATGATGTTGTCGAGCGAATTCCTCTGACGGAGCTCTCGTTTTAGTAGGACGTTCTCCTGTCTCAGGTGTTTCTTCTCGAGCACCTTTCCGATTGAAACCTTGAGCTCTTCGACATCAAAGCCGGCATCTTTTATGACAAGATCTTCGGCGCCCAGCTTGAACGCTCGCCTCGCAGTGTCAACCGTTGCGAACGCCGTTATCATTATCACCATCGTCTCCGGCGAGGTCTCCCTAACTCGCGCCAGTAGATCGATGCCGCTGATATCCGGCATCTTCACGTCTGATATGATGAGGTCATAGACGTTTTGCTTCACGAGCTCGAGAGCTCGAGTCCCATTCTCGGCGGTGTGTACGGCGTAGCCCTCTCGCTTTAACACCAGCTCGAGCAGCTCGCGCATACTGCGTTCATCATCGACTACAAGCAACTTTTCCATTTACTGCCCTCACCCTCGCTTGTTTCTTTTTTTTTAGCCTAACGCTGCGACGTGTTCTTCTTCCGGCTGGGTGGCTCGAGCCGGAGCCTTACTGACGCGTCCCGATTGCGGGAGCTTGATAGAAATCTTTGTTCCCTTCCCAGGCTCGCTGTCGACAACTATGTTCCCGTTGTGATCTCTGACGAGCTGGTACACGATCGCCATTCCAAGTCCGGTGCCTCCGCTTGTCGAATTGAATGGCTCGAACAATCTCTCCCTTTGTTCCCTCGTCATGCCCTGTCCGGTATCGCCGAAGCAAATGGTCACTTCGGATGCCGGCCTCGCATCAACCGAAATGCGAAGCTCGCCGCCGTGCGGCATCGCCTGTATCGCATTTCTCGCTAGATTCCAGAAGATCTGCCTGATTTGATTGGGATCGCCGTTATAGTAGATCGGGGTCTTCGAGAGGTCATCGACTATCCTGTGATCAGGTCTCAATTCAGGACTGTTCCGCAACAGCGCAATCGTCTCGGAGACCAGGCCACCGAGCTCGATCACCGCTCGCTCAATCTTCGGCGGGCGCGCGTAGGTAAGAAAGTCGGAGACGATGCGATTCAACCGATCCGATTCACGCAACACAATCTGCATCAACTGGCCCTGGTCCTGCGAGAGGTTCAGCTCGCTGGCGAGCACCTGAACCGAACCCCTCATGGACGCGAGTGGGTTTCGAATTTCGTGCGCCAGGCCCGCGGCCATCTTGCCGAGTGCCGCCAGCCTTTCCTGCCGCCGCACTTCGCGCTCCAGCTCCATCACTTCGGTCAGGTCCTGGAAAGTCAGAACGTAGCCGCGAGAGCGTTCAGCTTCGTCAACCAAAGGCGCGACCGAGAAACCCAGATGAATCTCTCGGCCGTCAGCAGTCTTGCAGCCGATGTCGAATCGAGGAAGGCGCGAGCGAAGTCTTATTGACTCGAGACCCAGCTCGATCTGCTTCTCTATGTCGCCGAAGATCGCGCGAATGTTCGTACCGCGAACGTCGGTCGCCTTGTAACCGGTGATCTCTTCCGCGGCGCGATTGAACGTGATCAAATCACCACGCAGGTCGGTGGTCACCAGACCGCTGCGCATGCTTTCAATGATTCGGTCGTTGAATAGCCTGTAGTCGGCGAGATCCTTGTGAGCAGTGGCGAGTTGAGACTCGCTTTGGCGAAGCCGCTCCGCGAGCTGTCCGGACAGGACCGCGACCGCAAAAATCGCGATGAGATTCAGCGAGAACATGAACTGGCTCCAGGCCAGTTCAGAGCCTTCATAAGGCGGCCACCCGTGGCTGCGAGGCAGGACGTGCATCATCGTCAGAATGCCCACGACGCAATATAGCCCGCCGCTTGCAGCGCCCAGAGTCGAGACGCCGCTTCGACCCAAGAGCGCACACGCCGCGAATATGATGACCAGGTAGAGCGCAAGGAACGGAGACGCAACATCACCTGTGCGGTAGACGAGCCACGTGACAATGACTACGTCGACTAGCAACTGGATGTACGCCTGGGCGCGCTGAGGAATTGAACTGCTAAGAGCGAAGTAGTAAAGCGAAGAGAGGATAACCGTCACAACGGTCATCGCTCCGAGCACCGGCACAAAAGCGCGGTCGCTGTGATTTCGTTCTACCAACCCCACGGCGGTCAGCAACGCGCATGCGATAGCGAGACGCGAAACCAGCAGCCATTGAAGTTTCCTTCGCATAACGCTTGAATCCAACTGTAGACCAGAACCCGCGCAAGATGGCCGGCGCAACCCGGGCCAGAATGACTCTCTGACACGCAACCGGTGCGCAACTCGAAATCAAGTTTTCAAATAGTTCGGTAAAGTTGCAGCCAGAGTAGAGGCATTCAAGGAGGCGACTCGCACTATACCACGTGCTCAAAACGCCCTCAAGTGTATCTTTTTCGGTGTCTTTGCCGCTTCACCGCCTTGCGGTTGCCCCAACCGCCCGCCACAGGTTATTATGGCGTTCGTACCAGTTGCCGCCCCGTCCTCACTTTGTTGGAAATCGCGAAAAAGGCCTACGTCAGCTTAGAGGCAAATAGCCTTAGGGGGACTCATGGGGACGGTCCTGGTAGTTGAGGACGATTTTGATACGCTCCATCCGCTGGCTGAACTGCTGCGTCTGAAGGGACACTCGGTGCTTGCCGCGGTTGATGCGGAGCAGGCATTGACGCTTGCCACGCGCCACATTCCCGACGTGATAATCACCGACATCGCACTGCCCGGTAAGAGCGGGCTGCATTTCATCTCGCGGATCCGACAGGATCAAGCGCTGAAAACAGTCCCGATTATCGTGATCAGCGGCTGCGGTCCGGCAGTTCTGGTCGAGGCGGAAGCTGCGGGAGCCAACTTCTGCATCGAAAAACCGATCACCCTCGACCTGTTCTGGACGGCAATCGACCTTTCACTTGGGCGGTCTCGCGCTACAGTGCGCCGTCCGGAACCTGACCCGATGTTCGAACCGGAGAACCCGCTGGCCGCGAAGATCGATCATCTGGTGGCGGCTCTGCGTTCTTGCGGCTCGCGCAGCGAGCGGGACGATATTTTGCGGCAACTAAAGGAGTGTATTGTCCAGCTTCACGGGCGGAAGACCGGCAGCGCCAGCGGCTGACGGCTCTTACTTGTTCGAGAATACCGGCTTCGGAGTGTCAAACCTTATTGCTATTCCAGCGTGCGAGCGGCCAGCCTCGACACGCACTACCTCGCCAGAGTAGTTCATCCAGTTCCGCTTCTTCAAAGGCACCCTGATCGACACCTCGATTCGCATACCGTTTTCTACTTCGGTCGCCAGTGGCAGGAAGGCGCCGGTCGAACTCAGATTCGCGACTGAAGTGGTCTCATCGAAGGTTAAGCCAGATGTGTCAGTGCCACGGACTCGAGCGTCCCAGTTCACGTCGAATCTCGTGGAAGCTCGACGCTCTTCGATGGCTTGGTGTGCTCGGGTTTCGTTGGTCATTGCTTTTCGTGTTCAAGTCTACCCACGTAGGCGAAAAATTTTCAATTATCAGGATTTTCCTTGATGTTTGAATAAACGACGCTTGAAACAAAATCGTACGGATGGTATCTCGCGCTGACTCGCCGGGCCACCTATGGAACTACAGAAGTGGGACTTTTCTTCATCAACCCGATAGGAGGTTGTCTTAGTTTGATTTTGATAGCTTGAGTTGTCGCTATTCCCCTATTCGCTCCTACCGAGCCGGGGTTTTACGCCAACTAGAGTTGATGTTTGAGTGGGTGCGCGGAATTCACAATGTCAGGTTCAGCTTACAAAGTCACTGGTATTCGACTCGAGGTCCAACAACTCCCCGATTGATCCGCCTCCAAAATCGGAGAGCTGCAGCATCAGATTCTGACGATTAGTAGCGTATGCCAGGCCGTCGTGGAGTGTGATCACGCTCTCGCGAATCATCTTCTCGAGGACCGTATCGAAAACCTGCATGCCGTCCAGGTTGCCATCTCGCATGGCGTCATAGAGCGATTTCCCTTCCCGCTCGCCTTTTTCGATGTAGTCTCTGGTTCTCGCTGTAGACTTCAGGATCTCGATAGCTGGGACTCGTCCTCGCCCGTCGAATTTCGGAATCAACCGCTGCGACACAATGAACCGGAATGCGCCGGCCAGCCGCATCCTGATGATGTGCTCCTGACTCTTTGGGAACATGCCGATCAATCTCTCGACCGTCTTAACCGCGTCCGTAGTGTGCAACGTGGACAGAACCAGGTGTCCCGTTTCAGAGGCTTCCAGCGCTACTTCGCAGGTCTCCAGATCGCGGATTTCTCCAACCAGAATAACTTTCGGCGCTTGCCGCAGTGCAGCTCTGAGCGCATACGCAAACGTAGACGTGTCGGCATGCAGCTCGCGCTGATGCACGGTTGATTTCTTGTGGCGGTGCATGAATTCGATCGGATCTTCAATCGTGACGATGTGATATTGCTTGGAGTCATTTATTAAATCGATTATTGCCGCTAGCGTCGACGACTTGCCCGATCCTGTCGGCCCGGTCAGCAGAACGATGCCGTTCTTCAGCTCTCCCACTTCCTTCAGGACGGGTGGTAAACCAAGATCCTCGAACGTCGGAATCTCATTCGGTACCACGCGCATTATGATCGCGTAGGTTCCACGCTGTTTGAATATATTAACTCGAAAGCGCGACAGCCCGGTGAGGCTGAAAGATAAGTCGGCGGAGCCGTGCTTATCCAGCGACTCCTCAGCATTCTTGTTTGCGCCAATCAGTGCCTTGGCAATTCCCGAGGTGTGCGCGGGCGTGAGCATTTCCATTCCGGCGATGTTTACCGCCGCGAGTCTTCCTATCAATTCTACCTGGGGTGGCCGGCCGGGAGAGAAAATCAGATCTGAAATCTTCGGAGAGACTGCGAGCATCTGCTGGACTACCTGTGAGAAATTGATTGTCGACATGATCGATGGATTCCGGGTACTCTGGCTCGATTAGAAAAGGGCGCAACTCGAGGGCAGGGCTCTTCCGAAGAATTCCTGGTGTGAACCGATAATTCCGAAGGGGCAGGCAAAGAGTTCCGACTGCTGACTTCAAAAACGAATGAGTTCGGTCGCTTCAGGCTCGGATCTCGGGACTCAGACCTCACAACTTCTCGTTGCCGTTCAGATAGTAACCCGGATTCTCACGTTGTCAACACTTCGCTTTTTTTCAGGCTGCTTAGTTTGATTTGACTGATTGAATCGTCACTGTCCCCGCCATTGGTCTGCCAACTGAGCTGGGGTTTCACCCGACTTACCTGACCGCGCACTACGGGGACAGCACCCTTTTTAGCGCACGGTTATGCGCTCGAAGACAAAAAACACCTCACCGCGGACTGCCTTACCGACGTATTTCCACTTATCGTCGAACACTTGACCAGGTTTCGCTCGCTTCACATCATCAGGATTCTGTTCGATCAACTGGTCCAACTCGCCGGCGGTGACGACATGAATTTCCGGCACCGCGTCTTCCCCGCGCTGCTTGACCAGACTGAGCACCGACTGGCGCTGCACCGCGATCCGGTTCTTCGCGAGCAGGTATTCCTTGTGACTGATTTCGTTGTGCTTGATCTGAAAATCCAGCTCATCTTCTTCGTGCCGCATGAGCTCGAGAAACGATCGTACTTCAGGCCCATAACCGCTTCCCTGGCCAACCGCAGCAGACTCGCAAAGTAGCTGCGCGAAACACAGAAAGATCACTGTGACCGCAATGTGACTCTTCGCTGGAATCATAGGGATCAGGCGGGTTGACTTGATTCAGAGTAACATCGATCCAGGAGCTCGATTGGATGCAACACCTCGATGCTCGAGCCTTCCGTCAACAACCCGGCACGGATTTGCATGATACAACCCGGATTCCCAGTTGCAACCACCGTAGCGCCGCTCGCTCTTATCGATGCAAGCTTCTGGTTCAGAATCTCCGAACTCAGCTCAGGGTGTTGCAGATTATAGATCCCTGCGCCCCCGCAGCAGGTGTCGGAGCCCGCGAGCGGGACCATGGTCACGCCGGGCGCAGCCTTCAACAAAGCCAGGGGAGCATCATTCACTCGCTGAGCGTGTATAAGGTGACAGGGCGCATCGTAGGCTACCGTCGCTTCGAACCGCCCTTCGGGCCTCTTAATCCCGGTTGCCGCCAGAACCTCAGATACATCGCGAACTCTCGCGCTGAATTCGCGCGCCTTTGCAGAGAGTTGCCGATCACCCGCGAACCAGTGCCCGTACTCTTTCATCGCCGCGCCGCAGCCCGCTGCGTTGGTAACAATCAGATCACACCCGCTCGCTTCGAACGAGTGGATGTTCCTTGCCGCAAGCGACCGCGCTGCCTTCTGGTAACCGGCATGCGAATGCAGTGCGCCGCAGCAAACCTGTCCCTGCGCGTCAACCACCGTAAAGCCGTTTGCCTGGAGCGTCCTTTCAGTCGCGCGGTTTACTCGACCGAAGAGTCCCTCCATCACACATCCCTTCAGCAGCGCGACCCTTGTCCCATTAGGAACCGCCGGCGCGATCGATCTCGCATGATCGGCTTCCTGAGCCTGTTTTGCGGCTGCGGTGCCTTCCGGGCCGCTCGCAAGAAGCAATGCGAGGGAAAACCTCAGCCGACCTCCACGTGGAAGAGATTGAAAAGCGATACGCGCAAGGCCGCTGTCCCTTACGCGCGAAAGTATCCGGAGCCCCAGCCCAAGTAAGCGTGGACGAGTAAATACCCGTTCGAGTAGCAACCGCACAAGGAACTCGGTGAACGAGTGTCGCTGACGTCGCCGCTCGGATACTTCGGTGCGGGCCGCCTCAAGCAATTCCCCGTAAGGAACACCCGACGGACACACCGTCTCGCAAGCTCGACAACCGAGACAAAGGTCAATATGAGTTACAAACGCTTCGCCTCCGGACATCCCACCGTCGACCAGCTTGCGCATAAGATAAATTCGTCCTCTTGGAGAATCGTTTTCATTCCCAAGCTGTCGATACGTCGGGCAAGCGGGCAGGCAAAGCCCGCAGTGAACGCACGTCAGAAGTTTCTCGTTGTTCTCCAGCAACAGCGGCGCAAGCCCGTTGCCGCTTTCCTTTTCTGAGGCGATCATCAACCGTCCCTTCGTCAGATTCCTCCTACAAACTTGCCCGGGTTCAAAAGTGATTCCGGATCAAATCTCTCCTTGACCTGCCGCATAAGATGAAGCGAGTTTCCGATTTCACCCCAGGCATCGACCAGCTTTTTGACTTCGGCCGGCGCTTGCTCGACGACTAGTGTACCGCCTGCCGATTCCGCAGACAGCCGAAGCGCGCGAATAGATTCCACCACGCGAGCGCCGTCTTGCACATCCCCGAGAGTCAATCTCACGATTCCCGCGAGGACATCTGCCGAAACAGCATTCACCGACGTAGCACCAAGAACTTTAAGTAAAGTCTCGGCGAGGCGCGCCGGGGGGACGCTTATCTTCAACGCGCAACTTCTGCGAGCGTCAATCTCGGCAATGTCTCTCCAGAAGTCATGACCTGCGCCGGACGATCGTTCTTCAGATTCAAAACCAGACGTAACCTTTTTCAGAAGTCGTCGCACTTGCTCCGCCACCGCAGCTTCGTCGTCGACGAATCTCACCGCCAGCAGCTCGTCTCGACTTCCATCATCCAGACCCGAGACCATAAACAGTGAGCTGGGCCGAAGTTCTCTGGTCTGAGACAGCTCGCCTGCTAACTCGATCAATGCATTTCGATTCCCGCGCAGGAGTATTGTCCTGTCGCAGTCCGGTAGCGGGCGGAGTTTGAAAATCGCATGCGTCACCACTGCCAGAGTCCCAAACGAACCGACATACAGCTTGTTCATGTCATAGCCGGCTACATTCTTGACTACGCGTCCTCCGCTCTTGCTGGTCGAACCGTCCACGTGCGCCAGTCGAAGCCCGATTACGTAGTCGCGCGGAACTCCAAACGAAGCGCGCAAGGTGCCGCTTGAATTGCACGAGACAACCCCGCCGATCGTTGCAATGCTGCGTCTGGGCGGATCCAGCGGAAGCCATTGCCGGCTCGCGCCTACGGTCTCGTTCAAACGGTCGAGCACTAATCCGGCCTCAGCAATGATCGTCAGGTCTGCGGGACTATAGTCAACGATCCGGTTCAGCTTCTCCAAACTTATGACTACGCCGGCACGACGCAAAGGATTGCCACAGTCCAGCCACGTTCGAGCGCCCGCCGGAATCACCACCGTCTTCTCTGCAGAACAAGCCTTCAGGCATTCGATGAGCTCCTCGAGCGAGGCAACTGAAACAAGTGGAACGCACTGCGGACCGGTCGTCGTCTGGACGCGTACTTCATTGGTCCCTGGGCCAACGATCGACTCCAGTAATTGTCCAATCCCACCGCTCATAAGACGACATCAGGTCCTGCTTTTCAATCTGCTCCTCGCCGATTGCTCCTTGGCCGCAACGCTTCTAACGTTCGGACGCGCTTCGTTCAGTTCTTTCGAAACGAATTGTCGGCCAGGGCGACTCTACTGTCGGACACGAATCCCATCCACTCGCAACTGCGTCGGCGAAAAACTTGCGAAGCTGTTCTTCAAAATCGACGAGATCAATCGACATGAAGTTGTCTGGCAGTTGCGATAATTTCTCCACTGCATTGTCGTGAAGGCCGCGCGCACCCTTCGCATTGCCTCTTTGATAGTGCAGCAGCGCGACTGAGGTTTGAATGAGCATTTGGTAAAAGACCTTCGCCTCGCCGTTCGAACGCAACCAGATTTCCTCCCACACCTCGTGAGCCTCGTAGTATTGTCCGCTGTTGAAATGATCGACTCCTGTTACATACTCGCGAGGGTATTGCGACCGTAGTTCAGACGAGAATGCCGGTGCCGCATCTGCCAGCGTCGCGAGTTCGTCGGAAGAGACTTCATCATCGCAATCGAACACCAGCACAAACGGCCCGGCCCGGATCTGGTCGCCATGGGTCAATTCAATCCAGCTTACCTGCTGGTTATTCACGAAGGTACCATTGCCGCTTGCGTTGTCGACCAGGACGAATTTCGTTCCCTGCGTTTCAATGAAAAAGTGATGGCGGGAAACGATCGGGTGCGGGAGAACGCAATCGCAGCTCTTATGGCGGCCGAACACCACCTTCGGGCGATCCAGCGAAACAAATTCGCCGGCTTGTGGTCCGGAATCGATTCGAACGCGGGCCATGAAGTTTCAGGTCAGCATGCGCGGTGAAGTGACCGGCTCAGCTCCTAAGAGACTCTACCTTACTAAGGGTGCTTGGGACGAGGCAAGCCGGTCCTCCTTCGCTGCGAATTCGTGAGGCTGAAGGCGGTGTCTGTAGTCTTCGAGCCCAAATCCACAAAACCTGCAAGTTTTCGTGGCAGGTATCACCTTACCTGGATTGCAGAGTCCATCGTGATTGAAGACGTCTCGCACCGCCATCATTCGTTGTATGTCCTCATCGTCGAAGATCAAGCTCATGTAGCGGATCTTGTCCATGCCAACGCCGTGCTCTCCGGTAATCGAGCCGCCAACTCGTACGCACAACTCCATTATTTCCTTCGAGGCGGCTTCAACGCGCTTGACCTGGTCGGCATCTCTTCCATCAAAGCTGATGTTTGGGTGAAGGTTCCCGTCACCTGCATGAAATACGTTTGCGACAGTCAGACCATGGTTCCGGGCGATCGCATATATCTCGTCGAGAACTTCCGGGAGCTTCGAACGCGGGATCACCGCGTCCTGAACCATCAAGTCGGCTTTGATGCGTCCCATAGCGCCAAAAGCTCTCTTTCGCGCCGCCCAGAGTTTCTGACGTTCCGCGTCGTCTCGGGCTACGCGAACCGCCCTGGCGTTGTTGCGCTTGCAGATCTCGACCACCCTGGCAACCGATTCGTCGAGACCTGCAGCCAACCCGTCCGCCTCGATTATCAACAGCGCCGCAACATCAGTTGGGAAGCCGCCCGCGAAAATAGACTCCTCGATTGCGCGAATGGTCGCCTGATCTATCATTTCAAGGGCTGCGGGAAATATTCCAGCAGCGATGATCTCAGACACTGTTCGGCTTGCGTCCGTGACCGTCATGAACTCACCAAGCAGGGTCTTCACGGATTCGGGCAACCGGGTCAACCTCAAAGTCGCCTTTGTTACTACACCGAGGGTACCCTCGCTACCAACAAATACTCCCAGAAGGTCATAGCCCGGAACGTCGACTGGTCCGCCGCCGAGGGTGACTATCTCGCCCGACGGCAAAACTACTTCTGCCGCCAGCACGTGGTTCGTAGTCATTCCGTATTTCAAGCAATGCGGACCGCCGGAATTCTCGGCTATGTTGCCTCCAATGGTGCAGGCCATCTGACTGGAAGGGTCAGGGGCGTAGTGCCAACCGTCCGGACTGGTGGCCTGTGAGATCTGTAGGTTTATCACGCCCGGTTCGACAACCGCGATGCGGTTCTCATAATCGATTTCGAGAATACGATTGAGCCGCGCCATCTCGAGGATCACCGCGCCGGACATCCCCAATGCCCCACCTGACAGCCCGGTGCCGGCGCCTCTTGGCGCAAACGGAATTCTATTCTCGGCGAGTATTTTGACTACAGACTCAACTTCCTGGGCGCTGCCGGGAATGACCACGGCAGACGGAAGAGCTTTATGAATCGTGAGCGCATCAGACTCGTAGACCAGAAGCTCGTCCGGTTCAGTGAGGACGAACCGTTCGCCCACTGCCGCTCTGAGGTCACGCGCAACGGCATCGTCGATGCGATCAGCTTTGATGGACGCCAACATTGGCTCAGCAATGCGCGTTGTATCAGCTCGCGCTCAATACTTCGGAACGGTCGGGTCTACGTCGTCCGACCATCGCAGGATTCCGCCTACGAGATTCTTGACTCGGCGGTACCCCGCTTGTTTCAGGAACTCGACTGCCATGCCGCTTCTGACTCCGCTCTTGCAGTGCACGACGATTTCATCAGCGGTGGAGAGCTCGTGAAGCCTCTCGGGCAGAGTTGCGCGAGGAACCAGCCGGGACCCCGGTATTCGCGCTATGGCGTACTCCTCGGGCTCACGAACGTCCAGCAGCACGAAGTCGTCGCGTTTATCCATCTTCGCCTTGAGCTCGAGAGGCGTTATCTCAAACTCGGACCCGAGGCTGACCTGTTCATGAGGCGTAACACCGCAGAATTGGTTGTAGTCGATCAGCTCGTGAATCGTGCGGTTTGGACCGCAAATCGGGCAGTCGGGATTCTTTCTAAGTCTCAACTCGCGAAACTTCATCTTGAGCGCATCGAACAACACAAGCCTGCCAATCAGTGCATCACCTTTTCCAAGGATCAGTTTTACAGTCTCAATCGCCTGAATAACCCCGATGACGCCCGGCAGTACCCCCAGCA
Organism: Blastocatellia bacterium; assembly: GCA_035315885.1. Taxonomy (GTDB): domain Bacteria; phylum Acidobacteriota; class Blastocatellia; order UBA7656; family UBA7656; genus DATFXM01. Next base: position 38,983 of record DATFXM010000093.1, read on the forward strand.
CACCACCTTCTGCGCAACTAGGGACAAGCCCCGGCGGCGGAGGCTCCGGATAGAGGCAGCGATAGCAGGGTCCCTCTTGCGCGTAGAACACCGTTGCCTGGCCTTCAAAACGGAAGATCGAACCGTACACGTTGGGCTTTCCTAGAAGGACACAGGCGTCGTTCACCAGATATCGCGTCGGAAAGTTGTCGGTGCCATCTACAATAATGTCGTACTCACCGAGGATATCGAGCGCGTTCTCGGACGTAAGCGCTGTTTCATACGTTTCGACATTTACATAAGGGTTTATCTCGGCTATCCGCTCTTTTGCAGACTCGAGCTTTGGCTTACCGACATTCGACGTCGAGTGAATGATCTGACGCTGGAGGTTTGTGAAATCCACGACGTCGAAATCTACGATGCCCATTCTGCCCACCCCGGCAGCCGCGAGGTAGAGCGCCAGAGGCGAACCCAGTCCCCCTGCGCCGATGCACAGCACTTTTGCAGCCTTCAGCTTCTTCTGACCCTCGAGCGCAACTTCCGGCATGATCAAGTGACGGCTGTAACGAAGAATCTCATCGTGGTCCAGCTCGACACCTTCCGCGGCCGCGCTGGAGCCACCAGCTATCGACGGGACGATGCTCAGCACATCGCCATCACGAACACCGGTTGCGCCCTTTTCCAAATAGCGAACGTCTTCGTCATTCACGTAGACATTCACAAAATTGCGAAGCTGCCCGTCGTCGCCGTACAGATGCTTCTTCAACGCAGGGAACTCGCTGGTGAGCGCGCTGAGCGCCTCATCCACCGTTTGTCCTGAAACCGAGACTGCCTCTTTCCCACCTGTGAAGGCTCGAAGAGCCGTTGGAACCTGTATGCTGATCGCCATACTTCTCCTTCGCTTTTTTCCTTGCGCGCCCTCGCGCGTGGCTGATGCTCGCCTGTTAAACCCGTTGCTAATCCCGTTCGAGCAAAACCTCTTCACGCTCGAATTTGTCGTAGTTCGGCTTGCTAAACGAATTCAAAACCGTTGCTCTTCCTTTTTCAACCGACACGATTACATAAGACTCGCCGGGCCAGCAAGAATGATCCAGATCAAACCCAGACGGCACGGCCGGATGGTCAGGATGCGAGTGATAGTAGCCAATGATTCCGAACCCTTCGGCCCGTGCGCTATCATCGGCGCGTTTGTATTGAGCCGGGGTTATCAGGTAACGATTCGCGCGAGACTCGACTCGCCCGTCCGGCGTCTTCGCTCCTTCGCGATCGATCCATTCATTCTCCGCCTTGTAAATCCCGAGCAGCACGTTAGACCCGTCTTCGACTGTCCCGAGCAGGAAACCGCAGCACTCGTGCGGATAGGTCTCCTCTCCGTGTGCCCTGATCTGATCCACCACTTCCTGTTTGACTCTTAAGGCCATTCGACCTCGGCTCAGAATTGAATAGACTGCGATGGCCGCACGGCTATGGCGTGCTCGCCTACGCCGAACCCATCCAGCACCGAGTTGTGATGCGCGATGATCTGTGCCGCACTCAAGACATTGCTGTCGACCGTTGTATGAGCGTCGCCAACCAGCGTGACATCGTAGCCCAGGCTAACCGCGCGACGACAAATGGTGTCGATACAGTACGGCGTCTCACATCCAGTGACCACCAGATGACCAATGCCGCGTGAATCCAGTTCACGCGCAAGCGACGTCTCGTAAAAAGAGTCCGGCGCAAGCTTTCTGATCACCGGTTCGCCATCGGCCGGAGCAATCGCGGGATGTATCTTCCAGCCCGCCGTTCCGCTCTCCAGAATATCGCCGGATTGGCCGTCGTGTTGCACGTACAGCACCGGAACACCGGCGGCTCGTGCCTTCGACAAGAGCCCATCGATCGTTCGGAGAACCTCTCCGCCCTTGTAAGCGTGAAGACCGTCGATTATACCGACCTGCACATCAATCACCAGTAGAGCTGTGCCGCTTTTCAAGACTGTCCTCGCTCGACGTCCCAGAACTTCTCGCTCAGGTACTTGTCCCCGCCGTCTGGGAATACCGTGACGACAACACCGGAGTCGGTGCTGCCGGCAACCTCCAAAGCCGCCGCGAGAGCAGCGCCCGCCGACACCCCTACGAGCAGACCCTCTTCGCGTCCGAGCCTTCTCGCGCAATCGTGAGCCGCTTCCGTCCCGATCTCCAGGTTTTCGTCCGCCAGTTCCGGGTCGTAGATGCCGGGCACGATCGACGTAGGCATGTGCTTCAGCCCTTCAAGACCGTGAAACGGAGAGTCAGGCTGGAAAGAAATGATCCTGATTTCGGGGTTCAGTTCCTTGAGCCTACGCCCGACTCCTACAAAAGTGCCGCTTGTGCCCAGTCCCGCGACAAAATGAGTTACACCGCCGCCTGTCTGCTCCCAGATTTCCAGGGCGGTACTCTCGTAGTGAGCCTTCCAGTTTGCCGGATTGTTGTATTGATCCGGGTAGAAGTACTCGTCCGGGTTCTCGGCATACAGCCGTCGAGCCTCACGGATAGCCCCGTCGGAGCCTTCGAGCGGCGAAGTAAGTACAAGGTCGGCCCCGTAAGTTCTCAGAATTCGCTTTCGTTCCTCGCTGGCATTCTGAGGCAGCGCGAGTCTGACTTTGTAGCCCTTCGAAGCGCCGATCCAGGCGTAGGCGATGCCGGTGTTCCCCGACGTTGCGTCCAGGATGGTCTTGCCGGGCACGAGTGCCCCTCGACGCTCGCCGTCCAGGATCATGTTAAGCGCAGGCCTGTCCTTGACCGAGCCCCCGGGGTTGAACCATTCAGCCTTTGCGTAGATTTTGACCGCTTGCAGGTGCCGGGTTAGATTACGCAGTTTCAGCAACGGCGTGTTGCCTACGAGTTCCCAGGCTTCGAGCGGTTCACTGGCCGAGCGCACCCCTTGTGCTTGTCCGTTGAAGGTTCTTCTCGCGTTCATCGTGTTCAGTTAAGAAATCCATCTCGCCTCGGCTCTGGAAGGATAGCATCTCTGTACGGGACAAAGGAAGTTCTGAGTACTGAGTTCTGAGTTCTGAGTGCGACCCTAAGGGTTAATCCGTACTCGGTACTCAGCGCTCAGCACTCGGCGCTTTCTCTAGGCAGTGATCACGAGTACACTTAAGGCTCACCCGCGGGCTGATTCTCCGAAAGTGTGGGATTAGCACCTATGGCGGCTCAGGACTGGGACGACAGGATCAAGCGCGCCGGCATTCTGGCAAAACAGCTCGATTTTGCCAGAGAACCGCTGTCCTTCTACAGCAAGCTGGCCGGTTTTCAAAAAGAACTCTACACCTACGTCTCGCGAGAGCTGGGAGCGATCCCAACCGAATCGCACCAGGACTGTCCTTTTCACGGAGGCTCCCTCAGCGCTCACTTGCCGGTACTCATAGACATATTCCCCTCGTTTGTTACGTTGACAAAAGAAATCGGCACCGAAGCGCTATCCTTCATAGCCGACGAGCTGTCTACGGTAAGCAGTCGGAGCGAGTGGGGAGCGCTTCTGGAGGCTTTCTGGTCGCGCGTGCTGGTCAACAATCTCCTTGACGACAATCCAGCCGTAGTCTTTTTCCCGAAGGCGTTTCTTCAGCCTTATGCCGAGTTCATAGCCGACCGTCACAAAGCTGCTGATTCACCTCCAGCATGGGAGCTGACCGAAGGAAACGAGCGACTCTGCCCTTTGTGCGGGTCGAGACCGCAACTTGCGGTGCTCAAGCCCGAGGGGGAGGGCTCGCTTCGAATGCTCTGCTGCTCGATGTGTATGACGGAATGGCGCTTCAGGCGCGTGTGCTGCGCGGCTTGCGGCGAAGAAAGTGTCTTCAACCTTTCCTATCACAAAGCTGATGAATTTCCTCACGTCCGCATTGATGTCTGCGAGAACTGCCACGGCTACATAAAGACAATCGACCTCTCGGTCCAGGGCCACGCGGTGCCGGTCGTAGATGAAATCGCTGCGATGCCTCTGGACCTCTGGGCCTCCGAAAAAGGCTACAAGAAGATTGAATTGAACCTGGTCGGCGTGTAAGCCCGAAGTGGGTGCTGATTTACCCGGACCTATTCTAATTGCAATCCATTTTTCTGTACTGCTCAGGTTACTTCTGGAAGGAGGTCCGAAAAAAATGAAGCGAGGGTTTCAGTTCCTGTTGATTCACTTGGTCATGCTTGTGGCAATGGTCGGATGGGTAAGCGCCCAGCAGAATTCCGATTCTTCCGCCAGCGCCGACAACCCGCTCGTAAAGCTGCTCCAGTCTAAGGGGATCATCACCGAGCAAGAAGCATTGATGGTTAATTCGGCATCGTCTCGCACCGAGTCCGACGAACGCCTGGCACGGCTCCTGTTGTCGAAAGGCCTAATAAGCCGCGAGGAGTACGACCAGACGATCATCGCTTCGACTGCGGACGCTGCCGGCAAGCCACGCGCGGTGCCGGCCTCACTTAACGCCGCCGACGCGGTCACCGCAGGATCAGCGACGGAAACAGCCGCACAGCCGGCGAACGCGTCTATCGCCAAGTCGACGTCCAAACCCGGCGACGGAAGCGCAAAGGGTTCGTCACAGGGACAACCGCAAAGTGAGGGTCTCATGACGACGCTCTCGAAAGTGCCGGTCAAGATCTACGGCAACATCCTGTTTAACGCCAACTGGGTGGATCGCGGCGCTAACACGATAGACATCCCTCTGTTCTCTCAGCGGCGCGACGTGTCCGCCGATCAGAATCACCAGAACTTCAACGCAACGATCAGGCAAACGAGGTTTGGCCTTCGATACGAGGGCAAGATTTTCAACGACGCGAAGCTGACTGGCGTATTCGAATTTGATCTGTTGGGAGGCAAACCCGCCTTTTCCAACGGTGTTAACTTCGACATATTCCGCATCAGACTGGCCTACGGACGAATCGATTGGGCTAATGATTCGATCGAAGCCGGGCAGGATTGGGCAGTGTTTTCGCCGCTCAATCCGACATCGCTCGCGTCGTATGCAATTCCGGCCTTTTCAACGTCAGGAAATCTGTGGAACCGGATTCCGCAATTTCGATATGAACATCGGGCGTCGATAGGAGAGAAATCCAAATTCATCTTCGACGCAGCTCTGCTGGACCCCAACGGCGGCGACAGCGTTGGGAATCCGGCGGTCAGAGTTATCGGCCTCGGCGAGCGAGGCGCAATGCCGGCTTACGAAATGCGCCTTGGTTTCACCACACCGACGGCGGGAAAGGAATCGAGTTTCGGGGTCAGCGGTCACTATTCGAGGTTGCTGGCTGCGCCTGGGAATCCATCGGGCACCCTGGTGCGTAGTCCGATCGACTCTTATGGGGTTAGCGGCGAGTTCAACCTGTGGCTGAGCTCCGGATTTCGAGTGACCGGCGAAGCATTTCACGGCCGAGCGCTTGGAATCTTCTCGGGCGACATTGCTCAGAGCGCCGTTGTGATTGCCGGTCGAGCTCGGGGGATAAACTCAACCGGAGGTTGGGTAGAGGTTCACGGCGAGGCTCCGTCGGGGTATCAGGGAGCGTGGAAGAACGTCAGCGCCAACGTGGGCTACGGAATCGAGGACAATCGAGAGCAGGACTTGCTGACGGGGCTTCGGAAGCGCAATCAGAGCATAATGGCAAACTGGCAGTATAAGTTTTCGCCGAACTTCACGTTTGCGCTTGAGTATCGGCACGTACTGACGGACTGGACGAGGCAGCCGTTCTTTATGCAGCGGTTGAATTGGGGCGACGTCGCGTTCCTCTACTCGTTCTGAAGTTCTGACTCTTTCTGAAGTGCTGAGTGCTGAGTGTGGGGAACAGGATGAAAGCTGCCTGTTGCCGCCTCAGGACTCAAACTCAGCACTCAGCACTAATTCCTTGGGAGGTCACAATGGCAAGCGAAGCAAAATCCGATTTTGGTTTTCTCCTGGATACCTACGAAACCGAGCTGTTGAAGATCGTTGGTCTGTGGTGCGCCTTTCCCGAATCGAGCATGGAGTTCAAACCTCACCAGAAGTCGAGGAGCGTTCTCGAGCAAATGGAGCATCAGGTGCAATCCGAAGGACGATGGATGAAAACGATGCTGGGTCTGGATACGGGAGATCCTAATCCCCAACAGAGAACTCAGAAGGGCTTCATCGAAAAGTACAGTGTCGACGCGCAGAACAGGCTCGCGATGCTGCGCGCCAAACCGGATGAGTGGTGGCGCGAGTCGGTCGAGTTCTTCGACGTGATCAGATCTCGTGCGTGGGTGATGACTCGGCGCATCACTCACTCGACGCATCACCGTGGTCAGCTTGGGGTGTACCTGCGTCTGTTGGACGAGAAAGTCCCATCGGTATACGGGCCCACTGCAGACACGGGCGACAAAGTGATTTACAAGTTCTGAGTGCGGAGTGTTGAGTTAGCGCGTGATCGCTCGAAATGAGCTAGAATCGATCTGAGAGACTCAGAACTCAGTACTCAGAACTCCTTTTCCTGGACGTTGCGATGAAAGTAGTAATGGTCGGCGGCCACAGTCGGAATATCGGCAAGACCTCCGTTGTCGAAGGCATCATCCGCGGGACATCGCATCTTAACTGGACCGCCGTGAAGATTACTCAGTTCGGACACGGCGTGTGTTCGATCAATGGACACTCGTGCGGCTGCGCGGTGGATGAACATCGCTACTCGATATCAGAAGAAAGAAGCGCTACGTCCGGCACTGACACGGCCCGTTTTCTCGCCGCTGGCGCGAAACGTTCTTTGTGGGTCCGCACCAAGCAGGGCGAGCTCGTGACAGCACTCGTGCCCTTCAGACAGGAGATACACGACGCCAGCTTTGTCATAATCGAGACCAACAGTCTGCGGCGCTTCATCAAGCCTTCGCTCTATCTTCAGGTGATCGATCTGACGAACCCGGACTTCAAAACATCGGCGCAGCAGTTCTTCGACCTGGCTGATGCGTACCTTCTCGTAGACCATCAGCAACAAGAATCAGAGCCAGCGATTCTCCCCCACGCGGTGTTGCTCGCCGGCCAACGTCGAAAGGACAAGCCGGTTTTCGTGGTGAGGCCCGAGTCCGAATTCATGGACAGTGCGGTCATTGAATTTGTTCGAACGAGAATAGAGGATGGGTCATAGGGTTTGGTCGATTCTGAGCTCTCGATATGCGCCAGTAATCAAGTCGGGTTTCAACCAACTCGCTCGTCCATCACCAAAAGCCCGAGTGCCCTTTGCTATCGGGTTTCATCAGGTTGTATGCTCTAAAAACGATTCGGGGGAGCTGCAGTGCGGCTGAGAGTCCCTTGGGGAGACCCCTTGAACCTGATACGGGTAATGCCGTCGAAGGGAGCCAACATGAACGATTTAACAAACTCGGGAAGTCAGTCCAGCAGCCGTTTTCAATTTCCGAACTCAGATCGCGTGTACATCGAAGGCCCAAACGCCGCGGTTAGAGTTCCAATGCGCGAAATAACATTGAACCCAACGCGCGCGGCCAACGGCTCGGTAGACGAAAACCCGCGCTTATACCTCTACGACACAACCGGGCCGTGGGGAGATCCCAGCGTGACCTGCAGCGTCCACGATGGACTGCCTGCTCTGCGCCGCGACTGGATCATCGCCCGCGAGGACGTCCAGGAGTATCAGGGCCGCGAGGTGCTGCCTCAGGATGACGGCTACCTGACCGAAGGCGCGCGAGAATATGCGAAGGCAAAAACGGCCAATCGCCTTGAAGACTTCCCCGGCTCGCGCCGTGCGCCCCTGCGAGCAAAGCCCGATCGCGCGGTCACCCAGATGCACTATGCCAGGAGAGGCATAGTCACCCCGGAGATGGAGTTCATCGCGCTACGCGAGAATATGCGTCGCGACAGCTACGGTCCCGAAGAGAAGACCGATCGCAGCGCGCTGACCTTCCGCCATCGGGGAGACTCGATGGGCGGTGCAATCCCTGCGGTGGTCACACCGGAGTTTGTGCGAGAGGAAGTCGCCCGCGGCCGAGCCATCATTCCGGCTAACATCAATCATCCCGAAAGCGAGCCGATGATCATCGGTCGCAACTTCCTGGTGAAGATAAACGCGAACATCGGAAACTCGGCGGTCGCGTCGTCCATTGAAGAAGAAGTGGAGAAGATGCGATGGGCCATCAAGTGGGGCGCGGATACAGTGATGGATCTGTCCACGGGCCGAAACATCCACTCGACCCGTGAATGGATTATCAGAAATGCGCCGGTACCGATCGGTACCGTTCCGATCTATCAGGCTCTCGAAAAAGTTGGAGGCAAGGCCGAGGAGCTGACCTGGGAAATCTACCGCGACACGCTCATCGAACAAGCCGAGCAGGGCGTGGACTATTTCACCATCCACGCCGGAGTGCTCTTGCGCTACATACCTCTGACTGCGAGGCGGACCACCGGAATCGTATCGCGCGGCGGATCAATAATGGCAAAGTGGTGCCTGGCCCATCACGAAGAGAGTTTCCTGTACACGCACTTTCCAGACATCTGCGAAATAATGCGCGCTTACGACGTTTCATTCAGCCTGGGAGACGGATTGCGTCCGGGGTCGATAGCGGATGCCAACGACGAGGCGCAGTTTGCGGAGCTCGATACTTTGGGCGAGCTAACCCGGATCGCGTGGGAGATGGACTGCCAGGTGATGATCGAAGGTCCCGGCCACGTTCCGATGCATTTGATCAAGGAGAATGTGGACCGGCAGCTTGAAGTCTGCCACGAAGCCCCGTTCTACACGCTGGGCCCGCTGGTAACCGACGTCGCGCCCGGCTACGACCACATAACGTCGGCGATCGGGGCGGCAATGATCGGCTGGTTCGGTACGGCGATGCTTTGTTACGTCACACCAAAAGAACATCTTGGTCTGCCGGATCGACAGGACGTCAAGGACGGCGTAATCGCATATAAGATCGCCGCCCACGCGGCCGACCTTGCAAAAGGTCATCCGGGCGCTCAGGTTCAGGACAATGCGCTCTCCAAGGCGCGGTTCGAGTTCCGCTGGGAGGATCAATTCAACTTGTCGCTCGACCCGGAGCTTGCGCGCCAGTTCCACGATGAAACACTGCCGCAGGAGGGCGCTAAGCTCGCGCACTTCTGTTCAATGTGCGGCCCGCACTTCTGTTCAATGAAGATCACGCAGGAGGTGCGCGACTATGCCGCGGAGCATCAATTGACGGAAGTAGTGGCGCTCGAGAGCGGTCTAAAGGAAAAGGCAGAAGAATTCAAACGCAGCGGAGCGGAACTGTACTCCAAGGCGTGAATCGAGCCGCGGCGCGCGTCCATTTCACTGCACACTCAGTTCCCGTTTATGACTGAACACCCTCGCATCGTGTCGCTGATTGCAAGCGCTACGGAGATCGTCTGCGCTCTGGGTTTTGAGGAGCAACTGGTTGGACGTTCGCATGAGTGCGACTATCCAACTTCGGTCAAGCGTCTACCGCAATGTACGAGTCCGAAATTCGATGTGGACGGGTCGAGCTACGAAATCGATCAGCGAGTAAAGGCAATAGTCGAGGGCGCGCTCTCGGTCTATCGGGTTGATGCTGGGTTGCTGGAGGAGCTGAAGCCGACGCACATCGTGACGCAAACGCAATGCGATGTTTGCGCGGTGAGTTTGAGGGATGTAGAGCAGGCGGTGTGCGAGTTCACCAGCACGCGGCCGGAAATTGTGTCGCTCGAGCCAAACAGTCTGTCGGATATTTGGGCGGACATGCGCCGGGTGGGTGCGGCGCTCGGGGCTACCGAGCGCGCCGAGTTGGAAATCGAGCGGTTGCAGAACAGGATGAATTCCATAGCCCTGCGTTCGCGGGCAATGTCGGGCAGGCCTTCGTTGGCTTACATCGAGTGGATCGAGCCGCTAATGGCGGGTGGCAACTGGATGCCTGAGCTTGTTGAGATGGCTGGCGGATCGAATGTATTCGGCGAGGCGGGCAAGCACTCGCCGTGGATGTCCTGGGAGGAGCTGGTACAGGCGGATCCCGAGATCATTTTCGTATCACCCTGTGGGTTCGACATCGACCGAACAATGGAAGAGATGCACTTGCTGAGCGATCGACCGGAATGGAAAGTCTTGAGGGCGGTGCGAAATCAGCGCGTGTACGTCGCCGATGGCAATCAGTATTTCAACCGTCCGGGGCCGCGAGTCGTCGAATCTCTTGAGATCCTCGCGGAGGTGATCCACCCGCGGATGTTTCGCTTCGGACACGAAGGGTCGGGGTGGAAGGGATATCAGTTCTGAGTTCTGAGTGCGGGGACAGAGTAGGCAGGATGATTGGACACATGGAAAGAAAGAACATCTCCAGCGGAACAAAATGGGAACCGGTTGTAGGTTATTCGCGGGCGGTACGCATAGGGAATCACATTCACGTGTCGGGCACCACCGCGACGGGTGCCGACGGTGAGATTGTCGGCCGCGGCGACGCTTACGCACAAACAGTTCAAGTCATCAAGAATATAGAGCAAGCACTATTGAAGGCGGGCGCTACTCTTAAGGACGTAGTTCGCACTCGGATGTACGTGACGAACATCGAACTATGGCAGGAAATCGGCAGAGCACACGGTGAATTCTTTGGAGGTATCCGGCCAGCAACAAGCATGATCGAAATCAGCAAGCTGATCGATCCGGACATGCTGGTTGAAATCGAAGCCGATGCGATAGTGAGTGCTGAGGCGTGAGTGCTGAGGCCTCAGTGATGAGTGCTGAGTATGGGTCCTGAGTATTGGGTCCTGAAATGCTCACGGCCGCATCGCCTACTGCCTACTGCATACTGCCTACTGCCTACTGCCTACTGCCTACTGCTCTCATCAATCCAAGTCCTTAGGCACGACGACGTGACGCATCAATCGCTCGATCAGATTCTTTCGTCTGGAAACCCGTCCGTGATGCTTAGCTGGATTAAGCGGACCGGTAGGGCCGGGGATGATCGCCGACAAGAACGCCGATTGGTCCCAGCTCAACGAGGCTGCTGATGTGTTGAAGTAAGCTCGCGAAGCCGCCTCAGCCCCGTAGACGCCGTCGCCCCACTCGATCAGGTTAAGATACAGCTCAAGAATTCGACGCTTCCCCAGGATTTTTTCCATCTCCCAGGTAATCAGCGCCTCGTGCAGCTTGCGCAGCGGATTCTTGGAGGTCGATAAGAACAGATTCTTGGCGAGCTGCTGGCTGATGGTGGATGCCCCACGACTGAAGCGCCCTTCTTGCCAATCCTTCTCCAAAGCCTTTCTCATCTCTTCCCAATCAAAGCCTTCGTGGTCGAAGAACCGCGAGTCCTCGCCCGCAAGCACCGCCCTCACGAGATTGGGAGAAATACGCTCGTAGTTTACCCACGTTTGATCGTGCTTCGGCGTCTCGCCTCTGGACTGCGCTTCCCGAGCACGTTGATCCATAATCGCCGTAGACGCCGGGTTCACCGTCCGATAGCGCACCACCAGCATCAGAATCCACAGATGGTACAAGACCGCTGCGCCGACTATTGCGATCAGCGACCAGCGAACCCATTTCCGCCATCGAGCGACGGGTTTCCTGGTCCTCGTGACCCTGCGCACGACTGGCCTTGTTCCGACAGCTTGAGACATCTCGGGGATTATAGCTGATCTTTGATCTACTCTTAGAGAGCGTCTTTCGATTCGGGTTCGATCTGAGAATCGGGGCTGAAATGCCGCCAGATGTAATAGGCGGGTATACCGGCAACAACTACCGCGAACACCATCAACGCGCCGCTCCATTCAAACGGATTGGGCCCGCCGGACATCTTCGCAGCATAATACCTTATGTCGTTCAGCAGCGCGTTCCCGAGAAGAAGAAGCACCGCTCCTACAAACAGCGCGGGGGTGACGGGATAACCAACCGTGCGGTACGGCCTCGGCATGTCCGGACGTTTGCGGCGCAGGATATACACCGCAACTGCGGCGAGTGCATAAAAGGGCCAGATGCCAAGCACAAATGCGTCGGCGAGCTGTTCAAAGTTCTGTAGGCTGACAAAGATGATGGCCAGCCCCGTCGCCAAAATAATCGCAACGTAAGGTGACTTGAATCTGGGATGGACCGAGGCAATTCTCTTGAAGAACAGTCCGTCGTCGGCCATCGCAAAGAAGATCCTGGGCCCGGTCAGCATGGAACCGTTCAGTGTTCCGAAAGCGGAAATCATCACCGCGATTGAAATGAGTAATTCACCGCTACCTCCGATGATCCGCGACGCCGCATCGGCCGCCACAAGTTTCGATCCCGCGATGTATCTCACGTCAAGCAAGTGCAAATAGGCGAAATTCACAAGAAGATAAATCGCGATCACTCCCAGCGTGCCTGCGATTATGGCTACGGGGAGGTTTCTTTGCGGGTTCTTCACCTCTCCACTGACGAAGGTCACGTCTGCCCAGCCGTCGTAGACCCACAACAGTGCGATGAACGCCAAGCCAAACCTTACCAGGAGCGGTCCCTCCGAAAAGTGAGTAGCTTGCTCATGAACCGGAGCAGGATTGTTTCCACCAATAAGAAACGCCGCCGCTACTAGAATGATCAGCGCGCCGTATTTGGTTGTTGTAGTCAGGTTTTGTACAAGCGCGCCCAGGCTGACGCCGAAGATGTTGAAGATCGCGACAACCAGAATCGCACAGATTGCAATGCATCGCGCAGGCGAGGGTTCGGCGATTCCGAGCAGCCTTGTGCCCGACCCAAAAAAACGCGATATCGCTTCGGCGCTATTCTGCCCGACGACACGGACGAGGTATTCGCCAAATACCATCGAGATGGCGCCGAGCGCAGACGCGCGAATTATCGTCAGCTCCGCCCAGCCAAACAGAAATGCAACCAGTTTTCCGAAGCCCTCGCGAAGATAGACGAAGACACCGCCAGTGTGCGGCAGGCCTGCTGCAAGTTCTGACAGAGACAACGCTCCGCACAACGAGAAGAAGCCGCCGAGACACCAGAGCGTTATGTACAAAGTCTCATCAGGGACCTTGGCGGCAATACCGGCGGGTGATCGGAAGATACCGCTTCCGATCGTGGAGCCAATCAAAACAGCGATCGCGCTGAACATGCCGAGCCGGCGTTCAAGTGAAAGCCGCCGAACTTCGGTGACAGAGGATTCAACTGGGTGTTGGACTTGCAAGGGCGATTCTGATTTCTTCAGTGCTGAATGCCGATTTCGTTGGTGCCGAGTGGCGAGTTGCACCGCTTCGGAGCTGGTCGGGACTCAGCCTTGGGCACTTCTATTCATCCAGAACCTGACCGTCAAAAACAACAGCAGGATGCCGAGCAGAATCATAGAACCCATAAGCTGAACCGAGTACTGATGCAGCCTGTCGAATTCAACCCGAACCGGATCATTCGCCAGCACGTTGTCCACTGTGCCGCCCATTTGCACGCGCAATCGCGCCATTGCTGGGGCGATCCAAAATCTCAACGCCGCGTTGGCGGCGTTCATTAGGATCAGGGCGATCAGTCTCGCGACCTTTAAGTTCGATGCCCCTCGAAGCGAGCTCCAGGTAAAGGCCTGAAACAGAATCAGGAGCGTTCCGCTCAGCACTCCAATAGTCTCAACTTTGCCGATCGAGCTATTAACCAGCTCTCCTGCAAGCTGGCGAGAAGGCAGCACTGCGAACGCCGACGGCGCCACTACAAAGCTGAAGAACACCATCGAACCCAGCCAGAGTGCCAGGGTCGAAACCTCGACAAACGCCGCGACATGCCATGCGGTTGGAGGGGAAGTTCTGAGTTCTGAGTGCTGAGTGCTGAGTTTATTTAGCTCGATTCCTTAATCTCCTCGACCTATGAGTGCTGAGTCCTGAGTGCTGAGTGCTGAGTCTTCTTAGCTCAATTCCTGAGTCACCTCGGGCTCTGAGTTCGGCCGCGTATTGGTTGCAGTAAACCGCTTACTGCATACTGCCTACTGCATACTGCCTACTGCATACTACTTTTCTCCAACTCGGAACTCAGAACCCTCTTTTCCTCTGGAAGCGGGTTCGCTTCCAGGTATCGCTCGGCATCGATTGCGGCCATGCATCCGGTCCCCGCCGCAGTCACTGCTTGTCTGTAGACTGAATCCTGAGCGTCTCCACACGCAAAAACGCCCGGAACATTCGTAGCTGTTGATCGCCCCAGCGTCTTTATATAGCCAACCGTATCCATTTCCAGCTGCCCGCTGAAGATCTCGGTGTTCGGCTGATGGCCAATCGCAATGAATACACCCTCGGCAGGAAAGATCTGCTGTTCCTGCGTGAGAAGGTTCCGCAACCGGACACCCACCACCCCGGTTTCCGGCGTTCCAAGGATCTCCTCCACCGCCGTGTCCCACACAAACTCGATCTTAGGATTCTTGAACGCCTTCTCCTGCATGATCTTCGAAGCGCGCAGCGCGTTCCGCCGGTGAACCACCGTCACCTTGGTCGCAAACTTTGTAAGAAACGTGGCCTCTTCCATCGCGGTGTCGCCACCGCCAACTACCACCAGTGGTCGGCCCTTGAAAAAGAACCCGTCGCACGTCGCGCAAGCCGAAACGCCGAACCCTCCCAAACCGTTTGGTGCAGGCGCTTCGCCTGGAATCCCAAGCCACTTGGCGCTCGCGCCGGAGGCGATAATCAGCGTCGCAGCTCTCACAAGTTGTTCGTTGGTCTCCAGCACGAATGGCCGCTCGGAAAGATCGGCCCGCGTGACCCACGCCGTAAGAAACTCGGTCCCAAACCGCTTTGCCTGCTCTCGGAATTCCTCCATAAGCTCGGGGCCCATTATCCCCTTGGAAAACCCCGGGTAGTTTTCAACATCGGTCGTTATCATCAACTGACCACCCGGCAGCGGCCCTTCAATTACGAGCGGCTTTAGGTTTGCGCGCGCTGCATAAATCGCCGCGGTCAAGCCTGCCGGCCCCGAACCCAGTATCACTACTTCCTTCTCGATTGTCTCCTTTGACATTGATTGCGTCCTGACCCCTTTCCATACTGTCGCACCGACTCACAATGAGCGGTCGATCTCGCCTTATATCAGTTTATAGTACTCGTCAATTTTTGCTCCTGGCGCGCTCGATCACAAAATTAGCCAGGAGCCTCGTCCCAAATCCTGTTGCGCCCTTTGCAATGTACGGCTTCTCGCGCTCGGTCCAGGCCGTTCCTGCTATGTCGAGATGCGCCCAAGGTGTTTCGCCCACAAAGTGCCTCAAAAACCATCCCGCGGTAATCGATCCACCGGTTCTGTTTCCGGCATTTCGAATGTCGGCGATGTCGCTCTTTATCAAATCAACATATTCTTTATCCATCGGCAGCGGCCATACCCTCTCGCCCGATCTTTCCCCGGCGGCAACCAGCGATTTGATCAACTCGTCGTCGTTCCCCATAACCGCGGCGCGCACCTCTCCGAGTGCCACCACCACGGCTCCAGTAAGCGTAGCCGCGTCCACCAGCATCGTAGCGCCCTGTTCGATCGCGTAGGTTATAGCGTCGCACAGCACCAGCCGGCCTTCGGCGTCCGTATTCGCAACCTCGATCGTCTTACCGCTAAGACTCCGAATCACGTCACCCGGCTTGAACGCACGCCCGGAGGGCAGATTCTCTGACGCGGGCACCAGTCCCAGTACTCTTGCGTTCGGTCGAAGGCGCGCCAGGATCTGCATAGCGCCGATGACCGCCGCGCCGCCGCCCATGTCGTACTTCATCTCTTCCATATTCAGCGCCGGCTTTATCGAGATACCGCCTGAGTCGAACGTTATTCCTTTCCCGATCAACGCGATCAGCTCGCGGTCGCTTTTGCCCGCGGGCACCGCCGCGCCAACGCCCCGGTCACCTGATTCATATCGGAGCACGATCAAACGAGCGGGCTCCTGGCTGCCGCGAGAAACAGCAAGAAGCGCTCCCATTCCCATCTGCTTCATTCGATCTTCGCCCAGAGCTTCGTACTGCAATCCCTCGCGACTCGCCATTTCTTCCGCACGCCTTGCGAGTTCGCTCGGGGTCATATCATTCGAGGGCGCGAATCCAAGCTCTCTGGCAAAGTTTGTTGCTTCCGCCATAAGCGCCCCCCGCTCGACTGCTTCGCTCAGGGAACCTTCACTCAGACTGTTTGAAGCAACTGCAAACTCTTCGAGACGGTGCGGTGCATCGTCGTCCTTCGTGACATAAAAATCGGGCGTCAGGACACCCAGGGTTGCACCCTCGGCTGCGGCCTGCGCAAACTCGACAGTAGAGAGCACTGAAGAAAGAAAGATGGCGGCTGAGCTGGCAGCTTTTTGGTCAGCGATCCTCGCGGCCGCACCTGCAAGCCGCTGGACCGAGACTGGTCCGATCCCAGCGGAGCTCCCTGCGCCATAAACGAGCAAGCGGGCTGCGCTGATACCGCCTCGAGAGTCCAGGAGAGTCCAGCGGTCTCGCTTGGGTGAGATTTCCCCGCGCTCAAAAGCCAAGGCTACCTGCCCGCCGGTAGCTGCGTTCAGCTCGGCCAGTATTCCGGCCTGCGGGCTGTCGCCTTCAAAGACCGGCACGATCAATACGTCCGCCTTTATCTCCTTGAAAGGTATAGTGCTGGCAGTTGTTTTCATCACTAACCGACGGGATTTGTTTAGTCTGGCAGCGAGCGAATGACTTCCTCGGTGAAGTGAATCGTAGTCTCGTTTCCGCCCAGATCGCGCGTCAGCGTCTTACCCTCGGCCAAAACTTTTTCGAGCGCGGCCTGTATCCGTTCGGCGATCCTGCGTTCGCCCAGGTACTTCAACATCAACACCGCACTTTGGAGCAATGCAGTAGGATTTGCGATTCCGCGTCCGGCGATGCTGGGAGCAGCCCCGTGAACCGCTTCGAAGACGGCGATCTCTTCGCCAATGTTTGCGCCGGGCGCAATGCCCAACCCGCCCACGAGTCCAGCTCCAAGATCCGAGATGATGTCTCCGTAAAGGTTCTCCAGCAGCAAAACATCAAACTGGTTGGGGTCGATCACGAGCTGCATGCAGGCGTTGTCTACGATCAAATCGTCTGCTTCGATATCAGGATAGTCTTTGGAAACTTCCCTGAAACAGTTCAGGAACAAGCCGTCGGACATCTTCATGATGTTCGCCTTATGAATGGCGGTGATCTTCTTGCGGCCTTCCTGCCTGGCGTATTCAAACGCGAATTTGGCGATGCGTCGCGACGCGCGATCAGTGATGATCTTCAAGCTTTCCACGACTCCGGGAACGACTTCGTGCTCGAGTCCGGAGTAAAGGTCTTCAGTGTTCTCGCGCACGACGATGAGATTAACGTTATCGTAGCGAGTCTTGACGCCGGGCAGCGATTTAACCGGCCGAAGATTCGCGTACAGGTCGAGCTCTTTTCGCAAACGCACGTTTGAGCTTACGAACCCTGTTCCGACCGGAGTTGTGACCGGTCCCTTCAGCGCGATCTTGTTGCGTTTGATTGAGTCGAGAAGCGTGCGAGGAAGCGGGTCACCGAATTCCGAGAGGGCTTCAGCACCGACTACGAAGGATTCCCATTCGGGATGAAACCCGGCGGCTCTGAGTACGGAGACGGTTGCACCGGTCACTTCGGGGCCGATTCCGTCTCCTGGAATCAATGTTATTTTGCGTGTCATCTTGGTAGCCTCATCACTTCAGGCGCCACATCCCCACTCTGCGCCGAATCGCAAGCCCTGAATCATACAAGACGCCGTTTGGCGGAGACAACCGAGGCACAGGTTTCGGGTTTCGGGTTTCGAGTTCGAAGGAGTGCTTATCGAGTGTTGCCCTAAGACCCGAAACCCAAAACCCGAAACCATCCTTTTGCCCTTTATTGACAAAAGCCATTCCTACTCTTAGCCTGTGATTTGAGAATAAGGTGGCTCGAGCAGAACAGTTGAGCGCGGAGTCCAATGTACGAAGTAATGATCGAAGAGGAGTTTTCCGCAGCCCACGCCCTTCGCGGCTACCAGGGTAAGTGCGAAAACCTTCACGGACATAACTGGAAAGTCCAGGTGTACGCCAGAGGCGAACGGCTTGATAACGTAGGCATGCTCGTGGACTTTCGGCTTCTCAAGTCCGCAACCCGCCGAATCATGAAGTACCTCGATCACCAAAACCTCAACGAGCTGAAACCTTTTGACAACGAAATAAATCCGTCCAGCGAACATCTCGCTGGCTTCGTGCTTCACCAGCTAGCCGCAGAAATCAACAACGACCGCGTAAAGGTTTTCAAGGTCCGCGTCTGGGAAACGTCGTCCACCTGCGCATCCTACGAAGTGGAATCCTGAACGCCAATCGCAGAGCCCCGGATCTAAAAATAATTGCTCGAGCGTTCGCAGTGCCATGGTTGCACCGGCACAGGAGCTTACAAGTTCGCCGATGCGGTCGCTGGAGATTCCTTTCCTCACGTTTAGCGTCATGTCTTTAGGCGGCGTTTACGCGCTTGACCTCCGGCACCTCGTGATCAGGGCTGAGATTCAGAACTGAAATTCAGAACTCAGAACTCCGAACTCAAGCGCGTCTCTGTGGTAACATACGCGACACCCTGCTCTTTGTGCTCACTTACACGACCGAGAAGCGTTCTCATAGAAGTGGTTCGAGACAAAGTTTCTGAAAGGAAGACGAATGCGCAGTCGCTTCGGTCCACACCCAGTATTCGGGTCGTTCGTCGTATTTCTGTCGACTTTCCTGCTTACAGGCTCGCGTCTCGTCTCGCAAGCGCAGACCACACCCGCCCAGACAGTGGATGTCATAGTTCACTTGAATCTCGTCGGGAAGACGCTCAATCAAAACGGAGTCCCTACTCTACTGTGGCAGGTGGACCTCACGTCGCTGCCCGACGTAACCACCGCAGACGCCGAAGTCAAACAAAGAGTCCTGGCTGCGCTTCAGTCGATGAAAGCCGACGCAGCGGCCGCGAATCACCCCTGGGTCGTTCGCTTCGGTGACCGGTTCGACTTCTTCGGAAAACTCACCACCGCTCTCGGACAGCCCGTGCCAATCATTTCTCCGCCCGGATTTGCCAGAACCCCTTCCGCTGAGGGAGTGCAGTTCAGCGGCGATTGGAAGTTCAAGTACAAGCTCAAGAGCATGGGCTCTTTGTCGATTGCCATCACAACATTGAAAGCGGCTGCAGAGCCCCAAAGCGCAGTGACACTTCAATGCGGGGGCGCGAATGGAACGCCCGGCGACAAACCTGCTTGCACTGTAGCCGACGTCGCTACCCGATTCGACGTCGGCTCGCTCGATCAGACCGAGGCCGGAATACCGGTGATCGTGAAGTACTCACCGCAGGACTTCGGATCATCGGCATCGGCGGCAGCTACCGAGGCTGAGCTTCTCAAAGTTGCGGCAACCGCATTTCTCGGAGTACGCAAGCAACAGTTGCTTCCCGGCAGGTTCTTACCCGAGGGCCGGGCGCTGGATGCCCGGGTGACGTCAGCCGAACGCGACGTCCAAGCCATCTTTGTACCGCCGGCATCCGCAAAACTTCAG
Organism: Blastocatellia bacterium; assembly: GCA_035315885.1. GTDB lineage: Bacteria > Acidobacteriota > Blastocatellia > UBA7656 > UBA7656 > DATFXM01. The sequence goes on from DATFXM010000093.1 coordinate 58,327, forward strand.
CAAGCCTCCCAGCAAAGCAACGACTGGATCTTTTCGATAACCGGGATTAGGCGCGTTGATGTCGTTGGGATTTACGTCGAGCCTATACAGAAGCAACTCGATCTACAGAAGCAGAATGACCTCGCAACTGCTAAGAGTTTGGACAAGAAGAGACTGCAGATTGAGAAACGCCTCAGGGACAAGTACCTCGCACGCCTTTCGTCTCAACCCGGACAGTTCGTGAAGACGGATGACGTCCAGAAAGACGAAAACAAGCTTGCGCAGGCGAATGAAGTGGTGAAGGCGAAAGGTGACTTTATCACTGCCGATCAGGCCCGGGCTGACTCCACGCTGCTGGCGAAGGCGCAAGAGGCAGGAGACAGCCAGCCATCGATCGCCGATACCTACTTGATATTCGATATACAACGCCGCCCTCAAATCGCAACTCTGCTGCTTAGCATCGCCGGAGGCTATTCACCCGAAGACAAGTTTACCGCTCGTGGTTCGCTGACCGGAGAAAACCTGCTGAGCAGTTTCATCCCTGCCGATCAGAGTATTTCGATCAACTACGCCGGCGGAAACGAGGTGCAGAAGGGCGAGTTTCATTTCTCGATTCACCCGCAGCCATCCAAGAATCCTGAAGCTCATTGGGCGTTTGGCGGGTTCAGCATCGACGGCACGTTCTCCCGAGACAACGACCAGCGCCTTGGCAACGAAACTGGACCTGAATTCAAAGACAGAGAAGCTGATGCGAGAGCTTCAGGCACCTTCAGCTTCGACAGCTTCTCAACACGAGATCACATCCTTCGCTCGCAAGCGCTGGACAAGAAGCGCAAGCGGACTCGCTACGGAGTTGACTTCAATCCGGTATTTCGGTATCGCGACGTGGACATCAAAACCCGCGAGACCACCAGCCAGGAGATTGCTCGTGGCCGGGTTACGACCGCATCTTTGTCGGTAAACCAGCAGGTCAGTCACGACTCGATGGGCTCGCCGGGAGGGGGCATCGGTTGGTGGGACATTTCGCTGAATCTCCGCGGCGAGACGAGCCTGGATGTTCTTGGCGCGGATTTTCACTACCGGCAGTTCCTGGCAACGATAACCGGTGAGCTGTTCTTCGGCTTCGCCAACAAAAGAGACCTGCTATTCCGCTATCAGCGGGGGCTGGGACTCAGCACTAGAAACACGCCCGTGTTTCAGCTCTTCAGACTTGGAGGCAATCTGAACGTCCGCGGCTTGGAAGAAGGCGAATTCGTCGGCATAAACCTGGGTTTCGAGCGTTACGAGCTTGGCAAGAGCCTGCGGTTTATCTCGAAGCTTCTCGGGGCGGACAAGGGTCAGCCCGGAGCAGGCGGTGGGACGATTGGAGGCATCGACCTGGCGAATACTTATATCAAAGCGTTTTATGACCGCGGGCTGGTCACTGATCTGCGAGCGATCGGGGATCTTTTGGCTATGAAGCATGCGGTGAAGGGCTACGGACTAGCGGTCGAGCTGAGGGGTTTGAGCATTGGCAAACGAAGGGGAAATCTCACGCTGGGTTATGCCAAGTCTCCGGATTCGAGACTTCATCGCAACGGCGTGGTAGTGACCGGTATCTCGATGGACCTTTGAGCGCAACGAACTCGAGCTAAAACAAAAAGGAGGAAATCATGTCTGACCTACAGGTGGTTGTTGGAGGACAAACCCTGACTTTTCTGTCCACTGGCGACGTTTCAGTCCTCTCAGGGGATCAACAAGTGAAGAAGGGCAAGTGGAGCTCGGACGCCCCATCCGGAGCTTCGCCCGCAAACCAACTCACTTACGACATAGATGGAACTGCCCAGACCCCGTTGCCCGTGAACTACGCGTTCACCGCAACAAATCAGCTCTCGGTTACCGCGGGCTCAGCTCAGGCCGTGTACGCCGGGGCGATCGAGATCGATGACAACCATGATGTTGTGTACACATTGATCGACGGCCAGGGCAACACGCTCACTCAACGTTTCACGGTGTATGGGGATCTCAGTTTCGACAAGGCAACGAATGACATTGCAATCAGCCTGACAGGTGGAGGTAAGACACAGATTACCGGAGCCAGTGGGATTCAGAGTATAGAGGCTCTGAAGAATAACATCGCGGCGTTCAGAGGCGACGATCTACTACAGTTCAATGCGTTCACTGAAAACCAGCTCACCGATGGGAGCACCCTGCTGTCACCAGCAAATATTCAGTTCACCGGCAACTGGGATTTCAAGGGCGGGCAGCTCGTATTTGTCAGCAAAGTCCAGGGAGACATCACACGACCGGACATTGAGCTCGGTTTTGCGGGCACGGTGAAAGGGATCACCGCGGGATTTGCTTACTTCACCGACGATAAGGGGACGTCATTGGCCTTCAACATCGCCGGCCAGCACACGTGGAACAGCGGGAACACGAACTGGGACGTTTCCCTCGGCTACACTCAAAAGACGTTCACCGCGACTATCGACGGAAAGCTTCAACAAAAGATCGGCACCGGCCAGGAATTCACGATCTCCGGTCACGCTCAGCTAACGTTGAAAGATGGCGCGCCGATGAAGCTGGACCTGGAGATCAACGCGACCTATCAATGGACAAATCAAGGTACACTGGTCTTCACTGCAAAAGTCTCGGAAGAAAACAACGAGCTCAACTACAACTTGCAGCTCGAGGGCAACTTCAAGTTTGCCGGTGGTGTTTTGTCGTTTCAGATAAAGTTCAGCGGCGGTGCGCCCTCGGATCAGTTTCAACTGCAGCTTGCATTCACCGGCGGTCCGACCGACATAGTGAAGACGATTTCGTTGGTGTTGAACGTGAGCCCGGACAAAGTCGACTTGTCGTTCCAGTTCGAACTGCGAATGACCTGGGTCGATGGAGTCCTGGTAAAGGGAGACCCAAAACCGATTGCGGCGTAAGAACAGTTCAGGGTTTCGCGTTTCGGGTTTCTGCTTCTTGGTTTCGATTTGGTTTATCGTTCGTTCCTATTGAGACGGCAACCAGAAACCCTAAACCCTGAACCCTAAACCCGAAACCCAAACCGTAATTGACCTTCCCATAACCCCGGGGATACAGTAGCCACACCGCCAGTGGAAGTCATGAATTGGTCTCAGGCCCGCATTGTTAGCACAACACTCAAGCGCATAGATGCTGACAGTAGCGAGGACCAAATAGAAAACCGGGAGCCAAACCAAAAAGGGGATGCCATGCTCAAAAAAAATCGTACCACCACTCTTGCTTGCTTTGCGCTTTCCTTGATTGTCCTGGTGGCCGCGCTTGCGCCAGCTCAGCAAAAGTATCAAAGACCGGCAAAAGCAATCCTGGACATCCTCGATGCGCCTCCGCCGCCCATCGCCTCCATCAGCCCCACTCGAGACAGAATGCTGTTGATGGAAGTCAACCGAAACCCTGCCATCGCCGAACTGTCCGAGCCTATGCTTCGAATCGCGGGCCTTCGCATCAATCCAAATACAAATGGACCGCACCTCACACCACGCGTCGTGAGCATCTCGCTCGAAACTCTTAAGGACGCCAAACAGCAAAAGCTGTCGACTCCCACCGGAGGGAAGTTGGGGTTCCCGGCCTGGTCGCCCGACGGCAGCCGCTTCGCCTTCTCTAATACAACGCCAAACGGAATTGAGCTCTGGATAGGCGACGCCGCGACCGGAGCGATAAAGAAGCTGCAGGGCATTGCGATCAACGCGGCGTACGGAGAACCGTTTCAATGGATGTCCGACAGCCGTTCCCTGCTCTGCCAGACCGTGCCTTCAAAACGAGGACCCGCACCGCTGGAGTCGAAAGTTCCGACCGGTCCAAACGTACAGGAGAGCTTTGGAAAGGCGGCGCCCATTCGGACTTTCGAAGACCTTCTCAAAACGCCGCACGATGAAGATCTGTTCGATTACTACGCGACCAGCCAGCTCGCGATTGTAGACGCACAAACAGCGCGCGCCACGAGCATTGGCGCGCCGTCGATCTTCGAGTCTGAGAGCTGGTCGCCCGATGCCCTGCATCTACTCGTCGAGCGGCTTCATCGTCCTTATTCATATCTGTTCCCAGCCGAGAACTTCCCAAGGGAAGTCGAGGTCTGGGACCGAACGGGAAAGACGGAATTTAGACTCGCGAGCCTTCCGCTGCAGGATCAGGTTCCCACCGATGGTGTACCCACGGGACCGCGGAACTACACGTGGCAAGTGAGCCAGCCCGCCACGCTGGTTTGGGTCGAGGCGCTCGACGGCGGCGATCCTAAGAAGAAAGTCGACAATCGCGATCGTCTGCTCAAGCTGGCGTCGCCGTTTCAGGGTCAGGCCACTGAAGTTGCGCGAGTTGAACACAGGTTTGCCGGACTCACCTGGTTTGAAAAAGACGGGCTCGCGATGCTTCGAGAATATGAGAGGAATCGCAGGTGGAGCCGGACATTTCTCATCAACGTTGATAACCCGGCGACTGCGCAAAAGCTGATTTGGGATCGGTCGATACAAGATCGCTACAACGATCCTGGTCAGCCGATTTTGAAAACGCTTCCAAACGGTTATGAAGCGATTGCGCAGTCCGGCAACAATATTTTTCTGCGCGGCAATGGCGCCTCGCCGGCAGGAGACCGGCCGTTTCTGGATCGCTTTGACCTCGGCAGCCTCAAAGCCGAGCGACTGTTCAGATGCGATGACAAGAGCTACGAATCTGTAGTAGCTCTTCTGAATGAGGACGGGTCAAGCTTCATCACGCGATACGAAACGAAGACCGACGCGCCAAACTACTTCAGACGGTCCGCGGGTGATTCTCAGAAGCAAAGCCTGACCACATATCGAGACCCGGTCCCGCAACTGCGCGCCATCAAGAAACAGCTGGTGACCTACAAGCGCGCAGATGGCGTGCAGCTTTCCTTTACGTTGTATCTCCCGCCAGATTACAAGGAAGGACAGCGACTGCCTACGGTGGTGTGGGCGTATCCTATCGAGTTCACCGATGCCGGAGTCGCGAGTCAGGTATCGGGTTCTACAAATCGTTTCACTACAATTGGCGGGATCTCCGAGCTGTTCTTTGTGCTGCAGGGATACGCGGTCCTGGATGACGCTACAATGCCGGTCGTCGGTGATCCGGAAACTGTAAACAACACCTATCTGGAGCAGATCGTGTCGAGCGCCAGGGCGGCAATCGACAAAGCGGTCGAGATGGGGGTAACCGACAGGAATCGTGTAGGAGTTGGCGGTCACAGCTACGGTGCGTTCATGACCGCAAACCTACTCGCGCACTCTGATCTGTTCCGTGCAGGTATCGCGAGGAGCGGCGCCTACAACAGGACGCTGACGCCGTTCGGTTTTCAAAACGAGCGACGAACGCTGTGGCAGTCGCCCGAGCTTTACCTGAAAGTTTCGCCGTTCATGTACGCTGATAAGATAAAGGAACCTATTCTGTTGATTCACGGCGAAGCGGACAACAACTCGGGTACATTTCCGATCCAGAGCGAGCGGATGTATCAAGCGATAAAAGGAAACGGTGGGAACGTGCGTTATGTGACACTGCCACACGAGGCTCACGGTTACTCGGCTCGCGAGTCGGTTGAGCACACGTTGTGGGAGATGATTACGTGGTTCGATAAGTGGGTCAAGAACGCGAGTGACGCAACGTCGCAGTGAAGTTCTGAGTACTGAGTTCTGAGTACAACCGAGAAAGGGTTGCTTCTGCGAGTCCGTACTCAGAACTCAGTATTTATCCCTGTCCAGTTGACGCGTCGTGGTCTCGGTAATGCTTGGTGGAGGCAGCGGGAACTCTCGACTCTCCGGCCGGGCGTATTCGCCGGTGATTCGTTCCTGCGGTTGCTGCATTTGAAGCGCGGCCTTTCGGTTTGCCTGCATCGCACTGACGATCATTGCCACACCTCGTCCTAAGAACATAAAGGCGGGAAACAACAACCAGTACCACCAGCCGCGCCCCGAATGCGAAATGCCGAGCGCGAGCGCCACCATGAGAAAGCCCAAGCCCATAAACGACTGAGTTATCCCCGCAGCCGTGCCAGCCCGCTCAAGGTACCGCGGGTCGTGGCGAGAGCGGCGTGGTAATTTTAGTTGGCCGGTGATCGCTTGCGGAACAAGGCTGAGGTTGGTTCCACAGGCTCGACAGTATTTTGAGTCGTCGCCATTCTGGGTGGCGCAAGTTGGACAGTACATTCTTCCTCCGGGGTTTGAGATCTGAGCTCTGAGTCTTGAGCTCGGTTATTGACGTCGGCTCACATAGCCAGAACTCGAAAACTCTGAGCTCAGGACTCAGAACTCAGAACTCAATCTTAAGGTGCGACGAACACCAGCTCAACCCGACGATTTGCCGCCCTCGCAGCAACCGTCTTCCCGCGCGAAATCAGCATTGACGATCCGCGCGACTCAATCTTGAAGCTCGTCTTCGGAACGCCGTACGCCGCAATGTAGTCTGCAACAGCTTGAGCTCTCCCCATCGCAAACGCATCGGCGGTAGGCGACGCGTCCCAATTTCCGACGATCGAAAAAACCACGCCCTTGTGCGCCCCTATCACCTGCGCCAAGGCATCCATCTTGTCCTTCGCGCGAACTTGAAGCATCGTCTTGTTCGGAAGGAAGAATGAATCAGGCAACGTCGCGACAAATCCGTTACCACTGGGCTTCACTGTCACAATGCCACCAAGCGACGTTTGAATAGCGGCATATTCCCTACGTGCCTGTTCCTGGCGTTGCATCTCAGCCAGTTGATTGGAGCTTGTACTTAGCTGCTCGCTTGCATTCGAGAACTTGCTCTCCAACTCATTCACTCGAACCTTTGCTTCTGACAGCTCGCGACTGAGCCTGTCGTTTTCCGAGCGAAGCTGCCGGTTCTCCGCGCGCGCATCGGAAGCCTCGTGCATCGCTCGGTCGAGTTGATCCTGCGCGTTGACACGCGCCATCTCTGAAGCTTTGAATTGCGTTTCCAACTCCGACAGTCTCGTGTTCAAGTCCGAGGCGGTGTCGTTGGCACGTCTGATTTCCGCATCCCGCCGCTGAATCTCAGCGCGACGTTCGGCGGCAACTGCTCGTTCCTCGGAAACGTCGCGAACGCGCACCGCCAGCGAGATCGCGTCTCGTGAAATCCTGCCCACGTCGTGAACATTAGCTCCGGTGCGAAACGCTTCTTCCGCCGAACGAAGCAGACCTACTGCCTGAGAATAGTCTTCGGGATCATAACGTTCGCCGTCGGCCAGCTTCGCAATCTGTACAGCGCGGCGGGCCTGAATCAGTTCCTGCGGCGTCTTCAGAAAGTCACGCTCGACAACTTGAGGAAGTGTCGTGTCCTTGTAGTAATTTCCGGGATCGCCGTTGAAGAAGATTTCCGACGACTGTATTTGCACGTTCTTCGAGGCAGGCGCGAGGTTCTCCAGGATCACCTTGGACGAAGGCAGCTTGACCATGAAGTGAGGTTCGGCGGTGATAATCATCGCGAAGCTCTGATTTGGCGTGGCCGCCTTCAACTGCGCCTTACCGTCTTTAAGCCTGAACTCACCCAGGTTGTCAGCCTGGCCCGCGGGGGTGATGGCCCACAAAACGAACGTAGTGTAGTCACCACCGTAGGTATATGCGGGGACCATGTTCTCGATTTTGATATCGATCTCGCTTTCGTTTCGCTTGCGCCAGCGTTCGACTGTAGCTTCGCCTTTTGCGTTCGGCCGGAGATTGGTTCCGGCCATGGTCACCGAGACCGGATCTTTGAAATAGGTGATCGCTATTGTGTGTCTGCGCAGATCACCACCTTGTGACAACGCAGTAGTCTGAAGAGCGCAAAGCGCAAGCATCATCAAGCCGAACGAAATCGTTAAGGATTTCCGCATCACACATCCTCTCTGAATGATGAAATCGTCTTTGGAGTTCAGTACCTGATTCTCTCGAAGCCTGAAAACGCCGCTGGAAATGCCGCGTTCCATAACTTCGGAATTCTAACAAGCGAGCGATGGCCGGGACAAGGAGACACGGAGAGAAGGGAGGAGGGACGCGGGGAGAGAAGGGGCGAAGGGGCGAGCCAAAAACTCCGGTGCCGATAAGGTTAGAGATTGGCCTTCCGGCGGCTCCGCCCTCTCCTCTCCGCGTCGCCCCTTCGCCCATTCGCCCCTTCGCTCCTCTCCGCGTCCCCCTTCGCTCTCTCCGCTCGTACGTGCGAAAATTTTCGCCTCGTAGTTCATATCAGCCGACCGGAGGGAATCTTGCGCGAAGAACAAACGCCCGCGGGTGACTCGCACAAAGAGCGGATATTTCTGGAGGGACCAAGGTCCAGAACACGGGAACTCGTAGAAATCTTCCAGATCATGGTCGAATTCATAAGAGGGTTTCGAGTGCTGCATTTCGTAGGCCCTTGTGTGACGGTTTTCGGATCCGCACGTTTTCCCGAAGAGAGCAAGTACTACCAGTTGACTCGCGAAGTAGGCCGCCGAGTTGCCGAGCTCGGATTCACGGTCATGACCGGAGGCGGGCCGGGACTGATGGAAGCCGCCAACCGCGGCGCAAAGGACGCAGACGGCGTCAGCGTAGGGTGCAATATAGAATTGCCCGCCGAGCAGGCGCCGAATCCGTTCCTCGATTACTGGATCACATTCAAGTACTTCTTCGTTCGAAAAGTCTCGCTCGTCAAGTACTCATACGCTTTTATAGTTATGCCCGGCGGGATGGGGACAATGGACGAACTTTTCAACGCTCTGGTGCTGATCCAGACCGGCAAGATGCTCGACTTTCCGGTCGTGGTTTTTGGAACGGAGTACTACACCTCGCTGATCGACCTGTTGCGCAACATGGTTTCAGAACGGACGATTGAGAAGAGAGACCTTGACCTGCTTCTGGTAACCGATTCGGTCGATGAGGCAATGAATCATATCCGCGAGCACTCGGTGACCAGGTTCGGGCTGAGGCCTGGGCCACCGCCTCGAAGGTCACGGCTGTTGTTTGAATTGAGGCGGAGGTTCCTTCCCGATTGAGTGCCTTCAGCTTGCGATCACTTCGGCAAGGGCGCGAAGAAGTTTGTCAGCCGTGTACGGCTTTGCGAGAAACATCTTGATCGGCGCTCCGCTCAGCTCAGCGCTTCGGCCGTTTCCAGAAAAGCCGCTGCTCGCGATGATCCGGACCGCCGGATCCATCTTGGTAAGCGCTCGAATTGTCGCCGGGCCATCCATGTACGGCATAGCCATATCGGTGAGCACCACGCTGACCTCGGCCATGTTTTGCGCGAACAGTGCAACGGCCTCGGCTCCATCGCTCGCCAGAAGCACACGATAGCCGTAGGTCTCGAGAGTGCTGCCGGTAACTTCTCTGATCGCCAGTTCGTCATCGACTACGAGTATCAATTCGCCATGTCCGCGCGGCAAGTCAGGCACTTGCTCGACCGCCTGCCGAGGCTGGGCACCCTCGGCCGCCGGCAGGTAGATTCGAAATTCGGTTCCGCGTCCGGGCTCGCTGTAGACATTGATGAAGCCGCCGTGACTGCGAACGATGCCAAGCACCGTGGACAGTCCGAGGCCGGTTCCATGTCCCGGCTGTTTAGTCGTGAAGAAAGGTTCGAAGATTCTGTCCTGGAGCTCTGGTGGAATGCCAGTTCCGCTGTCGGTGACCTCGATGAGCAAGTACCTCCCTACGCGGGCTTCCATGTTCATTCGGGCATAGCTTTCGTCTATCTGCGCACTCTCGGCACGTATCGATAGCTTTCCTCCGTGGGGCATCGCGTCCCGAGCGTTGACACACAGATTCATCAGCACTTGATGGAGTTGAGTTGCGTCCCCGGCTATCACCACGAGGTCTTCGTTTGCCAGAAACTCAACCTCTATGTCTTTCGGGAAAGTGTCTTTCAAAATCTTCATCACTTCCCTAATCAGATGTCTGGGCTGAAGGAATATCTGTTCCCCCTCGACGCCGCGCGCGAATTCGAGAACCTGCTTTACCAGCTCGCTCCCGTGTTCGGCGCTCTTCTGAAGTATAGTCAGTAGCTTTGCGGTCTCCGGGTCCTGATGTCGCACCTGCAGCAGACGGACTGACATCAGAATCGGTGAGAGTACATTGTTGAGGTCGTGAGCAATGCCGCCTGCAAGCGTCCCAATGCTCTCCATTCGCTGGGCGCGCAAAAATTGCCGTTCGAGCCGCCGCTGATCGGTCACGTCGGTGTTGATTACAAGCATCGACTTCGGCTCACCGCGCTCGTCGCGAACCAGAGCCCAGCGACTCTGAAGAACGAGGTTCTTGCCGTGACTGGTGATCTGCCGGATCTCTCCCGTCCATTCGCCTTTTGCTTTTACGCGCTTGCAAGCCTCTTCATATTCTGCCGGGACAGTTTCAAACAGCAGCTCGGTAGCCTTCTTGCCCAGGACTTCCGCGGCGGTCCAGCCATAGATGCGCTCGGCGCCTTTGCTCCAGAACAAAATCTTGTGCTCGAAATCCCGAACCATGATGGCGTCCTGCGCGTGATCCAGGAGCGCCGCTTGCTCTCGAAGCTGCTCTTCAGCCCGTTTGCGTTCGGTTATATCGGTTCTGATCGCGATATATTGGTAGGGCTTGCCGCGAGCACTCAGAAACGGGACTATCGTAGTGTCCACCCAGTAGATGCTGCCATCTTTTGCTCGGTTGCGAATCTCACCCTTCCAAACCGTTCCACTCGCGATGGTCGTCCAGAGATCGCGAATAAATTCTTTTGGGTGATAGCCCGAGTTTATTATCCGGTGGTCCTGACCTAGGAGTTCTTCCTCGGAGTACTTGGAGATCTCGCAGAATTTATCGTTTACAAAAGTGATGATGCCACGCTGATCGGTTATCGCGACTATCGAGTGCTGGTCGAGCGCATCCTTAATGTCTGCGAGTTCCTTGACCGATCGATTCCAAGCCTCCTGTGCCCGCTCGCGTTCGGTAAGGTCCGAGCCTACGGCGACGATCCACTCGGCTTTTCCCTGGCCGTTCTTCAGAGCGCTGCTGCTCCAGGAGACGAGTCTCACCTCGCCCTCTCTTGTCAGCAGATGTCCGGTGTAGTCAGTTGCGGATCCATTGACCGTCTCCCGGAAGCGGTTCTTGAACGCATCAATCTCTGGATCGGGCAACAGGAGATCCCAGATGTATAAGCCGCGGATCTCGCCAATGGAGTAGCCGGTCAGGTTCTCGAGTCCGCGACTGAACTGCACGATCGTGCCACGAGAGTCCAGAACTACCACCAGAGCCCCGGATGTCTGCAGGATTGCTGCCCCTAGATCGCCCTCGTGTACCATGCAAGAAGGAACCAACGTTTAAGGATTCTAACAATCCCAAATAGTAATAAAACGTCGCGTCACAATACAACAGGTACAAGGAGCGAAAGGCGAAGCAGCGGCTTTGCGAATCTTTGCGTCTTTGCGCGAAACCCGAAGTTTGATTCTTATCTAACGGCGGGGAAATATCGTGGTGTTCCCCGTTGCCGATCAAATTTCAAGTCGGGGCTCCACGCAAAGGCCGCAAAGACTCGCAAGGGCCGCAAAGGTGTCCGACCATACTTATGCGCGATCAAAGCAAAGCCGAAAACTACCTTTACTGGCTTTCGTGCTTTCGTACAATTTCAACCGAGCAATGTGCGTGAGATGCGACTGCCTGCGACACCGAGCCAAGCAACAACTTGGTGAGGCCTCGATAGCCGTGAGAACCTAATACGATGAGGTCCGCGCCCCATCGCTCGGCTTCGTCAGTGATGACATGCTTCGGATAGCCCTCCACCACCTCAATGCTCGACTCGAGCTTGCTTTGAGCGAGCTTCGCAACCGCCTTCTCAACTGTCATGCGCGCGTGCTCCCGGGCCGCCCGGTCCATCTCTTCAAAGTAGTTGTCAGGCAGGGCCCAAGGCTCAGTCGCCGGAATCAGCGGTCGTTCGGCGACGTGCAGAACTTTGACCTCGCTTCCCTCGGGCCACGGCCGGCGTGCGACCTCTTCAACCGCCGCGTCACTAAAAGCGGAACCATCTACTGCCAACAGTATCTTCATGCCTGTACCTCATCATCCAGCGGTATTGTACTCAGTGCCTCGGCTCAAGTCCTTGCAATCCTCGCTTACTTCACGCGAGCAATGATCGTGCCGTTCAAAAAAAGCCGTTGGGAACAAAATAAACCGGCGTTTTGCGGGATATTGACTCGCGAAGACGCGAAGTTTTCCTCAACCGGGCACGAGGATGGGACATATAAAGATTTCGGTGGACGCTTGCGAAACACGGAAAAACGGCTGGCGCAAGGATGGTCACTTGGTGGAAAGCTCTTCGAGCTTCTTCAGCCGGTAACGCAGTTGATCGCGCGATATGCCCAGTAGCTCCGCCGCACGGGTCTGGTTTCCACCGCTTCGCTCGAGGGCTTGTCTGACCAGCGACATCTCTACATCTTCGAGCGCAACGCCCGCGGGCGGTAATCTGAATGATCCCGCAAGCGATGATTCCTTGCGGGCATCGACTGATGCCGCCGCTTGTTTAACAGCCGGCTCCGAGGCGACCTCTCCAGGAATAATCCCTCGCGGCAAGTATGTCGAAGTGATGATGTCGGAGTCTTCCAGAATCATCACCCGCTCGATCACGTTTCGGAGCTCTCGCACGTTGCCCGGCCAGTTGTAGCGCCGGAATAAACCGGCAACGTCCGGCGCCAGTCCGCTGACCTTTCTGCGAAGGCGCTGATTGAAGTGCGAGATGTAGTGGTGCGCCAGGAGAATGATATCGTCGTCGCGTTCCCGCAGCGGAGGAATGTCGATCTGGATAACTGAGAGTCTGTAATACAGGTCGAGTCGAAAACGACCCGACTCGCTTTCGTTCTTCAAGTCACGATTGGACGCGGCGATTACTCGGACGTCCAACGGCAGGTCCTTCAGTCCACCGACTCTGCGGAACGCGCCCTCCTCGAGCACGCGCAAGAACTTCGCCTGAAGGCTCAATTCGAGTTCTCCGATTTCATCCAGGAGAATTGTGCCGCCTTCGGCCTGCTCGAGGAGCCCTTCCTTGCGTCCCTTGGCGTCGGTGAAAGCGCCTTTTTCGTATCCGAAGAGCTCGCTCTCCATGAGGGTCGCCGGAATTGCTGCGCAGTTTATCGCGACAAAAGGAGCGTCGCCGCGGCGGGATCCGTAGTGGATTGCCTTGGCTACGAGGTCCTTGCCGGTGCCCGACTCGCCCTGGAGCAGGACAGACGAGACTTCGCTCTCGGCGACTTTGCGGGCCAACGCGAACATTTCGCGCATTCCGGGGGAGGTCCCGACGATTTGATCGAACCCAAATTCCCGCTTTCGCTCGCTACGGATGGAGCCCACTTCTTTTCGAAGCAACTGTGTCTCGATTCCGTTGCGGATCGTTACCTGGAGTTCTTCGAGTTTGATGGGCTTGCCGATGAAGTCATAGGCGCCTCCCCGGAGAGCGGCGATGGTGTCTTCGACGAGTACGTTGGCGGTAATCATTATGACGACTGCGTCGGCATGACTGCGTTTGATCTCGCGCAGCACGTCCAGACCGGAGCCGTCGGGCAGAACTACATCCAGCAGAACCGCCGCAGGCTGCTCGTTCTCAAACGCCTGAAGCCCCTCTGCGATTGAGCCTGCTTCTATTGGCTGATAACTCCACCCACGCAAGGCCTCGCCGAGAGTCCAACGGATCATTTCATCGTCGTCGACAACGAGGACTTTCTCTTTTGGCATGTGAACCGGGCCTCAGTCGGGCGCATCATAACAAAGTTCCGAAACCGCCACCAAACGGAGTCCTGAATTCTGAAATTTGAAATCTGAAATTATCTGAAATTTGAAATTTGAATCTGAAATCTGAAATTTGAAATCTGAGATTTGAGTACTGAGCACTGAGTTCTGAGTATTAACGCTAGGCGCCTTGCCGCCGAACAGCACTTTGCAAGGCATCAATAAAAGGTGGGTCTGGTTCGGAGGGATTTTCGCTCAGCAGCCGGACGCCCTCGCGTTAACGCTCAGAACTCAAGACTCACAACTCAGTACCTGGAACTTTTCAGCGGACGCAGCCCCGGGTTCGTGAACTGACCCGGGGCTTACGCCACGGCCGCTCGCGCGGGAGCACCAAACCAGCTCCGCCAATTGACGGAGTTCCCCTCCCCGATAAGGTCTGGTCAGGCATTCTTATCGCGCTAAGCCGCGGCCGATTTTGCAAAGATCAAGCTTTCGAGGTCGCACTCGTCTTCCACTGGATTACCACTCGAACTCCGCGTGTTGTGCCACTACCAACGCCGTGCACTGTCCCGTACCGGCGACCCAACGCACAACGTTCTCTCTGGTATGTAGCCGTTCTCCCGTTCACGTCGCTCATATTAGGGTTCAATGGTCCTGTAGTCATAAATAAGCGGTGAAGTTGTGGTTAAGTTTTGGTGAAGCTGTAGCCAACGAGAACCTCGCTTTACTTTTGATACCTCCCCGAATATCCTTTCGTCGCCTTGCGGGCGTCACGAACCAAACAACCTGCCCCGTCTGCAAACACCGTCGGAGAGGCGAATGGAAGCCAGGTTAGCTAGCAAGTCGGTGCTACCCGGAGTTGGCCTGATAGTCTTTGTTGTTTCAACGATGCTTCTCGGACGACCGGTCCGCGCCATCAACTCTCTAGCTGCAAGCGAGGCAGTGCCGCTCTTCTCCGTCTTCACAGTCACGAACATTGGAGACTCGGGTGTAGGTTCTCTGCGACAGGCAATTCTGGACGCCAACCTGTCTTCCGGCTCGGACCTGATTCAGTTCAATATTTCGGGCGCCGGTGTTCACAAGATAACGGTCCTTTCCGCATTGCCGGACATTACAGATCCAGTAACGATCGACGGAACAACGCAGCCCTCCGGTACGATCGAGTTAGATGGTTCAAGCGCGGGCGCTGGAGCAAATGGACTCTCGATAGGCACTGGAAGCTGTGTCATCAGGGGCTTGGCCATTGATGGCTTCAGCGGGAACGGAATAAGACTAGATGCGGGCGGGGGCCATCTGATCGAGGGAAATCTGATTGGCGTCGGAGCGGGCAACGGGGGGTCGGGTATCTTTGTCAACTCAAACAACAACACAATCGGCGGGTTCACCGCAGCCGCGCGAAACGTAGTCTCGGGAAACGGCGGCCCGGGTATCCATTTGCTGTCGGCTTCCAGCAATAACGTGATTGGAAACTTTATTGGGACTGACCCGACCGGAACGGTCTCGATCGGGAACGTAGACGGAATCCGACTCGACGGTTCGAACAACAACACAATCGGGGGATTGGTTCCGGCGGCTCGAAACGTCATCTCCGGCAACATTCAAAACGGGATTTTGCTGTTGATGGGCGCTTCGGGCAATCACATCCAGGGAAACTTTATCGGGACTCGAGCAGATGGGGTCTCACAACTGGGAAACATTGCCGCTGGAATTCGTTTAGACGCGGGCTTGCCGCGGAACAACATGATAGGGGGCTCGTCACCCGGCGCGGGCAACGTAATAGCATTCAACATGATCGGCGTTACCGTATTGAGTGGTACAGGCAACACGATTATCGGCAACTCGATCTCAAAGAATGACACGCTTGGCATCGATTTAAATAATGATAGCGTGTCTCCGAACGATTTCTGCGACACAGACGGCGGAGCCAATGGTACTCAGAACTTTCCCTTGATTGACGAGGTTCAGACCGGTGGCGGGATGGTGTTCATCAAGGGCGGCCTGAACAGTACGCCCCTTACTCAGTTTCGTCTCGACTTTTATGCAAACGCAGCCTGTAGTGCTCTAGGATTTGGCGAGGGTGAAAGGTTCATCGGAACTGCCACCGTAACAACCGATTCCATGTGCGTCGCCCAGATAGATGTCACGTTGTCTGCGAGTGTTGCAGCCGGAGATGTCGTTACCGCTACGGCGACAGATCCGTCCGGGAATACGTCTGAGTTTTCGATCTGTTTGATCGTGCAACCAGCGCCATGCGTCATTGTATGCGCGCCCAATAAAACGGCATCCGCTCCGATCAATCAATGCGGAGCAAAAATCGACTACAGCCTTCCTCTCGCGTTTGGCACTTGCGGAACAGTCTCCTGCACGCCTCCCCCGGGTTCGTTGTTCCCGCTTGGCAACACCGTAGTGACCTGCAATTCGTCGGCAGGGGGGTCTTGTTCATTCACCGTCGCGGTGGTCGACAGTACACCGCCAACTATCTTGTGCCCGGGAGACATCGTAACCGGCGTCGCGTCGGGACAGCAGACAAGAGTCGTAAACTTCCCAACGCCGCGGGCAACAGATAACTGCTCGCAGGTAGAAGTCACCTGCCTGCCTCCCTCCGGCGCTCAGTTCCCTCTCGGCATGACCACAGTGACGTGCCGAGGGCGAGACGACTCCAACAACGAAGGATCGTGTTCGTTTGTCATCCGTGTGAGTGACTTACAACCTCCAACAATACAGTGTCCCAGCAATGTGAATGTCGTGGCGCCGCCAAACCAACAGCTCGTAGTCGTAACGTACGCGGCTCCAACAGTGAGCGATAACCTGCCGGGTACTACTGTGACCTGCGTGCCTCCCTCAGGGTCTCAATTCCCTGTCGGGACTACTGCCGTGACCTGTACGGCTGAAGACGCATCCGGGAACAGGTCTGCGTGTTCGTTTCAGGTCGTGATCACCGGAGGCCCGCCATCGATAAGGGTGATAATCCCGGGTGATAAACTGACCGTAGAGTTTCCTGTCCAAAAAATCAAACGCAAGAAGAAACCCAGGAACCTGCTGTGCCAGCCGTTTTCCTTGGCCAACGATGCGAAGTCGCCAGCAGCGCTCAAGCTGAAATCGATTGAAAGGACAGGCCCGGACATCAGCGCGATCTCAAACCGCGACGATTCCGCTTTGTTCCTGCTTACTCTGGTGAATTCGGATCAATCACAGACTTCGATAGGTATCGGCGATACGTTCACCGTAGCACCGGGCGGCCAGTCGAGCTTCTGTCTGAGGTTCAATCCTCAAGTGCCGCCGGTGGTCGGCCAGACCACCGGACTCCGCTCCATCGACGTCATACCCGATCGCCTGGAGTCGGTACTGAGATTCGAAGACCAATCGGGAACAGCGGTTCTAGTGCCTGTTGTGGGTCATGTTGCGAGCGCGGTGATTTTCACGAACCCTGACCTGCCGGCCAGGGCACCGGTGTTCTCCTTCGAGAAGTCCGGCAACAGTTTCTTTGTCACACACTCCAACTATGACGCGAACCTCGACACCAGGACCGCCCGCTATGACTTTATGAGTTCAGATGGCCGAGTAGTCGCGTCGATCGATGTAGATCTGGCCGGACCTCTCAGCCAATCGAAGGTCGTACGCGGCGAGGCGTTTACTATTCGCCAGGAGTTCACTGGGGCAGCCGATCATCCGGAGGTCGGTTCAGTTCAACTCTCGGTTCAGGACGGAGAAACCACCATTTCGCAACAAATCAGTCTGGGAACGGTTGCGTCCGCAAGCGTTAACCAATTGATCGCGAGCCCTCGAAGCGCTAAATTGTCTCTGCGTGCCACGCGGATCAGCCCCTGACTCGGCACGCATCCAACCCCCATTTGGCAGACCAGGTTTCGAGTACGAGACGCCGAGACCGAAAAGCTGGAGGAGAATAAATGAGACTCAAGCAATCTACGAGTGTATTGTTGCTGGTCGTGTTTTTTGCCCTTACCAGCAGCGCAACAGTGAAGGCCGATGACCGCAATCGCAACGATTCACCAGTATTCACTCTGTACGCAACTGACGGCCGATCCCCGATCGGCATTGCAAGCACAAACTCTATTTCATCATCGGCGATCGTGCTGGATGGCCGTCCTTCATCAGGAGATCAGTTGATCTGGGGAGGTGAACTTATTCAAGCTCCGATTAATGTGGGCGCCCGCGTGATGCTGCCGTCGATCGGGATCGTCTCCGTAAGCCCCGGCGCTGTGCTGAGAATGTCTGCCAATGGAGATGCGACCAACAAAGATTCGCTTTCGGTCTCCCTGCTCGCGGGGAACGTCACTCTGAGATTGGGCCCGACGGCTCGCGCTGAGGTCCAGGCGAGTACTGTGCTGTACGTTTCGTCTGCCGGAGCGAGCTTTCGAGTGGCGACCACCAACGGTGAACCCCTACTGAACACTTTCAACGGTGAAGTGAGAGCGGTGCGGCAAACCCCGCCCGCAGACGTGAATATAAAGGTCGTTGACGACCTGGGAAGGCCGGTGGCCGCGGGGTCCCAGCTCAGCATCAGGGCCAGGAGCACCAGACAGGTACAGGTGCAGGTGACGGACAAGAACGACAAGCCTCTCCCGGATCTGCCGGTACTGTTCTCGTTGGGCAGCCCGTGTCTAGGTTCGTTCGGCTTGGCCGGGGCGGCCGCGGTGACGACTCTTCAAAAGAAAACGGACAAGAAGGGACTGGCCGCGGTAGTGCTGACTGCCGGAGCGGCGAGGTGCGCTGGTTCGATACTTGCCAAGGTTGAAGGGACCAATGCATCCGTCGAGATCAAAGCCGACGTATACGAAAAGCAGGGTTTTTGGACCACGAGGAATACGCTTTTGGTGAGCGCAGCAGCGGCCGGAGCGGGTGTAGGCATTGGGCTGGCAATTTCGAATTCAGGAGGTGAGCCGATCAGACAGGTACCCCCTCCAGGCGTGAAACCGTGAAGGCGTAACCGATGAACGTGATAAGCGCAACAATATCAATCGTGATTCTTGCCGTTACTTGCTTCACCCCGGCAATATCCCGCGCGCGGGCATTTGATCCGCAGGCGTCGTCGCAGCAACCGTCGAGTTCGCCCGGTCAGGAGCGTGGACTCAAGATAAGAGTCGGCGCAACCAGCAAAGATATCGACTCGAGTCGCACCGAAATCGGACTCTGGGCAATACTGATCGGCGTTTCCCGATACCAGTACGGCGACCAGGACCTTGATGGGAATCGTATCTCGAACCTGAAACACGCTGCTGACGACGCCGAGGCAATGCGCGACTTCCTGAGAAGTCCGGAGGGCGGAGGCTTTCACGACGATCACATTATCCTGCTTCAAGACGAGGCTGCGACGAAGGCAAACGTGCTGTCCGCGCTTGCGAAGCTAAAGCAGGCTAAGCCGGCGGACTTTTTTGTCATCTACATCGCGGCGCACGGTGCAGTGCTTCCCGTTCTGGACTCGCGCACAAACACGACCAGAGATATTCCGTACTTCCTGCTTTACGATACCGATGTTCGCGACCCTGAGAGAACCGCGCTGAGAATGGAAGCCTTCAGACAAACGGTAGACTCGCTGAGCGTCAAAAAGGGTCTGGTGCTTTCGGACACCTGCTACAGCGGCGGCGTTCAACTGATTGGACGAGGAGTTGACGATTCGGTTGTCGCAAATCAGCGCTACCTCGACGAGATGCACCGAATACCTCAAGGCATCGGGTTCATCTCTGCCGCAAGACAGACTGAGCGCTCTTACGAAAAGGACGATTTCAATCACGGGGTGTTCACGTACGCGCTACTGGAAGCATTGAGCGGCAATGCGGATCAAAACCAGGATGGTAAAGTGACTTTTGACGAGGTCGTCAATTATATCGACGAACGGGTACCGGCGCTGACGAATCGGAGGCAACACCCTTACGCCAATACCACTGCCGTAGAAGCCAACTACCTCGCGTTGTCTGTGGTGAGTTACCCGAACCTCGCATCCGGCGGACCAACAAACTACGGCCTCTTGCGAGTGCGCGTGCCCGACCTTGCCGGGGTCAACGTAGCTATCGACAACGATCCCCCAGCAATGTTGGACAAAGGTATTCCGAGGACCTTCAGGGTCCCCGCCGGAACTCGACGTTTGGTTTTCTCGCGAGGCGGCACGCGAAGGGAATGGAGTACGAAGGTGGAACCCGGCAAGCTTCAGCCGTTCACTGTCAACTTTGCGTTCAGCGAAAGTGCTGCCGCGGAGGACTCCCTCGTGGATCCCGGCGAAGAAGTCAACGTTTACTTGCCGCCGGACAAGCAACCCTCGAGAGAAGCACAGGACCTGCTCCAGAAGGGAGTCGACCTGTTCAACAGACAGGACTTCAAGAAGGCAATCGAGAAGTTCAACGAGGCGAATGCTCGTGAATCCGGCAACTATTCCGAGGCCCTTGTATACCGCGGACGCGCAGAGCAATCGCTGGGGATGGAGAAGGAGGCAGTGCAGACTTTTCAAAAGGCCCTGCAACTGCGCCCGACTGACTACGAAACTCAGACCTTGCTGGCCGAAGCCAGATTCAACGCAATTGCAAATCTTGATCAGGTCGAACGCGATTTGCGAGATGTGATCAATCGCCATCCCGATTTTGCGTTTGCGCGCGTGGTACTCGCCGACCTGCTGCATTATGAAGGAAAGCCGCGACTCGCGGAGTGGGAGTTGAGGCAAGCCATCAATGACGACCCGAGCTATCCTGCGGCATACCTGGAACTGGCCGATGCTCTGACGTACCAGGCCTCACCGGACAAACAAAAAGAAGCGATCGCGATGGCCGAGAAAGCGCTGGAGCTGTTCAAGAAAGTCAGCGAAAAGAAGGTTCGGCTATCCACCGGCCTGAAACACCTGTCGATCTCGCACGTCATTTTTGGACACG
Organism: Blastocatellia bacterium; assembly: GCA_035315885.1. Lineage (GTDB taxonomy): Bacteria > Acidobacteriota > Blastocatellia > UBA7656 > UBA7656 > DATFXM01. Next base: position 78,821 of record DATFXM010000093.1, read on the forward strand.
CCAACTACAGCGACGACCGAGTCATGGCAGAAGCAAATCACATGGTGGGCAAAACCAGGACTCGCTACGTCGAGTTCAGTTACAAATCTCTTGCGAGTGGCGAACGTTCATCGATGCTCGATTCCGCGCGGTCATCTCTGAATGAAGCGCTGCGACTAGCTCAGAAACTTGCAGACAAGAGGCGGGTTGCGCTTGTGCTTGACACTTCGGCCGAGAACTACTTTTTGAAGGGCGATATGAAGAGCGCCATTGACGAAGGGAACAAGGCGCTAAAGATCGCGGCCCAGTATCCGGAGATGAAAGATTTTCCGGACGTCCATCTTACATTGGCGGGAGCGTATGAGAGCTCGCAGGACTATGCAAAAGCTGCGGAGCACCTGCAGCGCTATGTCGAGGTCGAGTCGCTAAGCGAAGAGGCGAGGAATATAAAGAAAGAGAAAGTCACCTACCTTTTGAAGAAGGCGCGTGCCAACGGCCAGATCAAGTAAGAAGGACGGTTTAGGGTTTGGGGTTTAGGGTCTGGGGTTTACGTTCGAGCGAGCGAGTTCGCGCTGTCCTATCTGTCGATCCCAACAGAAGTCGGGTTTCACGCAAAGTAGCCATGAACCTTCGGCTACACAGCGGATGAAAAACCCAAGCGAGGGCCCTCCTGCGGTGGGCTCGGACCGCTTTCGCGTCAATTCCCGGTGCCCACAATGATTCCGCTGCTCGCTAATGGCGGGCACACCCGAACCCAAGCTGGTTTCTCACCGCGACAGATCTCTTACCTTTGTGGTAGTCTGTTCGTTCCGCCCGTTCTGCCCGACTCCAAACGGCGTCAGATTAGTTTTGTAAAAGAAAATTTAAAATGTCGACTTTCTCCCGCAAGCCCGGAGCGATTGTCCGATCAACGGAAGGAATTTGAAATCAAAGCTGCCGTTAGTTTTGCTGATTCTCTTCTCCGTTTCGTGCAACCACGGCAGCAAAGCGCCTATTGGCGAAGCGCACTGGGATGACGGCCCGAGAGTTGGGAGTCTGGATCTGCTGGGCGTATCCTTTGCAGATGACTTGACCGGTCTGATTGTCGGAGACATCTCCCCGGCTGGCGAAGGCGGCGCAATCTACAAAACCGCTGATGGAGGTCGCACCTGGCGCGCAATTGCGCACACTCCCGAGATATTGACTTCAGTTTGCTTGCTCGACGCGAAGCGCGCCTGGGTGGCCGGCTACGGAGGTCGCATAGAACGAACCGACGATGGGGGTCAGACCTGGAAGACTCAGCGCACTGAGCGCGACGGAGAAATGCTGAACAGTATCTTTTTCATCGATGATCGTCACGGCTGGGCGGCAGGGGGTTCGGGACTCTTGCTCCGGACTTCGAACGGAGGAGATTCCTGGGAACCAGTTTCGACCCGAAGAGTTGAAGATTTGTGGGCTGTGCGTTTTTCATCTGCGGATGCGGGATGGGCCGTCGGTGAAGACGGATTAATCCTTCGATCGAGTGACGGCGGACGTACGTGGGCCCCTCAAACTTCGAGCACAAACAAAGCGCTCATGGGATTAACGGTGTCGGCGGACGGTGTAGCGGTTGCAGTCGGTGCCAGTGGAACCGTCCTGATCAACGAAGCGGGCGAGCAGTGGCGGCCAGTCGAGGCTCCTACAACCGAGTCGCTCAACGCAGTCTCCTCCGGGAAGACACGGAACCTGTGGGTGGTCGGCTCTAGAGGAGTAGTAATAGGCTCGACTGACTCCGGCCGCACGTGGGCAAAGGCGAATAATATCTCAGGCGATCTCGCTTCGGTTGACGAGAGTCGAGCCGGTCGCGGCATCGCAGTCGGAAAGCAGGGCACCACGCGGCTGCTGCCGGCTCAATAGCCGGCTCTCAAGCAGCCCGACCCTAAACCAGAAGGAATACAAATGAAAAGACCAGGAGTTATTGGCTCGATTTTGGCTGCGACCTTCGCGCTTGGCGGATTGTTTCACGACGTTGACGCACATCACGCAGTACTGCGTTTCAATCTCGAAGAAATGACCACCACCGCCGATCGAATCTTTCTGGGACGATGCATCTCAGCCGATGAAACGGACGAGATGATCGCTCAGGGCATGCTTCCCATAACACGGTACACGTTCGAGGTAGAGAGGGTGATCAAGGGCAGGCTTGCGCGACGGGTGACGTTTCAACAGCTCGGCCATCCGTCGCATCGAGCCCTTGGAAAGGGCGGCGAGGTGACGATGCACGGCCAATCCATCAAGCCCGACACGTTTATTCATGGCATGAGTGAATACAAAATCGGCGAGCGCTTCATTCTTTTCCTCATACCCGACTACTTGGGTGGTAAGGTGACGTACCCCGTAGGGCTCTATCAGGGTGCGTTCACCGTTTCGCAAATGCCATCGGGCCAGTCTCTGGTGCGAAACAGCATAAACAACCTGGGGCTCTTCACAGCCGCATACAACGGCACCTCAATGAAACGTTCTGAAGCCCGTCTGATCTTCCCGGATCAAAGCACTGGTGCGTCGCCCGAGCTTGAAGAGCTTGCGCGAAAGCGAGGACCGCTGCCTCTCGAGCAGTTCATCTCGGTAGTCGAGCAGATTCACGCTGCGCACGGCGGCCAGAAGGGGGCAATTGCCCAATGAGGAAACGAACTGCGTTGCGACTGGTTCTGTGTGCCGGGACGGCGTGCATGCTTGCGGTGGTTTTAGCGCCCTGGGCTCGCGCGGGAGGTCCTTTGTTCATCGGCGAGAACGGCAATCCGGTAAAGTGGGCGAACGTCGAAGTGCGCGGCGGACCACTCAACTCGCAGACTATCGGTATTAACCAGGCCGGCGTGCGCCAGATCTTTTATCGAGTCGATTCCGGTCCGCTCGGCACGTTGACACACGATCAGGCGGCCGGCATCGTGGACAGGATATTTAAGTCATACACCGATATTCCGACTGCCGATATCGATTTTGTGAACGCCGGTCCAATCCTGGACCCGGCGACCGGCAACTCGCTGGATATCACCGCGGCGAATGTGGGCAAGGTTATAAGCACGGCCAATCCGTCTTTTCAGAATCCGATTGTTTTCGACTCGGATGGAGGAATTACTGGAAGTGGCGGAGTGCTCGGATTCTTCGGTTTTCTTCAGATCGACTTTGATACTGACCAGCTAAAAGAGGCAGTGGTGGTGTTGAACGGCAGACCGTTGTCGCGTGGACTGATAAGCGAAGCCTCCTTCCTCGGAGTGTTCACCCATGAGTTCGGGCACTTTGCGGGTCCGCTCGACCACGCGCAAATCAATGGGTCTCTGGCTTCGTTCGACGACCCGAGTATCGAGCCGCCGGGCTTCGTAGCGACGGATGCCTATGACGTGTTCGCTCCGTTCACCGAGACGCTGTACCCGTTCATTTTTGACGCGCCACCGGCTTCTCAACTTGCTTCGCAGTTCGCGGATTCGGGGTTCTTTGTAGCCACAATAGACCTCGACACACAGAACGCGCTTTCAAATCTATATCCGACCGCGGACTACTCCACTTCGCGCGGATCAATTCAGGGTCGTGTGCTGGTGAGGGCAGGCGGAGTCGACATTCCGCTACCCGGAATAAACGTTATCTGTAGACGTATCGACCAGGGGACATATCCGCCCCCTGCATCCACCAAGGCGTTTACGAATCCGCCGGTCATTGACAGCGACGGTGTTCCCGAAGCGCCCAACCCTCAGGCGGTGACTGATCCGCTGGCTACCGTATCGAGTGCAGTAACGGGGCTTGAGTTCGGTTCTGGCACTTATCGAGTGCAAGGTTTGCCGCCCGGTCAGTACCTGGTAGGGATACAACAGATCAGCCAATTTGCAGTTGGAGGGTCGGGGATTGGTCCTCTGGGCACTCAACTGGAGCTCCCATTTCCCGAAGAGTACTACAACGGCACTGACAGCTCGTCAAACACCCCAGCGGTCTTTATGCCGGTCACGGTGACGGCCGGCCAAGTGACCGACGGCATCGACATCATTCTCAACGGCATTAGCACCGTAGCACCCACTGCGGTCAATGAGACCGAGCCGAATGAGAAGACTACCAAAGGACAGAAGCTAACGCTTCCGGTTGCGTTGAGCGGCAGTGCGGCCGACGGCGACGCAGCAAAGCTCAAGATGCGGATGCCCAATGGTGATACAGACCCCATCGAAGATCTCTTCCGGATCACCGTAGACCAATCGCGTACGCTATTCATCCTGCTCGACCCAACATCGGGCTCGGGAGACCTTGACTTGTACCTGTTCGACGACGGCGTGAGTAAGAAGCGATCGTCTCTCGATGATCCTCACCTGCTCAGCTTCAGCGCGGGTCCGACAGCGCACGAGGTGATAGCTTTCAGAGTGCCTCCGGGTACATACATCGTTGGGGTAAGCGCATTCGCGGGGAATCTGAACTACAAACTAACCATCCTCACCAGCGCCCCCTGATTTGGATGGACCTTAGCTGAGACAGTTATTGTGATGAGCCCGGACGATCAGCTAAGCGATCGCGAGTTGGCGGTGCGTGCGGCAAAACTGTGGCCGAACAGGGCGCACGAATCCAGCAGCATAAAAGGTCTGCTGTGTCTAATGGGTCTTCACCGCTGGCGCCGGTTGGATCTGACGGCGCTTGCGCCGAACAAGGACATTGTCCACTGCTTCTGGTGCTCAAAGGTGAAGGTCGATGGAGTCATTTACGATCCCTAGGCCGATCACACACCTTCGCGATTTTGAAGCGAGCGGCGGCCTTTGTCTCCGCCGCTGTCCTGCGCGACCACTGATCCGCCTACCCTATCAATCAGCGCTCATTTTGTGGTAAATTTGCGGTGTTTGGTTGAAGCGGTAATGCTGCTTGAGCGGTAACCCTGGCTTATCTTAAAAACAACAAACATACGGAGACTCGATGGTTGAAGCAGCCGAGATGACTGGAGAAATGGTCAAGAGCGAGCCCATGTCTCATGGGCGTCCGGATCTGAGGAAAAAGAAACCCAAGATCATCGCCGTTATACTCGACAACTGTACTGGCTGCGCCGGGTCGCCTGCGTGCGTGGAATACTGCCCCGTCGACGCTTGTATGTTCTGGGTTCCCGACGCCGACTACTATCCAAACGGCCGCATTGAAGTCGATCCGAACCTTTGCATCGGCTGCAAGCTCTGCACGAGCAAGGGGCCGGACGGCACCTTCCTCGAGGGTTGTCCCTGGGATGCAATTGAGATGATGGATGTCTCTGAGTGGGAAAACCGTACGGGGCTGGCCCTCAACCCTTGAGCAGACTCTCTACTACATCCTTGTTTTGTTAGCCGTTTGAGGCGCGCCTTCTGATCTCTTCGATCGCCGCAATCGCCTGCTGTCTGACTCGGTCGGGCATGCCCGACAGCGGGCGTGTGTATCGCTGGATCGCGGCAATATCTTCCTGCTGTCCTATCAGGAACAACGCGCGCAACGCCTCCCAAACCTGTTCGGTGGACGGCAGCAGAGTCATCAATTCCTGACCTTCCTCCACATTGTCGCCGTCGCGCGCCTGAATCACTTCAACTCGACGTGCCTCGCTCGCTTTGAGTTCGTTTCTTGAACCATCGGCCAGCTTGATGCGTGCGAGCGGACCTCCAGCAGCAACTGCCATCCCTTCTTCCTTGGCAAGCACTTCGAGCGTACCGGTTGCCGGCGAGAGAACCTTGACCGGCTCAAGCATCGCTACGAGCTCACGTCGCGCTCTCGAATCTCCAAAACGAACGAGCGAAAGGGCAGCGTTGTGACGCACTCCCGCAACCGGATCGTCAACAAGCGTAAGCAAGGCGTTGTGAAACGAGTCTTCGTGATTGTCCTGACCCATGACCCAGGCAGCAGTAAGGCGGACTTCTGGGGACGGGTTGGATGCGGCGGCAATTATCTCAGGATAGAAACGCTTCGCCGCCGGATCTCCCTTTTCGATTCGTTCCGCGAGCTGCGAGAGCGCGTGCTGGGCGCTGCGTGGTTTTTCGGTATCGTGCAGGTACTCGATCAGCTTTGCATCTGAGAGCGGACGTCCGAACCAGGTGCCGTACCAGGAAATGAACGGCACAACCACGAACAGAACCACGACTACCAGAATCGCCCACGGATACTTGCGGCTCGGCCTTCGCGCTTCCGGCACTAGCCCTGGTTCGTCTTCGAGGTCCTGGGGACCTTTGGAAATTTCTTCAGAGTCAGACACGATGCTCTTGTCCCGTTCGATTGTTTCGCAGTGAGCACGCTCCGCGGCTATAGACCGAGAGAAACATCTGCTCGTCGGAGAGGACCGCTTTGCGAAAAGCCGAGTTATTGATGAATGCAGCGGCGCGAACCGACGCAAAGGTCAACCCTGCGTAAGCCACGAGCGTCGCCGCGGTCACCCATCGATTTAACAAGAAATCCAGAAAGACTGCCAGCGAGAGAGCTCCGGCCAGCGTCACCCATTTGCGAATCGGCGAAGAAGGCTGCGACAGATAAAAGGAGAAAGCCTGTACTGGAATCGCCAGCAGCAGCCAGTAATTCTTTGTCAACAGTGCCGCTCCTACGGAAGCAGCAGCGGCCACAAGCAATAGCAATGACAGCAACGCTACGATGATTTTCCTAACGCGGCTAGCTTCTCTATTGGCCCATTCGGCAGCGGCAAACGAATCGACTCCCACGTTGAAGCTGCGGGCGGCCACCGCGGCCTGAAGTTCGTCGAACTGCTCGAAGGGAAACCTTGGAATGTCACTCAGGCTGTTGTAGTTCGTGCGGGGGTGATTATTAGTCTGACCAACAGTCATCGGGCCTAATGAGAGGGATAGAGGTGATACAGCATGACGTAGACGACTACGCCGGTCACCGACACGTACAACCACATTGGAAAGGTCCAGCGCGCCACGGCCCTGTGCCTGGGAAACTGATCCTTCAAAGCTCGGCGAAGCGTCACCACTACGAACGGGACGATTGTCGCGGCGAGTATCGTATGAGAAATCAGCACCGTCAAATAAACCGTACGCACCCAACCGGTGCCGGCAAACCTGGTCACGCCTCTGCCGAAGCCTACGTGATAAACAAGGTAGGAGATCAAGAAAAGAGACGAGCTGATTACCGCGCCTATCATGCAGGCCCGATGCGCGCGAATGTGTCTTCGCCTGATGAGTACGAATCCGACGATGATCAGCAGCCCGCTCGTAGCGTTCAGCATCGCATTCAACGTCGGGAGAAAACTCACTTGCATGGGGAGTGATGAGTTCTGCGTTCTGAGCTGTAGTCGAGTGTAGTGACCGAGTGACCAGTGACGGCAACACAATTACATAGCGAGCAGCGACCGCCCCGGCCCTCCGTAGGAGGAGGATGTTTGTAGCCCATCACAACGTTGTTGAAACCGCCCTCCGTAGGAGCGCAATGTCATCTTTTAAAGATCGAGCGCCCGTTCTCAAGCTTCAACATTGCCCTCCTATGGAGGGCCCGGACCTTCGCACGTCAAGCGATCTTGGAACTCAGAACTTTCTTTCCTTCCCGCCCTGAATGTTGCGAAAGCGGTAGATCGCGTAGAACAAACCAGAGAACAGCGTGACCGGCGGAAACAGCAGCACCAGCGCGGCGAGATTCATTCCCTTTGTCGCTTCGGCAGAGTCTGCAGAGTTCTCGAGCACAGCTTTGCACATCGCACATTGCGCCAGCGCGGCGTTGGAGCCGACCGCCAGAACCACCGCTACTGCAATAACCAGAAGGAACACGCGGAAATACTTCTTACGCATGACTCGCCTCACTTCTCGCCGGAGCTGCCCTCCACATGCTCGACCGAATGCGGCGGCCGCAATACGCGGGCCCGCCTGCTGTCGGGGAACAGAATCGAAAACAAGCAGAGCAGCACTACCAGCGTAGGCACTATCGTTAGAATCAGGCTGAGCCGCTCGAACTTAAGGTGCATAAAGTACGCAACGATCAGCGCTGCCTTGATTATCGAAGCACCCATCAGGATTATCAACATCAGGGTCAGGTTGACTTGTTCGTAAGCAAGGAACACCTCGAACGCGGTCAATGCCAGAAGTCCTCCCCACACGAAGACATTCTGTCTGTCGCTTCCGCCATGCGCCTCAGCGTGAACTTCGAGCGCGTGCTCTTCCTCCACCCCCTCAGCTCGCTCGGCTTTCGCGCGTGCGCGTGCGGCCATTGCAGGTGGAATCGCAAAAAGCGCTGCCAGCATCAACGCAGTAAGGATCAAAAAGAGGTCGTCGGTGCCGGCGCGAAAGAAATTCATCGCCAGGTCCCACGCGGCAAACAACACACACAAGCCGGCAAGCCCAAGCATTATCTGATTCAGCCGCTTTGCTTCCTTCGGCTCGTTCGAGGCTGCTTCCTTCTCAGATTCGTTTGTCATCTGTTTGTCATGTCCACGGAAAGCAAATAGATCAAAGGGAACACAAACATCCACACCAGGTCGACGAAGTGCCAGTACAATCCGCTCACTTCAACGTCATCGGCGGTGAACTTTCTTATGCGCGCAGCGATGACTCCCAGATAGCAGACGCCGGTGATGACGTGAAACATGTGCAGGCCAGTGATCCCAAAAAAAGTCGAGCCAAACAGCGGCGATGCACCGGGCCATTTCTCAGCCCATTCGGCGGGAAGATGAAAAGGCGTCAGACCCTCGTCAAACAGATGCATCCACTCTTTCAAGTGCAGCCCTACGAACGTAAGCCCAAACAACATCGTCGCGAAGATCCACAGACGCGCTTTCTTCCTGTCTCTTCTCTTCGCGGCCGACACCGCAAATACCATCGTCAAGCTGCTCGACAACAGTACAAGAGTCATGCTCGTGGAGAAGGTTATGCTTGGACTAAACTTGAACGGAGTCGGCCAGTTGTCGCTCGAGAACCTCGCATAGCTGTACGCGAACAACAGGGCCCCAAACGTAAGGGAGTCCGACATGATGAACAACCACATCCCGAGCTTCCGGTGACCCACTCGATATGGAAACGTTCCCCCACCCCAATCGTTGGTCCCCAGAGTCTCGGCCGCCGGCACTGCCTGAACAGTAGCTTCAGCCATTCATTTCACCTCCGCCTCGATTCATCGCCAGAAAAACAACAGCACAAACAAATACACCCACAGCCCATCCATAAAGTGCCAGTACACCGACGCCGCACCCATCGCCAGTCGCTTGCGCACGCTGATTCGCAGACGCAACGCCGATATCGTCACCGATATCAACGCAAGCACACCGCCTAGCAGGTGAATTCCGTGCAAGCTCGTCAACAAATAAAAGAACGAGCTGTGCGGGTGCGTGTTGATATAGATCCCCTGCGCCGCTAGCTCACGCCAAGCAATCACCTGGCCGACAAGAAAAACGATTCCCAATGCGGTAGTCACGCATAGCCAGTTCCTGAACCTGTGATACAGGTTGTGCTTCAACGCCCTGCGTGCCACTTCAATTGTGACGCTGCTCAACAGCAGCACACCCGTATTGAACCACATCATCGGCGGTACCGAGATTGAAATCCAATCCTTCAGTCCGCCGTTCAGCGCCGGCGTCTGACGAACTATAAGCGCGCTCGTCAGCGCCGCAAACAACATCAGGATACTGCCAAGCGCGACCCAGATGCCGATCTGATACTTCCGCGGCTCGCTCGCGTCGTCGGAGCTTACACCCGGCGGCCAGTCTCCCGGGCCATCGCGCCCGCCATTGCCTCGGGGGAAATCGCCCGAACCCGAAGCTTCGCCTCCGCGCGTTGGCTTGATATTGACAGCGTCTTGAACGGTACTGCTCATCTTAAGTACTTCAAACCCCCGCCCGAATTCAATCGCCGTGTGCAGGCGCAGTCTCGGGCTCGGTCTGCATAGAATAATCTTTGGTCGCTCCCGGCACGCTGAACTCGTATGGTCCTCGATGTACTTCAGGTTCGAGGCCTCCAAAGTTATCGAATGGAGGAGGCGAGGACACGGACCACTCCAGCGTTGTAGCCTCCCACGGATTCTCGGCAGCCTTCTTGCCCTTCCACCAGCTCCACACCAGGTTTCCGACAAAAAGGAATTGTGCCGCGATCGTCAGCAGTGCCACCCACGATACGAACCTGGTCAGCGGCATGATGTCGCCCAGATAGCCCAGCTTGTCATGCTCTGCGTAGCGCCGAGGTGCACCAGACATTCCCATTATGTGGAAGGGGATGAAGATCGCGTTGACTCCGATAAACGTCAGAACGAAGTGAAGCTTTCCGAGTCCCTCGTTCATCATCTTTCCAAACATCTTCGGGAACCAGAAGTAGGTACCCGCAAACATCCCGAAGATAGCCGCCACACCCATAATCAGGTGAAAGTGCCCTACGACGAAGTACGTGTCGTGCAGCGGAAGGTCTATCGAGGTCTGCCCAAGGAACAACCCGGTGATGCCGCCCGACACGAACAAAGACACAAACCCTATCGCAAACAGCATCGGCGTGGTGAAGCGGATTTGACCTCCCCATAACGTGCCCAGCCAGTTAAACGTCTTTATCGCCGAAGGCACTCCGATGGTCAGGGTTATCAGCGAAAATGCGATCGCGGTATAAGGGCTCATTCCGCTGACAAACATGTGGTGGCCCCACACGAAGAACCCCAGCAGTCCAATAGCGAAGAGGGCGTACACCATCGCTCGATAACCAAACACCGGCTTTCTGGCAAACGTCGACAGGACATGAGAGGTCAGACCCATGCCCGGCAATATCGCGATGTAGACTTCCGGGTGACCGAAGAACCAGAACAGATGTTGCCACAGTATGGGCGAGCCTCCGGCGTGTTCGGTGACGAGCTTGCCGTTGACGTATTCACCGCCCGGGATGAAGAAGCTGGTGCCCGCCAGGTGATCCAGAAGCAACAGTATCCCTCCTGCCAGAAGGACCGGGAATGACAACAACGCGAGGACCGCAGTTGTGAACCACGCCCAGCAGGTCAGAGGCAGCCGCATCAGCGACAAACCCTTGGCGCGCATGTTCAACATCGTCGTGATGAAGTTCAGCGCACCGAGAAGCGATGCGATGCAGAACAATGCAATGCTTGTGACCCAGAGGATTACGCCCATCCCCTGACCGGGACCCGCTCTCTCTCCAAGCGCGCTGAGGGGAGCATAGCCGGTCCACCCACCCATTGGACCGAGCACACCATTTGAAGCGCTTTCAATGTCGTAGTAGTCCTGCAGCCAGGTGACCAACGAACCGGCGTAAAACGCCAGGATTATCACCACAAAAGCCACGAACGTGATCCAGAACGACAACATGTTCAGCACCGGAAATGCCATGTCGTCCGCTCCGATCTGAATAGGGAGGAAATAGTTTCCAAAGCCTCCCTGCGGCGCAGTGGTCAGCACAAAAAAGACCATTATGGTCCCGTGCATCGTCACCAGAGACAGATAGAGTTCCGGCGAAATCGTGCCGTTCGCAGCCGCGTTTGGCAGCAGAAACTTGAGAAAGCCCCATTCGTGACCTGGCCACGCCAATTGCAACCTCATTAGCGCGGACAAAGCCATGCCCACGAAAACGGCTACCAGAGCCAAAGACCAGTACTGAATACCGATCACCTTATGATCGGTGCTGAATATGTACTTCCGGACGAATCCGGACGGCGGCTCGTGATGGTGGCCCGCGCCGTGAGCGTGACCAACTGTTGCCATTTCCCACCTCCCAGTGGTCTCTAAGTGCGATTACTGATACTGCTGCTGGAGTGCGGTAAACCGCTCCTGAAACTGGCTTCCAGTCGACGCGGTGAGCGCGTCGTACTCGTCGCCGGTTACTACCAGCATAAATGACTTCATATTGTAGTGAAGCTGTCCGCACAGCTCCGCACACGGAATCTCGTACTTGCCCGTCTTCAGCGCCGTGAAATGAACCTTGATGGCCATTCCCGGCACCATGTCCTGTTTGAAACGAAGCGCAGGCACAAAGAAGCTGTGAATAACGTCCTTTGATCTGAGCGTCAGCTCGACCGGACGATTCTGCGGAATCACGAGCGTGGTCAACTGCACATCGTCTTTTCCAGCCGTATCGTTGGGGTCGAGTCCAACGTAGTTCAGTGCCGAATCGTCGATGAACTTTGGCTCGGTCTTGCCGAAGACCCCATCGGCGCCGGCGTAGTGGAAGTTGAACTGAAACTGTTGAGCTACCGCATCGATCCTGGTGGAGTCGGGCGGGGCCTGGTTCAGGTGAAGGCTCGCCCAGACTCGTTGGCCCAGTACTGCCACGATGATGAACACCGCCGCGGTCACCGCGGTCCACACAAGTTCCAGCTTATCGTTTCCGTGGGTGTAGACGGCCCGGGCGTCTTTTCCTGAGCTGCCGAATCGGACAACGGCATAACCCAACGCGAGCTGCGCCAGCGTAAACGCAATCGCGACGACTACCAGGGTGTTCCTGAACTGCGCATCGATTGCCGGGCCGTGCGCCGCTATGGTTTCAGGAAACCAGCGTCCGAGTCCCACAAACGTATAGGCCGATCCCACAACCAGGACCACCAGCATTATGGCTATGATTTTGCCCATTCTTACCTCAAGAACAGTTTCGGGTTTAGGGTTTCGGGTTCAGGGTTCGCGCTTGCGCGTCTAGCGTTCTCACAATCCAATGATTCAAAATGCCAGCATGAACACCCGTCTCGGTTGAGACTGTCGGTATCAAGCTCCCGGGTCTATTCGTGCTCTCAATCGACAAACTCAAAACCCTAAACCCGAAACCTAAACTACCTATTGAACACCATCAATCCGAAAAGCACCGGCAGATACAAAACGGAAGCAAGCAATAACTCGCGTGCTTGCCGCGGCGTCCGCCCAACCGCCGCTCGAATGCTGTAGTAGAAGAAGACTCCTCCCACAATCACTGCGCCCGCCAGATAAACCGGTCCGGCGAGCCTTACAGCAAACGGCAGCAGACTGACCGGCATCAGCAGCACCGTGTATGCGATGATCTGCTGGCTAGTGACTCGGCCCTCCGGCTCCACCACCGGAAGCATCTTTATCCCCGCTCTCGCGTAGTCGTCGCGATACATCCATGCGATCGCGAGAAAATGCGGGAATTGCCACAGAAACAGAATCGCAAACAGGATGAATGCTTCGATACCCGCGCTGCCCCGCGCCGCAACCCACCCGATGAACGGCGGCATCGCCCCTGGGAACGCTCCCAGAAAAGTCGACAGCGTAGTGCGGGTCTTTAGCGGCGTGTAGACGAACAGATAACTCGCCAGCGTCAGCACGCCCAAAATCGACGACATCGTGTTTACAAACACCGCAATGTAGCCGGTAGCCAGCGAACAAAGCACCGTTCCAAATATCAACGCACCTGCAGCGGTCACCTTCCCCGCAGGCAGCGGCCTTCCTGCAGTACGGCGCATCAGACTATCCAGATCGCGCTCGATGTACTGGTTGAGCGCACCGATCCCCGAGGACAGTAGAGCTATTCCGACTGAGAGATGGAACAACCCCGCGTAAGCTACGCTGTGTGGTGAGCCAAGACAGTAACCGGCAGCGGCGGTCAGAACTACCAGAAAAGTTATTCGCGGTTTGGTCAGCTCGTAGTACGCCGCGACCACTTCGCCCGTCGTCAAAGTCTTCAACCGCGTTTCTTGGTCGTTTGATCGCATGTGGAGTTGTTTACCCAAGCCCTACGGCTTCGGCCCCGGCCCGCCGCGTCAGTGCTTCACCCTGCGGGGCAAGCGCTCGATGACATCTGAGCGCAAGCAGCAACACGGTCGCAAGCGTGAGAGCGCCCAGCACTACGTGACCGGCAGTGAGCGAGATCATCGGTTCGAGCGGCTGCACATCACCTGCCGATTTCAACCTGGTCAGATAGGCAGCAACCCCGAGGGCAAGCTGCATTATCAAAAACACCAGCGAGAGTCTCGCCGGCCGAGCCAGAAAGCCGTCTTTCGAATGTCGCGCAAGCACCAGTATCGCGGTGGTCACCAAAAGGATCGTGACCGCTACCGCTCCGACTATGTGCGGGATGATTCCAAACGCACCGTGCCGAAATCCGGCGCCCAGCACAAGCTGGATCAACACCACGCAGATGCTCCACAACGTAAGCTTCCGTAGCGGTGGACTCCCATCGTCGGGCTGGACTTTCGTGCGCGCGGTCCAGTGTCGCGAAGTAAACACCGCGATCGCGACGATCAGCCCGAAGAAGCTCTGCGCTACAAGGGCGTGCGGCACAGCGATCAGCGCCCTGTACTCAGGGAAATGAACGCGTACACCGCCGATCAACGCCTGCAACACGACGCCGCCGAAGGCAATCAGTGTCAGGCGTCTGACCCACGAACGTCGTTCGAGGAAATAGCTCAACACCGCCAACAAAGCAGTTGCAGTTCCTACGAGTCCAGCTATGAACCGGTGTGAATACTCAAAGCGGACGTTGGCTCTGAAATTCTCCGGTGCTATCAACCAGCGCCCGAACGAGAGCGGCCAGTCCGGAACTGAATCCCCGGCTTCGTTGCTTGTAACCAGCGCGCCAGCTATCAGCAGCGCGACCGTCAGACACGCTACGAGAATTGCGAAGGCATGTAGCCTCGCATCCGGTTTCACTTCTGCTTCCGCACGCATTTGATGATTCACTAACTCCAGTCGGACGCTCTGAGTTCTGAGTCCTGAGTTGGATTTCACCCGGATATCCAACGGTTCAAATGCTCTCACAGGACTTCAACTCAGGACTAGGCACCCATCAGTCATCACTCAGAACTCAGAACTTCCTCTCACGGCAGCACCAGTGCAGGGGCAATCGGCAGCGAGCCGGGCGCGTATGCTTGCCCTGCTTTGTAGCTGATGTCCTGCGTTTTACTCTCTTTTGCTCCGACGGTCACCTGGGCAGTTTGCTCGAGGTACTTCTCGTGCCAGAAGACAATCGTATAAGTGCCCGGGGGCACGTTCTTGATGGTGTACGAACCGTCCGGACCAGTAACCGCGAAATAAGGATGATCCAGCACTCCCAGGTTAGCCTTCATCCACGGGTGCTGGTTGCATTTCACCGGGATCATTACCTCTTTACGCGCGAAAGTCTTTTCGATCGGAGGAGAGCCCTGGGGTTGAGACTGATTCCATTCGGGGTTGGACTTCGGCGACGGATGCACGTTGTGAGTCGTGGCATCGCTGTTGGTCACCTCAAACTTCTGGTTCACCTGCAGGGCCAGCGTTCGCGGATGATACCTGCAACCCTTTTGATCCAGGACCACCGGGTCAGACGGCGTCGGGTAGCTGAACTTCTCGATACCTCCGCCTTTCAGATACACGAGAACGTTTGCGAGCTTGCCTCCTTCGACCAGGACGTCATCGATGTTCTTGTCGGGCGAAGCGGCCGAGCAATTTGCGTCCTGCGACATGTCGATCTTCGAGGGAGTCGGCGGTGTACCATCGAGCGTGACTTTGCCGGTTATCGAACCTTCGTCCCCTTTCGACGCGTACGTAGGCTTCTTCGTGCCCCCATCTCCGCCTTCTCCGCCATCGGTTCTCTTACGTTTCGTGCAAGCGCCAAAAACAAGCATCAGAGACATGAGCACTGCCGCACTCGTTATCAGTATTCGTCGTAACATTGCGTTCCTCTCTATTTGTCTGTCCGCGACTTCCCGAGAAACTGCATTGATAAAAAGTCTGACACCTTTGAACTCTCAGCGCCATTGCCGCGGGACACTCAGGATGCGGCGCACTCAGGGCGCGAGCCTTTACGACGCGCCCGCAGCTCCAGCACCATCGGCTTTACCTCGCGTCCGCTCTTATGCGAGACGAATGGACGCCCCTGCATACTGCCTACTGCATACTGCCTACTGCTCTAGTACCCGAACGCCCGCGAGCATCCCTGGCGCTGGTCGCTTTCGTAGCTCCACCAGCCCCTGCAGCAGGAGCAGCCGGCGCAGGGGTCGCAGCCCCGCCACCAGAGCTTGCGGTAAGTCGCTTCTGCTCGTCGGCAGTAATCTGGAACATGTACCTGACCAGCAAATCGACATGGTCCTTGTCGTACGCCTGGAACGATGGCGGAGTCGGTCCGCTGAACACCCATCGATCGTGTCCGGGGTCCTGCTTGAACAGTCCGGACGGCATCGAAGTGCCCGGCGAAATGAATGACGGGTCGAGCAACCACCGGCGCGTCCATGCCGGCTTCAATCGCTCAGGAGCCAGCAGGAAGTTTGGCGCCGTTGCCTTCGCGTCGTGAGACGGATCCCCGGTCATGTGACACTTCAGGCAAGGCGCGGCGTTTGAAGTGAACAACGCACGCGCAAGCCCTTGTTCGTCGGCGGACAGCGGATCCAGCCGCTCCGGAATATAAGGCTGAGGCTGAGCCGAGCCTCCCATAAAGAAGTTCACAAGCGCTTGAAGCTCATTCGGCGAGAAGTTGAAGGTCGGCATTCTCGCTTTCAGATATCGCCGAACGCCATTCCGGTTCTCACCGGGTTGCGGGTGCAACTGCAAGCTCGCTCCCCAGTCGTCGCTCGATGGTTGACCGTGACCCGCCACAGCTTGAGCAAGCTGAGCTCGCTCCTGCGGCGTAGCAAGCGACGGATCCTTCAAGAACCGTAACAACCAATCGGGATTCACCCTCGCACCTTCGCTGGTCAACCTGGGCGGCAATTGCTCCTTGCCGTCGGCGTCCTGATAAGCGGGTAGTCCCATCAAGATCGATTCCTGCCCGATCAACACGTTATGACAACCCATGCAGTTGTACTTCTGAACAACCCACCAGCCATCCTGAACCGACTTCTTTTGACCGGCGGGATTGTATCGCATGCTTTCCGGCAGGTTGGTCTCCACGCTTCCAAGCAGGAACGTGGTCAACGCGGTGATGTCCGACTCCGGCAAATAGATGTTGGGCATCCGCAGCCGCTCATCGGCGCTCTTCTCTTTGCCTCGATCGTAGATTCCCGGACTGCGAAGTTTGTTCTCGAAGAATCCCTTGTGGTCATACCATTCTTCGCGACCCTTGGCTTCGATCTTGTGTCCGGTGATTGGGTCCTCGCCCTTCATCGCGGCCTGCTGCAGAAGTGCGAAATCAAGCCGTTCTATCGGCTTGCTTCCTTCGACGCTTAGCTCGGT
>DATFXM010000094.1:0-20427 GCA_035315885.1 Blastocatellia bacterium
AACTCGAGTGCCCGCCGGCAACACCACGAGAATGCTGCCTCCCGGCTCGCTCCGCAAATTCACGTTCAAGGCACCGGTGATCAGACCCTCCTTAGCTTTCAAGTTTCCAATCAAACCGGTCACACCCTCGCCGCCGGCGAAGTGGTAGTAAGTCGACGCTACAATGCCCGCAAGCGCTACCACCAGACACAGAGTGAAAGCCCATCGCAACCATTCTGCTCTGAACCCGATTCGATACGTGGAAAGCCGTCGCGGCGCATTCTGAGAAGCGTTCGCGGCGCCCTTTTCGGCCGGCGCGTCGCTCCCCAACACCTTTGTTGAGACAGACCGCCGATCGGTTGCGATTACGTTCGGCGCCGCATTTTGTTCCGGACCGGTTGGCTCCACCTCTACGTCCTCTACGCGGTGCGGCTCGAGCTTTTGCGGGAGCTCGACCACGATCCGCGCGCGAGGACCGAAGGTACCTGTTGTCGCAGCCGCCAGTGCCCGGAATTCCGGCTGCGCGGCCGCAGGAGACGCGGAGCTTGCTGTGTTCAACCTTCGACGCACGATTGTGGCTTCGTCGTCGTCCAATCGGACTTCGTCAGTCGCTCCGAGGCGTAAGCGAGAAAAATCGTCCCACAGCTCCTGAATCGATTGGTACCGGTCCTCGACCTGCGAGGCGGTGGCTTTTCGCAGAATCGCTGTGAGACGCGGTCCCCATGGCTGAGCTGCCATCTCTGAAGGTAGTTCCGCGATCGGATGCCGCGCGAATTGTCGCGGCGCTCGGCCGGTCATCGCAGTGTAGATGGTCTTGGCCAGCGAATAGACGTCGGCCGAAGGGGTGAGCCTTTGACCTGCCACGTCCGAATCGCACTCCGGGTGGTGTTCAGGCGGGGCGTAAACGTGGGTCCCGACGCGCGTGATTTCACAAGAATCATCGAGCGACATCTTCGCCACCCCGAAATCCGCGATCTTGAGTATTCGCTGATCGGCCGAGAGCAAAAGGTTGTTAGGCTTTATGTCTCGGTGAATGACCTGGCAACTGTGCGCGTAAGCAAGCGCTTGAGCTACCTGCTGGAAGTACGACAGCGACTGGTCGAGATCAAAGGGGCGTTTGCTGCAGAGCTTCAGCAAGTCTCCGCCCGGCATGTACTCGAGCACCAGATAATGAAACGCTACACCGTCAAGGTCGGATGCGGTGCCGTGACCAAGTCTCCTAATAATGTTCGGGTGTCGCACGCGGTCAAGCGCTATCGCCTCATTTTGAAAGTTCTCGACAAGCGTGCGCTCGAGTTCCGCGTCCGGAGTGCCTTGCAGGGACGTGTTCAACGCCTTGATGATGACCGGCTCATCGTTTCTCTGCTGGTCGAAGGCAAGAAACACTTCGGCGTAGCTGCCCCTGCCAAGGCAGCGCTCAACGTAGTACAGATCATCAACTATGCTGTTTTCTAATCTCAGCTCAGACACTTTCGTGCTCTTGAACGACCGCGCGCAATACTGTCGAAATGAGCGCGCTCATCGTATCTCCTTCTTTCTCTCTTCAGCATACCGCGCAAGCATCGCCATAGCTTTCGCGCGGTCCCCCATGGCTTCGTAGGCAGCGGCCGCCTGCACATACGCGTCATAGATCGAGGGTCTCATGCTGATCGCCAGTTCAAGGTTTGATGCAGCTTGAGGGAAATCTCTCTGCTCTAATCGCGCGCGCCCGAGCCAATAAAACGCAAGCGGATTTCCCGGTTCTCGTTTCGAGACTGCGTCGAATTCAGCGGCGGCAGATTGAAAATCCGCGCGCTGAAAGATCTCGATCCCCTTCGCCAGCGAATCGGCCGATGCCGCTGGTTGTGAAGAGTTCGGCCGCATTTTGAACCAATCCGAAGCGCGAAGACCAGCGTAGAACGCTCCGGCAACCAGAACGGCGACCAGCAGCGAATACATAATCGCCTTGGAGGGCGAAGCCGGGACCGGATCGCTAAATGGCTCGCGACTCGACTCCGCGCTGGATCGTGCAAGTTCGACTCTTATTCGCCGCTCCTCCGAATCTGTTCGGGGCACGCGCCTCATTGCTGCAGCCGACCCGTCTGCAGCTCTCTTCCGCGCAGAACCCGCAAACTCTCCCGAAGCCGCGTGCCGCGCGTCGAATGAGCCATCGTCGATGCGAACCGACGAGGTCTGACGCGCCCGACCGAGTTGAACTACGACCGCAGTCAGATTGTCGTCAGCTCCCCTTTGCAGAACCATTTTCTTCAGCTCGTCGGCTGCCTGCTGAACGTCTGCGATTCGAGCCAGGACGCCCCCAATTTCCTTGTCGCTGAGATGTTTATAGATTCCGTCGCTGCACAGCAAAAACCTCGTTCCGTCGCGAGCTACGAGCGATTTGACTTCGGTGTCAACTTCGCTTTCGACGCCGAGCGCCCGGTTAATAACGTTACGATCCGGGAACTCCGAAGCGTCTGATCGGTTCATTTTCCCCGAGCGGATATCATCGTCCAAGTCAGTATGATCGATGGTTTCGCGGTGCAGAACGCCGTCTTCGAGCCGATAAACTCGGCTGTCTCCCACGTGGGCCACGGTGATTTTCCCGTCCTGACAGTGAATCAGAGCGACCGTGGTAGCCATCGTTCGAAACTCGGGGTTTGATGCAGCCAATTCGAAGATGTCGCGGTTTGCGAATTGGATTGCCCGCCGTATCAATTCGGCGGGAGACGACGCTGAGTCGTGTCGTACAGCCTCTTCGATCGTATCGGCCGCAGTTTGGCTGGCGACTTCCCCTGCCCTTTGGCCTCCAACGCCGTCAAAAACGGCGAACAGGCCGCGCTCAGGAAGCGCGAGATAGCGGTCCTGGTTGACTGCCCGTCTTGGGTTCAGTCCCCGATCGCAAACGATACCGGCCTTCAACTCCATAATCGTCAGCTCGTAAGATAAATACGCACCCGCGTGGACGATCGTTCTCACCATTCTAACACCCGATAGGGTCTTAGATGCACGGGCGGTGCCACTTGTTAATTCCGTCTGCGGCTTGGTAGGCTGAGTTCTTTCCAGCGGCCGGAATGCGACGTTGCCCGAATCGGGTCGCGAAACGTGGAGAACCTGCGGATGGATTCCTTTGCACCTACGGAGCGAACGACGCTCAAGCGGCTGCCCAAGCGAGGCGCCTTCGATCACGAAACCGTTTACTCGATCCTGGACGAGGCGTTCATCTGTCACGTCGGGTTCTCGAACGATGGCCAACCGTTCGTGATACCGACGAGCTTCGGACGAATAGACGACCTGTTGTACATTCACGGGTCCGCCGCCAGTCGCATGCTCCGTACGCTCGAAGGCGAGGTTCCGGTCTGTATAACGGTGACACTGATTGACGGGCTGGTTCTGGCCCGCTCCGCATTCCATCATTCTATAAACTACAGGTCGGTAGTGATTCTTGGGTCGGCTGCCCGGGTCAGCGACGAGGAAGAAAAACTTCGAGCACTGCGCGCGATCTCAGATCACATCATCGCCGGGCGATGGGATGACGTTCGGGGTCCCAATGAAGCGGAATTGAAGGCGACTCTGGTTCTGCGCGTCCCGCTAAGGGAAGTCTCGGCGAAGATTCGAACAGGTCCGCCGGTGGATGACGACGAAGATATGTCTCTCCAGGTTTGGGCTGGTGAGCTTCCGCTCCGAATTGTCTCGGGCGAACCGGTCGCAGATCCACAGTTGCCGTCAGAGATTGAGGTTCCGTCTTACGCGGCAGGTTATAAGCGGGGCTGTAAGGTTTAGAGTTTAGGGTTTAGGCTTTCGGGTTCGGCGAGATCAGCATGAAACGCAACCCTGGAGCCAACTCCCAACCCGAAACTCCAAACTCGAAACCCTAAACCCGGAACCCGAAACCGTTTCTTATGGCCAAGCTGATCATCCAGATTCCTTGTTACAACGAGGAGGCCACGCTTGGCATAACACTCGCCGCATTACCGCGGGCCCTGCCGGGCATCGACCGCATAGAGCGTCTGATCGTAGACGACGGCAGCACCGATCGCACTCGAGAAGTAGCCCGCGCCCATGGTGTCGACCATATCGTCAGCTTCTCCCAAAACCGCGGCCTCGCTCGTGCCTTCATTGCGGGTCTCGAAGCGAGCCTTCGTGCCGGCGCGGACATTATCGTCAACACGGATGCCGACAATCAGTATTGCGCCGAGGATATCGCTGCGCTGATCGAACCAATCCTGGCGGGAAGGGCAGATATAGTGATTGGCGCCAGGCCGATCAATCAAATTGGACATTTCTCGAGCACCAAGAAGCTTCTGCAGAAGCTCGGGAGCTGGGTGGTTCGGCGCGCCAGCAACACGAATATTCCCGACGCCCCAAGCGGATTTCGCGCGTTGAGCCGCGATGCGGCTCTTCGTTTGAACGTGTTCAACGAGTACACCTACACGCTCGAAACGATCATCCAGGCCGGACAAAACGGGCTCGCGATTACTTCGGTCCCGGTCAGAACAAACGAGGACCTTCGACCATCGCGGCTCGTCAAGGGGCTCACCTCTTATGTCCAGCAGTCCTTATTCACGATTCTTCGAATCTTCATGACCTACAAACCGCTCAGGTTTTTCATGATCCTGGGCAGTCTGCCGTTTACCTGTGGAGTCTTGCTTGGAGTGCGATGGCTTCTCTTGTATTTGAGCGGCACCCCGCGAACTCACGTTCCAAGCTTGATTCTGACGGCGATACTGATACTAATAGGGGTACAGTTGTGGATTTTCGGATTGGTGGCCGACCTGCTGGCGGTCAACAGGAAAATGCTCGAAGACATTCAACTTCGAATGCGAAGGTTTGAAATCGAGTCCCGGAGCGAAAAGGCTTTTACCGAGAAAGGGCGCGAGGCCGGGGCGCTTTCGGATCTGGCTTCCAGATGAACAGAGAGCTCTTTGCCTGCGAGGCGCTCGCGCAGATTCCTAAGCTGCTTACGTTGCTCGATCGAAATCCGCACAGCCCGACCTTTGGCTGCTTCGATCGAAACTTCTGGCACTACAGGATCATAGATTTCCCGAGCGGCATGGCCCAGGAGTTTGTATGGCCGCTCGCACTTGTTTACACGCTCGACCTGCCGCGGAACCAGTACTACCAACAGCCGGCCGTGCGAGACTGGGTCGAAGCGGGGATAAACTTCGCCGCCCGCAGCAGTCGTTCAGACGGCTCTTGTGATGACTATTTCCCATTTGAACGAGCCGCGGGCGCGGCAGCGTTCTCGCTTCTGGCATGCGTCGAAAGCTATCGCCTGCTTGGACTCTCAAGCGACTCGGCGCTTTCATTCTTTGAGAAGCGGGCCGGCTGGATCGCCTCGCACGACGAAAGCGGCAGGCTGGCAAATCACCAGGCGTTGGCGGCTCTTGGATTGGAGCTGGTCTCTCGGCTAATAAACGCCCCCAAGTTATCGAAGGAAGCAGATCGGCGACTCGAGCGAGTGCTGTCGTGGCAGAGTACTGAAGGCTGGTTCGCCGAATACGACGGATTTGACCCCGGATACCAGACGTTGACCGTGTCGTGTCTAGCGCGGCTATACCAGATGAAGCCCTCGACCGAGCTTCGCGCGGCACTTGAAAGAGCGGTGCAGCTAGTGGCGGCGTTCGTTCATCCGGACGGGTCTTACGGGGGCGAATACGGGAGTCGAAATACGAAGAACTTTTTCCCGCACGGTTTTGAACTGGTTGGACAGTGGATGCCGGAGTCCCTGTCGATCAATGACAGTTTCCTGAAGGGAATGGAGAAAGGTCTGGTGCCCTGTTACTCGGACGATCACATCGTAGGCCATCACGCATGGAACTACCTGCTTGCGTGGCAGGACTTCGTCGAACAGAGACCGAAGGCGCCGGCTTACCCACAGGGCCGCAGATGGTTCCGGGAAGCTGGCCTCCTGATAGATCGGCGCGGCGCGTCAGAGCTGGTCGTAAGCCTGAACAAGGGCGGCGCGTTCAAATTCTTTCGCGGCGAGAGCCTGGTTGCGTCGGACACGCACTTGTCGCTGCTGTACGGTTCTCGCGGTCACCTCCGCAACGCGGTGGGTCATATCACTGACAGGTACAAGACTGCAGTAGGCGACGACGTGATTTCAGTAGCCGGGTCGCTCGGCTGGGCTAAACAAACTCAGATGACGCCATTTCGGCTCCTGACCTTGAGACTCGGCATGTTGACGCTCGGCCGGCTCTTTCCCAACGCGGTAAGGAGTTTTCTGCAAAGGCTTTTGATCAGCGGCAAGAAGCGAGCGCCCTTTGATTTTTCACGGGAGCTACGGTGGGAAGGCGAGAAACTAAAAGTGAAGGATACGCTCACCGCGCCTTCGTGGAAGCGGGTTCGCGCTCTTGGGATTGGCTGCGATCAAACGTCAATCTACGTGGTGATGAGCCGAACTTTTGAAGCAAACGAACTGAAAGAGTGGACTGATTTGACACCGCTCGCAGAGAAGAAGCAGCACGGCGAGAAACTTGAGATCGAACGAGAGTTCTAGGCTAACAGGTGAGGAGTACTCATCGAACCCTTTACGAAAGTCGCAGACAACCCCGTATGGCGCTCCTTGGTGGGCTCGATCACTCCCGAGCGTGTTGCCTGGGCAGCGGTGGCTTTCGGGATCGTTCTTCGAACTGCCGAGTACCTGCTCAACAACGCGTTGTACGTAGACGAAGCGGCCCTCGCGCTAAATGTGACTCACCGCAAATTCGCTGAGCTCTTCTTGCCGCTGGACTTCAACCAGGCCGCACCCGGCGGCTTCCTGGTCCTCGAAAAACTCGCGGTGCTGGCTTTTCGCGACAATGAATTCAGCCTCCGCATTGTTCCGTTCTGTTTTGCGATCTCCTCGGTAGTTTTGTTTTACCAGGTCGCCCGTCGAGTGTTGAGCGACTGGGCAATACCAATCGCGACTCTGTTTTTTGCGTCTTCAGGATATCTGATTCATTTCGCTGCGCAGGTGAAGCAGTACTCCAGCGACGTCTGCATTTCGTTGATCGTTGTTCTAATTGCAATCGACACCGCGGCCGAGAATCTCGGACCTTTGCGCGCCACCCTTTTTGGACTCCTCGGTGCGATAGCTGTGTGGCTCTCTTACCCATCGGTCTTCGCGCTCGCCGGTTCTGGCATAACGCTCTCAGTTGTCTCGCTGCGACAAAGGAATTGGAGGAAGCTCCTGACGCTAGGCTGCTGCGGTGCGACGTGGCTCGCAAGTTTTGCGGTGTTGTTCGCTGTTTCCCTAAGAACCCTCAGCGAAAACCAGAGGCTCGAGAGCTCGTGGCTGAGCAAAGGCACCTTCATGCCGTTGCCGCCCCGATCGGCTTCCGATCTGGGATGGTTTGCACGCGCATTCGTCGGGATGTTCTCGAACCCGACCGGCTCGCCGTTGCCCGTGATGACCGCCCTGCTGTTTCTTGCAGGCTGCGTCTACCTTTTCTATAAGAATTGGACGCACCTTATGATGATTGTGTCGCCCCTTCTGCTGACGATGCTTGCGTCGGGGATTCACAAATATCCGTTTGGCAGAAGGCTGCTGTTGTTCGCGGTGCCCCTAATCGTGGTGGTCGTGTCCGCCGCGTTGGAGTACATCATCGAATATCGAGATCGACTCGATCTCTCGCTCGCTAAGGATGAGCCGGTAGCGACGCCGCTGGAGCTGTACTTTCGCGAGACGGTTCCTGCGCTCACTCACGAAGACGAGATTCGGGTCGCGAAGACCATCGAGCGCGCAAATAAACGCATCTACAAAGTACTGTCTAGATCTTGGATCACGCTTTATGAAATCAGAAGGCTCCATGAACAACTGGTCAATGGCGAAATGGACCCGCGAGATATCGTCGATGCGCCAACCAAACCGGAAGCAGGAGGTCTCGAACAACGTGAGGCAGTCCAACAGAAGGTTCGGCCACAGCTCGCGCGAATCATCGATTCTCATGACGAACTGATTAAGCTCCGCGAAAGCGTCGAACCCGAAGCTAAAGGATCCGACGAGCTAACTCGGCTGCGACGCAGTTACGCGCGTAAGCTAGTCGAGACTTCTCGGCGAGTGCGGACGCTTAGCTTCCGGCCCCGAATTCGACGGCGCTTCATCGGAGCGATTGACGCGGTGGTGAAACAGATCCGAACGCTCGAATCCGGCTCGAACTTGATAGAAAGCAGTCTCGCTACCAAACAGAGCGCAGAAATCGAAGAATTGAAACGCGAGCAGAAGGCGCTCGGGGAGGCGTTGCGGGATCTGGAGCGCAAACACGCCGTACCGGCTGAAGAAATCAAGAGAATTCATCAAACGATCATCACCGCTGAAACTCAAGTTGGAGAGGCAGAGCGTGAAATGGTCGAGCCCAACCTGGGGCTTGTAATCTCGATAGCCAGAAAATACGCGAGGCCCGGCGTCAACTTTCTCGACTTGGTTCAGGAGGGCAACGTGGGGTTGTTCAGAGCGGTTGCGACGTTTGACTGGCGACGCGGAGATTCGTTCGCGAAGTACGCCGCGTCGTCGATTCGCCGCGAAGTGACTCGCGCTCTGCCGGCTCAACCGAAGACCGCTCTGTACAAAGGTCTCACTGCCTTGGGAATTCTCGTTGCCGCGATTTGTGAGCTTGCGTTTGCGGCCGGGGGCCTGCAGGCGTCGCACAAACGCCTGTTGGTCTTCGCGCTTGTGACGCTGTCATGTATTTCGATCGCGGTTCTTCTCTGGGCGAAGCGCGAGTCACCAGCGCCGGCTCTGATCGCGGGGGCGATTATCGCGATGCTGTTGCTGCTGCGGCCGCTAGCCGGCGCTAGCAATCACTTGCTTCGTCCGGGCGTGCGACAGGATATTCGTCCTGTGCTTGCCTATGTGCGCGACCATCTGAAGTCCGCCCAACCGGATGGCGTTTCGGCGACCTCCGAAGAACCCTTGTACGTTTATCATCATCTCCGCGAGACATTTCAATACTACGCTCCAAGGTTTGGTCTCGAACAAACAAAGTGCCATTTGGGGACGGACGAGCGCTCTCGTTGGAAGGCTAAAGAGAATGATGCCTATTTAGCCGAGCTCGATCAGCTTCGCGAGAATAAACGGGTTTGGTTGTTATTTGGTTTTGTTCGCACGGTGAAGGGTGTCAACGAAGAACACTATATGACGAAGTATCTCGACGAGACCGGCTCGAGAGTCGACTTCGTCAAACACGGTGGAGCGTCGGCCTACTTGTATGCGTTTGAGGGCCAGCAGCGCAGGTAACGATCCGATGAGCACAACTCGACAAGAACGTGAGAGTGTCGGCCTCAGGACAGTACGGTCTCTGCTGGCTGAGCCTGTCGAGCGAACAGCAGACCCTCGCGTTCTGGTTTGGTTGGCCCTTAGCCTTTTGTTCGCAACTTATTTCGCGGGCGAGGCCATGCGTCAGGCGTTCGCGGGTCAATACATCGTACAGGACGACGTCCGACAGCACGCATTCTGGATGTACCGGTTTCTCGATCCGGACTTGTTCCCTCATGACCTGATTGCCGATTACTTTCAGTCAATCGCGCCTCTCGGTTACACCGCGCTGTACCGCGGACTGATGTTCACTGGCCTTCAGCCGATCACTATAAGCAAGTTATTGCCTATGGTGCTGGGACTGATAACCACAGTCGCGTGCTTCGGCGTGTCTTTCAAGATTCTTCGCGTGCCTTTGGGCGGTTTCCTTTCATCGTTGATAGTCAACCAGAGCATGTGGATGCAGGATGATCTGGTTACTGCGACGCCGCGAGCCTTCGCGTACCCGTTGTTCGCCGTCTATCTCTACTTCTTTGTGCGCGATTCGTTCGTCGGGTGCATCGTTGTCATAGCTATTCAGGCACTGTTCTATCCGGCGACTGCGCTTGTTTCAATAGGAATGCTCGCCCTTGCTCTGATCGAGTGGGAGGGAGGACGGCCCCACCTGTCGCGGAACAAACGGCGGTATCTGCTTTTCGCCGCGGCCGCGGCGCTCACGTTGGCGATTCTGGGTTTATATTCAATCCAGACATCGAGGTTTGGACCGGTGATCAGCGGAAGCGACGCTCGAACGACGCCCGAGTTTCTCCCGAGGGGAAGAACAAACTTTTTTGGGGTCGACTTCTGGACTTATTGGTTCTCCGGAAGCCGCAGCGGCATGACGCCCGAGACTATGCTGCGCGATGTTCCTCTGTATGGCGCGTTGCTGTTGCCGATACTCTATTTCTTTCGAAGCCGCTTTCCGCTGTGTTCCCGGCTCAAAGCCGGTTCGAGTCTGTGGCTCGCTATCGGATCTTCAATATTCTGGTTCTTCGCGGCGCATGCATTACTCTTCAAGCTGCACCACCCGAATCGTTACACCGCCCATACATTGCGCGTAACGCTTTCCATCGCGTCAGGAATTGCGTTAAGCATTGCGATAGGCGCGATCCTGGGCAAGGCGGCTGTCGCCCGAGCCCTGCCGTTGAAATTGTTGGCGGTCGCTTCGGCAGTTGTGATTGTAGGCGCGGTCATTTGGTTCCCTCGCACTCAGGCCAATTTCCCTAACACCAAATACCGGACCGGGCACGTGCCCGAACTCTACGAGTTCTTCTCCCGCCAGCCAAAGGACGGCTTGATCGCATCGCTGTCGCCGGAGACGAAGAATATTCCGATCTTTGCGAGACGGCCGATTCTAGTGGCGCGAGAGTATTCGCTGCCCTTTCACAAAGGTTACTACGAAGAAGTCAGCCGCCGAGCGTCAGAGCTGATCGATGCTTCTTACACCGAGGACCCGGCAGAGCTCCGACGATTTCTTGAGAAGTATCATGTGAAGTTTCTGATGATCGAGCGAAGATTGATGTCGCCGGCGCATCTGAAACGCGATGGGTGGTTGATGCAGTATGAACCGTCCGCGGCGCGGGCCATCCAACGGCTCAACGACGGCGCAGTTCCGGCAGTTGAAGCGTTCATGAAAAGTTGTGCGGTGTTTGAGTCGGACGACTACGTTGTGCTGGACGCCGACTGCGTGCTGAACTCGCGAGAGTGAGCGCCTGGACGTTTTCAGGGACAAGAGACCTCTACGCAGAAGTCGTCCCTTGATACGCACGACTTTTTAACGCGGAAAGCGCCCAGTAAACCGTCACCGCGACCAGCATTGGAACGAAATAGTGTATCGCAAGAATGTACCGGTATTCGGTATACAGCGCTGACTGAAAGCAAAGGTAATACACAGGCATAGCTAAGATGATCGCCATCTCACGCCACTTGCGCGCAATCGCAAGAAGCACGAGTCCGGCGAATGCTAAAGGCAGCATGACCTGTGTCCTGAAAACGTTCCGCTGAATGACCCTAAAAACTGGACGAAGTGGTCGGACCCAGGAGTGAGGCGTTCTTCCAATCTCAATCAATTCCACCGATCCTATCTGAGTAATCGGGGCAGAGATCGATCTGCCGTTGTTGCCAACAACGAGTAGCACGTGATCGTGCTTGCCGCTTGCAAAAGGCATCTCAAAACTCTCGGAGAATCTGTGCTCGTCGACCTTCGAATCGACTTCGTCGACGCCTTCAGTGGACTCGCCGCCGGCTTCCTTCTGTTCGCGAGCTGGTTCTGTGAACGTGATAGGCTGGGACAGAGAGACCTTTCGATCGGGCGTCGTCAACTTGATTGACGCGAGCCCCTGACGCATTCGCGCGGAGACCTTCAGCACATAGTCTGTGTCCTTCTTGACTGAAATCAACGGAGACACGAACTGATCGTCGTAAGCAGATTCGTCGCCTGCTATTTCCAACCAATGGCCATCGTCTTGAAGAGCGGTCTTCACCTTTGATGACAAACTACCTCCGGCCGACAGCATGTCCGTCGGATCAGCGGACCAGACTGGTGCGGCCTGGGAAATGCCGGACTGCTGATGAGCAAAGCTGGCCTCGGCGGAGACAAGCGGGACTTTGCAGGTGTCTGCTCCCTCGCCGAGCACCAACGAGTCGTTGTATCGAAGCATCGTACCCGCCCGCCGAGCCATCATTCCCGCAAACCACAGCGGGTTCTGGCGTGCGACTTCGAGTCCGCGTGAGAGCCTGTATCGTTCGCGCATGAATCCGTCGGGTTGCCATTGATTGCTGCCGTAGTCCGGCCGTCCGTGCCACTCGACGTCCTTCTGCAGAATGAATTTCAAACTCGCCGGCATACCGAACCTGTTCTCCTCGTCGTACTCCGCTATGCCTTCCACGAGATTGATTCCCGCTCGCAACGACAGCGGAACAAAGTGATGAAACACGACCCAGTTTCGAATGGTGATCGGCGCTATTAGAATCGCTGCGGCGCAAACTATGGCTGCGGCGTACTTCACTCGCAGGCCTTTTGGGAAAAACCAGGACAACGTGATCGCGAGAAAGGGAGCGAGCACCATCGCGTTCGCCCTCAGCCAGCAAGAGACGCCGATCAGCGCTCCCGAGGCGATCGCCAGCCAGATATTCGGCTTCTTTATCGCTAAGATCAGGAGGTACACCGCCACCAGGAGTGGAAGCACCGAAATAGAGTCCGGTGTTCCCCACAGCGAATAGAAAGCGAGCTGGGGCGAGAGCGCTACCAATAGGCCCGCAATCGCGGCTGCGCCCATCGGCAATATCTGCAATGTGATTGCTACGACTACAAGCGCGGCAACCGAGTCGCAGATTGCCTGAAGCAGTTTCAGCCGTTCATATCGGTGACCGTTGAAGCTATCGCCGTAGAACCAAAGCAGCAGCATCGCGTAGCCAGGCGGGTGATTCAACATTCGCGGGCTTTCAGGATCGTGTTCCCGCGGAAAGAGGAGGCCAGCTTCCTTGATCATCCGCCGAACTTCAATCTTGTATTGCGAATCCATTACCGAAAACACGGGCGGGTCGAACTTCAGACTGTCGCGATTATCTTCCCAACGCAGCAGCCTGACCGTCAGTGCTGTGGCAAAAACGATCAGCATCATTATTCCGATACTGACGCGTTCACGGCGAGCGTGGCGCACTCTTGCAGGATCGGATGTGAGCCGCCGCGCAATTCGATCTCGAAATCGGTTTATATACTCAGCCATGGATCAACAATGACTACAAACTGAGGCGAGAGCTTGCCTTGTCGTGTTTGGTGCTTGAGGCAAGGCCCGACAATAATGTTTCGCTGATACCTCAACGCGTCAGCTTGGCAACCTCCGACAGACTGACTCGTGTAATCGTCAAAGGCGCAGCGGCCCTGTTGTCAATGGGGTTCACAATTATTTTGACTCGCCCACCGTTAAGCGATCGGAAGACATCCGCAAACGCTCGCCCCCGCGGCTCCGAAGATATTCGTCCACGATAGATCACTGCGCCGCTCTCTTCCTCGACCAAACTCAATGCCCACCGTCCCGATTCGAGCGAGTTATCTATTCGAATCTGGTAGATACTCATGGGTTCCAAGTCCAACGAGCACAATGTGACTTCTCCGTTCTTGCGTTCATCAGGGCGGATCACCACACCCGCAGAGTCGAACTGATGCTCTGCGTCGCTCAAGCCATTCAACTGATCGCCGGATCTGGTCCAAATCTCGCGAGCCGAGTTCAACTGCTCATCGGTGACCAATCCGCGCCGCGCACCAAACAAAGTGAACCGGCGAGGCTCCCGCAGTGAGAACCTGCCGTCTTGCCCTGTGTAATAGACTTGAAAGCTGCCGTAGGCCGTGCCTGTCACTTCCGCGATCAGGCTTGCGTTTCTTGTCAGGTGCTCTACCAGCTTTCGCTCTTTGCGAGATCGCTTGTGCTGCACGATCAGCGCGTAAGGTTTTCCGTCGATATCCACTGAGTCCTTCATCCTTCTTTCGATGGTCGCGAAACACTCGTCTCTCTCGGGAAACGCAAGCCACAGCACGCCGGAACCGACGGCAACCGGACAGAGCTCGTCGGGTACCGCAGCTCTGAACGCACTCTTGATTTCATCAAAGGATGCTCGGTCGGGATCCCGCAGGCTTTTCAGGTGAACTCGGTCCTGCTTTGCGAGCGCTGCCGAAAACCATAAGCCGCCACCCGCCAGCACAATCAACAGCGTGACGTAGATCGGCCTTGAGTACTGCGATCGCCACTCCGCGATTCGTCGAATCAAGACCGACGCGTCAGCTATGAGAATGCCGACAAGCAATGCCAGCCATGGGGAGATATGAATGATGTACTGAATGATCTTCCTCTGTGTGACAAACGCAAAGAACGATACGATCACAACAACCGCCAGGAACACGCGAAGCCGTGAATCGACCGGCGTGGTTCGACGCCGGATGGCAATCGCGAGCAGCACCAGACAATAGACGACAGCGACAATCGCCAGGTACTGAAAAATGTGCAACAGCGTTAACGAGGAATCGACCTTCAAGAACCCATTGTGCCAGTCGACGTAACGTCCTGCTTCGGCCTTGAAGTTCGCCCACCACCCGAGTTGGTTCAAGACTTGAAAATGGAGTGGGTCCTCGCGATTCTGAAGCACGAAATTCTGGTGATCCACGAGATCGTAGACAATCTCGTACGACATCGCGATCAGCGCTCCGGCTGCGAACAAGTACGGCCTTCGGGTCTTCAGCACCCGAAGGCCTTCGCCCGCAACCATCACCGCGGGCACGAGCGCCAGAGCATAGAGCAGATTGGTGTGGCACATCACTCCCGCCCCTGCGGCAAAGCCGGCGGAGGCAACCAGCCACCCACTCCGCCGTACCCGCGACAGTTCGTACAGATAGAACGAAAGCAGTCCAAACATTGCCGCAGGATAGTCGTTCCTGACGATTCGGCTTCGATCCACGAAGGTAGGATCTGCAATCAGAACCAGCGCTGCGGCCACCCCGGCTCGCCAGTCAAACAGCTTGCGACCTATCAGATGAACCAGCACAAGAATCAAGCACGCGCACAGTACGTTGAACACGCGCCCCTGCAGGAGCCCCCACCCAAAGAACTTCTGAAAGCTAGCGAGCATCACGAAGAAAGCGGGCGTATACGAGTGCCAGACGTTTTCTATGTTGCCGCCCAGGTAACGGTACATCGGAAACGCAAGCTTTCCACGATTCACCATTTCGTAGGGCACTTGCAGAGTCATCGACTCGTCGGTGTCTGGTAGAGGAACGCTTCCAAGCTTGGGAAGAGCGACGTAAAGAAAAGCGGCGATGATAAGCGTCAGGAAAATTAAATCGAAGTTTTTCTTGAGGGGCTTCACAGGTCGCAGGCGGCGCAAGCCGCATCCTCGCCGGTGTAGTTTCGTCCTGGCAGAGTAAACTGGCGCTGTCTCCGCCGCCAACCGGCGTTGTCTTGGCTTAAGTCAACACCCGCCAACCGCGAAACTGGCACCGGGCGAGCGCGCATTGTATCATGGCGCGCTTAACCCCAATCCAAAGGCTAGCGCATTTCTCAAGACCTCCAACGCATTGAGCCATCCGACGCCGGACTCCTGTCGCGAGCTCGACTCCTCCTGGTCGGAGAGACAACTAATCGCTTCGAGGCACCTACCCTCTTCTGGCTCGCTCTGAGTCTGATATTCGCGTTCTTGATGTCCTCGGAAGCGATGCGACAAGCGTTCAGCAACAAATACGTCATTCAAGACGATGGACGCCAGCACGTCTTCTGGATGTTGCGCTTTGTTGATGCCGACTTGTTCCGCGGAGATCTGATCGCCGATTACTTTCAATCGATCGCCCCCACCGGATACACGGTCCTGTACCGGATTGCGGCAAGACTGGGCGCTGATCCGATCTATTTTAGCAAGCTGCTTCCGATGGCACTCGGATTTCTGACTACGGTCTTTTGTTTTGCGGTCACGATGAAGTTGTTCCCGGTTCCGAGCGCGGCGTTTGTCGCGAGCCTGCTGTTGAACGAGAGCTTGTGGATGCGAAACGGGATTGTCTCGGGCACGCCCCGAGCCTTCATTTCACCGTTGTTCTTGATGTTCTTGTTTTTCGCTTTGAACAACTCCGTGGTCGGGACGGTGGCGACGATCGCGCTGATGGCGTTGTTCTTTCCGTCAATAATGTTCATCGCGCTCGGAACTCTGTGCCTGCGATTGATCAAGTTCGATGCACGGCGTCTCAGGCTGTCGCGCGACCGGCGAGACTACATCTTGTGCGCTACGGCACTGGTTGTAGCTGCAGTAGTGCTGCTTCCTTTCGCTCGAAGGTCGTCCAGCTTTGGGCCGGTGGTTAGCGCTGCGGAGGCGAGGAACATGCCGGAGTTTCTGGCGAGAGGTCGAATGGTGGTGTTCCGCCAGGGGTTCTGGCAACGTTGGCTGACGGGCAGTCACACCGGGATGTTCGCGTCGGCAGTCTTCTATCCCTACACCATGTTGCTCGGACTGACACTCCCGTTGCTGTTACTTCTCCGGCGGCGCCTTCCGGCAGTCGAGCGCATATCGGGTACGATTAGTCTGATTCCCAGGGTTATTCTCGCGTCGCTTGCGATGTACTTCGCCGCTAACGCGTTGTTGTTTCGTCTGTACCTCCCTAGCCGGTTCACGGTGAGTAGCTTCCGAATTATCCTTGCGCTCGCCGCGGGAATCTCGGCCATCGTGCTTCTGGACGCGGTGTTTCGGTGGGCCACGAGCGACACAACACCGCTTTCTTTCTATCGTGCGCTGATGGCTATGGCGGCAGTCGTGGTTCTTATTGCCGCGTTGTGGTTGCCGCGCTATCTGAACGGCACATGGGTAGACACGCGTTACAAGACAGGCCAATCCGCCGAACTCTACGAGTTTCTGTCGCACGAGCCGAAGGATACGGTCATCGCGTCGCTTGCCAGTGAAGCGGACAATATTCCCGCGTTCGCGGCCAGACCTGTTCTAGTAGCGCGAGAGACTGCCCTGCCTTTTCACAAGGGGTACTATTCTCAGATTCGACAGCGCGCTGAAGATTTGATTGACGCTCAATACACGCCCGACCTTGCCCGTCTGCAGCAGTTTGTGCGTGATTACCGCGTCGGCTTCTTTCTTGTAGATCGGGATGCGTTCGAGCCCGGTTACGTTTTAAGCGACAAGTGGCTCATGCAGTATCGACCTGCGGCTCGCAACGCAATTGATCATCTAAGCAACGGAGCAGTGCCAGCGCTTGCGAAGCTCGTGGATCGTTGCTCGGTATTGGAAACCAACAATATGAAGTTGATACCTTCGGACTGCATCCTCAAGGCACCATGAAAGTTCTGAGTTCTGAGTTCTGAGTCCTGAGTCCTGAGTCTGGGGAAATGGTCACAGGGATCTAGCTCCGGACTCAGAACTCAGAACTCAGAACTTCCTGTATCCCTACGCTCTCCAGGGCGAAATCAGAGGACTTGCTGCCGAACTTTCTGACAACGATTCGCACTCCTCCCTCGCTCCACGTCTTGAACACGCCGTCTGCCAGATCTTCTTCGCGCGGCGCAATGCGATGAATCGGTTGTCCACCGCGTGAGTCTAAGACCAGCAATTCCCATCTGGAGACACCACGAGCGCGCGCATTGATGTAGTAGGTTGACTCCGGTTTTAACGTCAGTTCTGCGACATCAAATAACGCGCCGCGGTCCTGACGCTCATCGTCGTCGGTCGACTCCTGTTGCGCCGCGGAACTGGAGGGCGCCTCAGTCAACAGAGGCTTCGACACTGACCATACTTCCTTGGCCCGAGCTATCTGGTCATCGGTGACAAAGCCGCGCCGCCAATCGAAGAAGAAGAATCGCTTTCGTTGGCGGCTGAGCAGACGAGGGTCGGAGCCGGTGTAGTAAATGTCAAAACTTCCGTATGCCGTGTTCTCGACCCTACCCAAGAGATAGTAACGGCCTACGCCGCCGGTTAGTGACTTCGCCCTCTGTAAGAACCTCGGCCGAACAATCAGCGCGTAGTCTTTGCCGTCCAGATTCAGCGGCTCGTCCAAAGGAGCCTCCATATATGCGAAGTAGCACTGATCCTTTTCCGGAAATGCCAGCCACGTGTACGCGCTGCCAATCGACACCGGACATAGCTCATCGGGCACAATCGTTTTGAGTGCAGCCTTGACCTCGTTGAACGTTGAAAGCTCGGGATTGCGAATCTGAACTAGGTACCGCCGGTCCTGCCGGTATAGCGCCGTGGCGTAGATCAGAATCAATAGCGCCGCCGTCGATATTGACCCGATATACAACGGTCTCGCCCAGCGCTCCGGCCGTACCTTGATTCGTCGTAATGCTTCCCTTAAGTCTGAGACAACTATCCCAACACACAAGGCAAACCAGGGCGCCAGGTGTATGACGTATTGAGTGACCTTGCGTTGAGTGACGATCGCAAAGAACAGAACGATGATGAGCGTAGAGACAAGTACGTGGGTTCTTGGCTCGCTTGAAAACTTGCGCCAGTCCCTGATTCTCAACAACGTCCTGATCAGCAGGTAAGCGAATGAGAGACAAAACAAAATCAGGAATAAGTGAAGAAGTTCCGGAGTTGGCGCATACTTGACGCCCCGGACCTGGTACCACTCGGCGTAGCGGTGCGGCTCCGCAATCAGGTTGCTCCACCACCCGAGGGGCTCGAGCACCTGGAAATGCACTGTGTCCTTTCGATTCTGCAGGACAAAGTTGTTGTAGTCGATGATGTCGTAAACAAGCTCATAGGACATCACCGCCAGCGCGCCAGCGCCAAAGATAAACGTCCCGCTGGTCTTTATCAGACGCCATCCATGCCTCATAAGCATAAGCGCAAGGATCACTACGAGGATGTAAATCAGATTCGTGTGACACATCACCCCCGCGCCCGCAGCAATCCCCGACAAGAGGTAGTACCATCGATTGTTCTTCTCTTCGGCGCGCTCGTACAGATAGAACGCGAGCAATCCGAAGCACGCTGCAAGCATGTCGTTGCGGGCAAGCCTGCTTCTCGCAAAAAAAACCGAATCGGAAACGACCAAAAGAATCGTCACAACCGCGGCGCTCCAACCAAAGTTGCGTCGGGCAATCAGGTAAGTCAGAAAAAGCATCAGCGCGGCGGTTATCAGGTTGAAGGCGCGAGCCTGCGTCAACCCCCACCCGAAAAGTTTCAGGAACCCAGCCAAGGCTGCGAAGAAGACCGGAGAAAACGAGTGCCAGACATTCTGAATGTTGCCGCCCAGGTACTGGTACATCGGGAACGCGAGCTTGCCGCGAGTCAGCAGCTCGTAGGGCACTTGAAGAGTCATGGCCTCGTCACTGTCCGGCATTGGAATGTCGGTCAGTCGCTGGGCAGCGCTGTACACAAAGGCGCCGGTGATTAGAGCAAACAGCAGGAAATCGGCGTGAAGTTTTACTCGACGTGTCATCCGGAATGGCGATCTGCGCGCCGCGTCAATTGTGAGAGAGGGCCTGAGGCGCTTCCTTTCGGACGAATATCTCGATGTTGCCAACAGTGGAAACTTGCGAGAAAGCGTTGTTTACGCTTTGCAGCACGCGCTGGTCCTTCATTCCCGCCGAAACAAGCAATAGCTTGGGAGTCCCCGCTGAGATCTGGTTCAACCACGATTCCTTTTCGGACATTTTCAATCCGGCCGATCGCCACCATGTAAAACGCGTCGGATTCCGGCGTCCGGTTAGAAAGTAGAACGCCGTACCCTTTGCGGGAAAAGAAAACATAGAATCATCGGCCGCTGTTTTAGCCTCGATCTCATCAGCGAGAGTTTCAATGAACTCGGCCTGCTTGTGAGTCACCATTATCCCTCGAGCACGAGCAAGCGTTAGAGGCGTGCGTTCGTGGAATCGCAAGCGGCCGTCAAACCTCGGCTGCCATACGTCTTTGATTCCGATCACCACAACCAGCACCAGCGGCACGGCCGCACACAAGAGAGCCGCACGCGAAGGGTTTTGCAATCGCGTTGCGAGATGAGTCCTCAAACTCGATGCGCCGCGCGCGGCCAACACCATCATTAGAAGGAACACCGGTGGGAGGACTCTTACGACGTGGGCGTAGTCAGCACGCGGATATGCTTCGAGGTACGTGCCAAGAGCAAACACTCCGGTCAACAGAATTGGTCCCCGGTCGAGCCACCACGCATTCCGAGCGTCGCGCCTGAAGCCCCATAATAAAACCACCGCGGTGAGCAAGAAGAGCGCAGGACCAAGATAGGCGATCACAGCCGTAGCTGAGTTCTTGATTTGATAAGCTCTCCCGGGATAGAGGATTGCTGCGGAGATCACGAGCAAGGTCACCACCGCTAGCGGCCCCAACACTCGCGGCGCTGCTCTCGCTACGAAAACTCCGACGCCTATCAGCACCACCAACGCCACTGCCGCGGGGGACAAAGATTTTAGCGAGGGCAGCGGGACGGCTCGCTTGTCACCGTACTCTGCTCCGAGCGATGTGAAATGGCTCATCATCGCGCCCAGCGCGCCGTTGCTCGCGGCATAAACAAATGCAGTCGATGACACAAGCGCAAACGAGGCCCAGAGTCCACTCGCGCGCGCGACCATTCGCCCTATCACGCCGGAGCCGCTCGGGGCCGCCGCAATCTCTCTGACGGCCAATGCTGCAGTCGAAAGCACTACAAGGTAGACACCGACATTCTGCTTGAACAGAAACACAACACCCAGCGACGC
>DATFXM010000095.1:0-70123 GCA_035315885.1 Blastocatellia bacterium
CTGAAAGTAGATCCGAAGAACCCGGACGTGGTCTACGACGCCAACATTGTCACGTGGAAATCGACCGATGGCGGACATACGTTTGCGGCCTTTCGCGGAGCGCCGGGCGGCGACGACTACCATTCGCTGTGGATCGATCCCGAAAATCCCAGAGTCATTCTCATAGCGGGCGATCAGGGCGCGATCATCACCGTCAACGGGGGTGAAAGCTGGAGTTCCTGGTACAACCAGCCTACGGCGCAGTTTTACCACGTCAGCACCGACAATCAATTTCCATACTGGGTCTACGGCGGCCAGCAGGAGAGCGGTTCGGTAGGAATTGCAAGCAGGGGCAACGATGGGCAGATCACGTTTCGGGAGTGGCATCCGGTCGGCGCCGAAGAGTATGGCTACGTGGCGACCGACCCGTTGAATCCGAACATCATCTACGGCGGCAAGATCAGTCGATACGACAGGACTACGGGACAGGTGCAAAATATCTCGCCCGAAGCAGTGAGAAGCGGCAAATACCGCTTTCTTCGGACTGCGCCCGTCCTCTTTTCGCCTCTTGATCCGAAGGTTCTCTACTTTGCCGGGAATGTACTGTTCAAGACTACTACCGGAGGGTCCAGTTGGGAGACGATCAGTCCCGATCTGTCGAGGACCCAGACAGAGGTGCCGGAGAGCATCGGAGTCTTTCGAACGCCCGACCTCGCGAATATGGCGCGAAGAGGAGTCATCTACACCGTCGCTCCTTCTTACAAAGACATCAACATAATCTGGGCGGGCACCGACGATGGTCTGATTCATATTACGCGAGATGGCGGCAAGAACTGGGCTAACGTGACTCCTTCAGGTTTGACTTCGTGGAGCAAAGTATCGTTGATCGACGCCGGACACTTCGATGCGAACACCGCGTATGCGGCGGTGAACAGAATAAGACTTGATGATCAGCGTGCGCACATCTACCGAACGCACGACGGCGGCAAGACGTGGAAGGAAATCCCCCGAGGTCTGCCCGACGAGCCGGTGAATGCGGTTCGCGAGGACCCGCAGCGACGGGGGCTGCTTTACTGCGGTACTGAACGAGCCGTTTACGTTTCGTTCAACGATGGTGACGACTGGCAATCGCTGAGGTTGAATCTGCCCGCAAGCTCCATCCGGGATCTTGTGATCAAAGACGACGATCTGGTGGTTGGGACTCACGGACGCTCCTTCTGGATTCTGGATGACCTGACGCCTCTCCGTCAGATCTCGTCTCAGGTAGCCGCATCGGAAGCGTTCCTGTTCAAACCACAGGTGGCGATGCGAGTGCGCTGGAACCTGAACCCTGATACTCCTCTTCCCCCCGAAGAACCGGCAGGAAAGAATCCGCCGGACGGGGCGATCATCAACTACTACCTTCGCGGCAAAGCCTCCGGTCCGGTGGTGATCGAGATTGTCGATTCGGCAAACCGGCTTGTGAGGCGGTTTTCAAGCGATGACAAACCGGAATCAATCGAAGAGACCGGCAAACGAGTTAACATCCCCACCTACTGGATACGTCCCGATCAGGTTCCGTCGACCGGGGCGGGAATGCAGAGGTTTGTGTGGGACCTTCACTATGCGCCCTGTGACTGGCTTCCGCCACAATACCCGATTTCGGCGATTTACGGGGACACATGGCGCGAGCCGCGAGGGCCTTGGGCATTGCCGGGCAATTACACGATAAAACTCACGGTCAACGGTCGTACTTACACGCAGAACCTGTCACTCAAGATGGATCCGCGGGTTAAGACACCTGCACAAGGTCTTGCCCAGCAGCACGAAATCGCCATGAAGTGCTACGAGGGATTGAGTCAAATTCGCGACGAGTCGAGTTCATTGCGGAAACTTCGTTCTCAGCTCAAGAGCTTGAGCGAGCGCCTGAAGACCGGAGCGCTCGCGGATGCGATTGCGGCCGTCGACAAGAAAGCCGCGGCGTTAGAAGGCTCCGGCGGAGGACGTTTTGGGCGAGGAAGCGGCGGCGGTCAGCCTACGCTGAACCGCGTACAGGGGGATTTACTGGGGTTAATGGAGGTGGTCGAGGGTTGCGACGCTGCGCCTACGACGCAGGCAAGGGCAGCGATGGTTGACCTTCAGAGGGACCTGAGTGCCGTGGTTGCAAGCTGGCAGGAGGTTAAGGATCGGGATGTGAAATCATTGAATGACCAGCTCCGCTCAGCGGGCCTCCCGATTGTGGAATGATGCGAGGAGGCGAAGGGGCGACGCGGGGACGCGGGGAGGAAAGACGCGGGGAAGGGCGAAGGGGCAATCGGGCAAAGAGCGAATGGGCGAAGTTGCAGTCTCAAAGAGCACCGCGCGTCTCCGCGTCCCTCCTCCCCGCGTCCCCACGTCGCCCCTTCACCCATTCGCTCCCTCACCTCTTCATCGTTTCGATATACCTCACGACGTTGCCG
This sequence comes from Blastocatellia bacterium, assembly GCA_035315885.1. Lineage (GTDB taxonomy): Bacteria > Acidobacteriota > Blastocatellia > UBA7656 > UBA7656 > DATFXM01. The sequence goes on from DATFXM010000095.1 coordinate 2,418, forward strand.
ATGTCCTGGTCAGAGAGCAGATTTCGCCAGGCAGGCATCGAAGTGTTTCGGATCCCATGTTTCACGATCCAAAACATCTCTGCCTCGCTGTACCCCGATCCGCGGCCGGGCAATTGAGGTGCGGGCGGATAGAAAGATGCGCCTAACACACTCGGTCGTCCATTTGTGTGCCCGTGACACTGGGCACACATCTCCTTGTAAACCTCTTCGCCGGAGTCAGCATCGCCTGTCAGCCCGTCGAACACCCCACCTGTCGCAGTCTCCGACGTCTCCACGGGAACTGCCTGCTGAGAAGCATTGCGGGCGACCGACGCTCGCACAATCATTGGCAGAAGCTTCTGTTCAAGTACCGAAGGGTAAGTGTCGGCGTTCACCGGGATCAACCCGAGTCTCATCGTGCCAAGTGCAACCAGCGAAGATCCGATCAACAAGACTCCGACGATCAGAAATACTTTAAAAGCGATTCGTCGCATTCCTTTCCTTTGACCTCCCATGTCCCTCATCACCTCATCCCCTCTCGCCTTCGATTCCATTTCACTCGGTGACCGTCAACACGCCCGACATATCTTCGTGCCCACTGCCGCAGAACACATCGCAAGCAAAAGTAAACTTGCCTGCTTTATCAGGTGTCAGACGCACTCGCGTGACTGCGCCCGGTTTCAAGTCCTGTCGCACCTTGAAGTCCGCGAGGCTGAAACCGTGCTTTACGTCTTCAGCTTGGATTTCAAGGATGAGCGGCTCGCCTTTCTTCGCGGTGATTTCAGCGGGCGAGAACTCGAACTTCTTCGCCGTCACGTGCACTACCAGTTCGGTGGCGCCTTTAGTTCGCGTGGCAATCACGCATAAGAGCGCCGTCAGCGTCAGAGAGCAAATTGCTATGATCCACCATCTGTTCGACATTTTTTCATTCATCCTTCTTTGTTGAATTCAAGACTTCGAGATTCCAATCTCTTTTAAGTCGTAGCGCGTGTTGCGGACTTCCGCTTCGACGTCTCGGAAACCGAGCCCGCGATACGGTGCCGCCGAATCCCACGCGACCGGTGCGCGCTTTGGAACAGAGCCCGGTGCGGGCAATGGGAACATCAGCGACTTAGCCGCGTGGTGTTCGATATGTGCGGTCTTGAAGTGATGTTCCTGGTGAATGTGACCGTAGAATACCGTCACGTGTTGGAACGGCAGTAGCTGGTTGATGACATTAGTACCGTCTGGAGTGGTCCAGTCCCACTGAGGATACAGATCGAACAAAGGCCGGTGGGTCAGGACTACGATCGGATGGTCGTGTTTAAACTTCTTCAGATCTGATTGCAGCCAGGACACCTGCGAGTCGCCGATGATTCCCTGAGGATCCGAGACATTGTCCAGGACTACAAAGTGAACACCTTTGTGATCGAAGGTGTAGGTCAGCTTGCCAAAGAACTGTTGAAACGCTTCGCCGCGATCGAGAGACGCGTCGTGCTCTCCGGCCATGAAATAAGTTCTTGGCGCCTTCAGCTGGCCGACAATATCTTTGAACTGAGCCATGCGGTCGCGTCGCGTTTGTGCGTTGTCTGTGGTGTGCGTGAGGTCTCCGGTGAAGACCACGAAGTCCGGCTGCTGGTCGAGGCCGTTCACTGCGGCCACCGCTTTCTTCAAAGTTCCCTGCGAATCCGGATTGATTGACGGCCCGTCGAAGCCCCAATGCGTGTCCGACAACTGGACGAAGTAGAAGTCTTCCGAGCGACTGCCCAAAGACGACGCTAGCGCGCCTCGCCTCAGCGACGACGCGAAAACAACACCGCCGACCCCTGCCAGCGTTATGAACTCTCGTCTGTTCATGCTATTCATTTCCTCCGTCGATATTTCTTATGTCTGACAACACCCAATACCCGCTTTTTAGAGTTAATATTCCCGTGTTGATTTTTTGAAGGCGGACGGGAATAAATTAGCTAACGAGCCGGTCTTAGTTTCTTGAGCAAGGCTCGTACGACGAGAACGGTGGTCGTGAGAGACCGGAACAAACGCGAGAGATTCGAAGAGGCGATACTTCCCCACCTCGGCGCGGCTTATAACCTTGCTCAGTGGCTTACTCGCAACCCGCAAGATGCGGAGGATGTCGTTCAGGAGGCATATCTGCGCGCATTCAGGTTTTTCGATGGCTTTCACGGAGGTGACGGGCGCGGATGGCTGCTCACCATCGTAAGAAACACCTTCTACACCTGGCTTGGCCGAAACCGTCCGAATGAGGTTCAACAGTTGGACGATCGAGCGGAACAGTTGGAGAGCCGACAACCCAGTCCCGAAGAAGAGACCGTACGACTGTCCGACACTCAACGGCTGGAGCGCGCGCTGGATGAGCTGCCTGCCGAGTACCGCGAGGTTGTGATACTTCGCGAGCTTGAGGGGATGTCTTACAAAGAAATCTCAGAGATTGTAGACATCCCGCTTGGAACGGTTATGTCTCGGCTGGCGCGTGCTCGCAAACGGCTCACGCGATCTCTGACCGATGTTTGCGCGGAGACGAAATGAACTGCGAAGAGATGCAGGATCTGATGCATGCTTATGTAGATCGCGAGCTCGATCTGATACGAAGCCTCGAGCTCGAGCATCACCTCGGCGACTGCGACGCGTGTTCTGAAGAGCTCGCGGGCATCCGGCGATTGCGATCTCAAATCGGTTTCCTGTATCAGATGCCGCAGCCCTCGTTGGAGCGGCGTGTGAGGTCCGCGGTTCGAAAAGCCGACCGCAGCTCGCAGCCTGGCTGGTTTTCCGTCCGTGCCCTTGCCGTTGCCGCGGCGGCGTTGTTTGTGGCGGTTATCGGATTAGGCGTCCTGCGATTTACGACCGCGTCGCGAGCCAACGACGTCTTGGCGAGCGAAGTAGTAGCGAGCCACGTCAGGTCGATGATGGCGGATCATCTCACCGATGTCTCGTCATCGGACCAGCACACGGTAAAGCCTTGGTTTGGAGGCAAGCTGGACTTTTCGCCGGTGGTATCGGATTTCGCGAACGAGGGCTTCCCCCTGGTTGGTGGAAGGCTCGATTACCTGGACGGCAGACCGGTGGCGGCGCTTGTGTACAAGCGTCGTCAGCACTATATCAATCTGTTTGTTTGGCCTTCGAGTGCCGAATCCGAGTCAGCCGATCATCGGTCGCGACAGGGCTTCAATGTTGTTCATTGGGGCAGCTCCGGAATGTCCTGGTGGGCGGTTTCGGATCTGAACGAATCGGAGCTGCAGCAGTTCGCCGATTTAGCAAAGGGAGAGTAGGGCGAAGGGGATTCGGAGAGGAGAGACGCAGGGAAACCGCAGAGCAGGATGTTAGCCGCAATCAGAGGAGTCATCTTAGCGACCGCGCGTCTCCGCGTCCCTCCTCCCCGCGTCGCCCCTTCCCCCCTTCGCGCTCCCCTCATCCCCACTCAGAACTTTCCTCTTCCCCTGCTTTGCGCTAAACATGAGGTTGCGGAGGCAAACAATGTCGCGCGAATCCAGTAAACAAGCGGATGTGATCGGCGAACTGAAGACACTCTTGGACGCAAGCAAGCGCGCCGTCGTGTTTACCGGCGCCGGGATAAGCACTGAATCAGGCATCCCCGACTTTCGAAGTCCCGGAGGGTTCTGGTCAAACCACCAGCCCATTGACTTCAATGACTACCTCAACGATGAAGAAATGCGACGCGAATCGTGGCGCAGGAAGCTCGCATTCGAAGAGGAATTTCGAGCGGTTCAACCAAACAGAGGACATCGCGCCATCGCCAGCCTTGTCTCGCAAGACAAAGTGAACTGCGTCATCACCCAGAACATCGATGGACTTCATCAGCGTGCCGGCGTCCCCGCTGAAAAAGTGATCGAGCTGCACGGCAACGGTACCTACTGCATTTGTCTCGACTGCCGAAAGAGGTACGAGCTCGAACTTGTTCTGAATATTTTCAGAAATGGCGAAGAGCTTCCAATGTGCGACGACTGCGGCGGGATATTGAAGACCGGTACAATATCCTTCGGTCAGCCCATGCCCGCCGATGCGATGGTCCGCGCACAAAACGAAAGTGAGCGCGCGGATTTGTTTCTGGCTATAGGCTCTTCGTTGGTAGTCTATCCGGCGGCGGCATTCCCAGCGCGCGCCAAGTTGTTTGGAGCGAAGCTGGTAATAATCAATCGAGACGCGACCGAATTGGATTATCTCGCTGACCTGATTGTAAACGACGAAATTGGGCCGACGCTCGGTGCGCTCACCGGGGAGAGTTAGAAGGTCGATCTCGTGGGCTATAGTATGGATACGGGGCCAGGAATGGAATCGGTGCGGATCACCGCCGCGGTTCGAACTGCGATGGAGCGTGAGGCCATCACATGGCGGCCGTCCGAATGCTGCGGGCTTCTGAGCGGCGAGGACAGCGTCATTACCGATATTCACCCGTTGCGTAACGATGCTCAAACACCGGAGACCCGTTATTCGGCGGCTCCGGAAGACCTGTTCGCCGCGACTCGCAAGATTCGCGAAAGCGGGCACAAGATGCTCGGAATCTATCACTCGCACCCGCGTACCGCGCCGTATCCATCGCCGTCGGATGTTGAGATGGCGTTTTATCCGGAGGCGGTTTACTTCATCGTGGCGCTGGAGCCTCGAGTTGAGCTGAGAGCGTATCGCATTCGAGATTCGAAGATTCAGGACCTGACGCTCGAGGTCGACGTCTGGGTTGGAGAATGAGTGCGGAGCAAAATCTGTGACTGACGATCGAATCAAAGTGACGGTGTTGTTGTTCGGGCAAGCTCGCGAGTGGGTAGGCGCATCCAGCGTCGAATTGGAGTTGCCACCGGCTACTGCGGTTGCGAGCGCGTTTGATGAATTGAAGAGAATGCACCCGAAAATGGCGGGGCTCGAAAGGAGTGTTCTGTTCGCGGTCAACGAAGAATATGTCAGCCGGGACTACGAGCTCGCGAGTGGAGATCAGCTTGCGGTGCTGCCGCCGGTCAGCGGTGGATCGTCAAGCGAGGTCTCGACCAAGGATGGCGACTTCTTTGCGATCACGCACGAGCCTCTGGACATCGTAGGGTTGCGGAAGCGTTTGCTTGAGGGCTCGTCAGGCGCAGTTGTTGTTTTCGATGGCGTGGCCCGCAACAACACTAAAGGTCGAGTGACCCGATTTCTCGAGTACGAGGGCTATTCATCAATGGCTTTGCGTACGATGGAGCAGATTGCGGGTGAGGTTCGCGAGAAGTGGGCTATCAATCGAATAGGAATCATTCACCGTCTCGGGCGGGTTGAGATTACCGAATCGAGTGTGGTGATTGTTGTGACGTCTGCCCATCGAGGAATTGCATTCGAGGCATGCCGGTATGCGATCGATCGATTGAAGAAGATAGTACCGATCTGGAAGAAGGAATTCTTCGAAGACGGCGAAGTCTGGGTGGAAGGTGAGGGGAGATGAGGGAGCGAAGGGACAAAGGCGGGAGGAGAGACGCGGTGACGAATCCCTCGGATCGTGGTTCCCGCATCTCTCCTCCTGGGGTCACCGCGTCGCCTCTTCGCCCCTTCGCTCCCTACTCATACCTCAGCGCCAACATTGGCTCGGTGCGGGCGGCCTTGCGCGCCGGTAAGAAGGCGCCGAGTAGTATCGATATTGCGAGCAAGACAGCCGCAACGACGTATACAATCGGATCCTTCGCAGTTACCCCGTACAAAAGCGATTCGGCAAACAGCGCGCTCGCATAAGCCGCGGGCAACCCTACCACAAGCCCGACGCTTGTCAGAATTACGACCTCTCGCACCACCAGCCAGGATACATTTCCTCGAGACGCCCCCAACGCCATGCGGATCCCGATCTCTCGCGTCCTACGCGTGACGCTGTAGGCCATCACCCCGTACAAACCTATCGCCGCTAACAACGCTGCAAGAAAACCAAAGCACGTCGACAGAAACGTCAGGAATCGGTCTGCAAACAAGGATTCGTCAATCTGCGTCTGGAGAGTCTTCAAACTGTAGACTGGTAAGTTCGGGTCCATCTTCTGAACTTCGCTTCGCAGCACCGGCGCAATCGCGGTAGAGTCGCTGGCACTGCGAAGGTAGAACGTGATCTGGCCCAGGTCTTTGTCCTGTGAGTATGGAAAGTATGCAAACGGACGCAACTCGCTGCGAACCGAACTGTGCTTGCTGTCCTTCACAACCCCTACTATCTCGATGTCCGTTTTTACGTTGTTGCCCCCACCAAACCCGAAGTGACCGCCGATTGCCGGCCTGTCCCCAAAGAAGCGCCGCACAAACGACTCGTTCACAATTGCCACCTTAGGACTGTCTGCCGTATCCGAAAGCCGAAACTCACGCCCCAACATAAGTGGCACGCCAAGCGTCGTAAAGTAGTCCGCGCCGATATAGTTGTGCAGCACGCTGGTGTTCTCGTCTTCCTGAGGCTGGTACCCTTCCACCGTCATAGTTGAACTCGCATTGCTGTCAGTCAGGATGGATATCTTGGCGGCGCTGGCGGCCTGAACCCCCGGCAAGCCGGCAACTCGCGTCTTGAGCTGATCGAAGAAGGAGACACACTGCTGAGGTTTGTACCCGTTCAGATCAGGCGAGACCGAGAATTCTAATAGATTCTGCGGGCGGAGGCCGAGATCGGTTTCCTTGAGATTGTTCAGGCTCCTGGCGAACAACCCGGAAGCCACTAGCAGAACGGCAGTCAGAATTATCTGGCACACCACCAGTCCTTTTCTAAAGCGTACTTGCGATGTGCCGCCCGAGACACTCGAACCCTGTTCTCGCAGCGTCCGCTCGAGGTTCAAACGAGTCGAACGGAACGCGGGGATCAACCCAAACAACAGGCCCATGCAAACAGACAGAGCAAAATTGAATCCGAGCAGTCTCAGATCAAGTCGAGATGATAGCCCGGCGGCGCCGATGCTCTCGGGAATTGAGCTGATCAATGCTCCGAGAGTCCAGATTGTGATCAGCAACGCGACGGCTCCGCCGGCAACAGACAGCACAAGGCTCTCTACCAGAAATTGACGCACAAGGCGCAGTCTGCTGCCGCCAAGCGCCATCCTTATTGCTATCTCTCTTTGTCTGGCGGCCCCGCGAGCCATGAGGAGGTTCGCGACGTTTGCACAGGCTATTAATAACACCAGGCCCACCATTCCCATGAGCACGAGCAGAGGGCGCTTTGTGCTTTGTTGAAGAATGCCTCTACCGCCCGAGCCATCCTGGAGCCGGATTCGCTTATCGAGATATCGCTCCGTTGCCTGGGAGGACCACGGCCCGGTCAAGGGGGCCACGTCTTCGAGTATTTGCCGATAAATCGGCCTAATGGCTTCTTCAGCCTGAGATGGCGAGAGACCAGGCTTCAGGCGGCCTATGATCGACAGCCAGTAGTCTTTATGGTTTTTTAGCCCATCCCAATTTGGCGTTACCTGCGCCTTCATCGTCATCGGTATGAACACGTCCGGCAGCTCACCCACCTGAATACCCTGAAAGCCTGCTCGAGACACACCAACCACGGTCATGGGCATGCCGTTCACGATCAGCGTCTTGTTCAGCACGCCGGGGTCGGAGCCAAATCGACGTTTCCAGTAGCCGTAGCTCAGGACGACAATCGGGCTTGCTCCCGGCGCGGTTTCATCGTCCTGAGTGAATACGCGTCCGAGAGCTGGTATGACTCCCAGCACTTCGAAATAGTTACCGGAGACTAATTCACCGGATGCGCGATCGGTGCTTTCGTCTGTGGCTATGCTGAGAGGAATGGAAAATCTGGCCAACACACCGCTGAAGATATTGTTGCGGTCGCGTATCTCTTTGTACATCGGGTAAGAGAAGGAGGCGGCGTTGTCGCCATCACTGTAAACTCGTCCGCTCATCGGGCCGGGAGAGCGCAGGATTACGAGTTGCTTAGGGTCTTTCACCGGCAGGACTCTCAGCAGGACCTGATCGGTTATCGAGAATATAGCGGTGTTGGCGCCTATTCCGAGAGCGAGCACAAGCACTGAAATTGCGGTGAAGGCCGGGTTCTTGAGCAGTGTGCGAATGGCGTAACGAACGTCCTGATTCAGTGTGTCCATCAGAATTGACCTCAATGTTGACTTGGTGCGTTTTCGTCATAAATCGTCATTGGTGTGTTAGTGAGTTCCGATTTAACGCAATTACGCAAAGTATCGCAAAAGCCGTAAAACCTCTAAGTTTCTTCGTAATCTGTTATTTCTCGTCGCCTCATCCCCTCATCTCGTCATCTCCTGGTTGCCTCATCCCTTCATCTCCCATTCAGTTATCGACATATAACGCGCTGGGGATGCCCAGGTTTCGGATTCTGGCCGCGAAGTCTGTGGGGTCTGTAACTTTCAATCTGCTCGCTTGTTTTATATAACGGAAGCCCAGTATGACAAGCGAAGAGCTGGATCCTGAAGAGGTCTTTGAGGGGGAAGTTTTGGAGGACGGCTTTGAGGATGCCATCGAGGACGTCTTTGAAGACGTCTTTGAAGAGGTGTACCCAGCTCTGTGCCGGTTTCTCGAGGGCTTCACCGGAAAGAGCGGAGTTGCGCAGGAACTCGCGCAGGAAAGCTTCCTCAGACTGATCAGATCGGGCGCGGACGCGGTACCGCGTGCGGAGATCAGGTTCTGGCTTTTCAAAGTCGCGCGCAATTTGGCGCTCAACGAGCTGAACCGGCGAAATATGCAGACAAGGCTGATTGACAGAGTCGCTTCGGCGTTTCGAGCGGTGATACCCGATCCGCATCAGGAGCTGGAGCACGCTGAACGCCAGCAAGCAGTCGCCGAGTTGGTTCAGACGCTACCGGAGCACCAGCGCGCGGCGCTCCTTTTGAGAGAGCAGGAGGAGATGAGCTATAGCGAGATAGCTCGAGTGCTCGGGGTTTCCGAAGCCAAGGTGCGAGTGGATCTGTTCAGGGCGCGGACAGCCCTGCGCGAAGGGCTCCGAGAGCCGCGCAAGGCCGCCGGACGCGGGTTCAACTAACTGCGGACGAGTGCCGCGTCTCAAAGTAAAAGCGTCTCGTTCGGCGCTTCGTTTTGCGCTGCGTTCTGCGCTCAAGAAGCGGTGACGGCCAGGTGGGTGAACGAAAGCGGAGGTCACGAGAGCGGGTCAGGGAGATCGATGGCACGAAAGCGGAGGGCACGGGGTCAGAGGGCACGGGGTCAGAGGTCACGAGACAGGAGGTCAGATGCAGCAGTGCGAAATGCTTGAATATATCTCGGCGCTGATAGACGGCGAGCTTCCGGCGGAAGAGGTTCAGCGCGTTCGACAACACCTTGCCGAATGTCTCGAGTGCCGCAGCGCGCACGAAGACTTTCTCGGCACCAGGCAGATTCTACGCGCTCATCATCCCGTCCGTGACGCGCAGTTACAGCAACGCGCCAGACAAAAACTGTTCGCCAAAGAGCGCGAGCGTCCCTGGAGCCAGCCGATCAGCATACCGCTTCCGGTGGCTGCGGTGCTTGCCCTTCTTTTTCTGATCATGGCGGCTGCATTGGTTCGGGACCAGCACAGCAACTTCAGGGCTGCGCACTCAGCCATCATCGAGAAAGCGCTACCCACATCGGGGGACGGCGAAGAGGAAAAGATGAGTCTTGCGGCTTTCGATCACGGCGGACGCGCCGTTGTGTACAAGAGCCCGCAGGGTGAAGGAGCTGAGCAAAAGCGGTGAGGAGAAAAGCAGTGAGATGAAGCAAGAGCTGTGAGGAGAAAAGCAGTGAGGAGAAAAGCAGTGAGGAGAAAGCGGTGAGGAGAAAAGCAGTGAGGAGATATGATGCGATTTCGAACCGTACTGTTCGCGTTGATCATTCTTTCAGGACTTGCCGAGACCGGGCGTCCAGCACCCGAGCGCTCGCCATCAAACCTTGAGCAGAATAATCGCGTCAGGTTTAAGATCACGGCTGTCGAGCTACAGGGAGCCGGCCGAGAAGTTCTGTCCGACAGCCTGATCGAGGGTCCGCCAGGCGTCGATTTTGCAATCAAACTCCAATCGAAACACTTTCGAATGAACGCTTCCTTTCTGACCGAGCTCACCGGGGACCGTTTGATGATCCGAGCTGATCTGGAGACAAAACGTCTGCTTGGAATGTCCGAGCGCAATCTGCCGATTTACGAAGAAGACCAGCAACGACACTCGTTCGATCTCACGCTGGATGAGCAGCTCAACATCCTTCCGTTTGGCGGGAAGGACGATCTTAATCAATTGCGGATCGAGATCATACCCTCCCGGGGCGAATCCGAATCGCCGCCACCTTCGACAAAGCCCAGACCTCTGTTCATAAAGATACTGAAGCAAGCCAGCGAGGGCCTGATAAATATCGCGGCGTTCAAGAGGCCTCACCATTTCAACTTTGAAGCTGAGCTTACGGAGGACGGACACGCGATCGCTCGAACCGGCGGCGCGCTGCTGCTGGACGATCAGCAGGAATTCGCATTCAGTCCATCGGAGGGCGGAGGTCAGCATCCCGGGACAATGGCGGTTGCGTTCAGAGTCGATCGCTTCATTTCGGCGCGTGAGGGCGACGAGGCCGTCGTCGGCTTCGATCTGTATCGCGTGGGCGCTGCGAGCGGAGTGAGAGAGGCATTAGCTTCGAATTGGGCTGGTGTGTGCCGGCTGGACGAGCCCTTCAGTTACGACGTGACCAGCGAGTACGGCGGCACACCCGGAAGAAAGTATGAACTCAGATTTGTGGTGAGACTGGCTCAGTGAAGGTGTGAGTAGCCGAAGCTCTATCCAACCCTTCTGGGTTGCCGCACAACGCAGAGTTGAGCATTCGGTCGCAGGAGCATCGATGAAGGTATACAGAAGTTCTCACGTTGTGAGCGTGGCGGCGTTAACACTAATTGGACTTGTTGGACCTCCCGGTATGGCCGCGGTATTCTCTGCGGCATTCTCTGTTTCGGCGCGGCCACTTGCGCCGGTCGAGTCAGTCACCGAGGGTGTCGACCCGGCTGTTGCTGCAGTGTACTTCAAGGAAGCGGCTCAACTAAGCGACGCCGACGATGGCAAGACGTGGGGTGTACGGCTCTACGGTCCGATGTTGCTGGTCGACGCTCGTACGCACTCGGCGGTAGCGAATTCTCCCGACGCCGAGGGTCGGCTCAGCAAGGTCGGGGATGTCTACGCCGGTGTACTGCCGCGCGATGTGAATGTTGCGAACACCGCGACGGCATGGGCGGGGGTCCACTGGACGATGATTGGCTGGCCCTTGCCCCAGGACAGGCGCGACCGGCTTAGCCTGATGACGCACGAGCTGTTTCACCGCGTTCAGGATCAAATCGGGCTGTCATCCCGCAACGTTGCCAACGATCATCTGGACACGGCGGACGGGCGAATCTGGATGCGGCTCGAGTGGTTGGCCCTTAAGCGGGCTCTCGAGGAGCGTGGTGCTGCCCGCGCCGCCGCAGTCTCAGATGCGATGTCATTCCGGAAGTACCGGCAATCGCTTTTCCCGCAGGCTAGACGCGAAGAGACGGCGCTTGAATGCGGCGAGGGGCTCGCCGAGTACACGGGGTTCAAGCTCTCGTCGAGATCTCAAGGCGAGTTTGTGTCTCGAGCGATTCAGGCCATCAAACAAGCTCTCCACGCGCAGTCGTTCACCAGGTCATTCGCTTACACTAGCGGACCGGCTTATGGAGCACTGCTTGACGATGCGGGGATCGTCTGGCGCCGGAATTTCAAGTCGGGGAGCGACTTTGGTGAGGTCATCGAACAGGCGTTTCGGTTGAAGACACCTCCCGACTTGAAACTCCTCGCGACGCAGCGAGCTGTAGACTACGACGGCGATGAAGTGATCGCCCAGGAGAATCGTCGCGAGTCGATCCACCGCGAGGCGGTCAAGAAATTCCGCGCGACACTTGTTGACGGGCCGGTGCTTGAGATCCCGCCCATGAGCAAATTCAATTATTCGTTTGATCCGAACAATGTGATGTCGCTCGGGGAACTTGGCACGGTATATCCAATCGTGCGGGTCACCGACGAATGGGGAGTGCTCGAAGCTTCGGACGGTGCCCTTATGATTCGAGATGGATCGGGGATCAGGAAAGTTCAGGTATCGGCGCCACCGGCTCCCGATGCTCGTCCGCTTCAAGGGCCTGGATGGAAACTGAATTTGAACGACGGCTGGACTGTCGTTGCCGCGGCGCGCAAAGGTGACTTTACCGTGAAACGCACTGACTCGGAGAAATGACTGCCTCTACTGACCTGCTTTTTGTTTGATGTTCACGACCTGTCCGCCGATTGAGATTCTTCCTTTTCGAGATGCGCCGGTTGTATTGCCAGCGACCGAGTACGCAACTACTCCGCTGCCCGTGCCTTCGCTGGGCGAGGTGAAGCTTATCCAGCTCACGTTCGACGTGGCTTGCCAGGCACAGCCGGCGTGTGTTGAAACCGATATTGAATCGCTGCCGCCTCTTGCCTTGAATTTCTTCGATGCGATGGAAAGAGAATACTGGCATTCCTGAGACCCGAAAGGAGAGAGGTTCAGGACAACTATAGAGTAAGGCGCCACTGTATAAGTGAAGCTCGACGACGCGGAATCAAATGATCCCGTAGCGATGTCCGGCGAATCGCTTCCCGTCCTTGCTGCTTCATCCTGAGGCTTGCCGTAAGAGTAGACAGTCGCATGAGCGGACGGGGTAAACGCCGACAAATTTACCGACGCATTTAGCGAATTGCTCTCGCTCTTGTTGATCAACAGTAACGATAGCGAACCATCCGCGCGAGTCGCCCCGTAGGCGCCAAGCCAATTGTAATCGCTCGCGGCCCGCACGATTTGATCGCCGGGGCTCACAAAACGAGACATCAGGCTACTGGCATAGTACACGGGATAGCGATCGTTCTGGTCCGACACCATGCCGTAGTCCCCATAATTTCGCCACCCGTACAATGAAGCACTGTTGTTGTTGCCGTGCTCCTGCGAGTTTCTCAGGTCCCACCAGATGAATGCTGAGAATTCCGTCTGAACAAACTGAGCAAAGCTGTCCGCATAATACAGCCCGTTAACCAGGCTCGTAGTTTGTTTGCCGGGGTTGCTGTAAACCGAGTTGTTCTCCGTGCACACTAGCTCAACGTTTGCACCGCCCGCACCCAGATAGTCGTTCAACTGTTGCCGAAGATCTGCCGTGTCATTCGACCACGTTCGAGCAGCCTGCAGCAGACCAGAGTCGCTCTCCTGCCCCGGCCCCTGCTCGTATCGATGCAGGATCACAAAGTCGGGAGTCACTCCGAGAGACTTCAAAGTGGACAGCAATACCGGCGTCCAGCCGTTGTGGACTCGGGAGGTTCTCGGATTTGTCGCGGAATGATCGCTGTAGTTCGCATAAGCGTCTTCCCCAGTGATTACCACCGCTCCAACTTTGATCGAGGGGTCCACCGCCTTCATCGCGCTCGCGTAATCGCGGAAAGCAAGCCCGTACGTGTACGGATCGTGCGCCCGACTCCGTGTGTCGTTTTCCCAACTCCCGTAGTTCTCGTTACCGACTTCCCAGTAATGAAATCCGTACCCTTTAGTCAGATTCGAGTATTGAACCCAATCGGCCGCTTCCTGGACTGTTCCGCTGCCGTAGTTCACTGTGATGAAGGCATCCGCACCGATGGCCTGCATCACGCCGGCAAAAGCGTCGAAACTTGTCGCCCACTGCCAGGTGTTGATTCCGGTCGTGTTGGTTTTCCAGTGGTAGTCGTCAGACAGTGAACCGCCGGGGAATCGTGAGATTCGAGTGCCGTTCGCCGCCAGCAGAGACGCGGTTGCCTGCGTATTGAAGTGCGAATCCCATATCGCTGCCGCTACGCCAAAGTGTCTACGGTCTACGGTCCTGACAATCGACGACGCGTCTACACTGACATGAACCTGAGAGGGAGGGGGAACTTCGAGCAGACCGATATCGTCGATATAGAACGGGGGTTGAGCACCGCCACTGGCGTCCTGGAGCCAGAATCCGCTGAAGTTTGATTTGTTCGCGACGCCAAGGGATGCGAGCGGGACCGTTACTTTTTTCCAGCTTGAAGCCGCTACGGTGCCGTCTTCGATAAACTGAGCGAACGGCACACCGGGCTGAGCGACGTCGTCAAGTTGCGCGGCAATGGTGATGCTGCGGCCCGATACTGCGCCGCCGTTGATCCAGAACACAAGCGAAGTAAAAGGGGTGCTGTCCATTGCCATGTGCCGGAGATAGAAGCCTTGATACTGGGCGGTGTAGGTGATCTTGATGCTTTTTGTGCCTTGATGAACGTAGTCAGCCGAGTTGAAGTCTCGTGACGACCATGACCAATCCTGCCACCCCGAAGCGAGCGAGTCGTCATAGATGCTTTGAGTCGTCTGTGCTCGCGCTTCGGCGGCGAAGAGCACAAGCAGGAAGGCCGCCAGTAACGCCGGATTGAATCTGAGTCTCATTGCGACTAGCTCGAGGCGGTTGCTTGTGAAAAAGAGTTCTGAGTTCTGAGCTCTTTGAGTGTAATAGGCCGAGACGCGGCGCTGGCAACCGGGGAACATCCGGTCAATCTGAGGGTCGCCCCGCGCATACTCGCGCGGGGCGACCGGTCAACCGCAAGCAGGGGATTAGTCAGCGCGCGCCAAAGCGCGAAATGACTGGGCTGTGCTGCCGCGGTCGTGCGAAAACTCGAGAGAACCTTTCGTTGCGGATCGCCATCGCAACAAACACGCTAATGACTTCTCAGGTACTAGACCGGTACAAAGATCAAAGAGACCTTCGGAACTTAGGCGACACGTTCGCAACGACAGAATCACAATTGGTTCGGGAGCCTACAGCGCTCGACAGCCCAGGGTAAGAGATACCCGCGAATATTACCAAAATCTCGGCCCGGTCGAGAAGAGTAAGTTGGCCGTTTCGACCCCTTTGGTCCGGGCCCGCCCGGCCCTCGTTACTGATCCTCTCCGGTGCCCGCCTGTTCCGGCTTCGGACGGGGCTCGGGCCTGCCTGCGCCAAGGTTGTTGTAGTTCATCACCGCATTGAAGATCAGAAAGAAGCTTCCCTGCGTTTCGTGGCGCCACATCGGATTCGTCGCAAACATAATGACGTGGCCCTTACCCACAGGACAGTCCACCACCGCCGGTTTCCCGGTCAGCTCGCTTCCTCCCGCAAGCATCCCGCTCACCAGCAGGTTCTTCTCGTCGGTCGCGAATCTCAGAATCACTCGCGGGCGCATGTTTGGTGGAGGTATCAAAACCGAAGCAAATTGCCGAATTTCCTCGGGTATACCTTCTTCGCCGGGTCGCGGGGGTTGTGGCGCCGGCAAATTCGTGGCGCGAGGCATCGATTGCACGCTATCAGGGTCGCTCAGCGAGCCGCGTCCGGACGGCCGCTGCCCCGGGGCTCCCTGACCTCCGCCCCCGCCGCCCCCGCCGCCGAATCCTCCCGGCAGCGCGGAGACGTTGAATAGCGGCGCCTGGTTGAAGTACACCGACATGTTCTCGCCGTAGCCGTACGCCAGCGGACTCTTTCGATCCGCAAATGAAGCGTTATACACCGAGCCCCTCGCTTGCAGTTGCCTTGCAGGCTGAATGGTGATCGAGTTCGAAATGCCGTAGTCGATCGGCACTGCGGAGTTACCTCCGACCGTGATGAACAGCCCTCCGTCTTCGATGAACTTTTGGAGGTTGGCCATGCCTCGCAGCTCGATTCCGCCCCGCATATCCTCCGTTGTATCAGGAGACATGCCCAGGTTCGGAGTCACCGTCGAGTTGCGCCAGGGAATAGGATCTCCCCTCATCGGTATGCCGTTTACGATGGACTGCGCCGTGCCGCCAACCGGAGGGAAGATAATCACGTCGTACTTGTCCCTCAGGCTGAGCGTGTCCCGAATCTCGTGTACCGAGATGTAGGTGTAAGGAATCTTGAAGCGATCGAACTCGATTCGGTACCAACCGTCGTTTTGAGTGTTTGTCCACGTATGCAGGATCGCGACCCGTGGAGCAGCCAGCTCGTGACTCCTGACGTCGGGAGCTTTGTCTACGGCGTAGGCCACAAGTCCAAGCTCAGTGACCGCCGCCTCGAGCTTCTGCCGCAGATCCTGAGCGTTGCCTTCGCCCTTGATGATGAACGAGCCCGCGGCGAAGTCGCGATTTGCCGCCTTGAACGAGTCTTCCGCGGCGGACATCTTGACGTCTCTGAGTCTGTACCTGAACGTCGCCAGAGTGTTGTCGGTGTTGTGATTGATTATGTACGCGACTGTCGACGAGCCTACGACCTTGCCGGTCACCTTTACATCGCTGGTCAGCATCACCATCGGGACATCTAGAACCGAGTGGTCCACAACCCGGACCGTCTTTACGTTGCGCAGCGCGCCTAGCGTCCAGCCTGTGTCGTCATACGGCGCTGGATCGTTTACGTTGTAGTACTGCACGTCCAGCAGCATGTCCGCCATTCGCGAATACGGCTGGTCCATTCGAATGACGTAGGAGCCCGCAGGATACTTCTGATCCTTTACACTGAATTCATTTGTAGCGGTGTGCACTTCGACGCCCATCAGTCGAAGGAGATTCACCATGTCAGCCGCTTCCACCGGTCTCGGAGTGTCGCCGGGAATTATCCAGGCCGCGGGTCCTTCGTTGCGAGCCTTCAGAATAGAACGCTTGCTCTTGACGTAGAAGTTGTTCAGAAATCGCTCGCGATTGTTTGCTACATAGTTCATCGCCAAAAGAAGACACGATTGCTGAAGGTTGATGTTGTTCCGAATCGACCAGTTTACGCGCGGCAGCGGCGGATTCGGCCGGAACCAGTCGCGTTGCGATTGCCCTCCAACAGTGCGGACTCCGGTATCGGCCCCGTTTCCGCCAAACGTTTCATAGAACCTGCCGATGGAGTTGTGCCCGTTTGCAACGTAGAACATGTAATTCGGCGCCCATCCATCATAAAACCCGTGTGTCCAGATACCGGGCACTCCCCTCCGCGTCATCTCTTCGATCTCGTGATAAGCAAGTACGTGCCATTCGTCTATAACCAGCGGGTCAAGCCAGGCGTTGTAGGGCCCGGTGCCGGTCGACGTGTACAGGAAAGGAACCGATTCATGCAGGTCGTGCAGGATCTGAGGATGATATTCGAGAAACGTTTTCATTTGATTGCGCGACAGAGCCAGCGCCATGCCGAGTCCGTCGCGGTTGTTGTCGTGCGCTACGTACTTACCCCAGAACAGCAGACTTGGCGCCTGCTTGCCGGGATTCGCTTTTCGATAGTTATAGGTATCGACCAGCATGTCGCGGCCGTCCACTTCCAGGGTCGGAGTGATCATCACAATGACGTTCTTTCGGATCGCATCGATCTGGGGCGAGTCCTCTACTGCGAGTCGATAAGCCAGCTCCATCAACATCTCGCATGAGCCCGTTTCGGGCGAGTGAATTGATCCCGAAGCCCAATAGAGAACTTTGCCTTCGCTTACGAGTTGCTTGACGTCGGCCTCCGCGACCTTGCGGGGGTCGGCCAGCTTTGCGGTGATCTCTTTGTACCGGTCCAGCTTTGTGAGGTTGGACTCATCGGATACGACTACGAGGAGCTGCTCCCGGCCCTCTTCTGAATGCTCCGGAGCTGTAAAGACACGTACACGTGGCGTCGCCTTTTCTAGTTCACGGTAATAGCGATACTGGTCTTTTGTGTACGTCAGTTTATTCGGCGTGCCGATTACATAGCCGAGGACCTTATCAGGGGACGGTACTTTGTCGGACGCTGGAAGGTGATCCACCATGTCGGTGAGAAAAAACTTCTCGGTGGTATATTCCTTTATCTTGGCCGTGTAGTTTTCGTCGTTGCCTTGAGTCTGTTGCTGCGAGCGACTCTTGCCCTTCTGAGTACCGGTCGCAGCGGCGGTCAAAGGCGAGTACAGCGACACCGCGAGCGCCAACGCTGCTGCCGCGGTCGATAGTCTCCGCCAGACTGCGAAGCTTTGTCCTCGGTTCATGGTTTCCTCCGAAAGTAAGTAAGTGATGACTGGAAGCCGCGAGAGGCGAACAAGACGGCACAGGACGAGCCGCCCCTGGGAGCTGCCTTGTTCCTGATTGCCCTGAGCCTGATTTTCCTGGTTTGTCTAAGAAGCGGGCGGAGCGTGCTCGCGTCCGCGCCAGTGGAAGCACGGTCACGAACGCGCCCGCCTGACGTCATAGACTGACCTGGGCGCCGCCCGGTTACACTAAAATTTCAGCAACTAGAACGCGAGGGAAAATCCTTGCAGGCACGGACCGGTTTGGCAAGCCCGCGTTCATAAATCTTGCCGCCCAAAACTCATTGACTGACTTGCGTCGAACGTCGTAATCTGCGCATCCGCGGCCGCAAGAATCGGTGCTCAATCCGGCGAGTGCCACCAGACCCTTGACCCACATTGGAGATCGCCCATGCTAGCACTCAAACCAAGACCCTTTCTGCTGCTTACAGCCGTGGCCACCGTATGCGTGCTGCTGACTGGCTTTGGCTCAGCTTCCTCTCAAACGCCTTCCGCGCAGAAGGTAATTGCGATTCGGGCGGCGTGGATGATCGATCCGTCCAGCCCTACCCCGGTGGCTAAGCCCATCATACTCGTCGAGGGCGATCGGATCCGCGAAGCCGGTCCGGCCGTTGTGGTACCGGCCGACGCCGATGTCATCGATCTCGGTAGCGCCACGGTGCTGCCGGGACTGATCGATTGTCATACACATCTGCTGGAGAACTACAACGGCGCGCTTGGCGGTGATGATCCCAATATGATTCTCACCGTGGTGCAACTTGGAACAACCAGACGAGCGCTGCTCGGAGCAGCCATGGGCAGGGAAGATCTCGAGTCCGGAATAACGACTGTACGCGACCTCGGGAACTCGGGCTGGAACGGTGACGTCGCCTTACGCGACGCGATAGACCGCGGCTGGGTTGTCGGTCCTCGCATTGTTGCGTCAACGCGGGCGCTTTCGGCGGCCGGGGGGCAATTTGGAGGCGTGAGTGCCGAAACCCAGAAGATCATCGAAAACGAATACGTGGTTATCAGTGGAGTTGAGGAAGCTCGGCGAGCCGTGCGTCAGGCGTTCTACGACGGTGCCGATTGCATTAAGGTCATCGTTGATACGTGGCCACGGGTGGTATCGCTCGATGAACTGAAGGTCATCGTCGAGGAAGCTCATCGGGTTAACAAGAAGGTGGCCGCTCACGCGGTTACTGATGCTGCAGTGAAGATCGCGGCGCAGGCCGGAGTGGACTCGGTCGAGCACGGGTATTTGGCTTCGGATGAAGCGCTCAAGATGATGGCCGAAAAGAAGGTGTTTTTGGTTCCGACCGACTATCCCTGGACCGCTTATCTCGAGTTTGGTTCTAAAAGAACGATGACCCCAGAGGAGCGAAAGCAGGCGGAAGCGGGGGTGAAGCGGTTCGCAGATGCAAACCATCGTCGGCTGGAGCGCGCGCGGAAGGCTGGGGTGCGCATTGCCGCCGGTTCCGATGAGTACTACCAGTTTCCTGGACGAACACGGGGCGAGGCGAGTTTGTTGATGTTGAAAGCCTACGCGGCATCAGGCATGAGCCCGCTGGAGATTATCCAGGCCGCAACAATCAATGCCGCGGAGCTTCTGGGATGGCAATGGAAGGTAGGCACTCTCGAGAAGGGGAAGCTCGCAGACATAATTGCGGTGGAAGGTGATCCGCTGAAAGACATCGACGAATTGTCGAAAGTGAAATTCGTGATGAAAGGCGGCCGCGTGATCAAAAACGAGTTGAAGAAGAAGTAGGGTTCGGTTTGTGGTTTGTGGTTTCTGGTTTCTGGTTTCTCGTTCATAGAAGATGAACCAGAAACCAGAGGCCAGAAGCCAGAAACCAGAAACTAGAAACCAGAAACCAGAAACTAGAAACCAGAAACCAGAGACCAGGAAACCCCAGCTCTTCGCCTTTGCATATCATTGCGGTTCTTTTTCGTCATGATTAACGGCCGGCGATTCGCGAGGACGCTGGCCTAATCACTGCACGCGACTTAGAGTCTCTGCAATACAACCACGTTTATCACCACTTATTTTGGTTAAGGAGATGATATGGCTAACACAAAAATCGCGGTGATCAACTCGTCCACCGTATTGTCCGACAATCAGATTCAAGCGGCGCTACCCGCTCTGCAGACTCAAATTCACAGGGACTTTGCGCCCGCATGGGGTGTTGACGCGGATCTCGTGTTTGTCCCGAAGAAGCAGAAGCCTGCGCCCGGCATGTGGTGGCTTGTAGTTCTGGATGACACCGATGAGGCGACGGCGCTCGGTTACCACGACGTCACAAATCAGGGTCTACCGTTGGGGAAGGTGTTCGCGGGCACCGATCTGAAGTTCGGCAACGAGTGGACGGTTACTATGAGCCACGAACTGCTGGAGATGCTCGTTGACCCGGAGATCAACCTGACAGTGTTTGTCGAAAGCCAACCAGGTGGTCGGTTGTATGCCTACGAGGTGTGCGACGCCTGCGAAGCTGACAATCTGGCTTACAAGATCGATGGCGTTTTGGTGTCGGACTTTGTTTTCCCGTCATGGTTTGAATCCTTCCGTAAAAAGGGAAGCGCTCAGTTCGATCAAGCCAAGCGGATCCAAAAACCGTTTCAGCTCCTGCCCGGAGGGTACATCGGCATATATGATGTTCTTTCAGGGAACGGTTGGCAGCAGATCAATGCCGAGAGCACACCGATCACCTATCGAGAGAGAGCGCGAGTCGGGAGCAGGCGCGAGCGCCGAAGAACGCGTCGCGACAACTGGCTCAAGTCCGAGCTAGTCGAGCCGCGCGCGAAGGCAAAGGGAGCTTAGACCAGTTCTGAGTTCTAAAATACTGACTGCGGCCGAGCAAGCAGCCGCTTATCGAATTGTAGAGTGTCCGGCACTGAGATATGATTTCCATCTCAGTTCTGGGCACTCTTTTCACATGCAAGGATCGCTACCCTGGCGATTCAAGCACCCACGTGTCCGAACTCTACGCTTAGAATTCAGAACTCAAGTCATGCTGGATGACGAACTCATAATTGAGACGCCCGAAAGGGTGGAGTTGCACTATGTTCTTGCCAATGTAGGCAATCGCTTTCTCGCGTGCTTTATCGATCACGCGATTCAGATGGGGATTGGGCTCCTGCTGTTCCTGATAGCTCTGGCCACCAGCGGAATCCGCGTATTCGACCGGATGGGAGTATGGACGGCCGCGCTCTTTGTGCTGGGGCTTTTCGCGCTGTACTGGGGCTACTTTGTGATTTTTGAGACGTTTTGGAACGGGCAGACGCCGGGAAAGCGAATAATGAAGCTCCGCGTAGTTCGGGAAGATGGCCGGCCGATCCGATTCTTTGAAGTCTTCGTGAGAAATATTATGCGGCTGGCCATCGACTTTCAGCCTTTTCCGTCTTACGCGATCGGAGTTGTATCGATCATTTTCAGCGCGCGTTCCAAGCGCAGCGGTGACTTCGTCGCCGGTACGGTGGTTGTCAAAGAACGGGCTACCGAAGCCCCATCCCTGGCGGAGATCATCAAGGTGGCGGAATTCGAGCAGCGACGGACAGAGCAGGCCGCAGGCCAGCTATTCGCAGTCGATACGCGGAGCCTGCTCGATTCCGAAATCCGAGCGATCGAAGCATTTCTGAAGCGCCGATTTGAGCTCGAGGAACCGAGGCGCTCGTTGCTCGCCTCACGGATTCTCCAACCGATTCTCACCAGGCTTTCGCTCCCAATGGATGGGCTGTCTCCCGAGAAGATTCTGGAAGAGATCGAGCATCACTACAGAGTCCAATCTCGCTATGTAGACTGAAAAACTTTCTTCGCAGTCGGAGGTTGAGATGTTTCGTCGAAGCGTGATCGTGGCGATATTGGGCGGGCTTCTTTCCTTTCATCAACTTGTCGGACTGGCTATGCAATCCGCTGATGCGGGCATCGCCGGTGTTGTGCGCGATCCGCAAAACGCGGTGATCGCAGGCGCACTCGTAACCGCAACATCCGAGTCCGGGCAAGTTCGCTCGACCACCACTAATGAACAAGGCAGATACAAAATCGACAATCTGGCGCCGGGGCGCTACACGGTTGTCGTCGAGAGCAAAGGATTCAAACGCGGCGAGCGAACCGCGACTGTAGAAAGCGGACGTGCGGCCGTTCTGGATTTCAAACTTGAAGTCGCGGCGCCTGCTGAAGAGCTCACGGTTCCGGGGCGCGGCGGCGTAGCGCCGAACACCGACCCCGCGTACCGGCACCTCAGAGACCATCAACATTTTGAGACCTATGCGGTCAGTAACCTCGTATTGAAGCGCGATGTGGGAACGCTCACATTGACTAAAGGACTGGTCAGCTTCGAGTCTCCGACGATGGGCCGCGTAGTTAAGGCAGTGTTCACCGGCGAAGGGACGTTCACGCTGAGTCCGGCTTTGCCGATCGAGGGCCACTATCTGGCGTCGATTATCGAGAAGCAATCGGTCGAAGAGAACTTCGAAAAGGCGGTGTTCTGTTTTACGGACCGGACCTACGAGGAGATAAAACAACAGTCTCAGAGCACAGGAACTGATCCGAGAGCCGGAGATATTCTCAAAGATCTAAGCAACAAGTTGCGACTGCGACAGGAGAGGCCACGCAGCCTCGTCGAGGCACTTGTTTCGTCTGATGGCGACAATCTGGAGGTGGAGCTTCTTGCGCATATCTACAATCCGAAGCGTCCGGGCGCTTTCAAGGCGTTCATCACTGGCAAGAAGTACAACGATCTTCGCTTCGTGGTCCGACCGAATGGCGCGATGCCGCAAATCTTATCGCCGGAAGAAGTCGCGCTGATCAACGTCGACCCGGCTGCCGAGCGGGAGGGAATCTGGTATCTCGCGCATTTCGAATCCGAATACCGCAGCATGAAGGCGAGCTCCGAAGAGGACAAGCGGGTAATAGACGTTCAGCACTACAAGATTGAGACGGTCATCGGCACGGACTCGAAATTGACCGCCTCTGCCGAGATTATTTTCAAAGCGATGGACGACGGCGACCGCGTAATCGGCTTTGGCCTGCTTCCAAGCCTTCGCGTTTCCCGCGTGCGGATGGGCGAAAAGGATATCAGCTTCATTCAGGAGCCTCGGAAGGAGGATGGGGCATTTTGCGTGATTCTGCCCGAGGGTACTGCGAAGGGAAAACAGTACTCGGTGACGATCGAATATCGCGGCGATCGCGTCGTGCAAGACGCAGGCGGCGGTAATTTCTCGGTGGGGGCGCGCGAGAGCTGGTATCCGAGCGCAAATGCGTTTAACGATCGGGCTACATTTGATCTGACGTTCAAGGTACCGAAGAAATACACACTGGTTGGTGTTGGCAAGCTGGTGAAGGAGTGGACCGAAGAAGGCTACGCCGCGTCGGAATGGGTTTCGGAGGTGCCGCTGGCGGTCGCAGGGTTCAACTACGGGGCCTACAAAAAGAAGGAGCTAACGGATAACACCACCGGTTACGTCATCGAAGGCTACGCAACAACTGAGCTTCCTTCCTCTTTGAGAGGCGCAGAAGAGATCGGTGGAATGTCTCCGTCTCGATTGACTGATAACGCTATGACCGAGGCGGAGAACTCCATACGCATTTTCAGCGCGTATTTTGGCAAGGCGCCTTACGGCCGCATTGCGATAACACAACAGCCGCAGTTGTCCTTTGGGCAGTCGTGGCCGACGCTTGTTTATCTGCCGATCATCGCTTTCTTCGATTCAACGCAGCGTTGGAGGTTGATGGGTGGAATCAACACGAGACTGACCGACTTCATCCAGGAGGTAACACCACACGAGGTTGCTCATCAGTGGTGGGGTCACATGGTCGGGTGGGCATCCTATCACGACCAATGGCTATCGGAAGGGTTCGCGGATTTTTCGGCAGGACTGTATTTGCAGCTCACCGAAAAAACGCCTGACAAGTACATAACCTTCTGGAAGCGGTCACGAGAACGAATCCTCGAAAAGAACCAGTTCGGGCGAAGATCCAATGACGCGGGACCGATTTGGATGGGCCTACGTCTCAACACATTCAGGAGCCCGTTCGCCTATCAGCAGATCGTGTATCCGAAGGGCGGGTACATCCTCCACATGCTGCGTTCGATCATGTGGGACAACAAAAACGGGGATAAGGCGTTCATGGAAATGATGCAGGATTTCGTTAGCTCAAACCTGCATCAAAACGCTTCCACCGAATCATTCAAGCACTGTGTCGAGAAACACATGTCCTCTCGGATGGACCTCGAGGGCAATAAGCGGATGGATTGGTTTTTCCGCGAATGGGTTTATGGGACGGAGGTGCCGAGCTACAAGCTGGTGTACTCGATCACACCCGACTCGGATGGGAAGTTTATCCTGACCGGCACGCTCAGTCAGAGCGGTGTGTCCGATGGCTTCTCGATGCTGGTTCCGATCTACCTCGATTTTGACGGCAAGATAGTCCGGCTTGGCGAAGCCAACGTGACTGGTACTTCGACAACGCCCGAGTTCAAAGTAAAACTACCGCAGAAGCCGAAGCGGGTGTTGATCAATTACTACAACGATGTGCTGGCGGTCGAGAGCATAAGCCAGGCAAAGAACTGAGACGGTCAGGGAACGGCTGATTGAAAGACGTAGGCATACGCGAGCACGATGATCCCGACGATTGACGCGAGTGCGATCGAATGCCATAACACAAAACGAAAGATGATACCCTCGTTGCCGACCTGATTTGTCGCGGCAGTCGCAACCACGATCGATTGTGCATCCACCATTTTGCCCATAACGCCGCCGGCACTGTTCGCAGCGCACATCAACACCGGACTTAGACCGAGTTGTTCCGCAGTTATTCGCTGGAGACCTCCGAAGAGCGCGTTGGACGAAGTGTCGCTTCCCGTCAGCGCTACGCCAAGCCATCCGAGGAACGTCCCAAAAAACGGGAATAACCAGCCGGTGCGGGTAAACGCAAGCCCAAGCACTGCATCCATCCCCGAATAGCGAGTCACGAAGCCCAGCCCAAGCATGCATGAGATTGCCAGCACCGCAAATCTCATCCGCACCAGTGTCTTCCAAAAGAGCCTCGCAAGCTCATAAGGAGACACCGACAGCAGAAATCCAGAAACCAGCGCTGCAAGAAAACATCCGGAGCCGGTCGCCGACAACCAGTTGAAATCGTACTTCGCTTTTTCCGGCTCGGGCTTCGACACAACAGGAGCGGACCGGCTGACCGCGAGGTGAAGAGCAGGCATATCCCAGCCTCCGCGATCGAACGCGGGAGTAGTCCAGCGATTCAGCGCGTTTTTTGTACCCGGCAGCCCCCAGCAGAGGACGAAGACCGCGAGGATGATGAAAGGCATCCAGGCTCGCGCGACCTGACCCCTAGTATGAGGCGCTGTCTGCGGCACTGCCTGAGTTTCCTCGGACGGCTGGCCGTCAGGTACTAGCTCGCCGGCAAAGCGCCAGATTTGACGCGGCTGCCAGAGCCTGAGAAAGATCACGGTGACTACCAGAGAAACCAACCCGCTTGCGATATCGACCAGATTACTGTCGATGAAGTTGGACCAGACAAACTGCGTGGCGGCAAACGAGACTCCTACGACGAGAATTGCGGGAAGGACATCGAAGGTTTCTCGCCATCCAACCATCGCGCGGACAAGCCAGAACGGGACGATTATCGCGGTGATCGGAAGAATCCTACCGATCATCGAGTTGAGTTGGACTTCGGGCAGACCTGAGACCGCGGCAAGAGTGTGAACTGGCGTGCCGATAGCTCCCCAGGCGACCGGGGCGGTGTTGGCGATGAGGTTCAACGCAGCCGCGTGAAATGGCTTGAAACCGAGACCGATCATGAAGGCGCCGGCGATAGCTACGGGAGCGCCGAAGCCCGCGGCGCCTTCGATGATTGCGCCGAAGCAGAAGGCTACGAGTAGCGCCTGAAGTCGCCGATCCGCGGTGATCCGCGCGACCGACTGTTTCATGATCTCGAATTGGCCGGTGTACACGGAGATGTCATAGAGGTACACCGCGGCTACGACAATCCATGCGATCTTCAGCAACCCGAACGCCGCGCCGTACACGAGGCTGGCCGAAGACAAAATCCAGGGCATTTTGAAGACGAGGCTTGCGGCTAGCAGGGCGGTGGCCGCACCTGCCATCGCGGCCCAATGCGGCTTGACCCGGAAAACTGCGAGTAGAGCCAGCAGCACGATAACCGGTAACGCCGCAACCAGCGTTGATAGCCACCAGATTCCAAACGGGTCGTAAGCTTGCGTCCAGGTCATGGGAGTTCTGACTTCTGAGTTCTGAGTAAGAGCTCGGAGTTCCAAGTCAACAGTTCCAGGTCGCGAGTTCTCTGCAGAGATCACTCAGAACTCAGAACTCAGAACTTCCTATGCTGCCAGCAGTAGCCGCCGTCTTTTACTCGCCTCTGACAGGGCCTTCCCGACTTTGTCGGCGCGCCGCAGATATGTAGTTGCGAATCGGCGACGGATCGTGACGGCCCGGAGGAGCGCGAAATGCCGGGGCCCGAAATGCCGGTGCGGCTGCTTGCGCTGCTGTCATCCGCTTGCGCGTCATCTTCGCTATTGGACAGTCGCTCAATGGGAGTGCCTATCAGATGAACGGTCTTGACCCGAGTCGTCCATCGAGCGGTTTCGAACGACAAGACCGCCAGTAGCGCTAAAACGACTGCAAACATCGCTCGCCGTCTCTGGTAACGAGGGGCGCACGCACGACAATAATGAATCAGAAGAACCGTACTGCCGCGTACAGCAGCGATCTCTTTCCCGCAATTCGAGCAGAACCTGTCCTGCAAACACGCGACCTCAAATTCAAGGGGATGGTGGAGTATACGTAAGTGGGATGGGATCGACAACGGCAAGCGGACAGCTGAGTGCTGAGTCCTGCCTACTGCCTACTGCCTACTCTGTTTCCTCACTAACCGTTGTGATACTATTCCCCGGCTCGTTTGGAATAGCCGTAGACGCCTGTTATAAAATGAACTTGTCCCAGAAACAATTCGGAGTCGCTGAGTAACCGCACTTGAACTCTTTCTAATAAAGGACTGATACCTTAATGTCGCAGGATAGGCCGGGCCGCCGAGTACTTCACGTCTTAAACGTCCTGGATACAAACCGATCACCGCAACTTCCACCCGAAATCCATTCAAAAAGATGGATGTACACTCAAATGGTGCGCGCGGTGACAAGGAAAATAATGCACGCTCCCTTCTCAATTCATACGTGGGGCGCGCTCCGGCGAAGCATTCTCGCCAACATTCTTCCCGAAAACATTCTGTTTCGTTACAAGGCCTATCAAAGAGGCGAATGTAATCGTTGCGGTCTCTGTTGCAAGATCCAGTTCCAGTGTCCCTTCTTTGTCGATGACGGCCCGTTCAATACTCGTTGCTCGATATACACAACTCCACACGCGCCGCAGGCGTGTCTGAAGTTCCCGCTTGACCCGATGGACTTGAGGCTGCTGCAGCGGGAGGTGGGCAACGCTTGCACCTTCTACTACGAAGGCGCTCCCCAGAAGCTTACGATTCTGGATTTCGCAAAGCTGTATACGCAAGGGGTCCGCCAGCACATGGCGAAGCGAAGACTCAAAGAAGCGCCCGACAGTGGAGACTGATCACCCGATTGTATGAGTCTTCGGCGCCTGCCTAGTCCGGCAACGCATCGATCAACTGGTCAACTTCATCCCGAGTGTTATACAGGTGTGGCGCAATGCGCAGTCTTCCCACACGATGCGCGGTGATAATGTTGCGTTCTCGAAGGCGGTGATAAAGCGACCCCGGCGTGTGCTCCCGGTGAGTGCAAGTCACTATCGCGGAGCGTTCGCGATCGCCACGCGGACTCACGACTCTATATCCTTTCTTGTTCAGCCTGCTGACGAGATAATCGCTAAGCTCCAACAGTCCGTGCTCAATTCTCTCGGGTCCGATCTCGAGAAGCAGCTCCAGAGCTGCGCCAAGTCCATAGACACCTGCACTGTTTAGCGTCCCGCATTCAAATCTCAACGCGCCGTCACGATAATCCAATCGGTAATCCAGATGGTTTTCGTAGTTCTTTACCGAGGTCCAACCGACTACCGTAGGTTTGATTCGATCGATGATCCGGTCGGAGATGAACATTAGCGCGATCCCCTCCGGACCCAGGAGATACTTGTGCGAGTCCGCTGCAAACGCATCGACAAGATCGCACTGTACGTCCAGCTGAAGTCCGCCAAGACCCTGGATTGCGTCCGCCACAAAGATGATTTCGCGATCGCGACAGAAGCGGCCGATGCGCTCGAGGTCGGAGCGATAGCCGCTGGCAAACTGCACCCAGCTTATCGCGACGACTCGAGTGCGGTCATCCGTCAGGGACAAAAGCTCGTCAGGATCGATCCGGCCATCGCGCTCGACAGCAAATCGCAATTCGACGTCTCGCTCCTGCCCAATGCGCATCCACGGATAGGCGTTGGACGGAAACTCTACGCCAGTGGTGACGACGTTGTCTCCTGCACGCCAATCAATCCCGTTGGCGATCGTCGAGAGCGCATCGGAAGTGTTTCGCATGAATGCGATTTCATGAGACTGCGCGTTTACTAGTTGTGCCGCCATTGCGCGAGTGCGCTCGTAGGTCTCAAGCCAATCGGTGTAATTCGTGATTCCGTTGTTCGTCACATCGTCAAGCAGCCGCCTCATCGCATCGCGTACCCGCGTAGACAACGGAGCCACCGCTGCGTGGTTCATATAGATGTACTTTTGGGTGACCGGAAAAAGGGCGCGAATTTCTGCGTTCATAGTTTGAAAATAGCACGTATGTCGCCGACTGCAATGCCCCGGCGATTGTCGATCTGCGGATGATGATATGTCGCAAGCTCGCGGGTCTGTGCAGCATCCAGAACGCCGAGTTGGCTGAGCGTCTCGACCACCACCGCACCCAGCCCTCGAGTTGCACCGTCCTCGATCTTCATCGCGATTCCGAGGCCGGTGGAATGGGTCTCGCAAGGAAGAACTCCAATTCCGTAGACTGCCTCGGCGCCGATCTTGCAGATGAGTTTTCCTTTTGCAGCTCTCAGAAGGTCGCTGTCCAGGCGGTCCCTGGTCCCACCTATCATCTCGGGGTAGTCGATCATCGCAGCAACTATTCGATTGATCGCTGCTCGTTGATTCTCGTCGATCGTGTTTGCCGCTTCAGGGTTCGCGAGGCGTGCAAATGAAAGCGCCATCGCCTTCAGGGGTACGCCGAAAGTCGGCGCGCTGCACCCGTCGGTAGCCGTAGGGATACCGTGGGGATCGAGCCCCGCAAGCGCTGAGAACACTTCGACGATCGAACGCTGGACGCCATGTTCGGGCAGGTAATAACCATCGACACCGAGCCGGCGGTGAAGTGCGGTCAGCAACATGCCGGCATGTTTGCCCGAGCAGTTGTTGTGAAGCTGCGTGTGGGGAAGGCCGAGCCGCTCGAGCTCTCGTGTTGCCTCGGCGCTGTAAGGAGGTTGAGGACCACAGGCGAGAGCCGATTCGTCGAGACCGCCCTTTGCGAGCATCGCAGCCACCGTCTGTGTGTGCACTGGTTCGCCCTGATGTGAGGCGCTCGCGACCGCTATCTCGCGCGCGGTGCAATTGAAGTGGTCAGCCGCGCCGCTTGCTATGAACGGAATGGTCTGAATTGGCTTTATGGTGGAGCGAGTGGACGTGACGATGGTCTCGTCTCCGACGCCCGCCACGGTCTTGCCGTCGGGAGTCACGGCTACGATTGCTCCACGATGCCAGGATTCGATGATCGATCCGCGCGTTACTTCGACCAGTATCGGAAGCGAATTATTCATAGTTATTTGCTGGGGATTCAGGGACAAGTTACTCTATAGAAGCACCGCGAAAAGAACAATTGGAACGCGTTCGGCCGAACCACGTTTGAAGTAACATATCAGCCGGAGGAGGCACGAATAGAACCTATAGTCATCGCCGCGCTTTTATTGTTCGGCTCCGGCGACCGCGCCACTAAGACCCAAACAGCGCCGCTGACGCGAACGGTGTGAAGAGTCCGATATTCGAGCAGTCCAACCTGATGCCACAATCTGTGATTCGCAAGAAAAGAGGGCGGACGGTTTTCTTTGATGTTGAGTTTGTAGTGCGCGACGGCGCTGTGTATATCGCGATCCCAGACAGCGAGACGCTCATTCCGCTGGACGGAGCCGGTGCTACTTGCGGACTCAGAGTTGAGCGGCATTGAAACCTCAGAGCTTCTCTTCACGCTCCTGCCAGTTCGAGTCGGAATTCGTCTGCAAGCACCGAAAGGCGTGGCTCGATTCGCGCAAAAGCATAATGCGTGCGTCTCAACGCGGGGATGCCTCGTGGAACTGACTCCACGCCATACTCGTCGCTGGTGAAGATGTGGTGCATACGAGGGTTTGCGCGAGAGATGGCGCCGTATTCGATCGCTTTTCTCGTCGAGCCATTCGTTCTGCTGGGGTTCACAAACTCGATACGATCGTCGAATATCGACACCCGCGACGAGGGGCTGACTATCGAATAGTCACGATGAACCAGCATGTTTCGAATGGCTTCGATTGTGCAGGCGCGCGAGTAATTTGATCTCGCGCTGACGGGTTCTGCGTGCGAGTTGCCATTGAGTCGAATACGGGGAGGTCGCGCATCCCACAGATCGGCGTATCGCGTTATGAAGTGAAGCGCACCGTCCATCAGTCTCATGAGATTGCCGGAGATTTCGGCCCGTTCGATAGCGGGCGCATTTGTGTCTTTGCCTGAATACCGGGTGACCGAGATCCTGCAGTGAGGAAAGAGCGATTCAATGGCGGAGCTTCGCCCGAACAACAGCAGGCCAGCCAGAGAGGGAGTCACCGAAGCCGCGACCGATGTTGCGAGCCGGAGGTCACGCAACGCTTCGGCCGTGGGAAAGCCTGCAGGTTCTCGAAACACCTCGCCTTCGAGATCGCGGACATAACTCCAGACGAGGGCTTCGTCGATGTCGTCGACTGCGGCGTTTACCAGAGGCATGTCCTCGAACGAGGAGACACGAGAGCGGCTGAACATGGCCGCGATCTCCGCGCCTTCGGCTTCACGTTTGGTGGATCCGATTCTAATGAAGTAGCGGTGGTCAGGGGTCTGATGTGGAGCGCGCCGGTCATCGACCTGCAGGACTACTATGCGGACTCCGTTGTCGAAGGCCACCTTATCGATTCGGGGAAAGATTGCTGGTTTGATTCGGTGCCTACAAATGTCTATGAGTTGTTCTTCAACCTGTTCCGGGTCGTCGAGGCCCTCAAGACGGCGCTGATCATTTACGCCGAAGATCATTGCGCCGCCGCCGCCGTTTGCGAGTGCGACGATTTCCGCGGCTATTTTTTCAAGGTTGACGAGCCTGATTTTGAATTCAAGGTAAGTATCTTCGCCGCCGCGGACCAGGTTCAAGAGATCGGTTCGGTCGAGCGTGCGCGAATAACGGCCTGATAGTTTTTGTTCGAACAGCGAGCGTTCGCTGTCGGGAATGCGACGGGCGGTACGGAACTTTCTGCCGCGTGCCATGGCTGTCCCTCAACTTCGTATGATTGATCGGTGTCTATCGAAGGGCTGGGTGTTGTGACTGCCTGCTCGCGGCGAACCTGGGTCGGGGATATGAATGAGGAAGATCGCGGTTGATCCATCGCTCGCCGCCTAGCTGAACCAGCGTGGCAAGGTGGCACTCGCCTCCCTGCCCGGTCGTGCAATGATAACCTGCGCAATCGCGTAAATCTAGCTCGGGTTTTCGGTTTCGGGTTTCGGTTTCCTAGTGTCTGGTTTCTGGCTTCTGAATGAAGAGATGAGGGGGAGGGGAAGGGGCGAAGTGGCGACACGGGAGACCCTCTGGTCTGGGCGTGCTTCCGCGTCGCAACGTCTCTCCTCTCCGCGTCTCTCCTCTCCGGGTCGCCCCTTCGCCCATTCGCACCCTGGGCGGAATCTTCCGCAGAGTAGCGAAAAACTTCTCTAGTCTCCAGACGCAAAGGTCACTCAAGCCGAATCAATACACGCAAAAAGGAGGCGGCACGTCCGTTGCACAATTGGATTTCAACGCTGGTGGGCGAGCGCGCCTGCATTTGGGAAGACCAGGGTGAGGATGGTTGTGTCGGAGCGTGCGGCCCACCCAGCATCGTTCTTGATTTTCGCGAAGGGAGTTTTCTCTCATCCTCCGCAGCAGTCATGTCCAATCAAGCCGTTTCACAACCTCTGAGGCCGTTTCACCCCGGCAAATTGCCAGTTGGTCACAGAGTGTTTTCGACAAGGATCGACGGGCGTACAATGTCCGCGCCGCATCGGGCGAGGGTGTCGGCAAGACCAGCGAGTAAGGGTCGCCTCGGCTTCGACCCTGCAACACGCTCGCGGCATTTGGTTTTGCCGGTTTTTGGCTTTTTCGACGCAGCAGTTCAAGCGGCCTCGCTTCTTTCAAGAGAGCACAAACTGAACGAAAGGCGCTGTGTTATGCTTTTAGTGTATCCGCGCCGGAGGTTCGCGATTTGGCGCAAATACTAAGCGCGGGTACGAACCGTCTGCCGCAACTCCAAATCATGGAAGCATCTCGTATTCTTGAACGCCGCTGGGCTCGGGCTTGCCTGATCGTGATGGCCTGGACGCTGTTCGGGCTGTTTTTGACCAGCCAAACTGCCCTGATGTTCAGCCGGCGAAGCATCTCAGTCAAGGTGTGGCGGATTCTACTTGCGGAGATGGCGTTTGCCGCGTGCTGGGCGGCACTCACCCCTCTGGTCCTCTATTTAGCCGGAAAGTTTCCGATCGAGCGCCAACAATGGCGCAGAAGCATCTTCGTTCACCTGGTAGCCTCCGCGCTCCTGGGGCTGGTCACGCGGCTGGTTCGGGACGTAGCGTTTATCGAGTTCACCTCGGAGTACCCCGGCCAGATCGACTTCATGAAGCTGCTGTATAGCATCTATTTCTTCTTCGACTACGGCGCGATGATGTACTGGCTGATCCTGTTGATCGCCTCTGCAGTAGCCTATTACCGCCGGTACCGTGAAAATGAGTTGAAGGCGACGCAGCTTTCTGCGCAGCTCGCCCAGGCAGAGCTTCAGGCGCTCAAGATGCAGCTCCAGCCGCACTTTCTGTTTAACACGCTGCACTCGATTTCAGCGTTGGTCTACAAGCAACCGGCCTCTGCAGAGAAAATGCTGGCGAGGCTGGGTGACTTTCTGCGGCTCACGCTGGACAGTGCAGGGGCTCAGGAGGTTTCGCTGTACCAGGAGCTCGAGTTTCTGCGGTGCTACCTTGAAATAGAGCGCATCAGGTTTCAGGATCGTTTGTCGGTGCAGATGGAAATAGAACCCGGCGTGCTCAACGCCCGGATGCCGAACCTGTTGTTGCAGCCGATAGTGGAGAACGCGATCAAACACGGAATCGCGCCCCGGACCACCCCCGGAAGGATAGAAATAAGCGCGCGCAGGTTTGACGGAGTGCTGCAGGTCCACGTCATAGATAACGGCGGCGGTTTACCGGCGAATGGGAACGGCTCATTGTTAAAGGAGGGCGTGGGTCTTGCGAACACTCAGACTCGCCTGCGCCAGGTTTACGGGAGTGAAGGACGGTTGGACCTTACTAACAATCCCACAGGCGGACTCAAAGTCACGCTGGAGATCCCTTACAAAGAATAGCGCTCTTTTTTTTCAAAATTTCACAAACCAAAGTGCAACTTGCATGAAGGGCTCGTCGTTTAACAACGGCAAAGGAGCGTTTCATGCCCGGGGCGAGTTGTATCCGCACGTTGATAGTGGACGACGAGGTACTTGCGCGCGATCGTCTTCGCGATTTGCTGCGCGACGATCCGGAGATCGAGATAGTCGGGGAATGCCGGAACGGTCGCGAGGCTATCAAAGCCATCCAGGAACATTCACCTGACGTGGTGTTTCTGGACGTGGAAATGCCGGGAATTGACGGTTTTGGTGTAATAAGCGCGCTTGGAGCGAGCCCGATACCCGCCATAGTTTTCGTAACGGCGTACGATCAATACGCGGTCAAGGCTTTTGAGGTTTTCGCCGTCGATTATTTATTGAAGCCGTTTGACCAGGAGCGATTTGAAGTTGCGCTGGCGAGGGTGAAGAAGCACATCAGCACGGAAAACAGCGATACAATCACTCAGCGAATAATGGACGCTCTTCAGCAAATCAATTCAAAGCCGCAACACCTCGAACGACTTGTGATAAAGATGAACGGGCACGTCTTTTTCATAAAGTCGGAGGAGATAGACTGGCTCGAAGCAGAAGGCAACTATGTTCGCCTGCATGCGGGCAAGGAGTCTTACCTTCTGCGAGATACGATTAGTGCTTTGGAGAAGCAGCTCGATCCGAAAGTTTTTGTAAGAGTTCATCGCTCGGCAATAGTGAACATCGATCGGATTAAAGAGATGCAGCCGTGGTTTCACGGCGAATATCGGATCATCCTTCGTGAAGGCGTCGAGTTGACGCTATCCCGCAACTACAAAGACAAACTGCACGGCGTTCTTGGCCGGTCATTGTAGTATCAATCGAAGTAGTATCAATCAAGAAAGAGTCGAAAGTACTACGCGTTTGAGGGACACGCCTGAAGAGAGACGCGGGGAGGAGAGAAGGGCGTGAATGGACGAAGGGGCGACCCGTCGCGCTAACGCGTTTGCCGTCTCGTAGCTAATCTCCTCAAGACGCGCTTCTCCCTGAGTCTCCGCATCGCCGCGTCTCTCCTCCCCGCGTCTCCGCGTCACCCCTTCGCCCCCTTCGCTACTTCTCTCCTCCCTCCTCCCCGCTTCACCGCATCTTCATAAAACCCGCTCGTCACGTTCGTTGACAGTTTCATCCCAAAGTCGTTCTTGATTTTCCAGGATACCCATAGACTCGTGCGCGAGGAGGGCACCCGGTGACGCGCTGTGATGGACTGAGCAACGGAGGAAGCCATGAAACCCGTGCCCGTGATGCTCGCGACCTTACTGCTCGTGACCGTTTTGCTCGCGACAGCTTCGCCATCAAGAGCCTGGCCGCTTCAGGCCAGATCAAAAGCTGTCGATCGCTCTTTGACTGAACCAGAACGCTCCTTGGTTGAACATGATTTCCGCGCGGATCCCGCCGAGAACGAGGATGACCGCGTGCCGTCAGATAGTGTTGTTGTCAGCCGCTCGACTCGCCTTGATGACGTGTTGCGGAAAGGGACTCCCGAGTTCGCCATCTCTACATTCAGCCCGTCCGTTGTCAACGAGTTTCGATCGGCGTGGCGCTCTGTGGGGGGAGGCACATCACCACACGAAAGCGTCATCTTGATTCTTCGCATGTACGACGGCACTTACTCCGCGAGAAGACAGAAACAAACGTACGAGTATCACGCCTCGACGTTCGCATGGCACCCGGCTACGGTGGCGGTAGTACACACTCATCCCAACACGTGCCCCGCAGCGCCGCAGCCGCAGGACGAGGCGATCGCGGACAAGTATCACGTTCCGATGTTCACTATCACCAACAGAGGGATGTTCGTCTACGACCCGACGACTCGAAAGACGACGAAAGTGATGGAGGGACTGGAGTGGCTCGATCAGCACAAGTGGGCGGGCAGAGCGCTATTGGCAGAGCGAAATGCCTCCAACTGAACGACTGTTCGTCCGTAAAAGAGTCCATCTGATCCCGGGTTTAGCCCGTTCATCCCAAAGTTGTATGAACCGGAGTGGACTCTTCTTAAACTCGACAAGGCCGGCGGGATTTTCGGAGAGTTAACCGGCTTTCATAGCTTCAACAAGTTCGCAGTCATTATTCGATATTTGAAGTCGCGTCGTTGATCCATCGGATCGATAACGACAACGAATTTACCGCCACGTTCGGCCAGAGTGTGCCGCTGGATTCGTGGGAGTCGCCGAGATCGCCTCGGCTGCTTTCAACGAGTTCGGCCGAGCGCCTGGCGGTATAGTTCTCCTGGTGCTCAGCCTCGGAGGGGCCGGGCCGTCCTGCACTCGGCCCCTCGACTACGGTTGCACGTTATGGTGACCCCCCGGCTGGGCGCCGGCGCTTTCTTGAGAGGCCGCCGGGCACGAGTTTTTCCAGGGTTTTGCCTCCTGAGAGATTCCGATAAGCCGGCTGGAAGAGGTGCAATGCGCTTCGGCTTATGAATGAGTTCAAAACGGTTTTCTACTTCTCCTAAAGAAGGGTCATTAACTCTTCCTCCTGGGAGCTCGGCGTCGGGCTCCCTTTTTTTAGTTCTGAGTTCTGAGTGCCAAACACTAAGCGTTCGCACTCAGAACTCAGAACTCAGAACTGATAACTCCTCCCTCCTCCTTCCTCATTGGGATCGACTTCTGTTAGCTCTTGCTGCATACTGCTGTCCTGTACGAGCAGCTCTCGGAGGGAACAAAATGGCTAAAGCGAAGTCGTCTCCCATTAAATCGATCTACAGCGTTCATCCCGGAGTGAAGATGACCGTCGAATGGATCGCGACGCTCAAGCAGAAGACTGGCCGTTCGCTCGACGAATGGCTGGCGTTCGTCAAGAAATCCGGCCCGAAAACCGAGAAGGAACGGCGCGTCTGGCTCAAGAATGAGCACAACCTCGGAGCAAATACCGCCTGGTGGATTGCCGAACGCGCAGAAGGCCGCGGCCTCGAAACCTCCGATCCCGATGCCTATCTCAAAGCGGCGCACGAGTACGTAGAAGCTCAGTTCGACGGCAAGAAACAAGCCTTACGCCCACTCTACGATGAACTGCTGAAAATCGCTCTCAAGCTCGGCGATGATGTGAAGGCGTGTCCGTGCAAGAACATCGTCCCCTTGTATCGCAACCACGTCTTTGCGCAACTCAAGGCGACTACTCAGACGCGGATAGATCTCGGCCTTGCACTGGGAAACGACAAGGCACCCAAGAGGCTCATTGACACCGGAGGGTACGAAAAGAAGGACCGAATCACTCGTCGAATCCCAATCGAATCTCCTAAGGATATCGACGACGAGGTCTGTCGTTGGTTGAAGATCGCCTACGAGCGCGACGCATAAGATGCTCTGAAGTATCGCAATCGCATTTGAAATCTGAAATCTGAAATTTCCTCAGGGGGAAAGGCGTTCGATACTCCAGCCCCCCTCGAGCGCCGTATAACGTAGTCGATCGTGCAAACGGCTCGGGCGATTTTGCCAGAACTCTATCCACCACGGCAAAAGCCGATAGCCACCCCAATAATCAGGCAGCGGAATCTTCTTACCGCGGAATTCCCGTTCTAACGCACTCATTCTTGCCTCGAGCACCTCTCTCCCGCTTATCACCTTGCTCTGCTCCGACGCGAGCGCTCCAAGCTGACTGTCAATCGGACGAGTGTGGAAGTAGGCGTCCGACTCCTCACGCGACGTCCTGGTGACCGTGCCGCTTATTCGAACCTGCCGGCCAAGTTCCGACCAGTAAAACACCAGCGCCGCTCGAGCGTTCGCAGCCAGCTCCACTCCCTTCTGGCTCTCGTAGTTTGTATAGAACACAAACCCTCGTTCATCGAAGCCCTTCAGCAGCACGACTCGCGCGGACGGCGTCCCGTCGAGTGTTGAAGTCGCAAGCGTCATCGCATTCGGCAGTTCCATGCCCGTGGCAATCGCCTGTTCATACCACCTCCTGAATTGAACGAACGGGTCAGGGTCCGCATTGCTCTTGGTAAGCGGACTCGCGATCACCTCATTTTTGTCTTCGGACATCCCTGAGTCTTTGCCTTTCTGGTTTCATCCGGGTATCGCAACGTTGACGAGCGTTACGCTGAACACTCTCTTAAGCTCCTGAGGATCGATCGACACGAGAAACCCTCGCTTGCCGCCGTTGATGTAGATTTCGTCCAACTCGAAGATGCTGGCCTCTGCATATATCGGCAACGATTTTCTTGTGCCGAACGGACTGCAACCTCCAACCATATACCCGGTGACCTTCTGCACGAACGCCGGATCACATGGCATCATGGCTTTTACTCCGACAGCTCTGGCAAATTCCTTCGTAGAAACTTCGCAATCTCCGTGCATCAGAATGATCAGTGGATCGCGCCGCTCTGTCTGCATCACTAGCGTCTTTATGACGTTGTGCTCCGATACTCCGAGCTCGCTTGCAGAGCGCTCGGTTCCGCCGTGCTCTTCGTACTTGTAAAGGTGCGGCTGAAAACTGACTTTATGATCGCGTAGAAAACGAACCCCGGCCGTTACAGGGCAAGTTGTCTTGTCCATCGAGAGCCAAGTTTAGCAGCGCCGGCGCGCCGAAGGAATGGCCTGAATTGCCTGATCAAAAACCATACGAAACTCATTCGTCGCCTCACGAGTAAGAGTATTGCCCGGGCAATCATTATATACCTTGACAAGCATATGCGCCGTAGGGCATATTAGGAACCGTGGAAACTGTTTTCGAAATCATTGCGGAGCCGAACCGCCGCGCGATATTGAGTCTGCTGGTCTCGTCACAACAGTCGGTTGGAGAGATCGAGCGCCAGCTTCGTATGTCGCAGCCGACCGTGTCAAAGCACCTGCGAGTGCTGCGAGAGGCCGGTTTTGTGGAATCCACGGTGGATGCACAGCGACGTCTCTACCGACTGAAACCTGAACCGTTTCAGGAGGTGGATGCCTGGCTGGCTCAGTTCCGCCGGTTCTGGTCCGCTCACGTAGATGCTCTCGAACGACACCTCGACCGCATGGATCAATCAACACCAACCAAAAGGAAGAAAGGGAAAAAAAGATGACCAATCGTGAGCAGTACAAACCGGGTCCGGCAAGCGGGGCGCAGGTACGAAAGGAAGGAGAGAAGTGGACGCTCATTCTCGTCAGAGATCTGCGCCACTCGCCGGAAAAAGTCTGGCAGGCGCTTACCGATCCAGCGCATCTACGCGAGTGGGCTCCCTTTGAAGTCGACGGGAGTTTGGGTACAGCTGGTGCCGCGGTAAATGTCACCTGGATGGGAACGCCCACCCCGCTGGAAACAAGAGTGACGCGAGCCGACGCTCAAGAGCTGCTTGAGTACGACGATATCCGATGGGAGCTCGAAGCCTTTGCCGATGGCACGCGCTTGACGCTGTGGCACAACATCGATCGCCGTTTCATCGCGTGGGGTGCTGCCGGCTGGCACATTTGTTTCGATGTTCTGGACTTCCTTCTGAGCGGAACTCCCATTGGCCGCATTGCTGGTGGTGAGGCGATGCAGTTCGGTGACTGGCGGCGGCTGAGAGACGAGTACGCCAAGCAGTTCGGTGTCGAAACGCCCAACTGACAACCCAAAGTGGCTGAGGAATTCTGAATCGAGGTGCATCGCAAAAACGATGCACCAAACACGCTCTACCATGAATACCCCACTTGGAGCGTGCAGGTGGGTAGCGTCCTCTTCAGCTTCACTGTAAGTTCAGGAGCGAAGAGACCGAAGACCAAATCCAAGGAGTGACATTATGGCCCAGTCAGCCTACGCAGCAAGCATCAAGAAGCGAAGCATCGCGCGTACGATTGTTCGCTGGACTCACATCATCTTTGGCATTCCGATAGTCGGTTATATTTATAGTCCGTTCAAGGAACTTCCAAATTACGCCCCCGTTGTTCGGTATATCGCCATTCCTGTAATTCTCCTGTCGGGACTTTGGATGTGGAAAGGCCATGTCCTTCAACGACTCATTTCGAAGCAATCGGCCTATCAAGACGCGGTGGCGAGCCGGTCGGTTGCGATGCAGGAGGATCAATAAATGAACAGAATGAATCAGAAGGTTGATTCCTTTCTCGGTAGAGCTAAGAAGTGGAAGGAAGAATTTGAGAAATTGAGAATGATTGTTCTTGACTGTGGGCTGACCGAAGAATTGAAGTGGGGCGTTCCTTGTTACACGCTTCAGAACAAGAACGTAGTCTTGATACATGGATTCAAGGAGTACTGTGCGCTTCTGTTTTTCAAAGGCGCCTTGTTACAGGATGCTAATGGGATTCTGATCCAGCAAACGGAAAATGTGCAGTCGGCGCGCCAGATTCGGTTCAACAGTGTTCGGGAGATTGTAAAGATGAAACCCATCTTGAAGGCCTATATTCAGGAGGCCGTTGAAATGGAAAAGGCCGGCTTGAAGGTGAAGTACAAGAAGACTTCGGACTTCAAGATTCCCGAAGAACTCCAGAATAAGATGGATGAGATCTCCGCCTTGAGAGAGACTTTTTATGCATTGACGCCGGGAAGGCAAAGAGCTTACATCTTTTATTTTTCTCAACCCAAACAATCCAAAACCAGGCAGGCTAGAGTTGAAAAATGTATTCAACAGATTCTCGATGGAAAAGGATTAGATGATTAGTAATGTCGGCGTTGTCTTCAAGACGCCATCTTGCGCCCGGTTATTATCACCGCAATGCCCGCGAGGAGGACCGGAAGCAACCACGCCCAGTCGGGCAGCCACGAGACCGCTGCCGCGCCGGCAACGCAGCCTGCGAAGAAGCCGATGAGAACTCTCAGGGCGTTTTGCAGCCGCTCTCGAGCGTCCTTCGTCAGCGGCTCGCCCGGCGATAGCGTGTCCAAAAGCGAGAGCACGCTGTTGGTAAGGTTGCCGGTCATCACCGCCGTAGACGGCGCCCGAGGCACTGCGAGCCGCAAAAGGGCGAACTGGCAGGCCATTGCCGATACAGCGATCATCGCAGTGACGCCTGACACCAATCCCTGCGGTTTCGCCGATGGATGGTAGATCACTCCAACGATCAGAACGCAAGCAAGCAGCGCGAACTGAACAAGAAGAAGAGGGGTGGCTAAGACTGGCCCGCGCCGGTCGAGCGCTTTGGCGATCACCCAAACGGCCGCGACGGCGCCGATGTAGACGGGAACTGCAAGCACCTGCGCCAGGTTCGGCGGTCCGCCACGCACCAGCAGCGCCGCGATCACGACAAGGTTGCCGGTGACATGGGCAGTAAACAACTTGCCCAGGGTAAGGTAACCAATAACGTCGACCATGCCTGCGATCAGACTGAGCAAGGGCGGCAGTCGGCTCTGCAACCGCGCCAGATCAGGACTGGCATTTGAGTACGCGAGGTCGCGCACGTGGCTGGACTCTGCCGACATTCTCATCAGGCTCTCCACTCAAGGTTTCGCGCTCCCGGACAGGGTGATTCGATCATAAACGACCTTCGGAACAATGACGCCGAAGCTCATACCCAGGATTATGGTGAAGGCGGTAATACCATCGGCGATCGTCGGAGCCAGGAGTTGGTCAATCGCAATGGAAGTGTCGCCAAGTTGAAAGAGTCCGCTGGCCATTCTGAACAGAAAGACGCCGGGCATCATCGACACTACGGACGCGAATCCTATGGCGGCGAATGGCATATGGTGTCGACGAGCGATCGGAGGAAGAATCAGTCCAACCACCAAGCAGGCAACGAGGGCGCCGAGTGCCGGGCCGCCCCCAATTGCTAATGTGGACCATCTCAGCGCATGAGCCGCCATGCCTACGGCTACTGGCCATCCCAACATACGCAAGGGCATAGAGAAGAATATGCTGAAGGCGGCAACGGCGACGCCGGCTGAGATCACGTCTAGCCAAATCGGAACTTCTCTTCCGGGCACGCCCGGCGGCAATGAGACTCCGAGAAGCCCAAGGCCAAGGAGCAGACCGGCGGAGATTGCCAAAACGATGAGGCAGGCATAAACGAGCCGAGACGCACCCAGAGTGATCCGGGCTGCGATCAGGTCCATCATGCCGTTGAGCACATGCGGACCCGGCACCAGAATCATGCAGGGACAAACCGCGACCAGGCGCAGTGAAGAGCTTAGCTCATAGCGTACTGCCAGAGCGCCGACGATACCGGCCAACAGCGCCGCACAGAACGGTTGAAGAAAGGGGTTATCGCTATAACGTGCCAGCGTGCGGCGCAGAACGGCGCCGGCAGCCGCGCTGACAATTATCAGGGCCACCGCCGTGAAATGGTGGACTCCAAAGAGCACTGACAGCGCAGCCGCACCGGCGGCCGCGGCGATGGTGAACAGCCATGTTGGCGCCGGAGGCACATGCGAAATTGTGGCGATCGTTTCTAACAGGTCGGATGGCTTGAAGCGGCCGGCAGCGTGATCGTCGATCGCCTGCAAGGCGCGGGCAACACGATCCATTTGCACGCCAGTTGGCTCGGCGATCACAAGCGACACCAAGCGGTCAGGCCCATCGGTGACCTCGAGTTGCAGTCCTTCCCAGCGGGGGATGATCGTGGCTGACAGAGCGAGACTGCCGCTCAACCGCTGAGCCGCCGCCAGGGTATCGTCCGTTGATTGGCCATTGGCGTGCAGAACCTGCGCGACTTTGAGGACGAGGTCTGACCGCTCCTCAAAGTCAATGACTTTTTGCCTGTCGGCGGCCTCTGACGTGGACAAACCCATAC
Source organism: Blastocatellia bacterium (assembly GCA_035315885.1). Taxonomy (GTDB): domain Bacteria; phylum Acidobacteriota; class Blastocatellia; order UBA7656; family UBA7656; genus DATFXM01. The sequence goes on from DATFXM010000095.1 coordinate 44,584, forward strand.
CTTTAGTCTCGAGACAGCGCTCGCCAAGAATCGGTCGAGCGGCTTGCAATCGCAATCCATTCCGAGCAAAGCCATGCGAACCAGGAAGGCGCGCACGTTAGGCGGCGGTTGCTACATAGGGTTCGACCATCTTTCTGGGATCGACAATTCGATCAAATTCGGCCTCTGTTACGTAACCCAGTTCTAATGCGGCAGCCTTAAGCGTGAGGTCGTTATCCATGGCATGATGAGCGATCTTGGACGCCTTATCGTAACCGATCACGGGGGAAAGCGCGGTCACCAGCATCAGCGAACGCTCAACGAATTCGTTGATCTTCTTCAGATTGGGCTTGGTACCCTCCACTAGAAACTTGCGGAAGTTGGTACAGCCATCGGCCATGATCGCGATCGAGTGAGTGACGTTGTAAATCATAAGCGGCTTGTAAACGTTCATCTCGAGATAGCCGCCCGCGCCGCCAAACCCCACGGCAACGTCGTTGGCCATCACCTGCACCGCAATCATCGTAAGCGCTTCACACTGGGTCGGATTCACCTTGCCCGGCATGATCGATGAGCCGGGCTCATTTTCCGGGATCGACAACTCAGCAAATCCGGCACGAGGCCCGCAAGACATCAGCCGGATGTCGTTCGCGATCTTGTAGAGCGAAACGGCCAGAGTGCGCAGCGTGCCGGAAAGCTGCACCAGCGCGTCGTGAGCGCCCTGAACGGTGAATTTGTTGGGTGCGCTCACAAAGGGCAGGCCGGTGAGCTTGGCGATTTCGGCGGTCGCCGACTCGGCGAAGCCAGGCGCCGAGTTGATGCCCGTTCCCACAGCGGTGCCGCCGAGCGCAAGCCGGTACACTCCCTGAAGCGCCGACTCGATCCGCTCCAGATCATCCGACAGCATGCCCAGGTAGCCGGACCACTCCTGGCCCAGCGTCAGTGGCGTTGCGTCCTGCATGTGGGTGCGGCCGATCTTGACGATGTCTTTCCACGCCGTCACTTTTGCTTTTATTGCATCGCGCAGCGCCTCAACCGCGGGAATCAGGCTTTGCTTCGTATTGACCGCCGCCGCGATGTACATCGCGGACGGGAACGTATCGTTTGATGACTGAGCCATGTTGACGTGATCATTCGGGTGAACGGGCGTTTTGCTTCCGAGCGCCGTGCCCGCGATTTGGCAGCAGCGGTTGGATATTACTTCATTGACGTTCATATTGAACTGGGTTCCGCTGCCCGTCATCCACACATGCAATGGAAACATGTCGTGATGCTTGCCGGCGAGAATTTCGTCGCAAGTCTGAACGATCAGTTTGTATTGCAAGTCGCCGAGACGTCCGCCGGTATGGTTGGCCGTCGCCGCCGCCTTCTTCAAAGTGGCATAGGCGGTGATCATTTCTCGCGGAATCAGATCCTTGCCGATGCTGAAATGCTCGAGCGAACGTTGGGTCTGTGCGCCCCAGAGTTTGTCGGCAGGGACCTCAACCACGCCCAGGCTATCAGTTTCTTTTCGTACGTCGGTCATATTTTGATACCTCCTTGGCTCATTCGCACTATCCAGGACTTCATTTTAGTCCTGAATCCGAAAACTACGACGGCACTGGCGCGTCCGGCCGGAGGAATCGTTGATTCCCCGGATTGCGCGAGTAGCCCAACGACATTGTGTTGTGAATCGGCACGAGAACAGGATCGTAAACAGATTGCCATGGAGACCTAGCCCGTCTCAGGCTATCCGGGCGGCTGAAGCGTCTCTTCCTGAGTTGCCGCAGCGAACACTTGTGGCGCGAGGACCAACATGCCGGTCAAAAGTTGAAAGCCGACTTTGCCGTTTTGAGCCTCGCGTTGCAAAAACCTTGCGGTGACGTCTGACCGCGACGAGCTTGCAGGCCGGTCCGCAGCAGCATTGCTGTCTTACATCAGCCCAAAATTTAGTATGAGACATCAGAGCGGGAAAAAACATCCCGATATCGAGTGTTCGTAGGCTACCACTTCCACTCAATAACGAAATACCGCCTTCGTGGTATCCACTCTATTGGAGTTCCTGCGTCTGGCGGCGTATTGGGTTGAGCTCTTACATGAACGACGTTCCTCGCGTGGATTTCCGGGTGAGGCGACCGCATGGTGCATGACTGCGCGGTTCGAATTCCAATTCAAATCTTCGCAAGATTCTTACACTGATCGGTTCATAAGCTGTAGACGCTTCGAACCAGCCTCGTGCAAGGTCCAACCATCCAAACTGTGCGACCACTCGGACTGGTGTGCTCGATTGCGTCGGGTGACAGTCCTGAAAGGCGGTTCGTCATGCCTCGAAACAGGGATTTCCTCGATCGTATCAGTATTCCGAAACCGTGTCCGGCTGACTGGGCGGAGATGATCGGCGACGACCGTAGCCGCTACTGTCAACAATGTGACAAGAAGGTTTACAACCTTTCGGCGATGACCGTAGATCAGGTCCATGCAGTGTTGGAGGCAAAGGGCGCACGGCTGTGCGGTCGCATCGAACGTGGGCCCGACGGAAAGGTCATAGTCAAGTCCCCGCTGCCTCCGGTGTCAATCTCGAAACGCCGTCCGGCAGCGATCGCCAGCGCAGTGGTCAGTGCGTTGATTGGCCTCGGTTCAAACACGATCTGCTATGGGACAGGCACTCAGCCGATCAGGCCATCTTATGTTTCACGAGTTGTGTCTCCCGATGAACAGCAGCAATCGGGTGAGCTCGCGTCCAAGCTCGTCGGCAGAGTGCACACCGAGAGCGGAGTCTCGGTCGGCAAGGCCAAGGTGACTGCGGTGAATGAGACTTCGGGTGAAGAGCGAACGGTGACAACGGACTCGGAAGGCTTCTACGAAATTCCAGTCGCCGGGTCAGGTTCGTACACAATTCTCGTGGAAAGCTCGGATTTTGGAAACAGCGAAACTGAAGGGATCACTGTTGGGAAGGCAGAAAGCCGGAGTGTGGACTTTGCGTTAAAGGAGCAGCGACTCAGTGTGGTATTAGGAGGCGCGATGGGAATTCCGCGGCCACTGCGACAGTCCTTCAAGGCAAGTGCTCTGGTGGTCGTAGCGCGATGGGTTAATTCCAAAACAGTAGCGACCGAAGATGATCGCATTTTCGTACGGTCTCGTCTTGCGGTATCGGAGGTCCTGCGAGGCTCGTGCAAGAAGACGGTGGATGTCTATCATTGGATCGACGAAGAAGAAGCCGGACCATTTAACAACACGGATGATTTTCTGATCTTTCTTAACAGGCCAGCAGACGACCCCGGTAAAACGGCACCCGGATACGAATTCGCCGACTACAGATTTCCAATGAAGGTAACCGATCAGGACCCGTACCTGCTGAGGGTTCGTGAGCTGGCGACGCTCGAGGCATCGGCAGAGCCAAACAGCGCGGATTTGGTCGAGTGGCTCGTTAAGTGCGCAGTGGATCCTGCCACGCGTTGGCATGGAGCGGTTGAGCTCGCATCTAACAAAGCCAAACACAGTGCAGCCGAAGATGAGAAGACATCCGACGACGCCGAAGAGGAAGCGAGCGAGACCGCTGACAAGGCCGACGAGAGTCAACCGAATTCAGAAATAACAAAGTTGGAAGTTCGCTCCGAACTGAAGCCTCTCGAAGTTCCCCGTTCAGTTGAAAGCAACTCCAAGACTAGATCGCCTCAATTCCGCGATTTGCTTACTGAAGATCAGAAGGAGAGACTCATCGACGCGCTGTGGCAGTCGGATGGAACTACGGACGGCGATGCAGAGTTGATCAACTTGTTCACGAGTCTCCACGATCAGCGGATTGCGACCTACTTGATGCGTCAACTGAATCGCATAACCGAAAGTGACGACAATGTAACCCGATGGATGAGTTGGGTTGCTGACTATTTTGACAGCGAGTACCTTCGCGAGCTCGAAAGTGAGTACTACAGAACCTATGTCCTCGAGCAGACGCCTGAAGCTGATCAGGTTGCTCACGAAAAACAACAGCGGGTAATCAGGAAATTCCTGATCATCGCTGATGCGAAATACAGAAAGGCAGTAAGCTGTACGCAGTAGGCAGTAGAGGTTTCGGGTTTCGGGTTCGTTATGGTTTTCAGTATGCTCTTTTCCTGCGTTAGCGCTTCGAGTTTCGAATCTAACGTTTCGGAATAGCTTCCATCTAACAAACCCTAAACCCGAAACCCGAAACCGTCTACTGGGACGAACAGCGAGAAAGCAGGGACAGCAGGTCCATGCCCGATCCTTCATCACCAAATTCAGCCGTCTTGTCACTCGCGAATGTAGGTTGATCCCAAACCTGTTCACGTCCACTCGTTCCCTCTCTAGACTTGGCCGTACCCGAATTATCGGCGAACAGCCTGTGCTCTTTCCATCGCATGGGGTTCTCGCATTCGCTGTAAGTTGGCAAGCGAGAACGAGGGAGCAAGTCTTAACAAGGAGACAAGATGAGGCACCTTAGAAAATTCAAAACTTTGACATTTTCAGTGATGCTGCTGCTCATCACGGCGGTCTTCACCCCGCTGCTTGGCACGGCGGCGCTCGCACAATCCAGTAAAGGAATTGTCGTGGGCACCATCAACGACCAGGCAGGAGCAGTAGTCGGCGGAGCTACAGTAAAGATAACCAACATCGCAACCAACGTCTCTCGCGAAACGACTTCGTCGGCCGAAGGAAACTATCGATTCGATGCGGTCGATCCGGGAACGTACAAAATGGAGATCAAAGCTCAAGGCTTCAAAACCATCACACTCGACAACGTGGTTGTTGAAGCCGCAATACCAACCACCGCAAACGCTCAACTCCTGGTCGGCGCTCAAAGCGAGGTCGTAAACATCAACGCTGATGCTGCGGTCGTCCTCCAAAAACAGGATGGCGCTCAAGCAAGCACCCTCGAAAGCCGGCAGATCGTTGACCTCCCAGTCGCCGGTCTCAACCCGGTAAATCTCGTGTTTACCCTGCCTGGCGTAACAAATCCCGGCGTGCTTGCCGGAGGCTTCGTGCAAGGCACTGAGTTCAACATCAACGGTCTCAGGGCGCGCGCGAACAATCAGTTGATCGATGGCGCGGACAATAACGACAACTCGATCGCCGGACAGCAGATTCAACCCTCGTTGCGTGACGGCTTCAAGGAAGTGACGGTGCTTGGCGCCGACAACTCCGCCGAGTACGGACGCGCAGGCGGCGCTGTAGTGAACGTCGTAACCAGACAGGGAACCAATCGATTCCACGGTTCGCTCTACGACGTGATCGACACGAGCGCGCTTGCTTCGCTTAGCCCTGGACAAAAGTCTACGCAGGGTCTCACATCGGTGCCGGTCTACACGCAGAACGCGTTCGGGTTCTCGTTCGGCGGTCCGATCATAAAAGATCGTCTGTTCTTCTTCGGCACGTTCCAGCCGACTCGGACTCGTATCGGAGCGTCGAGCGCATCGGCAGTAGTACCTACGGAGCAGGGACTGGCAACACTTCGCTCCCTGTTTCCGCAGGGCGCCAGTGCGAACCTGGACCGCTACCTGAGCGTGGTTGGGAACTTGAGAGGGAGTACGAATCTCATCAACGTACCGCTTGGCGGTGGCAGGCCGGATGCTCAGTTCGGAACGGTGACCACGTCGGCGCCGGGTCCGGTGAATACGTACGACCTGCTTGGACGAGTCGATTGGACTCCGAATGAAAACAACAGCTTTGCCGGGCGGTATCTGTTCACCGATCAGACCGTAGTCAATCAGTTCCCGACGCCGTTTTCGGGGTTCGCGGTGGATACACCGAGCCGCGTGCAGAACTTCTACATGAACTACACGCGAATTCTGTCACCGAGGCTGACGAACGAATTCCGGTTTTCGTACGGTCGGTTCAACGTTCTGTTTGGGGCTCAGGACCCGGCGGCTCTGACGTTTGGTCCGCAGTTTCTGTTTTCGGGTCTGACCGTGAGTCCGGTCGGACCACTGGGTGGTTTGACGACGACGTTCTTCCCGCAAGGAAGGATCTTCAACAACTTCCAGTATCAGGACACGGTTACTTACACGACAGGCTCGCACACGATCAGAGCTGGTGCTGATCTTGTTCGTCAGCTTGCGAAGCAGTTCGTACCCTTTAACGCGCAGGGCACACTGACGTTTTCGGCGGGCGGCGGGTTCCCGACGTTTGGCAATTTCGTAGACGGCTTCTCGGGGACGCAAGGCACGTTTGCAGCGATCACGTTTGGGAATCCGGTTGATTATCCGAACGCGTTTCAGCAGGCGTACTTTGTGAATGACTCCTGGAGGATCAGGCCAAACCTGAGTTTGAATCTCGGGTTGAGGTACGAGAACTACGGAACGCCGAGCAACGTGATACGGTTCCCGGCATTCGCTGGCTTCAACGTACCGTTTGATACAGTCGCGAAGCAGAACTCGGACAACAACAACTTCGCGCCCAGGTTCAGCTTTGCGTACACGCCGCACTTTGCACCGAAGATCTTCGGCGAGGACAAGACCGTGATCCGCGGTGGAGTCGGCGTAGGCTACGATCTGTTCTTCAACAACATTCTGAGCAACACTGCGGCGTCGCCTCCCAACGCATTTGGTGTGTCGCTGCTCGGATCTACGGTTGGGGGGCGCGGTTTTGCGAATGCCGGCGTAGGTTCGTTGCCGTCTACCGGTTTCCCGAATCCGAGGGCGGCCGTCACGACAATCTTGCCGGATCTTGTGAACCCGATGACCTGGACGTGGAACCTCGACATTCAGCGTGAGTTGCCGGGTAAGTTCATCCTGGATGCGGCGTACGTTGGAACGCGTGGACAGAGGCTGTTCATAAACGAGCAGTTGAATCCCGGGGTTAATGGCGTGCGGGTGCATCCGGAGCGAGGCTCGGTGGTCGCGCGTACGAACGGTGGAGACTCGATCTATCACTCGTTGCAGACGCGGTTCGAGCGCGGATTCGACCATGGGCTCATGTTCAGGTTTGCGTACACTTATTCGAAAGCCATCGACGATGTAAACAGCGAGGTCTTCGTGACCAGCGGTGGAGCTAGTCGGGCGTCGAATCCGTTTAATCGGGCTGTGGATCGAAGCGTTGCGAGTTTCGATGTACCGCATCGCGCGGTATGGACTTTCATCTACGACATACCCGGTCCGAAGAAAGGGTTGCTGGGTCAGATCGCCGGCTTCTGGACGGTCAGCGGGATTTATCGAATCCAATCGGGGTCAGTGGAGACGCCGTTTGTGGGTGGAATAGATCTGAACGGGGACCTCGAGAACACGAATGATCGTCCGGCGATTGTAAATCTCAGCGCGCCGGCGACGTCGGTTGGTATTCGTGCCGATCTGTTTGGCGCTACGTCTCCGACGAACTACGTGGATGCGAACGGGAATCCGGTAGATCCGACGAAGGTTCGATATCTGGTGGATACTTCTATTCGGACGAACATTGCCGGGCGCAACATTCTGCGTGGAGACATAACCAACCGAATGGATCTGAGCTTGAACAAAGCGTTCAAGCTGCCGTTTGAAGGTCACAAGCTCGAATTGCGCTTTGATTTCTTCAACATCTTCAATCATCCGAACTTCACATGGGCGTTCCTGGGATCCGATCTCAGCAACGGCGATGTGTTGAATCCGTTCTTCAACAATGTGAAGTTCAACGATGGTGGTCTCACAGGTCCAGTAGGCACTCAGGTCGGACGCTACGGGCGAATACAAGTGAGGTATTCGTTCTAGGAAAGTAGGCAGTATGCAGTAGGCAGACTGCCGTGGTCTTCAACGCAAAAGGCGCGGAGTCGCAAGGTTCTCGTTGCGACTCCGCGCCTTCGCATTTGATTAGAGTCTATCTAAAGCCTATACCGCCTACTGCATACTGCCTACTGCCTACTGCAGCTTCCCCGCGCTGCCCTTTCCTATGCGAGGCCCTTGATTGTCGCGCACCGGAGCGTGATCGAGATTAGCCGCACGAAATCCAATCTCGTACGCGAACTGTCCAATGCGAGCCATCTTCTCGTAGTTGATTTTCTCAGCGCTGTCGGTGTTTGCGTGATAGTCCTGGTGAAGCCCGGTCGTCAGAAAAACTATCGGGATACCCTTCGCCGCGTAGCTGTAGTGATCGCTCCGATAGTAGATCTGCTCGAGGTCCGAAGGATCGTTCATCTCAAAGTCCAGCTTCAAAGGCTTCGACAGCGCGGCGTTTGCGTCGATCGACAGATTGTGTAGCTCAGTGCTGATACGGTCGGAACCGACCAGGTACACCGTATTGGACTCTTCCTCTTTGTTGTCTCGATTCCGACCCACCATGTCCATGTTGACTTGCGCTACGATCTTGTCGATCGGAACAGTCGGGTAATCCGCGTAGTACCTTGAGCCCCATAGCCCTCGCTCCTCTCCCGAGTGCCACACCAAAACTACCGACCTGCGAGGTCTTGGTCCCGTCGCAAACGCCTTCGCAATGCCCAGCATCGTGACCGTGCCCGAACCATCGTCATCCGCGCCGTTCCAGATTCGATCCTGAATCGCCCCCTCAGTCACGCGCCCTCTCGCCCCGGCTCGCCGTGGCCCATCTACACCCTGAGTGATTTCGCCCTCCGCATAGCCGACGTGATCGTAGTGCGCACCAAAGAACACATAAGTGTCCTTCAGCTTCGGATCGCTGCCTTCAATCACTCCTACCACATTCCTCGTATACTGCGTACGGACAACTTCGTAGTCGCAGTCCAGCTTGAACGTTATCCGCACGTTCTTGAGCGTGAATTCCGGCAGTTTCTCACCCGCAGCCACCATGGCCTTGAGGTCGGCGTACTTCGTTTCTGCGCCGCTGAAAAGAAAATCGAAGAACTCGTCCTGGGCAGTCACCGATGGAGGTATCGGGTTGTCCAGTCGTTGTACGGTTGTGAAGTCCCCGTCCGGCCCCCCAAAGCCACCCGAAAAAGCAGACTGCTGCTGCCCCGACGGCGCCGCAGCCTGGGCCTGAGACTGTCCTTGCGCGGTAGCTTGTCCCTGAGACTGCGTCGGCGCTCCTTGACCCGAAGCCTGCGCCTGGGGTCGTTGACCCTGCCCTCTCCCGAAGATGACCGGTGCGATCGTAGCCACGGCCCCACGTTCTTCGGTTGCGGCTCTGCCTCGGGCGAACATCGCTCGCCCGAACCGTCGCGCGTCAACAGCCTTTGGTGGCGTTGACCCGAGGAACACCGCTACCTTTCCCTTCACGTCGTGTCCGTCGTAGTCGTTGTGTCCCACTTGTGGCGCGAACAATCCGTAACCGATGAATTCTACTTTGTCGCAGGTGAATGAACGCTTGCCGCCCACATTCGCTGGAAAAGAGACTCCTTCACGGTTGTTGAATGTGCGAGTCTGCCCGTTCGCTTCGACAGTTAGCCTCGACCTGTTAGTGCTCTTCACTCCGAGCACCGGAACCTTCTGAAGATAGGTTCCATTTGTGCCCCCGGGCTTAACGCCCCACGACTTGAGTTGCGCCGAGATATACCCTGCAGCGACGCCCAGCCCCTCACTGAACGTCGCTCGGCCATCCAATTCATCTGAGGCGATAAAGTTGAGCCACTCTCTCAAGTCTTCCGGCTTGATCTTGTCGGCCCCGCCGTTCGTCTTGGCCACGGACAACGCTGATATCAGCGCAAGTTGCGTTAATACGGCTGCAAGTCTGCGAGTCATGAATCCTCCTGAATGTCCGGGATCTGTTTTTGCAGGAACTGCTAATACGGCTGCGGTGGCCATCCAGCTACTGAAATCCTGCTCATCGCGAGAGAATTGCACCATTACGGCTGCGTGAGGGCCCGGCCGTACCCGATCGTTTGTTTGCTGACCCCGCAGATTTGGTTGCCGCATTCTTTCCCGCGGCGGCAGCGGCTTTTGGGTTGGCCGCCGGCACCTGAGCCTTTAGCGGCTGGCCGGCGCTCATTGCTTCAATGAACGGCTGAACTCCCGCAACGAAGCTCTGAATCTGCACCTTCGCATGCTCGGTCTTTATTTTGGTCATCCCGCTCGGTACGTCGAACAGGGACATGGAGGGATTGAGCTTCAACTGGTGAGCCTCGAGCAGCAACTTGGGCGACGTATCAGCCGCTGCGTCGCGTGTTTCGAATCTGGTGGGCAGCCGGGTTTCCTGATCCACAGTGATGATCACCGAGGCCGATCCCGCCGCGCCCGCGGCCGGTGCGAAGCGAAATCCAAACGCATTTCTGCCAGCCACCTGCTGAGGTCCGAGGCTATCGTACTGCGCTCGGGAAGCGCATCTCTGCGCGGCCAGGACCGGATTCAGGATTCGTCCAACTTCGAATCCGAGATCCGCGGGTCCGGCTTCGAAGTAGAGACCGCGATCAAATAACACAACGTACTTCAGTCCGGATTTCTCGAGATAGACGACTGAGCCCAACCCTGTGAGTTGAAATGACCATCGGCGATCCGCCCCCAGCTTGTCCAGTTGAAACTGGTTGACAGTGACCGCGATGGGGTTGACTGGCTTCGGCCGTGGAAGCTGCGCAACCTTGTTCCCCGATTTCAACTGGCCGGCGGGCAGCGACTTGCTGGATGAGCCCGACGATGACTTGTTGGAAGGACTCGCTGCTGGAGCGTGAGCGTTGCCTGCATTGCGCGTTGTCGCAGTCGAGGCTCCAGAAGCCGCTGACGAGGTGCCGGTGTCGGTCGCGGTCTCTCCCAACTGAAAGAGCAAACTGTACCTCTCGGGTTCGCTGACAGCGAACACCGCCGGGTCCGCGGATTGAGCGGATGCTTTTGAATTTGAAGTTATGTTCGCGTTTGCCGGTCGGTTCTCATTAGCGTCCTGGCTGCACGATGTCGAAAGCAGAGCCGAGAAGGAGAAGGCTGCCAGGAGTAAAACTGCCGGCGTGGTGGATCGAGGATTGGAACTCATGCTGGTAATGGCTCGTCTAAGGCGCCCGGTCGAGGCCGAGGTCTGAACCGAATGAATGCCGACAGAGTGCAGTGCTCTCGGTAAACGTCGAAATCGGAGTACGCCCTTGAGGCAGGGATATCCTACGTGCTGGCCATCGGCCGCCGCAAGTCTCCTGACGGAAGGGAAGGCGGTTTGGAAGGGATCGATCTCGATGCTGTTATCGAGCGTGCGATCCGGCCCAAACTGAAGAAAAGTATTGCCTTTGAGCCGTATTTGGATATTCTCGACCTGTTACCTAGCCGCCGACTCCCGCTCCCATTAAAGCGGCAACCAGGCGCCGAAGGCCCCTTCGACGATCACCAACCCCTCGCCGGGGAACGAATTCTTCCAATCTGCTTGTTGTACCACACGACATCCGCGCGGAGGTGAGACGCAATGGTGCGACTCTGGACTATCAAAGCAAAACTACTTCTCGCAATTTTAATGATCGTTGCCATGTTTGCACCGCTCAGCCAGAAGCGGGCATCCGCGAGCGCACCGACTAAAATAGATCCCGCTCGTCTTGTGAACGCCTCTGCAGGCTTTGGAAGCGCTCTGTATGTTGCGCCTGGTGGAGGCGTGGGCTGCCGCAAGCCCACTCGTGATGAAACAGCGGAAATGCTTGCCCGCGATCTTACGCAGGAATTGCACGTCGATGAGGACGTACGTCCGATGGCGCAGACCGGACTGCGAATCAATCTTCGCATGACCCCTGCGCTCGACCAGAATCCGGCAGCGAAGGCGGCATTGCAAAGAGCAGCCGCGGAATGGGAAGCACAAATCCGCACGCCGATATCGATCATCGTGGACGTAGACTTTGGAACGACCTTCTTTGGCGAGCCCTTTCCAGAGGGAGTGGCAGGATTGACCAATCCACAGATGCTCGCGGCGCTTGGTCAGTACCTGAGTGCCGCGGGGAATCTGTGGCTCGGCTCTTCCACCCAGCGCGAGATCTCTTTGTACAATGCGTTGCCTCAACTAGCCGTACCGACTGATCAAGGCGACATGGAGAACATCCTCGGTCCCACCGCTCAGTTTCGTGCGATAGGCTTCATCGACGCGGTGGCGAATCCGGACCAGGAACCGCAGTCCTGGGGTCCACCGCCGTCAATAGGGCTGAATTCGAATGTCGATTACGACTTCGATTCGAGCGACGGCATAGATCCGGGCAAAACTGATTTTGAGTCGGTCGCGGTTCACGAGCTTGGACACGTGTTGGGCTTTGAGTCGGCTGTAGGACAGCTTGAAGTAAACCCCGACTGCATTCCTGGGGTGACGGTGTGGGATCTGTTTCGAGTGCGGCCAGGCGCCAACCTTTCAAATTTTGCAACGGCCGAGCGGCCTTTGAAGTCAGGCGGCGTTCAGGTGTTCTTCAACGGCGACGACCAGTGGCAACTCTCTACCGGTAAACCCGACAAGACTGGCGGCGACGAGCAACAGCCCAGTCACTGGAAAGACGATTCGGAAGTCGGGCTTCGAATCGGCGTGATGGACCCGACCATCGACGCGGGTCGCCGGCAGGCTGCTACACTGCGCGATCTTTCGGCTCTGGACATAATGGGCTACGCGCTGAAACCGATCGGCAACAGTCCGCCAAACATCAGCAGCATGAACGCCGATCTCAACGGGGATAAGCTCACGATGAACGTGTTCGGGACGGACACGGACGGCGACGTCGTGAAGGCGAAGTTGACCTTGCTGGATCAAAAAGATCACGTGCTCGGAGAGACTGCTCCATTCGACATCGATGCCGGAATTCCGGCGGCGATTGTAGTACAGCTCGACACTACCGGCTTGAGTCAGTCGCCGGCGGCGCTGCACGTCGGGCTTGTGTTGATCGACACTCACAATAATGAGAGTAAGCTGGTGATCGCTGACTTCAGTGGTGGCGACACTGGTGGACCGAGGTTGTCTTCGGCTAACTATAAGAGCGGCAGGCTGGTGATCAAAGGAAAGCGCCTGGGTTCGGATCTTCAGGTTGAAGTGAACGGATCGGTTGCTACATCGAGCGCTGCGCCGGATGTGACGGTGTCAAACAAGCGCATAACGGTGGATGCGCCGTCGGAGAATCTGAACATCAGGAGCGGGGCGAACCGCCTTCGGGTTATCGCTAACGGACTACGCTCGAACCTGATCGTGATGAATAACTGACGTTCAGTTTAGGGTTCAGGGTTTAGGGTTTCGGGTTCGCCAGATGAAGACTAGAAAGATGCCGAGCGCTGGAGAGGGGCATACTGGAAATAATACGAACCCTAACCCTAAACCTCACTTCCCAATTTGCTTCAGCAGTTCTCGAACCGCCGCATCAAGCTGACTATCTCGCCCACTGTAGCTCTCGCCGATCGGCCGCTGCACATCCACGTCTACCGCGCGTGGCCTCATCTCCATCACCTGACCGTCCGACCCCTGCACCTTTATGAATGGCACTCGGATGTTCGTACCGTCGATTAAACTGAACCCCGAAGTGTAGATGATCCATCCCCCCGTGGGCTCGCCCACCACCTTTCCAATCTTCAGACTTCGATAGCCCTCGGTGAAATCCTCGGCGTCTGACAGCGAATGCTGGTTCGTCACCAGGATGGTCGGAGATTCAAGCGCACGCTGTCCAAGAACCGTCCTGGCAGGCGCCGGTGGAAAGTCTCGCCTGGTCATTGTCATATAGCCCCGACGAGCAAAAACATCGATCGCGTACGCGTTCACAAACCCGCCGTTGTTGTTCCGAACGTCTATCACCACCCCTTCACGAGAATGATTCTCGACGTCCAAATCAACAAAAAGCTGCGCGAGCGACCCGCTGCCCATGTCGAACATATGCACGTACCCGAGACGGCCGTTGCTGATCCGCGCGACATAGTCACGCCTCTCTTCAACCCACTTTCGATAAAGAAGACCTTTCTCGGTCGCACCGCTTACCGGCTGAACCGCTAATTCCCGTTTGTCAGAACCGTCCGCCTTCGAGCTCACCGTCACAGTAACGCGCTTGCCTATCTTGAAACTCAATAGCTCGTCCAGATTCGTTCGCGCACCCAGAGTTGTCCCGTCCACCGCCAACAGAAACTCACCGGCCTTGATTCCAGCTAGCGCTGCAGGGCTCAGAGGTATTACCTCGTTGATCCTCAAACGCCCGGCGCTTTCGTATTCTCCTCGATCGAACCGGACACCGAGCCTACCCGTAGTCGATGTGTTGGGGTTGAAAGGCCCGGACACGCCCGAGTGAGAGGCATTCAACTCTCCCACCATCAGCGAAAGTATTCGGCGCATCTCGTCAGCCGTGCGTGCCCCCTGAGCTCTAGGCTCGTATTGTCGACGAACCGCCTGCCAGTCGACGCCGTGATAAGCCGGGTCATAGAAATAATCCCGTTGTATCGTCCATGCCTGGTTGAATACTTCGGCCTTTTCTCGCGCGAAGTCGACATCCATCTCGACCGCGACCGCAAGCGGACGAGTGACTCGAGTGTCCAACGGCACCACGTTGATCCTACCCTGCTCGAGATAGAACACTTCTTTGCTGTCAGGCGAAAACTGCGCGTCTGTCTTGAAACCCGGTGTAGAGGTGAGCTGCCGCGCAACCGCCGGCTCGCGTGCCAGCTCATCAAGGGAATAAATGTAGAGGTTCTGCTGATTGGCTGCCGCGGCAATCATCAAAAGCCACTTCCCGTCCGGGCTGATCGAATGAAAGTTGGCATCGATACCAGTCGGCAGCAGGGTCAATCTCCGTCGAATGTCGTCGAACACTATTTCCACCGGTTTCACCGGCTTCTTGGAGTCATCGCGCGCACCCGGTTGCTGGCCCGCCGGCTGTTCCTGCGACGAGCTGGGGACGCGCGGCGGAGATGTCGGACTCTCCTTGAACAAGTCCCGGAATTGATCTTCGCGAAAACGAGGTGTACGAGGGATCAGATCTATTCGGGCGACTTGCCCGTTCTCAGTCCTCTGGCTCGTATCAAACAGGACAAACGCGCCATCCGGACTCCAGGACACCGTGTTGCTGAAGACGTTCGCCAAAAAACTGATGGCGCGTGGCTGTCCTCCGCTTACGGGAACCGCGTAGATATTCTTGAATGATTTCGCCGAGGTCGATGAGTAGGAAATCCACTTTCCATCGGGCGACCAGGTGAACGCGCGCCGTGAACCAAAAGGCATCTTATCGAATGTCCCGGTTGCCAGCACGTGCTCTTGCTTTGAATCGAGATCCAATATGCACAACTCGCGGGCATTGCGCTCGAACGCCAGGCTCTTTCCATCCGGGGAAAAGCGCGGCACTGCATCGTCGCCGTTTGCGCGCGTAAGCTGTGTCTCAACAGACGACGAGAAGTCGTAGAGAAAAATATGTGGGGTGCCATCCCTATCAGAAACGTAAGCGAGCTGCTTGCTGTCGGGCGACCAGGTCACTTGCGATTCACTGGCCGCGCTGTAGGTCACTCGCGCGGCATCACCTCCATCTTTAGCCGACGCCGCGAAAACTTCCCCGCGAACAACGAATGCAATTTTTTTTCCGTCGGGCGACAAACTCAGCTCCTGGATTTGATCCGTCAGCCGCAGATGCTCGACGCCCGGTGAAGAGGGCGCTCCTCGTCTGTTGATCGATACTTCGTGCGCCTGCCCGCTGGCGGTGTCGAGAGTCCAGATGCCGAAGTCCCTCTCGAAGACAATCATACGTCCGTCGTAAGAGATGTTTGGCCACAATACGCGTCCGTCCTTGAATCGGGTCACCTGTCGGGCATCATCATTTGTAGCACTGGCAGCAGAGCGCTTCTGGCTCGACCCGTCGAAAACTGTCTTCTGGCTCCAGATGTTTTGCGCACCATTGCGGTCCGACACGAAGTAGATCGTAGATCCGTCGTGACTCCACATCGGCCACATGTTCTTGCCGCCGACTGCAGTCAGTCTCGCGTATTCACGGTCGCCGGTGCCTTGCCCTGAAGGGGCCTCGTCCTTCATTAGCCAGATGTCGCACTCATCCAGATGAGAATGTCCTTTTCGCCACCATTGCCCCGACGCGATCCCGCGCCCGGTGAAAGCAAGCAAGCGCCCATCGGGCGATGGAGCGCTGAAGAACTCATTGGCGTACCGATCGGCGCTGACCTGCATCGGGGTTCCACCTTCTACGCTGACGCGGAAGATATCGCTCATCCCTGAGATGTCACGACTCGTGGAAGAGAAGTAGATCCATTTCCCATCGTGTGACCACCCGTCAAGCTGGTCTAACAAATCGTCGAACGTCAAACGTCTGGTGTCTCCGCTGTCGAAGTTCAGGACGTAAATATCTCCGTTGCCGGTGCGGGTCGAGACAAATGCGAGCTTGCGTCCATCAGGCGAGTAGACGGGCCGCGACTCGTTTGCAGGATTCGACACCAGAAGCCTGGCGTCGCCTCCGGAAGCCGCGACAGTCCAGATGTCACCGCCAGAGACGAACGCGATTTCGGAGCGGTCTGGAGAAATTGCCGGCTCCGCAAACGACGCCAAGCCAGTAGGTGTCGTGGATTCAACTGCGAATGCAGCGGTCGCCGTTTCAATGCGGAATTCGTGGCGCTGACCCGAGGCGCCTGCAGTCGCGATCGACAACGAGACTGATGCAATGACCGATGCAACTGCTAGCGAGCGTAGTGGGCGGGTGAGATTGCTTGTCATAACAGGCCTTCTACTCTCGTGGTGATGCGTTGTCAATTCAACTGCCAGCCCGAATAGGGCAACGGATTTGGCCTGCCGTGCCGGAATCACAAAGTGGTATGATCCTGCCGAATTGGCCACTGAACTTAAAGAGACTGAACCAACGCGATCGGCGCAGCCTGAGACCGCTGCAAGAGAGCACCGCCCTCGAGACACCGGTCTCTGGCTTATCGGATTGTTCAAACTGGCGAAAGGGCTCTTGTTGATCGTCGCGGGCGCCGGCGCCCTGAAGCTGATCCACCACGATGTAGGGGGAATCGCCACAAGAGTCATCGAAGCCATCCACGTCGATCCTGACAACAAGTACGTGCACAAACTCTTGAACAAGCTTCTTCTTGTAGACGATCACCGACTGCGTGCGATCAGTGCCGGGTCGTTTGTGTACGCCGCTCTCGTATTGACCGAGGGATTCGGTCTTATAAAGAAGAAGCATTGGGCGGAATACTTGACGGTTGTTGCTACGGCGTTGCTGATGCCGCTTGAGGTTTATGAGATCACACGGAGGGTGACATTCACTCGGATTGCGATTCTGATCTTGAATGGTGTGATCGTGTGGTACCTGATCTGGAAGATTCGCTCTCAGCGCCCGTCGATGGGAGATGAGGAGTGAGGGCATGAGGAGTCGAATGGGCGAAGGGGCGACGCGGGGAGACGCGGTGAGGAGACGCGGAGACGCAGGTTGACCGTCGCCCATTCGCCCAGTCCTCTCCACCTTCCCGGGTCACTCCTCCCCGCGTCTCCGCGTCTCTCCTCCCCCTCCCCTCATCTCAAGTCCCTAGTGTCACAATGTGTCATTCGAAGGTGCCGCGCTGCAGTACGTGACACGTTCCGTCCGGTCGTTCTTCTGCTGTGTTGCGCGCCGGTTTTTTCGAACTAGATTTGACCGTACCCGGTAGGGGTTAGCGGGTCATGCTGGCCTTTGCATTGCTTTATCGCAGAGGTCTTCAGTTATGACAGAACTAGTTCGACAACTTGACAAAGCGGCCGCCGAGGCAAAAGCCCGGCGCGCACCGGTTTCCGAACAGGTCTACGACGCCCCGATTACTGAAGTCACCGTTACCCCAACTCGGGATGGTTCCGATCGATCTATTCTGGTTTCGATTGGAATAATCCTGGGCTGTGTCCTCTGTGGCGGAATTCTCTGGGTGCTGGCGACCGGTTCGAGCGCTAAAGACGCGTCGGAGCATTCTTCTGTTGTTACGCCAGTCTCGCAGTCTCCTGTGGAAACTGCGTCCGACGACAAACCGGCTGCCCAGTCCAACTCGGGGGCGCCGGATACAAGAAAGAGCTCAAGCCGTTACGAGTCGAAGAAAAACAAGAGCACTCGTGCTCAAAAGGCCGACGAGAAGAGGTTTGGCAGGGCTTACGTGCTGACCGAGCCCGGCAGAACCCCTAAGATGTTCGAAGCCCAGTAACCGCTTTCTTGCCATCCCATCGCGACCCAAGAGTCGCGACCCGTCGACGACGCATTCAAACACCGGCGTTGCGCGGTCGTATTGCGCACGCGCTGCCGTTGAGAGTCACCCGGCTCAGCACTCAGCACTCAGCACTCGCCACTCGCCACTCGCCACTCGCCACTCGCCACTCGCTTCTCGCTACACAGAACGCTGCCCGATTTATTAGAATCCTCACTGCTGAACAAGCAGGTGACTTATGCCAAACTCCAATACTCTAGCGATACTTGTCGGCGGCGGACCTGCCCCGGGTATCAACGCGGTCATCTCTGCCGCGACAATCGAGGCTATCAACGAAGGATTCAAGGTCCTCGGCGTCTCCGAGGGATTCAAATGGCTGATTCGCGAGGACACCTCTCGCGTCCGGCCTCTTACGATCGATGACGTTTCACGCGTTCACCTCGATGGCGGCTCGATACTCGGCACTGCCCGTGATAACCCGACCAAGTCCGACGAGGCTATCAATTCTGTGGTTAGTACTCTCCGGTCCCTGGGAGTAACTCATCTGGTGACGATTGGAGGCGACGACACGGCGTTGTCTTCCAGTTACGTTGCAGAACGCTCGGGCCGGGAGATTCGCGTAGTTCACGTCCCCAAGACCATTGACAACGACTTACCTCTGCCCGGACACATTCCGACCTTCGGATATCAGACAGCACGGCACGCAGGCGTCGAGCTTGTCCGAAACCTCTTGGAAGATGCGAAGTCGACTAAGCGCTGGTACGTAGTCGTAGCCATGGGCAGGAAGGCAGGTCATCTTGCGCTAGGCATCGGCAAAGCGGCGGGTGCGACCCTCACGGTCATCGGAGAAGAGTTCGGCCGCCATACAGTCGCCTTCTCGGAAATTTGCGACATTGTAGAAGGAGCGGTCATCAAGAGACGCGCATTGGGACTACAGCACGGCGTGGCGGTTCTGGCGGAGGGGCTGATCGAGAAGCTTGATCCCGAGGAGATGGCCGGCCTTCAGGACGTCGAGCGCGACGAGCACGGCCACATTCGCTTCGCCGAGGTTGACCTCGCCCGGAAGGTCAAAATTGAGGTGCAGGGTAGACTCGCTCTGCGCGGCATCAAGATAACCTTCGCAAACAAGAACATCGGTTACGAGCTTCGTTGCGCGGATCCCATACCCTTCGACGCCGCGTATTGTCGCGACCTGGGCTACAGCGCGATTCGTTTTCTACTCGCAGGCGGGAGCGACGCAATGGTGAGCATCCAGGGCGGAAGACTTGTTCCCTTGACGTTTGCCGAGATTCGGGAGCCGGAAACCGGAAAGACCCGAATTAGAATGGTCAATGTTGACGGAGAGGGTTATCGAGTCGCGCGCGAGTACATGGTCAGACTTGAGCCGGGGGACTTCACCGACCCGGGTTGGATTGAAAAACTCGCCGATGCCGGGCACCTGACGGCCGGCGAATTCATGGATCGATTCGGCTATCTCAAAAGAAAGGAGCCGAATCGCCTCTGAGCGTCGGACCAATCAGCAGATGGCAATAAAACGAATTGGAATTCTTGTAGGTGGAGGTCCCGCTCCGGGAACTAACGGAGTCATCTCTGCGGTAGCAATCGAGTCTATCAAGCGCAACTGTACGCCGATCGGGTTTCACGACGGATTTGAGTGGCTTGGCCAGCGATTCACCGACGAGCAGCACGAGCTGACAATAGACGAGGTCTCGAGGGTCCATCTGGACGGCGGCGTGATGCTGGGCACGTCCCGCAGCGACGTCACTCGCGACGCACAAACTCTCTCCAACGCAATTGCCGCGCTGAAGAAACTGGGCATCGAAGCCCTGGTTACGATCGGGGGCGACGATCTTGTCCGAAGCTCGGTTGCAATCGAGAGGGAGAGTCACGGAGCAATCAAAGTCGTTCAAGTCCCCAAAAGCATCGACAACGACATGTTCTTGCCGCATTCATTGGTGACCCTCGGATACGAAACCGCGCGCCACGTCGGAGTTGAGCTTGTGAAGCGCCTCATGGAAGATGCGCGGACGACGTTGCGCTGGTACGTAGGTGTGACTATGGGAAGGCCTACCGGTCACCTGACGCTCGGAATCGGAAAGGCGGCGAGCGCAACCTGTACGATCATCCCCGAAGAATTCCGAAAGCAAACGATATCGCTTTCAGAAATCGCAGACATCGTTGAAGGCACAATTATCAAGCGAAAGGCTATGGACCGGCCGCACGGAATCGTGCTCCTCTCCGAGGCACTCGTCGAGCACTTTGACCCAAGGGAAGTCGCCGAGCTTCAGGACGTCGATCGCGACGCGCAAGGACACCTTCGAGTGACCGAGATCGACCTGGGACGCAAAGTGAAGAGCGAAGTTCAGACCCGCCTCGAACGAAGAGGTGTCAAGGTGACTATCGTGGATAAAACGATAGGCTACGAGCTTCGTTGCGCATCTCCTATTCCGTACGATGCCGAGTACGCGCGGGATTTGGGTTACGCAGCAGTGAACTACCTGTTGAAGGGCGGCTCCGGTTCGATGATCACAATTCAAGGTGGCGAGTTTCATCCGGCATCATTCGAGGACGTACTGGACGTCAAGACCGGAGCGGGCCGGCAGCGCATGGTTGATGTCGACACCGAGAGCTATCAGGTTGCGCGTGACTATATGGTTAGGATTGGTGCCAAGGATTTTGTCGACGAAGCGTGGGTTGGTAAGCTTGCGGAGGCCGGCGGACTTTCAAGGCAGGAATTCGCCGAGCGGTTCGGAAAATTCGCATCGTAGTGCGAGCCGAATCTGCGTATTTGCTGCGGCACGGGATTCCAAATGAAAACACTGGGGCTGATAGCAGGGCTCGGGTTGATCCTCGGCATCTGGTGGGACGCCTTTGAGACGGTCATCCTGCCTCGAAGAGTCACTCGACGTTTCCGCATCAGCCGAACCTTCTATCGTACTTCCTGGATTCCCTTCTCGGCGTTCTTGCGGAAGATGTCCGCAGGAAAACGCAGAGAGACGCTTCTCGGATACTATGGTCCGCTGTCCCTGCTGATGCTGCTCAGCATCTGGGCAACTGCTCTGATTTTCGGCTTCGCGTTGTTGCATTGGTCAGTTGGGACAAAACTGAATGCTCCGCAGGAAAGTGTCCAGTTTACCACGTACGCCTACCTGAGCGGTGTTACTTTCTTCACGCTTGGTTTTGGTGACCTTGTACCGTTGGAGCCACTGGGTCGCGTGCTTGCGGTTCTGGAATGCGGCACCGGGTTTGGATTCCTTGCGATCATCATCGGCTATTTGCCGGTTATCTACCAGGCATTCTCTCGACGCGAGGCGACAATCTCACTACTCGACGCGAGGGCAGGATCGCCTCCGACTGCACTCGAGCTGTTGCGCCGCCACAGCGAGGACGGCGGCATGGATGAACTCAAGCAGGTGCTGAAAGACCTGGAGCGCTGGTCTGCGGAATTGCTCGAGAGCCACCTGTCTTACGTGGTGCTGTGTTTCTATAGATCGCAGCACACAAATCAATCGTGGATCGCAGCGCTTGCGGCGATTCTGGACGCGACCGCTCTGGTAATCGTCGGACTCGACGGCGCACCGTTGCGCCAGGCTCGCCTCACTTTTGCAATGGCGCGTCACGCGGTTGTGGACCTGGCGCAGATTTTCAGCACTGCACCAAAGCCGATGGAAGAAGATCGGCTGCCTGGCCCGGCCCTTGCGGAATTGAGATCGAGGCTTGGCGAAGTCGGTTTGAGGCTTCGGGAAGGCGATGACGCCACGGCGCACCTGACTGCGCTGCGCGCGAAGTATGAGCCTTATTTGAACGCGCTGGGCTACTATTTATTGATGGACCTGCCGCCGTGGATGACGCGTGCCGAGAAAGCGGACAACTGGCAGGTTAGCGCGTGGGACCGGGGAAAGCCTGGCTCAATGCTCACGGATCGCGACCCCCGGCATTTTTGAGTTCTGAGTTGTGAGATCTCAGAACTTCTTCTCGTAGAAGTCGAGTACGCTCTTCGCGAGCGCTACGATTCGTTCCTTCAGGTAAGGCGGGTCTACGACTTCAACTTGAGGGCCGAAGCTCAACGCGCATTCTGCAGCCTCCGACTCGAATTGAAACCGGATTCGAACTAACGCAAACCCATCAGAATCCAGAGGACCGACGTCTTCAACGCGCGCGAATCGTCCGGCGTACGCCAGCCTCGGAATGGTCGCTTCGGCAACTCGAAAGACAGCATCAAAACGCGGAAGCCTCGCCTTGAAGTCCTCTTGTGAATGAGCCCAGTACTCCGCAAGATCGAAGCCCTGCGGTCGCTGAAATGGCTCATCAGCCAACTCCGCTTCGATGATTCGCGACACTCGATAGCTTCTGGTTTGACCCTCGACGTTTGCTACGAGATACCAGCCGCTGCCCTTCGCTACCATCCCCAGCGGCTCGACAAGGCGATCGACCGGTTCGCAACCCGGGCCGCGATCGTACTTGAACTTGAGCCTGAGGCTACGCCAGACGGCCTCTTGAATGACCGGCAGCGCGCGGGCGGACTCCTGGGTTCGGCTCCAGCCGGAAAGATCAATGTGGATTCGCTGTCTCGCGTACTCGGCATCGGCTCTGCTGGCAGCGGGAAGCGCGGCCAGCAGCTTTATGGTCGCGGCGTCTGAAGCTTTTTCGAGACCGAGATCCGCAAGCAACTTCGACGGAGTGGTTAGAAACAACGCCTGAATCTCAGGCTTGTTCAGACCCGTGAGATTTGTGCGGTAGTGCTGCATCAAGGACCAGCCGCCGCCATTTCCTCTTTCGGCGACAACTGGAATTCCCGCGCCGCTCAGCGCGTCCATGTCTCGATGAATAGTGCGTTCTGAGACTTCAAGTCTGGAGGCGAGCTCCCGCGCGGTCATCTGGCGGTTCACCTGCAGGAGCAGAAGTATTGATATGAGCCGATCAGCACGCATGGAAGTTCTGAGTTCCGAGTTCTGAGTTCTGAGTGCCGGAAGCAAAGAACTCTCAAAAACTAGTTCGAATAGTCAGCATAGGTCACCGAATATGACAAAGGATGTCAGGATTTGTCTTTAGAATCCAGCCCGAGACTCAGAGTTCAGAACTCAGAACTTCCTCATGCGATACGGATTCGTCATTCCTGGAGCGCCAGTAAGAGACTTCGGCAGACTTGCTGCCGCAGCCGAAGGTGCAGGCTGGGACGCGGTCTTTGTCCCCGATGCACTGGCGATCGCGATGGGCAAGAAAGACCTCGAGTGGTTCGATCCGTGGGTCGTCCTCGCTTCAATGGCTGTCGCTACAAACAACATCCGGATCGGCACCTTCCTCACCCCTGTGCCCCGGCGCCGGCCCTGGAAGCTGGCCCGCGAAATAGTCACCCTGGATCACCTTTCCAGCGGCAGAGTGATCTTCTGCGCTGGACTCGGTGCCGCCGAAGACGACGCCGGTTTTTTTGGTGTTGGCGAGCCGACTGATCTGAAGATTCGCGCTGAGCTCCTTGACGAAGGGCTCGAGATCATCACTGGGCTATGGAAAGGCAAGCGCTACAGCTTCGCCGGTCGTCACTACAAGATCGATAAGACTTCGATGTTGCCGCGCCCATTTCAAACACCCCGTGTTCCGATCTGGGTCGTGGGGGTTTGGCCCAAGGAAAAATCGATGCGACGCGCCCTGCGATTTGATGGGCTGATTCCGCAGATGTACAAGGGAAGTCCTGGCGTCGAGATGCAGCCCGATGTCCTCGAATCGCTGGTCGAACATGTTCGCAGAGAGTTGCCGGCGAACAAACACTACGAGATCATCTTTGGTGGATTCCCGGACGGTAAGAGCCGAAAGAAGGAGCTTGAAAAAGTTCAACGCTACGAGCACGCGGGTGCAACGTGGTGGGTTGATCATCCGTTTACGTTTGATTCAGATCAACTGCTGGCGCGCATCCGGCTTGGACCTCCAAAACCTCGGTGAGTACTTTCTAGAGTTCTGAGTACTGAGTTCTGAGCAGAACTACTTTTCAGGTTGCCTGAATCGACGCGTCATCGTATTGTGAACTCTTGGCGATCGACCACAGCCGAGCCTCGCACTTCTCCGCATAGTCCTAGATCCGCCCATACTTCATCCTGTTCTGCGGATTCAAATGACTGACAAGGAACGTTCAAGCGATTCGCACGGATTGACTCCGGTTCTGATCGCGTTACTGCTCGGCATAACCGCCGGCACCATCGTGGCAGCTGTAGGAAATCAAACGCTCGCCACCATAGCGTTATCGATAGAGCCGCTTGGCACGCTGTGGACAAACGCCATTCGCATGACCGTAATCCCACTCGTGGCTGCTCTGGTCATAAACAGCGTTGCGAGTCAGACGGACCTGCGACGTACGGGCAGGCTCGGCGCGCTGGCTCTGACAGTCTTCGTCTGTCTGCTCGTCGCCGGCGGATTGTTCGCCGCACTAGTGGCCCCGTTATCGCTGGCGCATCTCAATATTTCACCGGATGTCGTTGAGAGATTGCACGCGGGGGCTGTTTCAACCGCCGCAAGCGCAGAGCAGATGCCCACCGTCGTGCAGCGCGTTCTGGACATGGTTCCGGTGAATCCCATCAAGGCCGCCGCCGATGGAACATTGCTGCCGCTTGTAGTCTTCACGTTCATATTCGCCGTAGCGTTGACTCGTCTTGAGCCCTCGAGACGCGATCCAGTGGTCCGCTTCTTTAACGCCGTTGGCGATGCGTTGCTGATCGTAGTCCGGTGGGTGCTCGTGGTTGCGCCAATTGGCATCTTTGCGCTCGCCCTCGCGCTCGGTGTGCGGATGGGTGTTGGAGCTGCAGGCGCCTTGGCCAACTATTTGATTACGACCTGCGCCATTCTGTTTGCGTTCATGCTCTTGCTGTACGTCGTCGCCTGGTTATTCGGTGGCGTATCGATTAAGCGTTTTGCCGAGGCTGCGCTCCCCGCGCAGGCTGTGGCGATCGGTTCACGCTCGTCGCTGGCCGCGTTGCCGGCGCTGATCACCGGCGCGACTGATGGTCTAAAGCTCCCGGCGCGGGTAACCGGCTTTGCGCTGCCGCTGGCGACCTCCTTATTCAAGGTTAGCGTGCCAATGGCGTGGGTGCCGGGCGCTCTCTTCTTGAGCCGGTTGTACGGCGTCAATCTAAGTACTTCGTCAATCTTCTGGCTCGTCGGCACTGCGGTATTGATCAGCTTCAGCGTACCTGGGATACCGGGTGCGAGCATATACCTTATCGCTCCCGTGCTCGTCGGACTCGGGCTGCCACCCGAGGGCGCGGGCATTTTGCTGGCGGTGGATGCGATCCCGGACATGTTTAAGACTTCGATGAATGTCACCGCAAATCTCACGGTAGCGGCGATTCTGTGCCGGTTTTCGCCTGTATCAACAGAAGATCGAGTTGAGTTGCCCGTCGCTGAAACGCAGCCATCTGCACTCGGAACTAAGCACGCGGGGCAAGGTTGAGGATTGAGGATTGCTGACTACCAGTGCTGACAACTCTCGAGCTGATCATCCGGTAGATTCCAAAGCGACGACAAAGAGAGCTGTTGCCGGAGAGAGTTAAAGAGAGGTTTAAAGCGCGCTCAAAACAGAAAGACGGCCCTAAGCCGCCTTCGACCCCTTGATTAATGGCTGGGAGGCAGGGATT